>JAEWJK010000015.1 GCA_023386555.1 Bacteroidota bacterium | reverse complement strand
CATTTTTTAGCTACAGTATCTCCTCTGCAACACTATACCGCAAAAACAGTTCTTTAGAATATCCGCATCAAAAAATTAGTTGAAAGCTTTTTGATTTTTAGAAAGGGAAGTTGTGCAACTGCCACCGATGTTAGCAGGCGTTTATTTTACTTCTGCAATTTGTCCTTTTTCGTTAATGGAATAAGTTCTAGTGTCACCTTGATTGTTGTCTGTCTTTATAGTTAGATTGTCATAAATACACGCAGTTTTTGTTGCAAACCAAGGAGGTCGTGAGCCATCAGTAGCTGTATATGTCCCAGAACGAAAATAAAATGCTATGCGAACTTTTGAAATAGCTCTTTTGTCTTGGTCAACTGTCACCAGAAACCTTTGCGAGCCATTTGCTTCAATCTTTTCAATTAGCAAAGCTGTCCATTTAGGTTTGCTTGCTATAGTGTCGGTAATATAGAATTCGTTGTCGTTTAGATACTTGTCAATATCTTCTGTCGCTACAACTTCTTCGCTCCAAATATTTGTAATGTCCACAGTTTCGTCGTCGCCGTATAATATGAGCTTTGCCTGCTTGTCAGTCAAACGTATTTTGCCTTTAAGATACTTTTTGTTTTCGTGTGCATAAGCCTGAAAGTCGTAATCATACTTTTCAGCGACATCGTCCCAAGAAGTTGCTTCGTTGTAATTAAAACAGTTTTTGAGTTCTGGTGTCACAACTGGTTTAGTCGTGTCTGTGGTTGCAACGTGTATAGCAGAACTGTCATGACTTGATGTTTGAGCTTGTCGAGTGCCTTTGTCGCTGCAAGCAGTCACCAATAAGAGTGATAAAAGGACTGTGCTTTTGAGATGTGTCATTTAAATGCCTGCTAACGTTTTTCAGCTTTAAGCAGTAGCGGCATTTATTGTTATTCAGCCTCACTAATGCGCTAAAGCAGCATAAAGATATTCTGTCGAGCCTTTGCAGTCAAGCCGCTATTGCTAAAAGCTGCTGTTAGGCGCTACGGTCATCGCTGAGAACTCTTCCGCCACTACGTAAACTTGGCCAAATCTATAATTGTCTTCACTCATGTGCGGATTTCCAATCAGTAGCATCTTCAATCCAGGCGTTGCATCCAGTCCAGGTTCTACATTTACTTTAAGGCCATGTTTTTCCAATATTGGCTGATAAAACTGCAAAAGTCGTTTAGGCAAGAGCATTTCTGCTTCTCCCTCTTGCTGCAGTCTCCAATGCAATCCTGCTACCATGCCGTTGAAGTCTAACCAATTTCCGCATGTCTCAATGTGCTTTAAAAACATTTCACCTAACAACTCGGGAAGGGATTTCACTCTGCCGGTTAACAGAAGATGCAAACGTTCTTCGTATTGCCAAAGTAACGGATGCTCATTGAGGAGATTAATTCTGTAATTCGGAACGTTCAATCTTCCAATACCACTCTCTGTCACCAGACCTTTACATTCAACCCTCCACCATTGCAGTGTATCGTCTGCTGGTGGATAAGCATCTTTTATAGTCGAAACGATAAATGTTAGTGTGTCTTGTTGGAATTGGGCTTGCTCCAGTCGTAGATGCCAGTCGCCCCAAAAATCTTCTCTATTTGTAAATGAAATTAGTTCGTCTAGCATCTTTAAGGTTGGTAGTTGCGCCTAACGTTGAGTATTTATGCTGTTTGGTTATTTGAAATACTTCCGTCCAGTACAAATGCTAAATAAACAAATAAAAAATAAAAATATAATGGAAAGCACAAATGACAACTTCCAGCCGGAACAACAGCCAAATAGCCAAACAACAGCCGAAGAAACAAATTCCAGCCCAAATAGCATAAATACTACTGTTGGCTGTAGCCTTTCTTCTTCAGTTGGAGAGTTTAAAATACTTATCCCAAGTCAATTTATTAAAGAATATCAAATAAGAGAACTAAAAGGAGATAAGAATTATAATGAAACATTATCAATAGTGGTATCTGCTGATGCTACTATGTGTATTCATCCAATCCATAAAGATTTTCCTCTCAACACTATTTTCTTTGAAAAGAAAGTTGATGATTTTCCTTCTTTATGTGATTTCTTCTGTCAAACTTATAAAGTATAATTATACAAAGATTTCAAACCAGCAACTAAGTTAGTCCTTTATAATAAGTTGTTCGTTTCATAGTATTGAAATCCAATATTCTCATATTGTTCTTTTAAATTATCGTATGCGTTTTTTGCTTGTTGTTGAAGATTTTCGTGAGGGTTAATACTTAAAACTCTACTATTAGAATTTCTATCAGAATGAACAGTCATATCAGCTATAAGAAAAACTCCTGCTGTAGATGGGACTTTACTGATTGTCTTTTCTGTTAATTGAATAACATTGAAGGAATAATCTTTTCCGTCAATACTGTAGATGTTGTTAAGAAATGTCATACAGTTAGTTTTAAGGTGTCAAAATAATTAGGTTGTCTCCCAATAAGGTTACAGCCAACGGTTCGGGTATTTCTGCAGTAGCGGAAGTCCGAGTTCCGTCAGCTTAAATTATTGATATTGTTGAATATTATTCATTTGTTCAGCACTTATTCTTCAGCCGCTATTGCAGAAATACCACGTTAGCAGCATACCCTTTTCTATCAAGCTGTCACGGCTTAAGAAACGAAACATCGCCCTTTATTTCGTCAGACGTCCAAGTCTGTTCAGGAACTATTTTATTATTGCCAATTTTTGAAAGTGTTACCGACTTCAAGTTGCTAAAACGATAATCCTTCCTGATTGTCGTGTTATGAAGAAAGTAGCTTCCTTGATAGTACTCACCATATTTCTTTATCTGGTCTGCAATTTTTGAAGAATTAGTTGTCACAATAAATGCACGTGTGTCTGCAAATCCTGGCTTACAATTTAATATCACTTGTCCTTGGTCAGTAATTTCTGCGTCAACAAAAATATTGTCTGAATAAGTCATATTATAGCGTTCGGCAATTGCAAAAATTGGAAAACTGAGCGTTACTATAATTGCTGCCATGACAAAAATCCCTTTTTGCTTTGAAGTTGCTGTCAGGTATGAAGTTGTAAAGGGAATTAATGTAAGTAATGCAAAATATGGCAAAGCCAAAACTAAATACAAGATATTGTTATGGCTATTAAACACAAGAAACTCACCAATGTCACGATTTAAAAGTATCGCATAAGCAATAGCAATGGCGATAATTAGGAAAAAAGCAACACGGGCATTAGCAATTATGAGAATTGTTGTAATGAACAGAATTGGGTAGAGCAACAAATAATAAATAGTTGTGTCGGCAGTCCCCCAAGCAAGTGCAGTCATTGTCAGGGAAAACAAACTTAGTAATCCGATAACTGTAAGAATTTTTACTGTAAGTCGTTTTGGCATTTGTATGTTTGATAAGGTCGGCACTGTCAATTAGGGTTGCTGCTAACGTTGAACGGCTTGGCGTTGTGGCGGTATTCTGTTTTCCATCTGCCGACAACTGAAGCCGAATGAAGAACTAATGTACAAGATTATTTCTACTGCTCAATAGCGTTCTGTCAAGTTGGATATGCAGCACAATAGCGAAACTGCTGCTGATGCTGCGTTGGGTCAGCCGCCATAACGCCAAGCCGATGTTACCTGCCGTTTTGTGTCACTCGAAGTATCCGTGGTGTCAGAATTAGTCCAATTAATCCACCTGCTAAAGCGGTCACAATCACGTTGCCAATGAGGTTTGGGCTTTGACCCAACCACACACGAGAGGCAACTACTGTCAACATTATAATGGTTACGGAAAGCCAGTAGCTAAGTTTTGTATCTGCCTTAGGTGAAGAAGTCTCAACAGGCAAGCGAAATAATGCGTACAAAATTAAAATTCCACCAACTAATGTGCTTGTATGCTGTAATATCTTGTAAACTGGCACTTCATATCCTACAATCATGAACGTGTCTTGTAGTGCACCTATTGCTTCAACGGAATGTCCATGTTGGTGCGTAAAGCTGTCCCAGATGATATGTGTGATTATGCCAATAAGGGACGACAGTAAAACAACTAAAACATTGTTTCTAAAATGCTCTGTCCATTGGAAATGCTTAAAAACAACAAGCCTGTTCTTTAAAACAGGCGGCAAGTTATCAATCAGGCTGTTCCGAACGATGAGGTGGAAAATAAATGCAAGTAAAATAGTTAATGGCAAGTCAAACCACAATAGCCCGGTCAACGTATGACTGTAAAAGCTTTGCACTTTCAACCTAATGAAATATTCAAAGTCTGGTGCCATGCTTCCAATTACAAGTCCTGTCAACGAAAACCAGCGTCTTGGCAAAAATGTCAACGGTATAACTGCGGCAGGATGTGAAAAGGTGAAAGGCATCTTTGTCTGTCTGATTTATGAACGCTGTCGCAAAATAATGGCAGGTAACGTTCAGGGCTTTGCGAAGTGCGGGACAATAGCGTTTCGTCTGCCTGGCTTACTGAAGTTGATGGTTGTTTTATTGTTCAAGTTATAGATTTCTGTTCAATAGCGTTCGGTCAGCTGGCGCAAAAGCCAAATGGAAAAACTACAGTTGAAGAAAAAGTTCCGTCAGCCCGCATTTTGCCAAACCCCTTGTTATGTGCTGGCTTTCTTTGTCACCCAAAAGCTGTAGCCAAATAGTTTTAAAAATATTGGGCTTATGAATATTTCAGCAATTAAAGCAGGAACCAAAAATGGTCCAAATTGAATGTCGATTAGTGTCCAATAAAACCAAATCAAAAGAGTTGTAGTAATTGTCAACAGTCTCGTCACAACTACAAGGACAAACTGTTTGAACTTTAATCTTGTGTCAGTCTTAATGCTAACAAATAGTTGATAGGTTAATCCAAGTAAGTATGTTATGGAACCAAGATAAAGTGCAAACAAGAGGATTTCGCTGAACGTAAAATGCTGTTTCATTAAAAAATTCCGTTTTCAAGGTTATGCAACTTTTTATAAGCGTCACGTAAATTGTCAAATGACCATTCTGTCTTTTCTGCTAATTGAAATGGGTTCAAAGCGTGATGTCTTTGACTATGAACAACAAATTTTTTGTCATTTACCTTTTGAATAAAAGGAAATTCGTAAACAGCCTTTCCTGTCTCCCAAATGTAGGCGCCACTTGGATAAAAGCTGTCAATCTGTAACTGTTGTTCTATTTGGGTGACTGTGTCCATAAGCCTTGCACATAACGGTTACCGGCTTGGCGAAGATTGGGCAATAGAATTCCAATTGCTTGGCTTGGCCAGACTTGCGAAATTAGTTCCTGGCCAAATTACTGCAGATGATTCATATTCCACAGCTGATTGGCCATATTCTCCAGCCCAATTTTTGCCAAACCGATGTTGTGCGCAGTTTTCTTGTCCAGTTAACTTACCAATTGCCTATTTATTTTTAAAATTTTTATTGATTTTGGTAAGTTCTTTACTAAAAGTTAGCAAGTCAACATTCAATTTGTTTTCAATAAAGAAAAGTGAGGCATTATTCCCTTTCGAGATATATTTGTTGATTGGTGTTATTTATTTTGATTATTACGGGCTTGTGAGTATTATTTTCAAGATAAAGCAATTTGTTTCCTGCTATTAAAAGTTTTTGTGGTCGCATTAAGAAATGCTCTTTTGAAAACAGATGCCCGACGGATATCAATGCATTAATATTTGCATTTTCTTTATTCACTTCATTTATATTGATACTTCCATAAGTTAATATTAGTGTGTCTTTTATAACAGTATATGTTCCTATTGTGGAATCTGTAAAATGTTCGTTTTTATATATGAATTTGAATTGATTATTGTTCATATAAAAATTCAAATCTTTTTGAATGTTTGAAACAAATACAATAGAGTTTTTATTACTTGGTTTGCAAGAGACTAAGTGAAGGACAAAGCAAAAATAAATTATACAACTTATTACTTTCATGGGTTCTCCAATTGCGCACAACGGCTCAGGCGTTTGCGAAGTGACTTTTGAAAAAAGGCACGGGAGCAACGGTCTGCGTCATTTCCGCAAACGCTTTTGTTCAACGAAGTGTCCGCAATGCGGGAACAAAGGGGTTGAAGGAAATTTCTTCACGCAGACCGAGCCTGAGCCGTTCAACAAAATGTAGAAGGGTCGGGAGTTTGAGGCACGAAAACGAAGACACTTCGTCCGCCTGCCTTTTGCGGACATTTTGTTGAACGTTTGTATTAGTGAAATTACACGAAATCTTCCATTTTCTTTTCCATTGATATTCAACAAAGTAATATTTCGCTTTTTGTATTGTCAATTGCGGCAATCTATCCATCCCAATCAATATTGCCATCCTTCCATAAACTGTCTAACGGACTTTCAATTACCACCAACTTCTCTTTGGCAACATGTAAGTAACGGGTAGTGGTCTTAATGCTAAAATGCCCTAATAGTTCCTGGATGTATCGTACATCCGTTCCTTTTTCCAGTAAATGAGTGGCAAATGAATGTCGAAGACTATGAAAACTCACTTCTTTCTTTATACCGGCCTTTTCTTTGGCCCTGGCAAAAATTATTTGGGCACTTCTGGCACTGTATTGTTCTCCTTGTAATCCTTCAAATACATAAGTCATTGGTTTTATCTTACTCTTTTTATAATAACTCTCTAATATATCTACCAGAACTGGGCTTAAACTCACATACCTGTCTTTCTTTCCTTTTGCCTGCTCAATTAATATCTGTCCTCGCTGCCGATCTAAATTTTTCCATTTAAGATTAATTACTTCACTCACTCTTAATCCTGCACTGTAAGCGGTAAAAAGTATTGCCTTATGTTTTATCGAACTCACAGCATTAAATAACTTCGATAACTCTATTTCGCCTAATACTTTTGGTAGTAAACCGGGCTTTTTAGGTCTGGGTATATCGTAAAAAAATTTCTCTCTTTTCAATACCTGTTCATAATAAAACTTCAACGCATTCATCCTGCTGTGAATAGTGTTTTCCGTAAGCTTTAAAGTGGTATGGCAATATTCCAGGTAATCTTTCAGCCTTGAAACACTCAATGAATAGGCTGGTGTTTTTCCCAAAGTTTCAAGGAATATCGAAAACTCATTCCGGTAGGTTTTCAAAGTACTGGCACTGTAACTTTTCAAATGCAATTGCTGTGTAAACAGGTCAAGTGCTTTCTTATTTTCTTCATTTATACCTTGCTGCTTTGGCTTAGGAGGTACTTTAATTTGTTTAATAACTGATGCTTTGGTCAGTAAATTTTCAGCCCTATTAGAATCAATACCAAACTGTTTTCTGTATTCAGGTGTATCAGGTAAATGCCAGCTTTTAAGGGTATGGCTCCATTTGCATCCCGGCAATTGTTTTATTCTGGCGTTCCATTCCGTATTATGTTCAAAACTTACTGCAATCCTGTTTTCATTTTTATGCATAACAAGCCTTGCAGTCAAAGATGGGTTTTCGGTCATAAACCAGGGTTTGTTCCCCTAATATAAAACCTAAACTTCAAACTTCAAACTCCAAACTCAAAACTCAAAACTCCAACTCCCAACTCACATTCCCTTGCCCCTCCATTGCATCTTCATCCATAGTCCCTTCATAGTTGAGCCATACATGATTGTATCGCGGCATCATTTCAACGAATGTTCCATGTATTAACCTCACCAATTCAAATAAATATCGTGGAACAAGACATAGCTATCTTAGGACCAAACACCAGTCAACCCTTGCCTCATTATGCCACATGTAATACTTGTGTAAGACTTCTATGCAACTCCGGTACAACTCCGATGCAACCTCGGTACTTTACAGTTTTCAGATGTAAACCCTACCATTGAATAACAGAAATCAATAATATATTTTTCAGGTAAATTTTGTCATTTTAAGCCGGGCACATCTAAACCCGTTAGCATCAATATCTTACTACCCTAAAAACAGACGTTGTCAACTTTTCGGGAAACTTATTTGGAAACTTTCCAAACTTTCATCTCACAGCCTTCGCTGTATTAACCTTGTACCTGCCCTATACCTACTTTATACCTTCCTTATACCTACGCCGTATCTACAAGGAGGTTACGTCGTACTTAAGCCGATGGAAGCCGATGTTACACATGCCTCGTCCGGCGTAAGTACAAATAAAAAAGCAGCCCGAAAGCTGCTCCTGGTAACTTTAATTTCCATTATTAATAAGGCCTTATCAAAGTATGACTTTGTCCGTTTAGCCCACTCCACACCAGCTTCATAAAGAATGGAGCTGATGCAGGACAAGTGGTAGCATTTCCTGCAGCATCCAATCCAAATGTTACCGTAAGATTTCTGCCCAGTAATTCATGTTTTACCTGTCCGTTCGTTAAACGGAAGTTACATGCTTGCCTTACAGTAAGTGGTTGTTCTATTGATGTTATGAAAGCAGTACCAAAACGATTGGTGCCCCATTCAGCCACTTTATTATTTCCGGCTATCGTATGGTTTCCTGTAGTGGTAATGTTTACATTGCCTGCATTGAAAGTGAACGTTCTTTTTCTTGCAACGTTCCAGTTTCTTTGTGCCGCACTGGTATCGAATTTAATACTCATATTGTTGCTGGAGATAATATGAATGATCGTTCCCATTATTGGCAGATCTCTTAATCTTCCACCCGAAACATTGGTAATGGTATGAGTGCCGTTAAGCGTAATATATTTTCCATCACTCACTCTAGTGATCTTTAAATTATTGATCGTAACCGTTAATACCGCACCAACATCTTTCCATCTCATTGTTGCAGGCATAGAAGCTACCACTGTTCCGGTTCTGCTTCTGTTACCAATACAATTCAATCCATTATAAGTAACAGTTATTGTTCTTGGATTACTTAAAGAATCTATGGTCACCGTAGCATTACACAAAGCCTGGATCTGTGTTCCTCTTCCCTGCAATGCAGGTGAGTTTTCGATAATGCTGTTGATCTCATCGGCCACTTCATCTGTCTCCATACTAATTCTGGCCTGGTCATCTGATTGAGCACTTAATTCAACTTCTTTATCATCTTTAGAAACGGAGTCTTCTTTTTTACATGCAGTGAACATTAGAGAGAAGGAGGCAATAATTGCCAGAAGCCTGATCGGTAGTTTCATGTGTTTGGTTTTTGGTAAGGTGAACAATCGAGATGTTTAAGCCTGCATATTAACGCTTAACCTATCTCATATTATTGTTTATGGGTTGATAGACAGAGGCCTTTTTGAAAGGTTTAACGAACGTTTGCATTTTATTTAGAATGCATGAAGGTGATAATGCTTTGATATTGAAATCATGGCACATAAAATTATCTTTGGTAAAAATCAAAACTATGGGAATCGTACAAGGCTTACTTTCAGAATTCAAACATGAAACCGGCATCACCCGGAAAATGCTGGAAAGAGTTCCGGATGGTAAAGATGATTGGGCACCTCATGAAAAATCAATGAAGCTTGCTGCACTGGCAAACCATGTGGCTGAGTTAAATGGCTGGGTGAGTGTGGTGATATCGAGGCCATCACTTGATTTTGGTGCCGGAGAATATATTCCCATCAAACCTGCTAATGCAGCTGAACGCTTAAAGATATTTGATGAACATGTATCGAAATCTATCAGTTTATTAGAATCAACTGAAGCTGAAGAGTTAGATGCCATGTGGTCGCTAAAGAATGGAGAGATGGTATTATTTACTGCGCCAAAGAAAGTAGCGTTGCGAGGTTTGGTGTTTAATCACATCGTACATCATAGGGCACAACTTGGTGTGTACTTACGCCTATTAGATATACCTGTGCCTTCTACTTATGGTCCTTCTGCAGATGAAGGAATACCTAAGTAACAAACAAAGTCATTTTATCAGCAGCTTCTAACGGCTGCTTTTTTATTGCTATGAGAATGATATCTCGCCCTTTTCATTTTTCGATATCATGAAGAAGTCTGTCATGCATATCATTCGCAGCACTTCTTTGTTATAATTTTTCAAGGAACGATAACGCCTGATCACTTCACTGCGTTGAAGCTGTACGCCAGGCTGTAAAAGGCTCTGTAGTGCTTTTATATACTGTATCATACATAATGTTTATATAAAAGATGCTTAAATAGTGCCAGAGGCATAATAACAAATTCAAATGTGCATTACCTGTGAATCTTATATTATCTTAAAGCATGAAACAATCTCTTGCACATGTTGCAATCGTGGTGAATGATTACGATGAAGCGATAGAATTCTACACACAAAAACTGGGGTTTGAACTAATTGAAGACACACCACAATCATCAATCAAACGATGGGTTGTAGTAGCTCCCAAAGCATCAACAGGCAGTAGTATCTTATTAGCAAAGGCTGTCGGTGATGAACAAAAAAGCCGGATTGGCAATCAGACAGGTGGAAGAGTATTTCTTTTCTTACAATCAGATAATTTCTGGAGAGACTATAACAACTACGTTGACAAGGGAATCAACTTTATTCGTTCACCAAAAGAAGAACCTTACGGTACAGTTGCAGTATTTGAAGATCTGTATGGAAATCTTTGGGATCTGATCGAATTCACTAATAAGAATAGTGCTTTTTAAATAATTCTGATTATCTTGATCAGTCTATGCATTGCCTTATCCGCTGCTTATTTGTGTTTTGTTTACTGTTTCTTTTTGCCTGCCAGAAAGAACAATCCAGAAAGCAGGACAGGCTGGTATCGTTCAAAGATGCTAACAGAAAATACAGCGTACATTACTATGGTAACCAGGTAAGTGAGATTCGTGTTGATTCAGGTCTCGGTGCTCCTTTCATAATAGCTAAATATAGTTATCAGGATAATTACATAAAAGCTACACTGCATCCTTCTACAGGATATGATTATGTTGAATATTTTATGCGGAAGAAAGTGCTTCCATTAAGTATTATAAAGCATAAGAATATTGGTGGACGAGATACTATAGTGAGCAGAACAGATTTTTACTACAGCTCCGGAAAAGATGTACCTGATTCTGTTGTATTGAGAAATACTTTGAAGTACAATTTTATGCCGGTGTATAACGGTGGAAATATCAGCGATTATCACCTCAGTCAAAATAATAATCCTTCAATACTCTCCGGTTCCTTTCTGTATTATAAAGAGACGAATGTTTTTAGATCAACAAACCCATTACTCTTCATTTACAGCAGCCCGGTTTTTGAGTTTGAAACCTTCCTGATGCCTAGAATATTCTCCCATCAAACCATGAAGAAATTTAACGGAGGTTCTTTCACTTACGATACTGATCACAAAGGAAACCTGGCCGTAGAAGATTACGGTGCCTTATATCCTTACCGCAGAACTTATTTATACGAATAATCAGAAGCCGCTAAACTGAAAATGTTTTCATTAACATCGTCCGGTTTATTTAGCTCGGCTGCTGCATCTCTTTTAAATCCCAATCTTTCCAGTACGGCAATTGACTTTTTATTTCCGGGATGTGTCCAGGCTTCAACAACTGATATCTGCAATACAGAGAATGTATAATCCAATACCTTATTGATCGCTTCGTGCATGATGCCTTTTCCCTGGTAACGTGCCAGCATTTCATAACCCAACTCTGTTCGGTTCGTCGCTTCATCAAAATGCCAGAGTAAAACTGTTCCGGCTAAATTCTTCTCTCCTTTCAACTGTATAGCCCATAATAACGACTCCTTTCTTTCAATGCCTGCATCTATCATATTAATAAACTTCTCAGCATCGCTGATAGAAATAGCCAATGGCCGGTCGATGAATTCATTTTGCATCTTATCTGAGCGTAACTGAAAAATTTCAGGAGCATCTGGTAAGCTCAGTTTACGAAGCAGAAGCCGGTCGGTTTCTAATTCAGGAAAGGTCACTGGTAGCTTTATCATCTTCTATAAACTGGAATGTTTAACTGTTCGCATTAGTAAATAGAGATTATTGCAACAACCGTATTATTAATTTTTCGGATGGTGGTCGGCACTCTTTTGGTGGGCTAATATAAAATTTTAGTATGAGTGAAGTAAAAGACTTAAGCGGCAACGAAGGCTTACAAAAGATGAAAGAACTGGTGAAGGAAATAGACTTCTGTATGTTCTGTACCAATCTGGATGAACAACCTTTCTCCACCAGGCCAATGAGTACAAGAGATGTGGATGACCAGGGAAACATCTGGTTCTTCAGCAAGGCCGACAGCAATAAAAATCTCGAGATAAAGCAGGACGATAAAGTGCAACTATTATATGCCAAGCCCGGAAATAGCGAATTCATTTCAATATATGGCGAAGCAGATATCATTAAAGACCGTAAAAAAGCAGAAGAACTCTGGAGTGCCTGGGCCAAAACCTGGTTCAACGAAGGTGTGGATGATCCTGAGTTAACGATCATACGTGTTAGGCCTGAGGAAGTGCGTTATTGGGATACAAAGCACAATAAAATGGTATCACTTTTAAAGATCGTTGCAGGAGCCATTAGCGGTAAAGAAAGTGATGACGGTGTAGAAGGAAATATCCGTCTGTAAGAATTTACCTATTATTGAGGTGATGAAATTCGCTATCGCAGCATTACTGATCTTTTCAGGGGTCATCTTGTCTTCTTCATATACAACAGAAGATAAGATGACCATTACTGTTTCCGGTTTACGAAGCAATAAAGGACAGGTGCTGATCAGCATCTTCAAAGGATCAGACGGCTATCCTGATAAACCCGAAAAAGCATTTAAGAAACTACAGCTGAAGGTGGTTGATAAAACTGCTTCTATTGATGTATTCCCGCTTCCTGCAGGTGACTATGCAATAGCCGTTTTGCATGATGAGAACAAAGACGGCAAGATGAACACCAACTGGATCGGTTTTCCCAAAGAAGGTTTTGGCTTCTCCAATAATGTAATGGGCACTTTCGGCCCACCATCTTTCAGCAAGGCCAGGATCACCTACAACGGAGGCCAGCTACATACCAATATCCGCACAAAGTATTTCTAATCAACCTCATTTATCCCACCAAAAATATTTAGCAATTTCCTGCTAAATAAATTAGTTTATTAATAAAATTCTATTATCTTTATCGCCACAATATATTTGAACCCTAAAAAGAATTTTATGAGTAATGCTGAGAAACTTAAAGCGCTGAAACTCACGATAGATAAGATTGACAAGGATTTTGGCAAGGGTAGCGTAATGATGATGAATGAGAAAGGTGACCGCCAGATCGAAGTCATTTCAACCGGTTCTATCGGCTTAGATACAGCTCTCGGAATTGGTGGTGTACCTAAAGGAAGGGTGATCGAAATCTATGGTCCTGAATCTTCCGGTAAAACCACAATTGCCACACATATTATTGCCGAAGCACAGAAAAAAGGCGGTATGTGTGCCATCATCGATGCTGAACATGCCTTTGATAGTTCTTATGCTCAAAAATTGGGTGTTGATATAGATAACCTGCTGATATCTCAACCGGATTATGGTGAACAGGCTTTAGAAATTGCCGATCGTCTGATTCTTTCCGGTGCTTTGGATGTAGTAGTGATCGATTCTGTTGCTGCGCTTGTACCAAAAGGTGAGCTGGAAGGTGAAATGGGTGACAGCAAAATGGGCTTGCAGGCAAGATTAATGAGCCAGGCTTTAAGAAAGCTTACAGCAACGATCTCTAAAACAAATACTGTTTGCATATTCATCAACCAGTTAAGAGAAAAGATCGGTGTGATGTTCGGTAATCCTGAAACAACTACCGGTGGTAATGCTTTGAAATTCTATTCGTCTGTTCGTTTGGATATTCGTCGTGCAGCACAGATCAAAGATGGTGATGAAGCTGTAGGTAACAGGGTTAAAGTGAAAGTGGTAAAAAATAAAGTAGCTCCTCCTTTCCGTGCTGCAGAATTCGATATCATTTTTGGAGAAGGCATCAGCAAGATCGGTGAGATCATCGACATGGGTGTTGAGCTTGGTATTGTAAACAAAAGCGGAAGCTGGTTCAGCTACGATACAAATAAACTCGGCCAGGGAAGAGAAGCAGTAAAAACATTGCTGCTGGATAATCCTGAACTGGCAAATGAAATTGAAGCCAAGATCAGGGCTAAGATCGCTGAAGTGCAAGGTGAAGGGTAAGTAATAGTTTTTTGTTAGAATAATGGGTTAGTTAGTAAACGGTCCTGCCTTTTGGTGGGACTTTTTATTTGTTATTATCTTCATAGCAATGAGTGATGTTATACTTCGTCCATGGAAAAGAGAAGATGCTCAGCAGTTAGCCGCTATCGCTAACAACAGGAATGTGTGGTTAAATGTAAGAGATACGTTCCCTCATCCATATACTGTAATGGATGCTATGCAATGGATACATCAACATGCAATCGAGAAACCAGTGCAGCATTTCTGCATTGTTTATGAAGGAAAAGTGGCAGGAAGTATTGGAGTAGTTTTAAAGGATGATGTATATAGAAAGACGATCGAGGTTGGTTATTTTATTGGTGAACCATTCTGGAATAAAGGAATCGCTACTAAAGCCGTTGGATTGATGGTAGAGTATATCCGGAATCAATTTGATGTAGTAAGGATCTTTGCAGAAGTGTTTGAACGAAATAAGGCATCGATGAAAGTGCTTAGAAAGAATGGCTTTTATTTAGAAGGCATTCGGAAAAAGGCTGTTATAAAAGATAACCTTATAATGGATGATTATGTTTGGGTAAAAATCATTGACGATTATAAACAAATTATATGAAGAAATTGATTGTATGCTTTGCAGTATTCGGATTTATAAATGCTCGTGCACAGGATACTATATCAAAAGCTGATATACCTGTAGCAGCAAAGTTTCTAGATCTGCAGTTTACAGACAAAGAAATTGATTCGATGTACGGTGGATTAAGAGATATGCTGCGTAACATAAAACGAATGCACAATCTTTCATTGAACAATAATGTGCAGATGAGCCTGGCACAAAATCCAACGTTGCCGGGAATGAAATTTGAAACCAGGCAACAATCGATCAGCTGGAATATTCCTGGTAACATTCAATTACCAGAGAATAGAAATGATCTTGCTTTCTATTCGATACTTGAATTAGCATCATTAATCAAAAATAAAAAGATCAGTTCTGTTGAGTTAACTAATTTTTTTCTTGATCGTATCAATCGGTTTGATGATAGCTTAAAGTCTGTTATCTCCATCACTAGAGATATTGCAATGCAACAGGCAAAACAAGCTGATGCTGAAATTGCAAAAGGAAAATATCGAGGCCCTTTACATGGTATTCCTTATGGCTTGAAAGATTTATTTGCAGTAAAAGGAACAAAAACAACATGGGGGGCTGAACCTTACAAAGAACAAGTAATTGAAGAAGATGCGTATGTATATATGAAGCTGAGAGAAGCAGGAGCGGTATTGATTGGAAAGTTTACGCTTGGCGCATTAGCTATGGGCGACAAATGGTATGGAGGCAGAACAAATAACCCATGGAATACACAATATGGCTCTTCAGGATCTTCAGCAGGTTCTGCTGCTGCAACAGTTGCAGGGTTGGTTCCTTTTGCCATTGGTACAGAAACATTAGGCTCTATTATTTCTCCTTCACATACCTGTGGTGCAACAGGCTTACGACCAACATTCGGCAGCATCAGCAGAGCTGGAGCAATGACGTTGAGTTGGAGTCTCGACAAAGCAGGACCGATCTGCAGAAGTGCAGAAGATGCCGCCGTGGTATTTGCATTTATTCATGGAACTGATGGCAAAGATGCCAGTGCTGTGAATATGCCTTTCAACTACAATCCAAAAACTGATGTAAAAAAGCTGAAGATCGGTTATGCAAAAAATTACTTCGACAGGATCACTGATACATCGAGAAATGAATGGAAAGTATTGCAAACCTTAAGAGATTTAGGTGTTGAATTGTCGCCTGTTGTTTTTCCTGATAGTGGGGTTTATAATTTTAATGTGGTAGGTGTAGTAATTGCTTCAGAAGCTGCAGCAGCATTTGATGAATTTACCCGTAAGAATATTGATGATGAGATGACCTGGCAAAATCGTGGTGACTGGCCAAACTATTTCAGAACAGCAAGATTTTATTCTGCAGTCGATTATATCAATGCAAATCGTCATCGTTATCTGTTGATGCAGGAAGTGAATAAACTGTTCGATCAGTACGATGTTATCATTACACCAACTTATGCTGGAAGCCAGTTAGGTATTACTAATCTTACCGGTCATCCTGCTATTTGTTTACCTACAGGTTATAATGCCAGCACTAAACTTCCTACTAGCATTACTTTCTTAGGCAAATTATATGGTGAAGCAAACCTGATAGCTGTTGCAAAAGCATATCAATTAGCAACACCACATGAAGATGTTCATCCTGAAATGTTTAAATAAAATATGAACTTATTTAGCCCTTATAAGATCATCAATGAATCAGCTAACGAGTTACATCTTGCGGAAAGCGAAACAAGAAAAGGTTTTTTATTCTTTTTCTTCAGGATAATTTCCTTTCATATTATTATTCATGGGATGGATGGTGCTAAATATTGAAGAGCTACCCGTGGAATTTAAATATGCAATGGGTCCTTTAATCGTATTAATTTTTTTCTTGCTCTTCTGTAAAGCTTATACAAAAGAAGTGATCATCGGCCGGCAGTTTATTGAATTAAAAATAGAAAGGTTCTTTTCAGAAAACATAAACACCATTGTGGTTAATGATGTTGAACACATCAGCTTAAGAGAAATGCATGGACGTGGTGGAGGATATTTTTATAAACTCCAGAGGAAAGATGGATCTAAGATCACATTCTTTACGATCCCTGTTTTATTTATGAAACCTTCAAAGACCAAAAAAATCAATGAAGTACTTAGCGGCATCACTGCTCTTGAAGTGAAGAAAGTTTAATATCCTTTCAGCCAGCTTTTTAAAACTGAATCTTTTTGTGCCGGGGAAAGATTGTAATTGTATTTGAATAAGGCTGACTCCCAATCACCATAAACAGGGTTAGGCAGTACAATGAATTTATTGCCGAACAAAGCCGACAATGCATTGGTATTTGCAAATCTTTCTTCTGTACTTTTTTTATCGAACAGCAAACTGAAGTCAGATAAATTATCTCCCAACAACAATACAACATTATGCGTAGCAGTTATTGTTTGTCTTCTTGTTTCTTTACCGGATGTTTCTTTCTTGGTAAATAAATGAGCTTCATCTGCATTCGGAAAACCAAAATTTTTCAGGTTCTGTAAAGTGCCAATTCTTTCCTTGTCTTCACGGTTGGTAACATAAAATATTTCAACACCCTGGGAAGAAGCATAACGTAAAAAATTATATGCACCAGGTACTGTATCTGCTACACCCTTGCTGGTGTATTCAAACCAGGAAGCTGCATCGTAATCTTTTCCCTGCAATGCACGATGAGCAGCATAAACACTGTTATCTAACACGGTTTCATCAATATCAGTAATAATGGCTCTTGGTTTTTCTGATTCATTGCTCAATGCTTTGTCTAACTGTAAATATGCAATATTGTAAGCCTGGTAACATAAGGCTCTGTACTCTGCTGCTCTCTGCTGAAATGCCGTAGTAAAGATCTTGCCATCAACCACAATAGTATTTACCGGAGTGGTAGTTGCTTGTTTGGTTACAGTACAGGCCGAAACAGAGATCAGGATAAAAAAAGCCAGTTTTTTCATAATTGCATTTTAAGAAAGCAAAGATAAATGCTTGTTAGTTGCTCAGAGATATTCAGTACAAGTTCCGATTGAGAGATTCGGACTTTTGTCGGAAAGATTCGATGCAAGTAAAGCACCACTGTTAAAAAGGAAGCTGGCTTACATACAGTTTTTAAACAGGGATTCATCCTTCTAATAAGCCCATTCATCACTTATTAAGTTGAATTAACTGTTATTTTAAACTTTTACGGATAGTTTCGTATTGAACAATCAATCACATGAAAGCTATTTCTACGCTCTTTTGTCTTTTCTTTTCTGTTGCGGCAATTGCACAAACAGGAATAATAAAAGGACAATTAAAGGATACTACATCAAAACAAAACTTACAAGGGGCTACCATTTCTGTATTAGATAAAGACAGCACATTGATATCATTTGGTATTTCCAAAGCTGATGGAAGTTTCCAGGTAAATAATGTGCCGGTTGGCGTTAACCTGTTGCTGATATCTTTCCAGGGTTACAGATCGGAATATAAAAATGTAGTTGTAAGCAAAGACAATCCTGTTACAGATATTGGAACAATTATATTAACCGATGCTGCAAAAGATCTTGGCAATGTAACTATAGTATCTGCACCTGTTGCAATAAAAGGAGACACCACAGAGTTCAGCGCCAATGCATTTAAAACAAAACCGAATGCATCAACCGAAGATCTGTTGAAGAAATTACCGGGAGTGCAGGTTGATAAAGATGGTAATGTAAAAGCACAGGGAGAAGATGTGAAAAGAGTTTTGGTAGATGGTAAACGTTTCTTTGGTGATGATCCTAAAATGGCCACCAGAAATTTACCTTCTGATGTGGTTGATAAAGTACAGGTGTACGATGCACAAAGTGATCAGTCAGCTTTTAGCGGATTTGATGATGGTAATAGAGAGAAAACGATCAACATTATAACAAAAAAAGATCGCCGCAAAGGTTATTTTGGAAAAGCCAGTGCCGGTGCAGGAGATAATGAAAGATATGCAGCCAATCTTTCTGTGAATAGATTTAACGGCAATCAACAATTATCATTTGTTGGACAGGCAAACAATACCAATCAACAAAACTTTTCAATGCAGGACCTATTAGGTGCAATGGGTGGTAGTGGAATGTTTGGTGGAGGAGGTGGTGGTGGAATGATGTCAGCCATGGGTGGAAGAGGAATGAGTAATATCGGAAATTTTATGGGAGCTACACAGGCTGGTATTGCAAGAACAATTGCAGGTGGATTGAATTATAATGATGCATGGAGTAAGAACACATCTGTTAGCGGAAGTTATTTTTATAACAATATGAATGTTATTAATGGAAGTGACAGACTGAGAGAAACATTTGTACAAAATGATTCATCATTATTCAGCCGTAGCAATAACAATTCAACCAACAAGAATCAAAACCATCGTTTTAATTTTGAGATAGATCATAAGATCGATTCATTCAACTCAATTCTTATTCGTCCATCATTCAGCTACCAGCAAAACGATAGCTACTCAGAATCTAATTCTTATACAACAAGAGGAAAGATTTTGAACGTTAATGATCTGAACGCTCAAAGTATTTCTGATGGTAATGGGTATAACTTCAACAACAATATTTTATACAGGCACCGCTTTCGCAAAAAAGGAAGAACATTGTCTGTTAACCTCACTCAGGCTTTTAATGAAAGTGAAACAGACAGGAGAAACCTAAACTATCGTAATAATTATTTTGGAGGATTTATCTTTAGAGATACTACCGACCTACTCTCAGATATAGAAAGAAGCGGAAGAACATTAGGCGGAAATATTTCTTACACTGAACCTATCGATAAAAAAAGCCAGGTTGAATTAAGCTATAACTATAGTAATAATCGGAATGAATCTACGCAAGAAACCAATCGTTATGACGGTGGCAGTTCTAAGTATGTGCAGGATTCAGTGCTTACGAACGACTTCCTTAATAATAATATTTCTCACAGGGTAAACGTAAATTATAGAAGACAGGTAAGCAAAGAATGGAGTTACACAGTTGGCTTAGGTGTTCAACATGCTACATTAGAAAGCGATAACAGAACCAAAAATGTTTCCCTCAGCCAGTCGTTCAATAATCTATTCCCAACTTTGTCTTTGCAGTACAGCAAGAATAGAGCAAAAACTTTGCGGTTCAATTATAGAGGCTCAACCAGACAACCGAATATCTCTCAATTGCAGGATGTGATTGATATCACCAATCCATTGAACATCAGGAGAGGTAATCCGGCTTTGAACCAGGAGTTCAATAACAATCTTAGTTTAATGTACACCAGCTTCGACATATTTACTTTTAAAAATTTCTTCATTGGTGCTAATGGTGGTTTTGTATCGAACAAGATCGCAAATTATCTGACTACTAATTTTAAAAGTCAGTCAGTACAATATGCCGAAGATTCTATTCTATTAACACCTGGTGCCCAATATTCTAAACCTGTGAATGTAAATGGGGCTTATAACTTCAGCACATTTGTAAACTATGGCTTCCAGATTAAGAAGATAAAAGCCAATGTAAACTTTACTACCACAGCATTATTCAATCGTGATGTTACATTGGTAAGAGATGTTACAGAAGCTGAAGCGGTAAGATCATACACCAAGAATTATGTACTTGGTGAAAGGGTTTCATTTAACATGAATCTGAAAGATCGTTTCGATCTGAACTTTACAAGCAGTACATCATACACCATTGCTAAGTACAGTCGTCAACAAGAACTGAACAATAATTTCTTCAGCCAGATGTTTTCACTTGAACCGACCTATACAACTAAAACAGGTTGGATATTCGGCGTAGATTTCGATTACAATATGTATAGAGGACAGGAAGAAGAATTCAACCAATCTGTTCCATTGTTCAACGCAAGTATTTCAAAACAGGTATTCAAGAATAAGGCTGGTGAAATAAAATTATATGTATTCGATCTGTTTAAACAAAACCAAAGTATCACCAGGAATGTACAGGAAAATTTTATAGAAGATGTTAACACACAGGTATTGCAACGTTATGTAATGTTATCGTTTACGTATAACCTTAGAAAGTTCGGTCAAAAAGCAATGCCTGGTTTTATGAACATTTTCAGAGGAACACCAATGCCCGGCACACAGATAAGAATAAACTAAACATTCAAGTTACAAATGAAAATCCTGCTATTATTTAGCGGGATTTTTTTATTGAGTCATCATTATAACCTTGATCAACTTCTGTTGCGTCGCACACTGCATCAACTGTACATGCTTCATCAATGCTAATCATCATTCTTCTTCGGTACACCAATGATCTTTTCAATCAACGATGCAGTAAAAGAAACAATAAAGCTGAAAATAAGTGCGGTAAACCAACTGTTAACAGAGAAGCCTGTGATGAGGTCATCAACAAACAAAATGATGAGTACGTTGATAACAACAAGGAATAATCCTAATGTAAATACAGTGATAGGAATGGTTAGCAGTATAAATAAAGGTTTTACAAAAGTATTCAGCAAACCCAATACAATGGCTACTAAAAGAGCAGTGATAGTACTGTCAACATGAACACCACTTAACAAATAAGCCGCTAATAAAACAGCAAGCGAAGTAGTGATCGTTCTGATAAAGAATCTTCCCATAGATATATGTTATATCACAACCAATTCGTAGAAATCTTCCGGGTTAAGATATTTTTTTGCAGCTTCCTGTAATTCTTCTGCGGAAACTGTTTTAATAATGTTGATACTATTATAAAAATATTCTTCTGTTAGATTATTGAGTATGTAGTTCTTCCATCGTGCAATGATCTGGAAAGGTCCATCAAGATCTCCTAATATCGTTCCGATCATAAAGTTTCTAACAAGATCAATCTCTTCAGCATCTATGATCTCATCACGAAGCAACTTCATTTCCTTGTACACTTCATCTATCGTTGCCCTGCACACATCTCTTCCAGCTTCTGTGCTCACCATCCATGCACTTGTTTGCAGATGATTTTGCAGGTAGCTATGAATTCCATAGGTATAACCTTTCTCTTCACGAATATTGCTCATTAGTCTTGAGCCAAAAAATCCGCCAAAAATATTATTGAGTACAGTCACCTTTGCAAAATCAGGATGATGCCTGTTTGGAAAAGGTCTTGCAATACGAATAGCACCTTGTACTCCATTTACATCATTGATGATCTCGTATCTTTTTTTCGTTGCAGGTTTCGGTTGTATATCAGCTTTGCCAATTGTAGTTCCATTTAATGGAAGTTTTCCAAAAACATTGTTCAGTTGTTCATGAATGTTGGATGGAAGCTTTCCCGCAACAAACAGGATGCATTTTCCTTGCCTGTAATAGTTATCATAAAACTTAGTCAACTGCTCTCGTTCCAAACGATCATAATCATCAGTTGAAGTATATCTTCCATAAGGATGATCGAATCCGAACAAATATTCATCTATTAATCGATTGGCAACATAATCACATTTTCGCAGGTTAACTTCCAGCCTTTGTTTTTGATTTTGTTTGTAGATGGTCAACTCTTCTTCAGGAAAAACAGATTCAGTTAATATCTCAGCAACTACAGGAAGTAATTCAGATAGGTGTTTGGTTAAACAATGAAGACTTAAAGTAGATGTTTCATTATAACAATGCCTGTTAAGGTAAGCACCATAAAATTCAAAATGTTCGCTGATGGCGAAAGCTGTTTTATGTTTGGTTCCGTTCTTTAATAAGAAGTTGGTAGTAGCAGCAACAATGTTTTGTTCTTCATACCAGTTACCGGCAAAGAATACCAATTCTGTGAGCATTACTTCTTCTTCACCTGCATTAACAGCATACACTTCAACACCGTTATCGAGAATAAATTTCTCACAGGGTGGAAGTGTCAGGTTAAATTCTACGGGATCAAATATATGAGGAGCCTGTTTTCTGTTTATCATTCTTAATTCTTGCAATAGTAATGCAGTGTATTACTATTATTGATGTTGAATATTTCTTTGCTGTAATCAAGTATATCTTGTGAAGTGATCTCCTGGTACTTAGAAAGTTCCTTATTCATCAGATCAGCATCACCTAACAATTCGTAGAAGGCAAGACTGTTAGCCCTGTTCATAATACTCATATCTTCAAAAGCAATTACACTTTCAGTTTTGTTCTTCACCTTCTGCAGTTCAATATCGCTTACAATGTCTGATTGAATCTTTTGAATCTCTTCGTTGATAGCAGCTTCAGCATCCTGCATTTTAATTCCTTTTATCAGCTTACCTTCAATGGAAAACAATCCTTTTTCTACACTGCCAAAATGATAACATTCAATGTTGGAAAAAAATTGTTTTTCTTTTACCAGGGATTGATATAACCTGGAAGAAGTTCCTCCACCTAATATCTCCGAAATAAGATCAGCAACGTAATATCCTTTTTTCAATCTGGAATCTATATGCCATGTTTTATATAGCGCATCTAACGGAACATCAGCATGAACCTCCAGTAAACGTGGAGCTGATTGTTTTGGTTCTGAAGGAAGCTGCCGATTATATTTTTCTCCACTTTCGATGCTGCCAAACCATTTTTCAGCCAGCAGTTTCATATCCTCCGTTTTTACATTACCTGCAATAACGAGTATGGCATTTACCGGACGATAATGTTTGAAGAAGAAATGCTTTACATCATTGATCTTTGCATCTTCTACATGCTTTAATTCTTTACCAATAGTCATCCAGCGATAAGGATGAACCTGGTAAGCCAATTCTCTCATCTTATGCCATGCATCGCCATAAGGTTTGTTGATGTAATGTTCTTTAAATTCTTCGCAAACAACTTTACGTTGTACTTCCAGGCTTTTTTCACTGAAAGCAAGACTTAACATTCTATCACTTTCTAACCAGAAAGCAGTTTCGATATTCTGAGCAGGAAGCTGGCAATAATAATTGGTAAGGTCATTTGTGGTGTAAGCATTGTTTTCACCACCAGCTCTTTGCAATGGCTCGTCATAATCAGGAATGTTGATGCTGCCTCCAAACATCAGGTGCTCAAACAAATGAGCAAATCCTGTTTGTGCTGCATCTTCATCTTTCGATCCAACATCATACATCACATTAACTACAGCCATAGGAGTGGAATGATCTTCATGCACCAACACTCTTAAACCGTTATCTAAAACAAACCTGTTATAATAAATCATACCCATCCTTTAAAGGACAGCAAAGATAGTCTCCCAAAAACAAAAAAGCCCTGCGAACAGGGCTTGATGGTTATTTATTCATGATGAGGACTCGTTGAGAATATTCACCATCTCTCGTTATCATCTTTACAATGTAGTGTCCGGTGCCTAGATGTGAAGTTGAAATATTAATGAGGCCCTGAGCTGCTGCAGCGTTTTGTTTTAAAACGATCTTACCCGTAATATCAGATATAACAATGGAAGCAGTTTCATTACTGTTGTTATTCAGTTGAAGCTTCAAAACATCACTTGCAGGATTTGGATACACACTGAACTTAATATTTAACGGAACGTGTAAAGTGAATACAGCGCTGTAAGCAAACTTTCCATCCCTGTCAACTTTCTTCAGCCTGTAGTAAATTCTTCTTCCGCTTAACTGTTCAACATTATCATTATAAGAATAAGAGCTCCTGTTTTCAGCCTTTACTGATCCAATCTTACTATAATCAACACCGTTAAAACTTCTTTCTACTTCATACATTTCTAAGTTGATCTCAGTAGCAACATCCCAGTTCAGGTTAACGATCTTTCCATTTAATTTACCGGTAAAGAATAAAACATCAACAGGCAAAGCACTTAAGCCTGGGCAAGTTGAATTCCAAACTGCACTTACATATTCAGGATGATCAACAAAAGGATTTCTATTTCCCTGGAAAGAATAGGCACCATTGTTTCGGTTTCTTTCTTTATTACTTACGGGGTCTTGTGTATGCCATTTGATCATTAGTCTTATATATTCCACTTCTACACCCGGAAATACAGTTCCATCAAACGTTTCAGATCCCTCTGTGCTATATCCATTCCATGAAGGAAGCAGGTTCTCATACCTGGTAACCATATACAGGTAAGCTCTGGCCACATCACCTTTATATTCATTGATCGGTTCAAAAACAGGTCCGCTGATTCCTGCAACAGATGAGGAACCTAACTTGCTTCCGTTCATGCTTGCCCATGTTGCAGAACCAACCTCTCCATATTTATAATTACTTCTCTTACCATTCACATATCCATCAGTTGGAAAGAGATGATGGTAATCGCTATACATAGGTGATGCATCATTAAACCAGCTTTTTGGAAAACTGTGCTCCCTGTTATAGCAACTATTTTCGCCACTGTAGTTGCCACATTGATTTGTGCCTGGCGTATAGTTGTATGGATCTGTTCCGTTAGGATTATCAGAATAGATATCCCAGATAACATTTGCACTGCCGCTGCCAACTTCTCTTGGTTTGATGTCGGTTATCTTATACTGGTTCCAAAGATTATCGTACGACTGAGGATCATGTGTAAAGTTGTCACCTGAAAATGAACCTGAAGTATTATCTGTTATCTGTTTCAATGCTGTTTTAAGTGCTGCACAACTTTTGCCGTCAGCATAAGAATAATAACCCGTTGGCCAGTCACCAGTTCCGGAAGAGGTAGTAGTAATATTTCCAGATACAGCTGACGTATTGTATAAAGGACCTCCGGTACAGTTTAAGCCATTCATACTGTATACAAAGAAATAATATTGTGTAGTGGCAGAAAGACCATTAGCGACAAAGGATGTTCCGCTTCCACTTTTAACAACAAGGCCATTTCCTACAGCTTGTCCAACAGTGTAGTCAACACCGTTTACAGGAGTAAACCCGGTTGATGAGTTGGTACTTCTTATCACAAGGTATCCATTTGTGCCTGGTGCTGCGGTATATACACCATTAACAGATGTTGCTGAAGCAGATAGTTGCAGACCTGATATTGTACCTGTTGGTGTTGTACAAGCAGGAGGTGTTGTTGTACTAAAGTTTCCTGTTAGCGGAGCATTGTAGTTATATGCAGGACCACCTGAACAATTCGCTTCATTATATGCATAAACAAACAGATAATAGGTTGTTCCTGCTTGCAGGTCGGCCGCAACGAAACTATTATTGTTTCCTGAATATGCGATGATGCCATTACCTAATGCATCACCTTCTGCATAAACATTTCCGTTAACGGGTTGATTGCTTAGAGTAGAAGAAGTGCTTCTTATAACAAGATATTTCTCTGTAGCGTTTAGCGGAGTAAAACTTATGTTAGCTGAAGTAGTAGTGATGTTGTTTACAATAAGAGAAGTAGGCTGAGATGATGGTGGAAAGCAAGGTGCACTATTATATGCTGTCCAGCTAATATCATCTATACCAACCCTGAGCCCAGAGGAAACTTGTCTTATTTCTAAATGAAATTGACCAGAGAAGTTAAGGTTATTAAAAGTAGCAGTTTGTAAGGATGTTGTGCTGTTGACGGTTCCAATTAAACTGCTGTTGATACGCACTTCTAATACACCACCAGTACCGCTAAAAAACTGTTGGTGTTTAAAGGATAATGAACCCACACCATTTGGAATTGTACAGGAAACAAATCCATTTCTTATTGTAATGGCTCTACCATTGATCGTCTGGTCCGTTCTTGCATCCAATGCCCCCCAGGTCAATGTGCTATTATCACCTGTCCATGTAAAATTACTGTAACTGGAAGATGCTGCAGGAAGATTAGTGAAAGTTTCGATGCCTTGAGCTTTTACAAAAACGGCCAAATGAAATAAAACCAATAGAGCGATTAACTTCTTCATACTTATCATTTAAAAAAGGAGAACGAAGTTAGTTCTTTCAGACCGCTAAAAACTGATGCTCATCAATCACCTTTTTCTCAAAATGTTACGTACTGTGAGGCTCAGCATTTTTGACTTGTCATCTCTTAGTACAATCACTTTAATATTATGATCTGCATTTTGAAGTATTGTTCTGTAAACCTGTATGTTATTCGTAAAATTATTGTCGATTGATATGATGATATCTCCTTCTTTAAAACCTGCTTTTTCTCCTGGTGAATCTTTTATTACATCGGCTACCACAATATTCCCATTGTCCATATAAATTCCAAGACCGGTATATGAATAATCAAACGGGCTTGAAAAACTTTTATTGGGTACTATATGTATCAACTGTTCAGGATAATTCAGCACTACGTTAAATCGTCTCAATAAATCATTACCAATTAAGCCACCTGTATTAGGATATGAGGTTACATTGAAATCGTCTTTAAAAAGATACGTTGGTACCTTTTTAAATTTATAGGGACCAATTTTCACCTCTTTTACCACCGTTAGCATCATCGGTCTTTTTCCACCTAAACCTTCGGCCTGTGTGGGAACCATTATTTTATTCTTTCGTAACACAGCGCTATCACGGTTAAAGTCTTCAGAAAGCAGGAAACACAGTCCTGCACCTGTATCAAAATAAAATCTGTTCACCATTGCTTTGCCATCCACAATTGTAGCAGGCTGCATAGGAATGGTTGTAAAATTTGGTCTTAATATATAACCTCCCCTTGGATATTTAAATGTTCCTGGAGAATAAACAGAGATCGTGTGTTCATCATAATTCAACTCTACAATATATCTACGTAAAAAACTATAACCGATAATTCCATCTATCTTAATACCATAAACACTGGTTAATAAAGAATAATCATTTATATGGAAATCAAGATTAGGCACCTCAAGATCAGGAAATCTTAGCCGGTGGTTCAGTGCAAATTCAAGTTGCTTAATCCCTCCAATCCCTCTAATGGTTTTATCGGATGCTGTTTTCTTCAGACCAAAATATTCAACAGTCATCGAGTCAAGCGAAATACCACCACTACCTGTATCAAGAATAAAATTTAAAGTATCCTGGTAATCATCAAGCTGTGCATGTAAAATAATAATACCACCACTCAGCAATTCAAAAGAGAATTTGGTAATTAGTTTTGCTTCCGGTTGATCAATAATCTCCTGAGATCTTGCCTGTTCAGCAAAAAAACTCAGGAAGATGATTATGAAACCAACGATAGAACCTTTATGTAGCTTTTGTTGTGTCACACTCTTGTACGTTTTATTCGCTATTCCACTTTTACACCCTTAAAATAAGATTAACCAAGTTAGTTTAGTTTCCGTTCATGTAATTGACAATCATATAGGCTTTTTTGATGCAACCCATTTAGCTTTTTATGACGAAGATTATGCTCAGATTCAATTTGCAGCAGCTTAACTTTGCCATCTTATAAATTATTAGATGCAGTTAGCAGACCTATATCAAAAAGCCCTGGGATTTGAATTTCTGAGTGTAGAGGAAGGAATGTTTCTTTTTGAACATGCTCCGCTTACAGAGTTAATGAATGTGGCTGATGAGTTAAGAAAAATACAGGTGCCCCATGGTAAAGTTACCTGGCAGATAGACAGAAATGTAAATACAACGAATGTTTGTATAGCCAATTGTAAGTTTTGCAATTTCTATAGAATTCCGGGTCATTCAGAGGCATACATTACTGATATGCCTACCTATCGAAAAAAAATTGAAGAAACATTCAAATATGGTGGTGATCAGTTGTTATTACAAGGTGGCCATCATCCAGAACTGGGATTGGATTTTTACACCAAAACATTTCGCCAGTTAAAACAGGAATATCCTGCTCTTAAATTACATGCCTTAGGACCACCTGAAGTGGCACATATATGTAAACTGGAAAAAGCTTCTCACCACGAAGTATTGAAAGCTTTGAAAGAAGCTGGTCTTGATTCTTTACCTGGAGCCGGTGCTGAAATTCTCATTGACAGGGTAAGAAGATTGATCTCAAAAGGAAAATGTGGTGCAGATGAATGGCTGGCCATTATGCATGAAGCACATAAGCTGGATATTACTACCAGTGCAACGATGATGTTTGGTCATGTTGAAACACTGGAAGAAAGGTTTATACATCTTACTAAAATAAGAGAAGTACAAAGCCGAAAACCTGAAAATGCAAAAGGCTTTCTTGCATTCATCACATGGACTTTCCAGGATGTTGATACATTATTGGCAAGAATTCGTGGTGTACATAATCTTGTTACCGCAGAAGAATATATAAGAATGGTTGCTTTAAGCAGAATTATGTTGCCAAACGTAAAAAATATACAGGCTTCATGGTTAACTGTTGGAAAACAAACTGCACAGATCTGTTTACATGCTGGTGCAAATGATTTTGGTTCAATAATGATAGAAGAGAATGTAGTAAGTGCTGCAGGAGCACCACACAGGTTTACATACAAAAGTATGCAGGATGCTATTCGTGAAGCAGGATTTGAACCACAGTTGAGAAATCAACAATACGAGTGGAGAGCAGTGCCAGAAGCGATACAGGAACAGACGATAGATTACTAGTATCGATCCCAATAGATTTGCAGTACAAGAGTGCGACGCAAGTAAAGATCAATTGAAATGCTGTCGCCGGTATCATAAAACTGTATTATGTCAATTAGAATTTTTGTTACAGGCGGAACGTTTGATAAAGAATACAATGAACTTACGGGTCAATTATACTTTAAAGACACCCATCTTTCGGAGATGCTTGTACTTGGCAGAAGCCGTTTAGATGTTGAAGTAAGAACATTGATGATGGTTGACAGCCTGGATATGACAGATATGGACCGTGAACTGATCGCTGACCATTGTTCAAAATCGGAAACCGATAAGATCATCATCACTCACGGAACAGATACCATGCAGGTGACAGCAGAAGTGCTTGCATCGAAAATAAAAGATAAGACCATTGTAATAACCGGTGCAATGATTCCTTATAAATTCGGCAGCTCTGACGGATTATTTAATCTTGGCAGTGCACTGGCTTTTGTACAAACATTACCAGCCGGTGTATATGTTGCCATGAATGGAAAAATTTTCAAAGCAGGTAATGTTCGTAAAAACAAACAGACCGGCGAATTTGAAGAATTAAAATAATGCAGCACCTTCTTTTACTTCATGGTGCAATTGGTAGCAGCGAACAGCTGAAAAGTCTTGCAGAATGTTTGCAAGCAGATTTTACTGTTTGCACTTTTGATTTTCCGGGTCACGGCGGAAGAGAAAGTACTTCTGGTTTCTCTATTGAATTTTTTGCTGACTCTGTATTACAATTTTTAAAGGAAAAAGAAATTAATAGCGTATCAATTTTCGGATACAGCATGGGTGGCTATGTTGCCATGTATCTTGCAAAATATCATCCAGAGGTGATTGATAATGTAATTACACTTGCCACTAAGTTTGAGTGGAATGAATCGATTGCAGCAAAAGAGATCAAAATGTTGCAACCCGATGTTATTGAAGCCAAACTTCCTGCATTTGCTGAAACATTACAGCAAAGGCATTCTCCACTGAATTGGAAAGCAGTATTGAGGAATACTGCCGACATGCTACAGAATCTTGGTAAGAACAATACACTGAGGATAGAGAATTATAGCACTATTACCACTCCAGCATTAATAATGATTGGAGATAGAGATAAAATGGTAACAATCGAAGAGACGATAGCAGTTTACAAACAATTACCGGCAGCACAATTAGCAATACTTCCTTCAACACCACATCCAATAGAACAGGTTGATGTTGAATATCTGGCTTATGGCCTCAAAAAATTCATCTTACGGTAGATAAGTAATCTCCTGTACATTTGTCCACCGAGAAATTCAGTTTTAATAAGTAGAATATGCCGTTAAGAAGTGTAATTACAGGTTCCGGGTGCTATGTGCCGACAGAAATTAAAACGAACAGAGATTTTACGGTGCATAATTTTTATGCAGAAGATCATCAGCGAATAGAAACTCCACCGGATGAGGTGGTAGAAAAATTCAGACAAATAACGGGCATTGAAGAAAGACGTTATACTACCTGCGAACAGGATTCTTCAGAGATCGGATTTCTCGCAGCAAAGCAGGCCATTGAAGATAGTGGTATAGATCCCGAAACATTGGATCAAATAATCGTTGCCCAGAATTTTGGTAATGTTATTAAGCACACGATACAAACAGACAATGTTCCTTCTATTGCATCAAGAATAAAGAATTCTTTAGGAATACGGAACCCTAACTGTGTTGCTTATGATGTACTATTTGGTTGCCCTGGATGGGTACAGGGAATGATACAGGCTCATAGTTATTTCATGGCTGGCATTGCAAAAAAATGTTTAGTGGTAGGAACAGAAACATTAAGCCGTGTGATTGATATGTATGACCGTGACAGCATGATCTTTTCTGATGGTGCCGGAGCTGTTGTTCTTGAAGCGAAAGAATTAGATAGTAACGATACTGGCATTCTGAGTTTCTCTATGCAATCACATTGTAATGAAGAGGCGAATTATATATACATGGGCAAATCCAATTTTCCCGGCTCTGATCCAAGAGTAAGATATATAAAAATGAAAGGCCGTAAGGTATATGAGTATGCAATGAAGCATGTGCCATTGGCTATGAAGGATTGTTTGGATAAAAGTGGAGTTGATATAAAAGACCTCAAGAAAATATTTTTGCACCAGGCCAACGAGAAAATGGATGACGCAATTGTTGCAGCATTCTACAAATTATATGGCATAAGGGAAGTTCCACAACATATAATGCCAATGAACATTCACAAGTTTGGAAATAGTTCTGTGGCCACAGTTCCAACCTTATACGACCTGGTAAAAAGAGGAAAGATGGACAATCATTCTTTAGAAAAAGGAGATGTGGTATTATTTGCCTCTGTTGGGGCAGGAATGAATATCAATGCCTTTAGTTATCGCATTTAAACGTCTGGCACATAATTTATTACTTAAGCTGGTGTAAGAACCGGCAATGAACCAAAATCCCATTTGTTTTCCTTATTACGCAAAGCTTGCAATGATATTGCTTGCTTTATTCCTGATATTTTATGGCATTTATGTAGGTCATGAAATTTTAACTCCGTTGGGCTTCTCTTTCCTGTTTTCTATACTACTTCGGCCTGTAGAATTATTCATTACAAGATGTCGTGTGCCTAAGGCAATAGCAATATTGTTATCCATCTTCTTTGCTGTATTATTTGTTTATGGTGTGATCGATTTTATATCAAGACAGATTGCATCTTTTATGAGTGATATTCCAGCCATAGAACAAAATTTGAATACACTCTGGAGAGAAATCAAGCAATGGGGTTACCAGACTTTTGGTATTAACTATCGTCAGCAAGACAAGATGCTCGAGAGTGCTAAGAGTGGAACGATTGACAGCTTTGGTGGCTCTGCACAAACATTCAATCTTATCACAGCTTCTGTACTAACATTAACACTGATTCCCATTTATGTTTTCCTGATGATGTATTACAGACCAATGTTGCTTCAATTTTTAGTTGATCTTTTTAAAGAGGAACACGGAGAAAGAGTGAGAGAAGTTATTAAAGAGATAAAGAATGTAATACAGCATTTTGTTGTTGGCCTTTTGATGGAAACCGGAATTGTTGCAGCTGCCAATACCATAGGATTGTTATTGATCGGTGCACCTTATGCAGCATTGCTGGGAATTTTGGGTGCATTACTTAACATGATACCGTATATCGGTGGAATTGTTCAATTGATATTCTCAGCTCTTGTTATTTATTCGAATACGGGTTCAATATCATTGTTGGTGTGGTCCACAACTATTTTATTGGTGGTGCAGTTTATAGATAACAATATTCTGGTTCCTTGGATCATTGGAACAAAGGTGCAATTGAATTCATTGATATCAATTATCGGTGTTCTGATTGGTGGTGCTTTAGCAGGAATAGGTGGAATGTTCCTGAGTATTCCGGTGCTGGCAATTTGTAAAGTTATATTTGACCGGGTTGATGAATTAAAACCCTGGGGAAGATTGTTTGGAACAGATGATGATCCTTCGAAGAGTTATCTTAAGATGCCAAAACGGCGAAAGAAAATTCCGCCGAAGCCACCTGCAACAGCATAAATTATCTGCTCATATTGTTCAATGAATCTACATAAGTAGCATCTGGTGCACTACTATCTAACGGAATAGCAACAGGTGAATTGTGAGTTGCAGGGAAAGTATCATGTAGCATATTAGCTGTATCAATATTTTTATTATCGGCTTCTCCGTTAGTGCAACTGCCCAAAAAAACAAATCCAACAAATGCTATAAATGCGCTGCATTTCATGTTAATTATTTTTAAGTGTTGGCGTTTTACTTTGTTCCGGGGATGGTACTGTGTCGTTACCCAATACATCATCTGGTTCGGGATAGATGCTTTGGCTGCTATCAATAGCTGATGTATCAATATTGTTTTCGTTGGCTGCATTATTGTTGCATGATATTGCTGCTGTATATAAAATTGCGGCAAGAAAATATCTGAGCTTCATAATAAATATTTTTTTCTTTGGTTCAATTTTCCTGCCATTCAAATCAAAACGAATTGGTTGTATGCTTAGTTAAATGAATAACAGCAGATTATTTGCATTGAGTTTGCTTATTTTTGACGGCATCACTGCTGAGTAATGAAATAAACGTACAAGGGAGTGACACAACGAAGATGCGATAGGAACTAAAGCCGGTACAATAAAAATGTTCGAACAAAAAGCAACAGAATGGGTAAATAGTTATGGCGATATGCTGTACCGTTATGCTTTACCAAGGGTAAGCGACAGTGATATTGCAAAAGATCTTGTGCAGGAAACATTTTTGGCTGCATGGCGAAACATTGAGAAATTCAAAGGAGAAATATCAGAGAAGAATTGGCTGTTCACTATTTTAAAGAACAAGATAATTGATCATTATAGAAAAGCTGTGAACAGGTTGACAGATAGCTTTCCTACTGTTGCTGATGAAGATCCTTATTATGAAGAAGGGGGTCATTGGGCTAAAGAAGCAACACCGAAAGAATGGGGCATTGATTATAACAATAATATTGAATCGAAAGAATTTTACGAAGTGTTGGAAAAATGCAAGAGCAAACTGAAAGACATGCAGAATGCAGTTTTTACAATGAAGTATATGGAAGGAATGGAAAGTGAGGAGATATGTAAGGAGCTAAACATAACACCGTCAAACTACTGGGTTTTACTACATAGAGCAAAGGTTCAGCTTCGTAGCTGCCTTGAAAAAAACTGGTTTATCCAATGAGTAAGAACATGTTGAATATTAGCTGCAAGAAGGCAGCAGAGTTTATGTGTAAAAAAGAAGAACGTTCTTTAACTTTTTGGCAGCGTTTCCAGTTGGCTTATCACTTACTTATCTGTGGTGTTTGCAGGGTTTTTCAGCAGCAGGACCAATGGTTACAAAAGAATCTTGGTAAGGTTGATGAACATTGCAAAGGCTGTTTAACAGAAGAAGAGAAAAAAGCGATATTAGAAAGACTTCGTTAGAATAATTTTCGGATAGTTCGTGTAGTATTCAATCCAAATTTTACATTGCCGTTCTTATCATTTTTTCCTTCAAGATAAATACTGGTTCCTGCTTTTGTGTTAACACCAATATTTTTCGGAATATAAGTGCTGTCTCTTTTTTTCAAACCTTTCAACGGCACCTGTATATCAATTTTTGAATCTTTCTTTTTTAGATCGTACAAACCTTCAACGAATAAAGCAATTTCACTTGATTGGATTTCCATTCTCGGAATTGTTACCTGGTTATTCTTTATCTCAATTTTATTTTTCAGTTCAGCGAAGGAAAGATTACTCATATCTCTTTTCTTTAACACGAAATTTTTGATGTTCTGTATAGGCTCATAGTTAATGAGTGAGCCATTCTTCAATGAAAAATCAACGAAGCCGTTCATGGTACCAGGAACTATGTTGCCTTTATTGTCTATATCAATCAAAACATTTGTATTGGCCGTCAGGTTTCCATTCAGGTTTTTGTGGCTGATGCCGTCTTGCCCAAAATCATCAAATGCATGAAATACTTTACTAACATCTACGTTTTGCAGCTTAACATTTGCTGATGCACTGTGTTTGCCTCTGTTTTCTTTTACATCAGCATTCACGATCAGCTTTCCCTTAGCATGATTTATTGAAACATTGGAAAGATGCAGATCGTTGTTTGCAAACAACACATTTCCATTCAGATTATGACCGATGAAATTATTGTAACGAACTACTCCTGCATTTAAAAATAGTTGAAGCTTTCCATGATCAAGTGTTTCATCGATTTTGCCTGCCGATGTAATGATATTTCCTTTCTTTTTATTAGAGGCTACTCTTGTTTTACCTGCGAATAATGTTTTTAGTTCTGCTACGTTAAGCTCAGGTGTGTACACTTTGCATTGAATAGATGCCTGGCTTACATCATTAGAAGATAATCCACTTAAGTTGGTGCCTGCAATATTTACGGTGAATTTATTACTACCCAGATCAAATTTCATATTGTTTGAACGTACCTCGTCTTCCGAAAAAATGATGTTACCGCTGCAGTTTTTAAAAGTAAAGTTGCGAGGCAGGTATTTGATGGTTCCATTAGTAAAATTCAGGTTACCATTTAGTTTATTAATGAGAGAAATATCATTGATCAATGGTCCGTTGTAGTGAAAAGATAATGAAGCGTTACCACTGAGAAACTGTATAGATCGCAAGCCTAATTTATCATTCAACGATTTTAAATCAGTAGATGATTGCAGGTTCATATTAAAATTCGGCTGCACAAGATTATTGATGATTATTTTTTGTCCGTTGAGCTGAATGCCTTCCCAGTTTCCTTTGAATCTTGAGATAACGATTGCTGAATTTTCATCCGTTAATGGCGAGCCTTTCGCATATTCATTATTGAAAGTTCCATCGAAACTTACATTTGTGAATGATGCTACTGATGTGGTGAGTGTGTTGTTCTTCACCTTCCATGCTGCCGTAACTTTTGGAATGGTTTTGTACCCTAAAGATCCCTGTAGTTGTGCTGTAACATCAATTGGCTGATGTATCTGTACGTTTTGCAGTTTGCCATAAATGTTATCAGCAAATATCTTTTGCAGTTTATTAAAAGGAGCATTTACTGTTTCTACATCCAACTTAAATGATCCAACTCCGGCTAACCAGAAATCACCTTTTATCTCATAAGGTTGTTCGTTGATAATGATCTTCGACTTTCCAAAGGATAAATGTGATTTCGATTTATCATACTTCAATTTGATATCCGTATCAAAAGTTTGATCTTTTAAATAACTTCCTTTAGCCAGGTTAAAGCCCAGACCTTTAATAATTGCTTTTTCTTCTAGTTCGATTGTAACAACATCTCCTGCAGTATTTATATCAGCATCCAGTTCTTTAAAAATTGCTTCGTATTTTTTATTCTTTTGCCTGTTCTCCAAAACAATCTGTACATTTTGTAATACAGCATTATTTAACTCAAGCAGTTTCCTTGGCTTGGTTGAATCTTTATTAGAAGAACCCAAGAGGTATTTATTACTGTATCCGGAAGAATCTGTATAAATATGAATGAATCCATTTTTGAGTGAAAGGTTTCGCAATTCCGTTTTGTTATTGAAATATTGCAATACACTCACTTTGATGGATGCTTCTTTCATGTTTAACAAAGGGGCATTTAAAGAATCGGAAAGATCAACATCATATAGATGCAATCCGATAAATGGAAAATGTTTCCATACAGAAATATCAGCTTTTGAGTAACTGATCTTTCCATTGATATTCTTGCTTAAGCTATCCTTCAGCTTCGATAATAATTTGTTCTTATTAGATTCAATATAAATCGATAAGCCGGCAAACAATAGCAAGATCAAACCACTTACTACAATAAGCGTTTTAACTGTTCTGCGATAGAATTTGTTGTGGATCTTCAGCATCAGTTGCTAAAAAAGCAAACCGAAAGCCAAAAAAATCCTGCCGAAGCAGGATGTTTTTAAAACTTGTTTTCGAGTATATAAGGCAACATTTTACGCCATGTATCCCAGTCATGTCTAACATCTGGTCCCCAAATACCCAGGTCATGCCATATACCTCTATCCCATAAAACCTGTGAAAATCTACGATTTGCTTCAGGATCTTCATAATCACCACTGCCTGTGTAAATATGAATGTGATGGCTGGATCTTATTTTTTCAAGATAAGAATGATCGTGCAGGTTGGGAAGATAATGTATCGGGCTATTAAAGTAAACCTGTTCATCCCAAAAACCTTTCGTGTATTCTGTAAGATCATACACACCACTCATGCTGATCACTCCATTTATTACATCGGGCCTTTTTAAAAACAAATTCATGGCATGTAAAGCACCAAACGAAGCACCACAAGTATAGATAAAAGTATCACCGCTGGATGTATTTCTTATGTAAGGAATCACTTCATCGATCACATATTGATTGAACTGGTTATGCCGAATGGCTTTATGTTCAGGTAACATTTCATTGTTCATCCAGCTTTCTTTATTCATGCTGTCAATGCTATACACCTTGCATTTGCCACTATTAATTACCGGAGCCAGGTATTCCATCATCTGGAATCTTTCATACTCCAGATAATCTGCAGCTGCAGTTGGTATCAGCAAGATTGCAAAACCATAATGACCATAAGTAGCAATAGGCATCTCTTTTTGTAAAGCAGGGCTATACCACGATGTTAGGTGTCTGTGCATGTTGTTTTATTTATGGAGTCAGCTTCTGAACTATAATGTTGCATTCGTTGCGTCGCACTCTTGTGCTGAATCAAGGATGGCGGCAAACAATCAGTATGTCAAGTTAAGCGTTTTAAACATAGAACTCATTTCATTGCATCTAATTCTTTCTGCATCCTGAACATTTCATCTCTCAACCTGGCTGCTTCAATAAAATCCAGATCACGGGCAGCTTTTTCCATTTCCTTTTTTACTCTTGCAATAGCTTTCTCCATCTGTGGAATGGTTTTGTATTCTGCCTGTTCTTCGGCTGCCCTTGATACAATATCCTGATCACCTTGTATGGCATAGGGTTTTTTAGGATCATAGCCTTTGATATCAAGTACCGAAGTTTGGGCAAAGATCTGTTCAGTGGATTTTTTTACAGTTCTTGGTGTGATGTTATGTTCAATATTATAAGCCACCTGTTTTTCTCTTCTTCTTGATGTTTCATCGATCGTTTTCTGCATGCTTTCTGTCATCGTATCAGCATAGAAAATAACAAGGCCGTCAACATTTCTTGCTGCTCTTCCTGCAGTTTGTGTGAGAGATCTCTCGTTACGCAAAAACCCTTCTTTGTCAGCATCTAAAATAGCCACCAAAGAAACTTCCGGAAGATCTAAACCTTCCCTCAATAAATTCACACCAACAAGCACATCAATCTCACCTAATCTCAACTGTCGAAGAATTTCAACTCTTTCCAGAGTATCTACTTCGCTGTGTATGTATTTTGATTTGATGTTGATGCGATGAAGATATTTATCCATCTCCTCAGCCATTCGTTTAGTGAGTGTTGTTACCAATACACGATCACCTTTGGTAACACGTTTATCAATTTCATCTAGCAAGTCGTCAATCTGGTTTACTGAGGGACGAATCTCAATTGGTGGATCTAATAAACCTGTTGGTCTTACAACCTGTTCAATCACCACACCTTCACATTTTTCCAATTCATAATCACCAGGTGTAGCACTAACATATACGGTTTGATTCAACAGGTTTTCAAATTCGTGAAAGTTCAGTGGACGATTATCCAAAGCTGAAGGAAGCCTGAAACCAAAATCAACCAACACCATTTTTCTGCTTCTGTCACCTCCATACATTCCTGCAATTTGTGGAATGGTTTGATGGCTCTCATCGATTACACACAAAAAATCTTTCGGAAAATAATCCAACAAGCAGAATGGTCTTGTCCCAGGAATTCTTCTATCAAAAAATCTTGAATAGTTTTCAATACCATTACAATAACCCAGCTCTCTGATCATCTCAAGATCATATTCCACTCTTTCTTTTAATCGCTGTGCTTCTATGAATTTGTTCTGCGCTTTAAAATATTCTACCTGCAACCTCATCTCATCCTGTATCTCATACATGATCTGTTGCAACATGTGCTTTGGAGCAATGTATAAGTTGGCGGGAAAAATAGCAGCATTCTCTATTGGTGCAATTCGTTTACCGGTTGATGTTTCTAAAGTTTCGATGTCCTCGATCTCATCACCAAAAAAAGTGATTCGGTAACCATAATCAACATAAGGAAGATTAATATCAACCGTATCTCCTTTCACCCGAAAAGTTCCTCTTTTAAAATCTTCCTGTGAACGACTGTACAAACTATTCACGAGTGAATGAAGAAATCCTTGCCTTGAAATTGACTGGCCTTTCTGTAATCTAACAACGCTGTTTGCAAATTCTGTGGGGTTACCAATACCATAAATACAACTTACACTTGCCACAACAATAATATCTCTTCTTCCACTTAGTAATTCTGCTGTTGCCTGTAATCGAAGTTTATCAAGCTCTTCATTTATACTCAGATCTTTTTCAATATAAGTATCGCTGACCGGCATATAAGCTTCCGGTTGATAGTAATCGTAATAAGAAACAAAATATCCTACTGCATTATCAGGAAAAAATTGTTTGAACTCACCATATAATTGAGCAACGAGTGTCTTATTGTGCGTTAATACTAATGTTGGCTTCTGTACATTTTGAATAACATTCGCCATTGTAAATGTCTTTCCCGAACCTGTTACACCTAATAAAGTCTGGTATTTTTCACCGTTAATAATACCTTCTGTCAATTGGTGTATGGCAGAAGGCTGATCACCTGCTGGCTGGTATTCTGAATTTAATTTGAATGGCATAAAAGAGCAACAAATTTAGTATGAAACTATTTGTATAAAAGCTCAATTAACTTTTGGCGGATAGTAGATTCAGGTAAGACACTTCAATTCAAATTCAGACTGCTTACATTTGCTGCTCAATAACCAAGGATGGAAAAATCTACAATAACGCTTGATGTTCATTTAGATGAACAAAAAGTTCCCGAACAGATTTACTGGACCTCAGCTTCAGCTACTTCAGCAGATAAAATGAAGGCCAAAGCTTTTATTTTATCGTTGTGGGATGGTGCTGAAAAAACAGCATTAAGAATCGACATCTGGACGAAAGATATGATGGTAGATGAAATGGCTGATTTCTTTTACCAGACCATGATGACGATGGCTGATAGCTTTAACAGAGCTACTCATGACCAGGAACTGACCGGTGAAATGAAGGATTTTGCAAAAAAGTTTTACCAGAAGTTCCGTGAAAAACAAATGAAAGAAAATAAACTCACCTAAACGTTAGAATATGACTTTAGAAGAAAAAGTAATGGCCGAGATGAAAGAAGCCATGAAAAGTAAGAATGAGGCTTCGCTTAGAAGTTTAAGAGCTATCAAAGCTGAGATCATAAAAGCGAAAACAGATCCTGGTTCTGGTGGTGTGGTTTCTGTAGAAATGGAATTGAAACTGTTGCAGAAACTGGTGAAGTCAAGAAAAGATTCTTTAGAAATATTCAACCAGCAAAACAGGCCGGATCTGGCTGTGAAGGAAGAAGAAGAAATTGCGGTGATCGAAAAATTTCTTCCAAAGCAAATGAGCGAAGCTGAAATAAGAGAAAAAGTACAGGCAGCTATTGCAGAAACCGGTGCTGCTGGTCCGCAAGACATGGGAAAAGTAATGGGAATTGTTACTAAGCAATTAGCAGGTCAGGCAGACGGAAAAATTATTTCAGGTATTGTAAAAGAACTGCTGGCGAAATAATGTTTATAGATTTTGTTTTCTTTATTCTAATGCTTACGGCTGTATTCAAAGGATATAGCAGAGGATTGATCGTTGCAGTATTCTCTCTTGCGGCTTTTTTTATTGGGTTGATCGCTGCCATGAAACTATCTGCTTCTGTAGCTGTGTGGTTGCAGGACAAAACAGGATCACAAACTACATGGATGCCATTCATCGCTTTTGTTTTAGTGATGGCAGCGGTGATGTTGCTAATACGTTTGGGAGCAAACATGTTAGAGAAAGCTGCAGCATTTGTTATGTTTGGCTGGCTGAATAAATTGGGAGGAATTCTTTTTTATGCCATCATTTATGGATTATTCTTCAGCATTATTTTGTTTTATGCAAAGAATCTGAACTTAATTTCTGACGAAACGATTGCCAACTCAAAAACCTACTCTGTTATTGCACCTTTAGGCCCGAAAGCAATTGAGGCAATTGGCTCTGTTATCCCAATTTTCCAGGGTCTTTTTGATCAATTGGAAACTTTTTTTGACGATGCAAATAAGAAGATCAGCTAAAATGGTGAATATTATGGAACCGTATTTGTGTTAAAACCATTATTTTAGCAAAGACAGTACTGCTTTTTCAAACCAAGTGATGATACGCTGACGATTATAGAATGCAATACGAGATAAAACAACAGGAAAAATTTAAGTTCATAGAAGTAGGAGAAGGTGAACCGCTGATGCTTTTGCATGGCTTGTTTGGTGCGTTAAGTAATTTCAGAGACCTGGTAGAACATTTCAGGCATACACATAAGGTTATTGTACCAATGCTTCCGCTGTTTGAGCTTGATATATTTCATACTACAGTTGGTGGATTAGCGAAATATGTTCACAAGTTCATCGAATTAAGAGGTTACCAGAACATTCACTTGCTTGGAAACTCTTTAGGTGGTCATGTTGCTCTTGTTCATGTACTGAAACATCCCGAAAGAATAAAATCATTGATACTTACCGGTAGTTCTGGTCTTTTTGAGAATGGAATGGGTGATACTTACCCTAAACGGGGTGATTACGATTACATCAAAAAGAAAACGGAACTTACTTTTTACGATCCTAATACAGCTACTAAAGAATTAGTGGATGAGGTTTTCGAGATCACCAGTAATCGTATTAAGGTCATTAAAATAATATCTCTTGCTAAGAGTGCCATCCGTAATAATCTTGGTGAAGAATTGAGCCAGATACAACAACCTACATTGCTTATCTGGGGAAATAATGATACGATAACTCCTCCTTTCGTTGCAAGAGAGTTCAACAGGCTAATTCCAAATAGCGAACTCTATTTTGTTGATAAATGTGGTCATGCTCCAATGATGGAAGTACCTGTTGAATTTAACAAGATATTGGAGCAGTTTTTATCAAGACTAAAACAGCCTGCTGCAACATTGGTGTAAGTTTGGTTGTCTGATTAATAGAAAGGACATACTACATGCTGACTCCACAGTTAATAGCTTCTCATTATCCTACAGTAAAACTTGAAGATAAAGTTTCACTGGTACTCCAGTTGATGGATGACTACGATGTGTTGCACATGCCTGTTACCAGGGAAGAAAAATATGTGGGCTTGATTGCCAAAGATGATCTGTTGGATGCTGATACCGATGTGATATTAGCTACAATAGAATGCCATCTTCTTATGGCTTCAGTAAAAGAGGATGATCATTTTCTTACCGCAGTAAAGCTTTGTGTAGATCATAATCTTACGCTTATTCCAATTGTTACTGCAGAAAACGAAGTATCTGCTGTATTAAGTAATATGGATCTGCTGAAAGCAATGGCAAAATTCACCGGAACAGAAGAACCTGGTGGAATGATCGTTCTGGAAATGGAGAAACGAAATTTTTCATTCAGCGATTTGGGAAGATTAGTTGAAACCAACGATGCCTACATTACTCAGCTAAACACTTTTGTTGAAGCTGATACCAATCTTATTCTTGTTACTATTAAAGTGAATAAGTTTGAGATTTCAGATATCATTGCAACTTTTCAGCGTTACGAATACAATATCAGGTATTACTTTGGTGAAGAACTTTACACAAACGAATTGAAGGATAACTACAACTCTTTAATGCATTACCTGAACATTTAAGTCGTCAGCCATTGCTTTCATCCATACCTATTGGCAGAATAGTTGTTTAAATTTCTTTCTATTAAGTTCAATTCTAATATTTTTAAAAATAATTCCAGCTGGACTAATGAACTTGTACCGCTTTTTATTTGTGGTGATGTTGTTGATGTGTGTTGCCATAAGCGGTAAATCACAACCAAAAGGTAATGCCAGGCTTTCCGGTACTGCCGAATTACTCACCGACACTGCATCTTTTTCGTCTGACGACAAATCGCCTGTTATCATAGCCGATATTTTCATTACAGGCAATAAAAAAACAAAGGCATACATTATTGAAAGAGAAATTCCTTTTAAAATAGGTAATCATATGATGAGAGGTGATCTGCCTGCAAAAATGGAATTGGCTCGTCAGCAATTGATGAACACAGCTATGTTCATTGAAGTTTCTTTGAAGATTGATAGGCAGGTAGAAGATCTTGTTTTCATCACTGTAACGGTAAAAGAAAGATGGTATTTTTTTCCTTTGCCTTATTTCAAGATAGTTGACAGGAACTTTAATCAGTGGTGGGTAGAAAATAAACGAAGCCTGAAAAGAGTGAACTACGGTTTAAAGCTAATGCATGATAATTTCAGTGGCAGAGCAGATGATCTTAGTTTAAATCTGATTACAGGTTATTCGCAACAAGCTACTTTTCGTTACAAGCAACCCAATGCAGATAAATCTTTAAAATATGGATTTGATGTAGGCTTTGCCTATGAAAGAAATAAAGAGCTTAGTTACTTTACCGATAGCAACAAGCAAAAATTTTATAAAGATGAGAACCGATTCTTAAGTAAAATATTCCGTTCAGATATTGCCTTGATCTATCGTCCCAAAATAAAGACGTGGCATTACTTCCGTATAGGATATATCTCCATGTCAGTTGATACCAGTGTTACAAAATTAAATCCTGATTTCTTTCCTGATGGATCAACAAAACTCAGTTATCCCGAGATAACATACAGCATAGATCATAACAATGTTGATTATATACCTTACCCAACAAAAGGAGTCACTGTTTCTGCAAGCCTGCAAAAAAAGGGATTTACCAAGGCCATGAACTTATGGCAGCTAAACACAACAGCAAGCTATACCATTCCAATTTTTGAAAAATCACAAATACATCTCCAGGCAACAGGTGCAATTAAACTTCCTTTCAATCAACCCTTTCACAATAAACGATTATTCGGTCATGGAAATCTTTATATGAGAGGATTGGAATATTATGTTGCAGACGGTGTTGCTGGTTTTGTTGCCAGAGTTACACCGAGAAGAGAGGTATTAAACTTCAACATCAAACCTCCGATTGTAATACAAGGCCACGATAAAATTCCTTTCCGTATTTTATTAAAAGTGTATGGCGATATTGGTTATGTGTATGATAAGTATCCTACTGGTTTTTCTTCTCTCAGTAATAAATGGCTTCGTAGTTATGGTATAGGAATCGATATCATCAGTTTCTATGATGTAGTTATCCGTTTTGAATACAGTTTTAATCAATTGAACGAACGAGGCTTATTTTTACATTCCGGTAGTGATTTTTAGTAAGTAGGCCTACTATTCTATTTGCTTTAGTTGTAAGTTTATCCTGAGTTTATCGAAGGGACACTTTTGTACAACATATCTTTATGCATTAAAATCGCTTCGGAACAAATATTCAGCTAATGAAAGTAGCTATCTACAGCCGTGGCCTTGAACCAGAAAAAGAAGGACAATTACATACACTGATAAGCGAACTTTCCAATCAGGGATTTGATGTGATCATATATCAGCCCCTGGCCGAAAAACTCAATATTCATAATGTGGCACTTTTTAGTACTGCCGACGACCTTGATACAAGCCTGGATTGCATCATAAGTTTAGGTGGTGATGGAACTTTGTTGGATACAGTTACTTATGTGCACGATAAGAACATTCCTGTTCTTGGTATTAATTTCGGACGGCTTGGTTTTCTGGCAAGTATCGGTAGGGAAGATCTTGTAACAGCCGTTGATGCATTAGCCAACAGAACATACCTTGTAGATAAGAGAACACTTATTCACCTTGATGCAAGCATACCTCTCTTTGGAAATGCCTCTTATGCTTTAAATGAATTTGCCATTCATAAGAGAGACACTTCGTCTATGATCAAGATTCACACTTACCTGAACGGAGAATTTCTTAATAGCTATTGGGCAGACGGGTTAGTGGTTTCAACACCAACAGGATCAACAGGTTATAATATGAGTTGTAATGGCCCCATTGTTTTCCCTGATTCAAATAGTTTCGTAATCACACCAGTAGCTCCTCATAATTTGAATGTAAGATCTATCGTGGTTCCAGACAGTAATATCATCTCTTTTGAAGTGGAGGGTCGTACTGAAGAATTCATTTGTGCCTTAGATGCAAGAAGAGAAATAGTAACTAAAGAAATTGAACTGGCCGTTCGCAAAGAACGATTTACCGTAAGTCTTATCCGATTAAATGAGAACAGCTTTTTATCTACTTTACGTACAAAACTCACCTGGGGACTTGATAAAAGGAATTGATTCTGCAAGAAAATTTGGGGCATTAACACTTCCAATAAAAGAAAAACCGAAATTTGACGTTCTTCATTTCACACTTTATTTTATATGCTAAAGAGAATTGTTACAGTTTTATGCTTGGGTCTAACTTTTACTGCGGCAAAAGCACAGGTGTTGGATAGCTACGTTCATTCAGGTGAATTCGGAATTTCATTAGGCGCATCGCATTATTATGGTGATTTGAATACAAGAGCATCTATAAACAGACCTAAATTGGCAGCAGGGGTTTTTTTCACCAAACAATTCAGCAATTATATCGGATTAAAAGTGGCAGCGAATTTCGCCCAGCTTGGTTATTCAGACGTGTACAGTAAAAATGAAGTTCAAAAGATCAGGAACCTCAGCTTCAATACAAATATTTGGGAGCTTAGCCTGAATGGCCAGTTTAATTTTTTCAAATTTTACCCGGGAGTTGAAGGCTATACCTGGACTCCTTATGTGTCTTTAGGTGTTGGCATTTTCTCTTACGATCCTTATGCTTATTTAAACGGTGAAAAACATTTTTTACGACCATTAGGCACTGAAGGTCAGGGACATGAATTATATCCAGATCGTAAACCTTATAGCTCAATGGGTATATGTTTTCCATTAGCTGTTGGTTTCAAATACAACCTATCTCCATCTGTAAACTTTTTTACAGAAATCGGTTATCGTTATACAAATGCCGATTATATTGACGATGTAAGCACAACTTATGCTCCTGATGCATTTTCTGCATTACCAAACGGCGATCCTTCCGTAGGTTATTTGCTCCAGGATAGAAGTTATGAATACGGCACTCCTATCGGCATCAAAGGAAGACAGAGAGGAAACAGCAAGCAAAATGATGGATACCTGATTGCACAAGTCGGTGTTTCATTCAATATTTCTTCTTATCGCTGCCCTAAATACTAGACCTACTACTACTAAAATTGCAGTGGAGGTACCATGATTTCTCTAACTTTGCTCACACTTGAGTAAAGCTATGTCTGAACACCTGTTATCTCATATCGACAAAACCCGGCTTCCACAACATATAGCCATTATTATGGATGGCAATGGAAGATGGGCAAAAGAAAAAGGCCAGGATAGATTATATGGTCATTTTCATGGCGTAGAAAGTGTTCGCAATATAGTTGAAGGATGTGCTGAACTCGGTGTTGGCTATCTCACCTTATATGCATTCAGCACAGAAAATTGGGATCGTCCGAAGAACGAAGTGGATGGTTTAATGGAATTGTTGGTTGATACTATCCGCAAAGAAGTTTCTATTTTAAATAAAAATAATATCAAGCTACATGTTATAGGTGATAAGCAAATGTTGCCTGAATATGCCCAGAATGAATTGCAGGAAGCATTAGATATGACCAGCCAGAACACGGGTCTCAACCTTGTGATGGCATTAAGTTATAGTAGCAGATGGGAATTAGTAAATGCAGTTAAGCAAATAGCCATTGATGTAAAAGAAGGAAAAATAGATCCTGAGATCATCGATCAGAATACTGTTCAGAAGTATTTAGCTACCAGCGAATTTCCAGATCCTGAGTTGATGATACGTACTAGTGGCGAATATCGTATCAGCAATTTCTTACTTTATCAACTAGCTTACGCAGAACTATATTTTACCAATACCCGTTGGCCGGATTTCAGGAAAGAAAACCTATACGAAGCCATTATAGATTTTCAAAATCGGGAAAGAAGATTTGGTAAGACCGGTGATCAGTTATCAACCACTCCTGTAACTGCTCAGATAAAATAATCCTTAAAGCAATAATACTGTTTGATTTAACATAGGTTTTCAAATTATCCCGTTAATTTGCCCCATTCAAAAATTCGCTGAATTTCTCATTTCTTAACAAAGGATATTCAAGCTGGCAAAACCAACCAAATAGCTACCCTGATGCAGAAAGTTTACAGATCGTTTTTTATGCTTGCTTTGTCGGCTTTTGCATTCGGTGCAACGGCTCAAAACGATACTACCCCGGTTACTTCAGTTGATCCAACTCTGATCAACATTTTCGAACAAAAAGTTCCAAAAAAATACAAGATTAGCTCTATAAAAGTTAACGGAAATAAATATTTCGATCAGGCACTTTTGTTATCTATCGCAAATATAAATGTAGGGGATGAGGTGGTGATTCCTGGTGGTGATGCTTTTTCTAAAGCCATTCAAAATCTCTGGAAACAAAATTATTTTTCGGATGTTGAGATATACATCACTAATGTTTCAGGGGATAAAATAGATATTGAAATTATAGTAACAGAAAGACCAAGACTTTCAAATTTTGATTTTGCCGGAGTAAAGAAAGGAGAAAAAGAAGAGCTTACTGGTAAGGTTGGATTGGTTAGAGGTAGGGTGATAACAGAAAACATGAAACGTTCTGCCGTAGAAGCAATTCAGAAATTTTTCTTTGATAAAGGTTATAGGAACGTTGGTGTAAGAATAGAAACAACAAATGATGCCTCTATCGAAAATTCCCAATTATTGGTGTTTCGTGTAAGCAAAGGTGATAAGGTTAAGATTGAACAGATCAGTTTTTCAGGCAATACCATTGATCCTGTTAAGTTGAAGAAACAGTTAAAGGATACGAAGGAGAAATCAAGAATAACTTTATATCCTGTAAAAGATACTAATGCATATACGTTTGATGAGTATATGAAAGACTTCGGCTTTCTTACTTATAGTAAAACAAAACGTTTTCTTGAACCATATATAAAGGTTAGACCTTTTGCTAATGCTAAATTCAATGAAACGAAATTCAAAGATGATCTTGATAACATCGTTAAATACTACAATGCTTTAGGTTATAGAGATGCAGCTATTGTTGATACCAATATCGCATCAATGAGTGCAGCGAATGAAAACCTAAAGATCAACATTAAGGTAAATGAAGGTAGCAGATACTATTTCGGTAACATAGCTTTCAGAGGTAATACCAAATATTCAGATTCAACATTGAACAATATCCTTGGTATTAAAAAAGGAGATATTTACAACGTTGACATCCTCAATAAAAAATTGGGTAAAGAACTTTCGCCGGAAGGTGGAGACATCAGCGGTTTGTATATGGATGACGGATATCTTTTCTTCCGTGCAGAACCTATTGAAACTGCTGTTTACAACGATACAATAGATTACGAAATAAGAATTATTGAAGGTCCGCAGGCAACATTAAACAGGATAACAATCAGCGGAAATGATAAAACCAAAGATTATGTTATCCGTCGTGAGTTAAGAACCATTCCAGGAGAGAAATTCAGCCGCAGCGATGTTATGCGTTCCGTTCGTGAACTGGGTCAATTGAATTATTTCAATCCTGAAACAATTAATCCTGGTATTGTTCCGGATGCAGAGGCTGGAACTGTAGATATCAACTGGACGGTTGAAGAAAAATCAAGTGATCAGCTCGAATTAAGTGCAGGCTGGGGTGGTGGTATTGGACTAACAGGTACACTCGGTGTTTCTTTTAATAATTTTTCTATCAGGAACATATGGAAGAAATCAGCCTGGGATCCATTGCCAACAGGTGATGGACAGAAGTTGAGCCTTCGTGTACAAAGTAACGGACGAGCTTTCCGCTCATATAATTTCTCTTTTACTGAACCTTGGTTAGGTGGTAAAAAGAGAAATGCATTTACTGTTAGTGTATATGATACTAAATTCTCGAATGCTTATGATCCTGCATTAGGTAGATATACAAGCAGTGCTGCAAGAAATTCTTACATCAAAACTTCCGGTGTTTCGGTTAGCTTAGGTAAGCAATTAAAATGGCCTGATGACTTCTTCAGTTTATCATACGGAGTAAGTTACACCAGGTATAAATTGAAAAATTATCCAATCGACCCTGTAAACCTGAAAGGATTTGATAATGGTGTTTCAAACAACCTCAATTTAAGATTGGCTCTGGCTCGTAACTCAACAGGTCCAAGTCCTATTTTTCCAACAAGTGGTTCAAACTTTTTATTGAGCGTTCAATTCACTCCTCCATATTCTCTGATAGACCCGAATCGTGTTAATAAAGTAAATCCTTACGAGTTTGTAGAATATCATAAATGGAAATACACTGGAGAATGGTTTGTTCCGTTAACAAAAGCTACCGGTGAAGAAAGAAACAAACAGTTGATATTAAGAGCTGCGATCAAGGCAGGATTTATCGGCAGATATAACACCAAACTTGGTATTTCTCCATTCGAAAGATTCCAGGTGGGTGATGCAGGATTAAGTAACAACTTCGCCTTACTAGGTTTCGATATTGTTGCACATCGTGGTTATCCGGTGTACGAGAGTTCAAATCCAAGAGTTAATCCTGATCAACAGGCAGCGCAACAATATTTTACCATTTTTAACAAATACGTTTTAGAATTACGCTATCCTTTTAGTCTAAACCCAAGCAGCACTATTTATGGTTTGACTTTCTTTGAAGCAGCGAATGGATGGTATAGTATGAAAGATTATAATCCTTTCAAACTACGTCGTTCAGTTGGTGTGGGTATGAGATTTTTCTTACCGATGTTTGGATTGCTGGGATTTGATTATGGTATTGGCTTAGATAGAATTACCGGAACGAATAAATTGAAAGATGCAGCAAGGTTCACATTTATGTTAGGCTTTGAGCCTGAATAATCATTGAAGTATTATGAAGCCAGCTTCAGAATACAATCATCGTTCCTTGCGTCGCACTCTTGTACTGAATATCTTTATTGAGCTTGTTATAAAATCATCGATATGAAAAAACTTTTGCTGGTTGTTTTTAGTGTTGTTATTTTCAGCTTTGCTGCATCAGCACAGAAGTATGCAATCATTGATACTAAATACATACTCGGAAAATTGCCGGATTATTCAGCAGCCGAAAAAAGACTTGAACAGTTGAGTATTCAATGGCAGGCAGAATTAGACACAATGCAGGCAAGGCTTGATCACATGTACAAAAACTACGATGCAGAACAGTACATGCTAAGTGATGAGCTTAAGCAGAAAAGACAGGATGAATTATTCAATAAAGAAAAAGAACTAAGAGATCTGCAAAAGAAAAGATTTGGTTATGAAGGAGATCTTTTTAAAGAAAGACAAAAACTTGTAAAGCCAATACAGGACAAGGTTTATAATGCCGTGCAAAAAATGGCTGTAGGCCGTGGATATGACTTTATTTTAGATAAAAGCGAAGGAATTACGGTTATATTTGCCGACCCCAAGCTGGACAAGAGTGAAGACATTCTCCGTGATCTTGGGATCAAATAAAACATAAACGTCAAATTTTTATAAACTACAAACAATGAAGAAAGTTTTGATTGCTGTTGTGGCCCTGGTAGGGTTACTGATATCCTCAAATGAAACAAAGGCCCAGGCTCCAAAGTTTGGTTTCTTTGATCTTGAAACAATGGTAACAGTTATGCCTGGCTATCGTGAAGTAGATAGCTTGTTACAGATATATGAAAGAGATTCTCTTTCTGCAGAGTATGATTTTTACCAATCAGAATTCAAACGTTTAGACGATGCTTATAAGGCAGATTCAGCAGCCGGAAAGTCTAAAAGTGTTCTGGACTTAATTGCTCAAAAAAGATCTGAGGTAGCAATGAACCTTGTTTACTGGCAGCAAATTGCTCAGAACAAAGTAGAAAATAAAAGGAATACTCTTGCCGGACCTTTGGTTCAACAAGTTTATGGAGCTTATCAAAAAGTGTTGCAAAAAGGTAATTATACTTTGGTATTCAGTCCTCAGGCTTTTGAGGGTGTAGCATTGAGAAGTGGATTGACAAAGGCTGACAATTTATTCATCCCTGTAGCAAAGGAATTAAAAATTCAGCTTCCGGAAGAGTTAGGTGGTGGTCAGGAACAACCTGCAACAGGCAATAAGCCAACGACTCCTAAGAAATAATATTTTCAGATATTCTTAAAAGAGAACCACCCACCGGTGGTTCTCTTTATTTTTGCTTATGCCTGCAACAGCTCCGATAGGAATTTTTGATTCCGGTTATGGTGGTCTTACAATAATGAAAGAGATCGTTGAAAAGCTTCCTTCATACGATTACTTATATCTTGGAGATAATGCCAGATCACCTTATGGAAACAGGTCATTTGATACAGTTTATCATTACACATTAGAATGTGTTCAATGGTTTTTCGGACAAGGATGTCCTTTAGTAGTTTTAGCCTGCAACACTGCATCAGCAAAAGCATTAAGAACTATTCAGCAGAATGACCTGGATAGAATTGCTCCTCACAATAGGGTTTTAGGTGTGATAAGACCCACAACTGAAGTGATCGGAAATTATACCGAAAGCCGTCATATTGGAATTCTTGGTACTTCCGGTACTGTTCAATCAGGTTCTTATGAAATAGAGATACATAAATTTTATCCTGATATCATCGTTCACCAGGAAGCTTGTCCAATGTGGGTTCCATTGATAGAGAATAATGAACATGAATCTAAAGGAGCTGATTACTTTGTGAAGAAGCACCTGGAAGGTCTTATTGAAAGGGCTCCAGAGATCGATACTATCTTATTAGCCTGTACACATTATCCTTTGATGCTGGATAAGATAAAAGAATACGCACCTATTGGCACAAACATCATTTCGCAAGGAGAAATAGTAGCCAATAGTTTAGCTGACTATCTCCGACGTCATCCAGAAATGGAAGAGAGAATTTCGAAAGGATCTTCAAAACATTTCTTTACAACAGATTCAACAGAAGACTTTGATAATAAAGCCACCTTCTTTTTTGGGGAAGAAATAAATTCAAAACATCTTGAATTATCAACTCAACCTTGATAAAGCTGATTCCAATCTACCAAACATCTCATCTATTTCTTCCAGCTTACAAGTGCCTACACTTAATCGATACCATGGGCTTTGTTTTCCTGCACCAAATGCATAGAAAGGAACGATTGCTAAACCTGCTTCCGATAATAAGTATGCAGTAACGGCCGACTGATCTTCTAAATGAGTTCCTTCTTCAGTTTTCTTACCTGATAGATCGAACTTAATGGTAAGATAAATAGCAGCCTGTGGAGTGATGGCATCAACAGCATAGCCTTTATCTTTTAACGCAATAACACCTTTATATAAACGAATCAGTCTTTCATTAAGGCTCTCTTTGAAGCTATTTAAAAAAGCATCAATGTTATTATTCTCTGTTAAGTATTTAGCCGTAGCTTTTTGTTCGGCCATAGGGCTCCAGGCACCAATATGACTGAGGAATGCTTTCATTTTCGAAATAACATTTGAAGGACCAAAAGACCATCCAACTCTTACACCCGTTGCAGAAAATGCTTTTGAAATGCCATCAACGAATATGGTATAATCTTTCATTTCAGGTCTTAAAGAAACCGGATTGAAGTGTTCTGTAGTACCGTATGTTAATGTCCAGTACATCTGGTCGTACATCACATACAACTTCTTATCCCTATCACCTCTTCTTCTGTTTTCATCCAAAACAAGATCACAAATACTTCCAAGTTGTTCTTTTTGTAAAGTAGTGCCGGTAGGGTTTTGAGGAGAACACAAACAAAGTAGAGTTGCACCACTCAAACAAGGTGCAATGTCTTCAACCGTAGGCATGAAGTTATTTTCCGGTGTAGCATCTATAACACAATGTTGCCCTTCAGTTAAATGAACGTAATGATTATTATTCCATGATGGCACAGGATAAATTACTTTATCACCCTTATCAACTAATGTTTTAAATAAGGTGTAGATCAAGGGACGACCACCTGAAGCAATTAATATTTCATCCGTAACATATTCAACTCCTTCTCTTTCATTGATGAATTTACTTACGGCCTGTCTTAATTCCATTACACCATCAGCAGGAGGATAATTGGTGTTGTGTGACTTATATGATTCGATGATCAGCTCTTCTAATCGCTTTGGAATTGGAAATATTGACGGATCAAAATCACCGATCGTGTAGTTATAAATCTTTTCACCTTGCTTAATACGATCGTTGATAGCATTTCCAAGCTTTACGATCTCTGAACCTATTAATGTCTCTGCAAGATTACTCAGTTTACTCATCGCTGAAAGTTGTTGGTGCTAAAAGACAAATGTAGGGTTATGAGTTTAAAAAATTGATAACCCAATGAGTTCTTGCATTAGAAAATCATTACAATAAATAAGCTTAAATAGCTCCAGTAAATTGTTTCAGGAACCGAATGTCGTTCTGTGAATACAATCGAAGATCATTCACCCTGTATTTTAATTGACATATTCTTTCTACACCCATTCCAAATGCAAAACCGGTGTATTTGTTACTGTCAATTCCAAAATTATCCAGCACTTTCGGATGAACCATTCCGCTTCCTAAAATTTCTACCCAACCAGTATGTTTACAAACACTGCAACCATTTCCTTCACAGATCAAACATGAAATATCCATTTCTGCACTTGGCTCTGTAAAAGGAAAATATGAAGGCCTGAATCTCACTTTTACATCTTTTCCAAACATCTCCTGCACAAAGAAGTAGAGTGTTTGTTTCAGGTCAGCGAAACTTACATTCTCGTCTATATACAAACCTTCCACCTGGTGAAAAAAGCAATGTGCTCTTGCACTGATCGTTTCATTTCTATACACTCTACCCGGACAAATAATTCTGATCGGTGGTTTCTGTTTTTCCATTACCCTGGCCTGCACACTACTTGTATGAGTTCTTAATAGCCAATCAGGATTTGTGTTGATGTAAAACGTGTCCTGCATATCTCTTGCAGGATGATCTTCCGGTAAATTCATTGAGCCGAAGTTGTGCCAGTCATCTTCAATCTCTGGTCCTTCAGCCAATGCAAAGCCCAGTCTTTGAAATATTGAAACAATCCTGTTTCTAACTATGCTCAAAGGATGTCTTGTTCCAACAGCCACCGGATTGCCAGGTAAACTCCAGTCGTAATTATCTCCAGCCTCCTGACTTTCGTTTCCGGCCTCTTTCAACTCATCGTACTTCGCTTCTACAAATTGTTTAAACTCATTTAGTATTTGCCCAAACTCTTTTTTCTTTTCATTGGCAACATTCTTCATCTCACCCATCACAGCTTTTACAATGCCTTTCGTGCCAAGAAATTTTATACGGAACTGTTCTACTTCATCAGCTTTTTTAGATGCAAAAGCCTTCACTTCATTTTTGTATGCTTCAATTTGTTGTAACAATTGTTCCATGCAGCGAAGATAAGAATTATGGAGCAGGGGTTCTGTTATCTATTTAGCTTTACTTGCGTCGCACTCTTGTGCTTTCATTTCTTACGGCATCAACTTAACCAGAGCCTTATTATCACATTATTAAATCACCACATTCTATAAATCTCCCAACTGTGGTCTTATTACTATCTCCTCCACACAAGCTTGTGGCGATAGATGAGCTGTGGCATAAATCATATCCGCAATATCTTTTGCTTCCATAATTCTCTTCGGATCAACACCAGAGCCAGACCAGGAATCTGTATATACTGCACCAGGATATACTGCAGTCACTTTTATATTATGCGGTTTCATTTCTTCTCTCAGGTTTTTAGAGAAGCCATCTAACGCAAATTTGCTGATGCTGTACGATCCACCATTTTCATAAGCTTTCAAAGATGCAATGGAACACATATTAAAGATATGTCCTGATTTTCGCTTTATCATTTCAGGTAATACAATCCTGGTGAGATAGTAAGCACTGTACAAATTCACTGCTATCATCTTTTCCAATGTTCCTTCTGCTTCATCGTGAATACTGCCGGGCAAAAAACTTCCTGCATTATTAATAACAATATCCGGTACAAAATTTTTCAAACACCATTTTCCAAATTCATCTGCTTCAGTTTTATTAGAAAGATCTGCAGCGTAATTCAGAATATTCGTTCTCGGGAATCTTGCCTGTAATTCTTTCGCAAACACTTCTAACGGTTCTCTTTTCCTGGCCGATAGAATAATACTATGCCCTTGTTTATCTGCTGCAAATTTTTCAGCAATGACTTTTCCAATTCCTCTTGATCCTCCAGTAATAATAATATTCATGGCGGCAAGTTAAAACATTGATGGTAGAATGGTTCGCTCTTTGAGTATAAGCTACTCTTATTAAATTGCAGCCGATGAAGTATAAACACCTGTTTTTCGACCTGGATCATACGTTATGGGATTTTGAAGCCAATTCTAAAGAAACACTTCAGGAACTCTATAATGAGCATCAGCTGGAATCAATAGGTGTAGACGATTTTGAAAAATTCTTTCAGTCTTACAGTGTACACAATCTGCGTTTATGGGATAAATACACCAAAGGCCAGATAAAACAAGATGAATTACGGTGGAAAAGAATGTGGCTGGCTTTGCTGGATTTTAAAATTGCTAATGAATCATTATCAAGGCAAATGGCTGTCGATTTTTTGGAGAAACTGCCGCTTAAGAAGAATCTCTTTCCTTATACCATTGAAATTCTTACTTATTTAAAAGAAAAAGGTTACCAGCTTCATCTCATCACCAATGGTTTTGATCTTACGCAAAAAAGTAAATTAGAAAATGCTGCCTTGTCTAATTTTTTTGTTGAAGTGATCACTTCAGAAACTTCGCAGAGTTTGAAACCCCACAAAGAAATATTCGATTACGCCATCAATAAATGCAATGCCTGTTGCACAGAAAGTATAATGATTGGCGACAACTTAGATGCTGATATACAAGGAGGAATCAATGCAGGAATGGATACTGTTTTTGTGAATCATCTTCGTATTCAGCCTCACATTCAGCCTACTTATATGATACATCACCTGCAGGAATTAGAATCTATTCTCTAGAGATTAAAATTTATATTCTTCAAGATATTTCTGTGGATTTTCTTCCTGCTTTCGGGCTGCTTTATCATTTCTTTTTAGCTCTGGCCTGCAACTTGATGTACCCATAATGTTATACCACTTTATGATAGGGAACTACCATATGCACGGAAAAGAACTTAAAAAGAAAGGAAATGAAACGTACAATTTTACTCGTAACGCTGGCAGCAGCTTTATACTCCTGCCAGACAAAGAAAGCCATACTTAACAGTGAATACTTACAGGGCAACACTTACTCCGGAACTTTGCCCTGCGAAGACTGTGAAGGAATTAACCAGGTAGTTATTTTAGACACTGGCAACACTTTCAGATTATCAGAAACATATATTGGTGAAGGGAAAAAAAGCGTTGAAAAATACGGAAGCTGGTCTATGCAAGACGGCAAAATAATGTTGTATGCTGACAATACTAATATTGCTCAATATGCTGTTACTGGTAACAAGTTGGTACATCTTAACGAAGCTAATTTTAGCGTGAAAAATGAGAAGCAGCTAGGAAAAGGCATGCTCAATCGTAAAAATTTCATCCGCTCTAAAAAGATCAATCCGGATTACCTCGAGGGAATTGATATCGTTGCCTTTGGTGCAGAACCTTCATGGAGTCTTGATGTACATCATAAGAATGCTATTCAATTCAGCATTCCGGGACTTTCCGCTCCAATAGCATTTTCACCAGTTGCTCCAACCTTAGCAGGCGATAGTATTATCTATAATATCATCTCATCAAACGAGAAAATGAAAGTAGTGCTCACTCCAGGTTTTTGCAGTGACGGTGTTAGCGATAATTTATATGATTATAAAGTGTCTATAACATTCAGGGGCAACAATTATACAGGTTGTGGTGCTATTCTAAATGCCGATGGAAATCTGACTGGTACATGGTTACTGGATGGTATAGACGGTGCAAAAACTAATTGGGAAAAACAACCTTATCTAGTGGTTGACCTTGATAATGAAACTTTTTATGCTAACACCGGTTGTAACCAAATAAGTGGTTCAACAAGAATGAGGGGTGAGAAAGTTTGTTTCAGCGATATCAATTACAATTCCCAGAAAACATGTGAGGGTTATGATGAGAACACTTTTATTGATGCAGTTATAAAGTGTAATGGGTATACGATCAATCAAGGGAAATTGTCATTAACCCAAGATGGAAAAACGGTGATGACCTTTACTCGCTATATAAATGAATAGCAGGTAAACAGTTCTTTTTACCAAAAAATATATAAGTGGTTCATAAGCATCAACTGTTTTGTTTAGTTTTAAAGCAGAACTAAACACTATATTTTGCTTATGAGAAAACTAATGCTCCTGTTTCAAGGGTTGCTATTCTATGCTTTATTGCAAGCCCAGGAAACTTATCCAACAGCTGGTGTGGCGGATTATCGAAGTGGCCATTATGCTTTTACAAATGCAACTATTGTAAAAGATGCACAAACCACGCTACAGAATGCAACACTCATCATTAAAGATGGAAAGATTATTTCTGTCGGCAGCAACATTGCTGTTCCAAAAGATGCCGTGGTTGTAGATCTGAAAGGAAAATACATCTATCCTTCTTTTATTGATGTGTACAGTGATTATGGAATTACTGCACCACAAAGACAAGGCGGTTTTAACTTCAATACACCACCCCAAACAACTTCTAACACAAAAGGTGCTTACAACTGGAACCAGGCAATCAAACCTGAAACAGATGGCATTAATCTTTTCCAGGTTAATGAAACCAAAGCAAGAGAATTAAGAGGTTTGGGCTTTGGATCAGTGCTCACACATCAGCAGGATGGAATTGCAAGAGGTACAGGAACATTTGTAACACTGGCAAATGAAAAAGAAAACATGGTAGTGCTGAAAGAAAAAGCATCTGCTCATTATTCTTTTGATAAAGGAAGTTCAACACAGGATTATCCAGGCTCTTTAATGGGTGTGATTTCTTTGTTGCGACAAACATATATGGATGCTCAATGGTACAAAAATCGTCCGGCTACCGAAGGAGTAAACCTTAGTTTAAAAGCCTGGAATGATCTGCAATCTCTACCTCAAATAATGGAATCAGCCAACAAATGGAATGCGTTAAGAGCTGATAAAGTTGCTAAAGAATTCGGCGTGCAATATATCATTAAAGGAAGTGGAGATGAATACCAGAGATTGGATGATATTAAGAATCTGAAAACCTCTTTCATTCTGCCTTTGAATTTTCCGGTAGCAATGGATGTAGAAGATCCAAATGATGCAAGAGTGGTAGCTTTTGCTGATATGAAACATTGGGAAATGGCTCCTGCAAATCCGGGGTTTTTCGAGAAAGCAAATATCAATTTCGCACTAACATCAAGAGGAACATCAGCTAATGAGTTTCTTGCAAATCTTCGAAAGGCTATTCAGAATGGATTAAGTGAAACCAAAGCCCTCGAAGCACTTACAAAAATTCCTGCAACAATGATCGGTGTGTACAACCAGGTTGGAAGTTTAGATGCCGGTAAACTTGCTAATTTTCTCATTACTTCTGGTCCGATATTCAATGACACTACTTCATTTCTTCAAAACTGGGTGCAGGGAAATAAATATGTATTAAAAGAAAGTCCGATCGATTATCGTGGTGTATATACTTTATCCATCAAAACAAAAGGTCAGACAACAAATTACGATGCTTATTTAAGAGGAACTCCCGGAAATTATACAGCAACGTTTTCAAATCCTGGCGACACTGCAAGAAATCCTCTCAATCTTACATTGAATGATATGATGGTGAGATTGAACTGGGCTAACAGGAGTGATATGGGAAGACAAACAACTTTATCTGGTATTGCAAGAGGTGATGGCTGGTATGGAAACGGTTATCTAAATACAGGTGATCCTGTTCAATGGAGTATGACCTATCGTTCGGCTTTATCAGACTCAGCTCCTAAAGCAGATACAGGAAGACGTGGTGGAAGAAGAAACATAACTCCACCTTCACTTTCAGATGTAGTATATCCTTTCATTGCTTTTGGTTCGAAAGAATTACCAAAACAGGAAGATATTCTTATAAAAAATGCTACTGTGTGGACCAATGAAAAAGATGGTAAGCTGGAAAACACAGATGTGTTACTGAGTAAAGGAAAGATCACTTCTATAGGCAAAAACCTCAGTGCAGGTTCTGCAAGAGTGATTGATGGAACAGGTAAACATCTTACCGCAGGAATTATTGATGAACACTCACACATTGCTGTAACAGGTAGCGTTAATGAATGTACACAATCCGTAACTGCTGAAGTTAGAGTTGGTGATGCTTTGAACCCTGATGATATCAATATTTATCGCCAGTTAAGTGGTGGTGTAACTTCTTCTCACTTATTGCATGGAAGCTGTAATACAATTGGAGGACAAACACAGATGATCAAACTTCGTTGGGGTAAAGGAATGGAAGATATCAAGTTTGCTAACTGGGATCCTTTCATCAAGTTTGCTCTAGGTGAAAATGTGAAACGTTCTTCATCTAATGTTAACACCAGATTTCCTGATACAAGAATGGGAGTTGAGCAAGTGCTGATGGATGCTTTCCAAAGAGCAGTTGATTACAAAAACGCCGGACCAAACAAAAGAAGAGATATAGAGCTGGAAACATTGGTAGAGATACTTGATAAAAAACGTTTCATCACTGCTCACTCTTATGTTCAAAGTGAGATAAACATGCTCTTGAAAGTTGCAGATAGATTCGGCTTTACCGTAAACACTTTAACGCATATACTGGAAGGATATAAAGTAGCTGATAAGATAAAACAACATGGTGCCAATGCCTCAACATTCAGCGATTGGTGGGCTTACAAGATGGAAGTTCAGGATGCGATTGCATATAACCCTGCCATCATGCATAAAGTGGGAGTGAATGTAGCTATCAACAGTGATGATGCTGAAATGGCTCGTCGTCTGAACCAGGAAGCTGCTAAGAGTGTGAAATATGGTGGTGTTGCTGAAGAAGAAGCTTTGAAAATGGCAACATTGAATCCTGCTACCATGCTCCACATTGCAGATAGAGTTGGCAGCATTAAAACAGGTAAAGATGCTGATGTTGTTGTATGGAGTGATCATCCACTAAGTATCTACGCTAAGAGTTTATATACTATCGTTGATGGAACGGTTTATTATGATCGTGTAAAAGACGAGCAAATGCGTCAGGCACTTGCATCTGAAAGAAACAGGTTGATCCAAAAACTTATTGCAGAAAAAAGAACTCCAGGTGGAGCAGGACGAACAGTTCCGGCCAGACCAAGAGCGGAAGAATACAACGAGTGTGAGATAGATCATAAACACAAGCGTAGTATTCTTGACAGAGATCATGATGATGAAACTAATTAGTTCAAAAGTTTGAGTGTTTAAATGTTCAACTGTTCAGCAAATAATTTAAAATGGCTACAATAAAAAGATTTGAAGAAATACAATCCTGGCAAAAGGCAAGAATACTTAACCAGGAAATCGGCAAATTAATAGATGCTGGAAACTTCAATAAAAACTTTAGATTAATTGGCCAGATCGAAGGCTCTGCGGGGTCTATCATGGATAATATAGCTGAAGGTTTTGAAAGAAGTGTAAACAGAGAGTTTATCCAATTTCTTTATATAGCTAAAGGATCATGTGGAGAATTCAGATCTCAACTTTATCGTGCAATAGACAGGAGTTATATTAATAATGAACAGTTTGAAAACTTCTATTCTCTTGCGACTGAAATAGCAGTATTAATTCAAAAGCTTATTGACTATTTGCAACAATTGAATTGAAAGGTGTAAAGTACAGAAAGCCTGCTGAAACAGAACATTCAAACAATCAAACGTTCAAACAATCAAACTTATAAATGATGAAAAAAATACTATCAACAATAATCTGTCTGGGGTTAATGATAATTGTCAAAGCACAAGACAATATTTATCCTGCACCAGGTCAGAAAGAAGCTATTGCATTAACGAATGCAACCATTCATATCGGTAATGGACAGGTAATTCAGAATGGAACAATCATATTTAACAATGGAAAGATCACAGAAGTCGGAACATCAGTAAATACAAATGGAACTAAGGTGATCGACTGTAGCGGTAAACATATCTATCCAGGAATCATCACTCCTGCAACAGATCTAGGATTGGTTGAAACGGGTGCTGTAAGAGCAACGAGAGATGTTTCTGAACTAGGTGAAATAAATGCAAGTGTTCGATCTGCTGTAGCATACAATACAGATTCTAAGGTGATTAACACACTTCGCAGTAATGGAATTTTGTTAGCCAACATCGTTCCTGCAGGTGGAATTCTCAGTGGCTCATCATCAGTAATGCAACTTGATGCATGGAACTGGGAAGATGCCGTTTATAAGTTAGATGGCGGAATACATTTTCGTATGCCGAATCTTTCTCCACCAAGAAGATTTGGAAATTTCCAGGCAACACAACAACCACAGGTAGATCCTGTAAGAGCTGCGTTAGACAGAATTGACCGTGTAAGAAGTTTCTTCAAAGAAGCACAATCATATTTTGCTGAAACGAAACACACACAAACTAATTTAAAGTTCGAGTCAGTAAAAGGATTATTCAACAAAACCCAAACACTTTACATCCATTGTGAATTGGTGAAAGAAATAATGGTAGCTGTTGAGTTTGCAAGAGAGTTTGGTTTCAAAACTGCTATTGTTGGTGGTACTGATAGCTGGAGAGTAACTGACTATCTAAAACAAAATAATATCGCTGTCATTCTAAATGAAATGCACAGTCTTCCTGCTACTGCAGATGATGATGTGGATCAACCTTACAAAACACCTTATCTTTTACAACAAGCTGGTGTGTTGTATTGCATTGCCGACAGAGACGATAATACAAGAGGAAGAAACCTAATGTTCAATGCAGGAACTGCTGTAGCTTATGGATTAACGAAAGAGCAGGCTTTGCAGGCTATCACACTAAATACGGCAAAGATCCTTGGCATAGATGACAAAACAGGTTCACTTGAAAAAGGAAAAGATGCAAACATTGTTGTAAGCAATGGTGATATTCTTGATATGAAGAGCAGCCAGGTAACACATGCTTTTATCCAGGGAAGAACTTTAGATCTTACAGACAAACATAAACAGTTGTATGAAAGATATAAGCACAAGTATGGAATAAAATAATGTGACAAACAACATAACTAAGCCAAGCTTCGTTGTGTCAAATCGACGAAGGAGATTCACCGAGACAAAAATTAAAAATAATATACCGAGGTACTCACTTGTACGATTTGTTCTTTATTGATCAGAAGGCTCTTTAAAAGGAGCCTTCTTTTTTATTATATAACTATCGTTCGCATTTTTGAATTCCCGCAGCAATCACAGAAGCAAGATCAATATTTTCTACATCAACCGGCAACCAATTCATTCCATTTTCTTTTGCCGATAGACTAAAAGGAACAAGCAACACTTCGGTTTCATCTGTTAATGCAGCAACAAATACACGGCTATCTTTTTCTACAAACTCAGTTACCGAAACAGCCTCATGTTCACCTTTATATTGAATGCTGATACCAAATTCCTGTCCGGCCTGCCATCCTTCATTCGTTAGAAAATTGCTTACATCATTCATAACAATAAGTTTATGAATGAACTTCAAAAAACCTGCCTATAACTAAGCAGCAGTAACAGAGGAGTAAGCATTTGCAATCTCAGCACCAACCTTTGCATTGTGCTTTATCAAAGCAATATTAGCATCAAGACTTTCACCTTTTGTGTGTTCTGCGATGTATTTAAGAATAAATGGTGTGACTTCTTTTCCTTTGATATTATTCTTTTCTGCAGCAGCCAAAGCAAGTTGAATATGTTCTTCCATCTTATCTGAAGGAACTTCATATTCCTGCGGAACAGGATTAGCGATCAATACAGATCCTTCTAATCCTAGTTTCCATTTTGTATTGAGTAATGAAGCGATTTCTTCACTTGAATCCAATCTCAATGGAGAAATAAATCCGCTTTTACGGGAATAAAAGCTGGGAAATTCATCTTGTCCATACGTAACAACTGGAATGCCTTTCGTTTCTAAGTATTCTAAAGTAAGTCCGATATCTAAAATTGATTTCACGCCTGCAGAAACAACAGCTACAGCAGTCTGAGCCATCTCAGTAAGATCAGCAGAGATATCCATGCTTGTTTCTGCACCACGATGCACACCACCAATTCCTCCTGTGACAAATATTTTTATTCCAGCCATTGCAGCAATTCTCATGGTGGCTGCAACAGTTGTAGCGCCATATAATTTATTGCTGATGACATAAGGCATGTCTCTCAAACTCACCTTCCAAACATTCTTTTCTTTCCCAAAGAAGTTAATCTCTTCATCACTTAGTCCAACATAACATTTCCCATTCATAATGGCAATCGTGGCAGGAACAGCACCATTATTCCTCACAACATCTTCCACAGCCAAAGCTGTTTCTACATTTTTCGGAAAGGGCATGCCATGAGAAATAATAGTAGATTCTAATGCAACAACAGGCTTTCCTTCATGCAAAGCCTGTTGTACTTCCGGGTGAATGTTCAGCAATGAATTCATGATTCAGGAAAATATTGTGGAACAAGATCCAATAATTTTTCTTGTGTAAGATGAGTGGCAATAGCTCCGTTCACCTGTAATATTTCTGCGGCCAAAGTATGTGCAATCTTTAAACACTCCACATCTTCCTTACCCAAATGTTTACCTAATAAAAATCCTGATAAAGATCCATCACCTGCACCGGTACAATCCAAAACATCAACCAATGAGGCATGCAATGAAATACTTTTTTCTTTATTGATGATGGTTGATCCGCTACTACCGTTATGCAGCCAGATATTTTTTACTCCCCTGTTCAACAATTCTTCCACTTGTTTTTTGGTAGAAGGTAAAGGCTCATGACACAGCACAGGAAGTTCATCTTCATTTGGAGTGATAAAATACAATCCATCCAAATCAACAGAAGCAAATTTGCTTGCAGGAGGAACAGAAACAGGTTCGATAATAAATGGAATATCTGTTCGTTTACTAAACTTGAGTAACCATTCAACCGTTTCAACATTTACGTTGGCATCAGCTAATAAAAATGAAGCTGTTTCTAAAAGATCCTTATTCCATTCTAAATGTTCAGGAGTAATTAAATGAACGGCAGCATTTGTTAGAAAGGCTGTAAATAAAGAACCATCAACATTTAAAACACCTGTATATTTTCCGGTAAGTCCTTCAATAGTAATTGCGGCATCCAGTTTTACACCGGCATCAGTAGAAACCTGCTTCAGCCAGTCACCATCACTATCATTTCCAAATACGCTTATTAATTGTACTGGAACACCCAATAATGCTAATTGATGAGCAATATTCCGGGAAACACCACCGGCTGTTTTGGTAACAGTAGCATCAGAGGTGGTTGCTAAAAGAATTTTATCGGTAGCATGAAAGAGTTCATCAACAAGTGCTGCCCCTATGCAGATAATTGGTTTGGACATGGCAGCAAAACTAAGCGACATCAACTGAATTACCTTAAGAAAGCGTTTCTGGTGCAGATTGATTGTCTTCTTTTGGAGTAAGACTTTCCAAAGCCTCGATTTCTTTCAGCAAAGTATTGATTACTACGCTAAGATCTTTAAGCATATGAATGCTTTTTCCATCCTTCAGTTCACTTACAAACTGTTGATTCAAATCTATATACTTCTGCCTCAGGTATTCAAGATGTTGTTTTTGATCCATTCTATTTCCCATACAAAAAACATGGATGAGTCCGCTAATGAATTATTAAAATCAGTTCTGCTCGTCTTTTCGTTTAACGACCAGGTACCAATCATTTTCCAAAGGCAAATATCCATATTCATAACAAAAACAATATGTATTTCCCTTTTTATTAGTATAGGTATGGGTGATGTATTTAAAATTTAGCCCGTTTTGCAGTAGCTTTTCTTTAGTGATCTTCTCCATTTCTTTATCGCCCAAAGCCGTTTCCAAAACTTTCCTGTTTTTTACCAGCACATTGTTGATGTCTTTGATCGATGTACTGTTCATAGACTTCATCTGGTTGTTATAGCTGTTACGGCAATAATCGTTACAGAATTTTTTGTCGCTTCTGCCATGAATGGGCTTATCGCAGGCAAGGCAGTTTTTTATAATGTTATCGGTCATGGAGTTGAAAATTCTTTTCCTAAGATAATCAATATTTTATCCGTGTACAAACGCTTATACTCGTTTATAGACGAAAGCAAACGAATAAAAACCGACTGAGGCTTTCCGGCAATAGCACTTTTGTGTTGTCAATCGAATGGTGGCCACCGAAAAATTGACTGAGATAAAAAATTTAAAAACACGAAAAAATCAAAAGTCATGTACGCATTAAGAAACAAAGTTCAATTGATCGGTAACCTGGGTGCTAATCCTGAAGTAAAGAATACAGAAAGCGGTAAAAAGCTGGCGAAGTTCAGCATCGCTACAAGTGAAAGTTATCGCAACGCAAAAGGCGATAAGATAACAGAAACCCAGTGGCACACAATTATTGCCTGGGGTAAACTCGCTGATATTGCTGAAAAATATCTTACCAAAGGTGCTGAAATAGCATTGGAAGGAAAACTGGTCTACCGTAATTACACAGATAAAGACGGAGCTAAGAAATATTTCACCGAGATACAAGCCAGCGAAATGCTGATGCTGAACTCGAAACAGTCTCAATCCTAATTCTATATAACAATAACTGTCCGCAGACTTTTTTCTGCGGCAGTTATTTTCTAAGTTGCAGCGATGTCTATAGGATTAGATAAGGATAATGAAGTATTTCAACTGGCGGTTGACCTGGTAAACCAGAGTAACAGGAATATTTTTCTTACCGGTAAAGCTGGTACAGGAAAAACCACATTTCTGCGTTATATAAGAGAACACAGTTTAAAACAAACTGCTGTTGTTGCTCCAACAGGTGTGGCTGCAATCAATGCAGGAGGTTCAACCATACATTCATTCTTTCAACTTCCTTTTTCTCCTTATTTGCCTGAATCGATCGGCACAATGCATCATAGCGGTGCAAATAACAAGCATACAATATTCGGTAAGATCAAACTGAACAGGGAAAGAATCAAGATCTTTCAGCAACTGGAACTGTTGATCATTGATGAGATAAGTATGGTTCGTTGTGATGTGTTAGATGCCATTGATGTTGTGTTAAGACATTATAGAAATCGTCATGCGGAAGCTTTCGGTGGAGTGCAGGTTTTATTGATCGGTGATATGTATCAATTACCTCCTGTTACAGTTGATGAAGAATGGAATTTGTTATCATCTTTTTATAACTCTCCTTATTTCTTCGACAGCAGAATCATGCAGCAGGTGCCTCCTGTTTATGTTGAGTTTGAAAAGATATATCGCCAAAGCGATAACCGGTTTATTGATCTGCTGAACCAGGTAAGAAATAATGCCTTGTCAACTAATGGAAAAAAAATATTGATCAGCTTATACAATCCTGATTTCAAAGTGCAGAAGGAAGACGATTACATTATTCTTACTACACATAACTATAAAGCTGATGCAATCAACCATGAAGAGATCACGAGGCTTAATAGTAAATCATACTCCTTCAAAGCAACGATAGAAGGTGAGTTTAGCGAGAAAGCTTTTCCTGCTGATGAATTATTGCGATTAAAAGAAGGTGCTCAGGTGATGTTCATCAAGAACGATAAAGAAAAGATCAAAAGATATTTTAATGGTAAGATCGGAACCATCACAAGAATAACTGACGATGGAATTTTCGTTCAATGCAAAGGAGAAACAGACGAGATTGAGGTACAGAAAGAAACCTGGGAGAATATTCGATATGCAGTAAATAAATCTAACAACCAGATAGAAGAAGACGTTGTTGGTTCCTTCACACAATATCCTTTACGCTTAGCCTGGGCCATCACTATACATAAAAGCCAGGGACTGACTTTTGAAAAAGCTGTAATAGATGCCGGTGCTGCTTTTGCTGCAGGACAGGTGTATGTTGCGTTAAGTAGATGCACATCTTTAGAAGGAATTGTTTTGCAGAGCCAGATAACTTCTTCTAGTTTAAGATCTGATGAAACGATTGTTCACTTTTCAAAAAATTTTGCTTCAGCTAACCAGTTGAAAGATGAATTGCATCAATCTAAAAAAATATATCAGCAACAGGTATTGATTGGTTTGTTTGATCTGATGATGGCAATTAGGTTTGCCAACGATCTCCGTAAATTGGTTGATGATAATATAAAAGACTTCAATGAAGCTACACTTCCCTGGATAAATGAAGTGGAACAAAAGCTCATTCAATTGCAGGAAGTAGCAGAGAAATTCAAACAACACCTGAATTACTTTTTCGCAGAAGATGTGCTTCCTGAAGAAAATCAATCATTACAAAAAAGACTTAAAGATGCAGTAGTGTATTTTGTAAAAGAACTTGATCAGTTGTTACAGTTCATCAGTAAATCACCTGCAGTAACGGATAGTAAACTACAGGCTAAAAACTACAATGAGGCTTTAAAAGATGTATTTGTTGCTGTTGCAGAAAAGAAGCATCTGATGAATGGATTTGTGGATGGTTTCAGCATTGAAAAATATTATCATCAAAAGAAAAGCTTTGTCGTGCCATCTGCTTCTATAAATGCTTATGCAACTGCTGCAGAAGAAAAAAAGCAAACCGCACATCCAGAATTGCATTACCAGTTAAGGCAATTAAGAAATAAACTATGTGAACAGCATAATCAACCAATCTACATTGTTGCTTCCACTAAATCTATTGATGAGATGGTTGAGTTTCTTCCGCAGACAAAAGAAGAGTTGATGAAGATATCGGGTTTCGGAAAAGCAAAAGTTGATAAATATGGAGATAGGTTTTTGAGTGTACTTGTTGAATATTGCACTGTACATGGATTGAGTTCATTAATACATATAAAGACTCCGAAGAAGGAAAGAAAAGCAAAAGATGAGGTAAAACCCAGAGTTGATACAAAGGATGTAAGCTACCAGCTTTATAAAGAAGGAAATACAATTGCAGATATTGCTAAGATCAGGAATCTGAGTATTTCAACTATTGAAGGTCACATGGCTTTTTATGTTGAGAAGGGAATAATCCCGGTAAGTGAATTAGTGAAGACTGAAAAGATAGTTCTGATTGAACCCCATCTCAAAGAATTTGAAGGACCTCTTACACCTTTGGTTCAAAAACTGGATAACAAGGTGAGTTATGGAGAATTAAGGTTGGTTATTGCAGCAAAAGAATGGGAACGATCAAAAGAAGTTGTATAAATTTCATGAAAATTCGGGCCTCTGTTATATATGAGTAGGTTAATAAGAACAAATAGCAATCATCCTGATTTTAAAAAGCTGGTTATTGAATTAGATAACGATCTGCGAAGTCGATACAAAGAACTGCAAGATGTATATGATCAATACAATGCTGTGCCTGATCTGCCAACAGTTGTATTGGCATATGAAAATGATATTGCTGTAGGATGTGGATGCTTCAAACCTTTTGATGAAACTTCTGTAGAGATTAAGCGGATGTTCGTTACAGAAATTAAAAGAGGAACTGGTGTTGCTTCATTTATCATTCATGAATTAGAAACATGGGCAAAAGAATTAGGCTTCACACATGCTGTTCTGGAAACCGGCGATAAACAATTTGAAGCGATCAATTTTTATAAACGTGAGGGATATACTGTAATTGAGAATTATGGACAATACGTTGGTATGCCAACCAGTATTTGCATGAAGAAAAATTTGAGCAGCTAAACTTTCTAACTGCTCAAAATCAAGTTACATATTGCAAGCTTCTTCTATTTCCACTTTTCCATCAACGATCACCACACATGCTTTTGTTGTGTACTCAAAAGGATCTCCGTTAAATAAAACAAGATCTGCATCTTTTCCTTTCTCTATTGATCCAACCCTGTTATCAATTCCTAATAATTTAGCAGGTATCATTGTAATGGTACGTAAGGCATCAGCATAAGACAAGCCATTTCTTAATGCAACAGCAGCCTCATATAAAATGATCCTGGTCTTTGGTACATAACCCTCGAATCCACTTTCAATCGAAACAGGTATTCCTGCTTTTGTGAGTATTGATGCATTTTCCATTGTCATATTTAACATTGGTCCACCAGCTCTTGCCATTGTTGGATGAACGATCACTTCAGCTTTTGATGCTTTGATCTGTTCAATCAAGCGATAACCTTCAGCAGCACCTTCAATTACTAACTTCAAATTGAATTCTTTTGCCAAACGTATTGCCGACATGATTTCAACTGCTGTGTTTGCAGAAATTAAGGCTTTCAATTCTCCTCTTAGTAATTGCTGCAATGTTAGCTGCCTTAGCTCTACCGCTTTTGATGTATCTTTTTGTGAAGCTTTCATTGCCTGCTGAGCTTTTAATAATTCAGCTCTTAACATGGCAATTTGTTTTGACTTTGTTCCGGGTGATTGAAAGTTTGATGATACACTCGGACCAATCGTCATTGCTACCATTGCAACTGGCTTGATGGTTACATCATCAGTCAATCCTTTTTTTGTTTTTACGATCATTGTTTGTCCACTGGCCAATGCACCAATACCATGACCAGTATGTATTGTTGTTGTTCCGTTACGCAAAACAAAATCGATGAGTTTATCTTCAGGATTATAAGCATCTATCGCTCTTAATTCTGGTTGAAATGGTCCTGATTTTTCAATCTGGTCCTGGTCTGATGGAATATTATAAGCACCGGATAATCCAATAGAACTTCTGGCATCTACAAATCCTGGCGTTACAATTTTTGCATTATAAGTTTTATAATTTGATGGGATGGTAAGGTTCTGGCCAACAGCTTCTATCTTTCCATCTTTTATTAAAATAATTCCATTAGCTACCGGAGAGCCTGACATGGTGTAGATCGTATCAGCTTTTACAGCTATTTGTGCTGATGCAATTGCAGAAAATAATAAGATGCTATAAAAAAGTATATGTTTCATTTGTGATTGTTAGAGGTGATTAATCATGATCATCTTCGTGTGTATGAGTGATGGCATCCTGAGTATAGACTCCGAAACCGCCAACAGCAAAAGCTTTATCTGCAGGATTTGAAAGATCAAATCTCTTGATGCCTTCTACCCATGTTTGCAAAACAAAAGTGTACACACTAAAAGGATCACCGGAAAGAATAACAAAGTCAGCATCTTTACCTGCCTCAAGAGAGCCAACTCTTTTTTCAAGATCTAACATTTTTGCACCATTGATCGTAAGTGCTTTTAAGGCTTCTTCTCTGCTCATGCCATCTCTTACACTCATTGCTGCCGAACGTAGTAAAAATCTTGAATCAGTAATACCATCATCAGTATGAATAGCAGTTAACACACCGGCTTTTTCTAATACACCACCATTACCTGTCCATAAATTCATGGCCTCAGCTTTTCCACCAGGTGCATCCACATTAATAATAGAGCAGGGAACTTTAGCTGCAGCAATTTCTTTAGCTACAATATATCCTTCTGTTACATGATGCAGCACTACTCTGAAACCAAACTCTTTTTGTAATCTTAATACAGTTAATATATCATTCGCTTTATGCGTATGAAAATGAACAATGCGTTTACCATTTAATACTTCAACCAATGGCTCCATTCGAAGATCTCTGTCAGGAAGCTTTGAACTGTCTTTACCTGCTTTATCAATCTTCTTCTTATACTCAAGAGCTTTCATAAAAAGATCTCTATCCATTGCTGCAGACTTTGATCTTGTACCTGGATAACCAGGTATTCCGTTCATTGGATTGGTACCATTGGCCATTTTTATTCCACCATAAACACCTCTTTCATTGGGTACTAAAAGATCTTCTATCGTTGTAGCCTCACGTAGTTTTACATAGATGGTTTGACCACTCATTAATTGACCGGAACCAGGCATAATGTTTACTGTAGTTAATCCACCAGCCAGGGCTTTCTTAAAAGCCTTGCTTGTAGGATTTACTGCATCAAGTACCCTTATATCCGGATTTAATGGTGATGAACGATCTCCACCTTCCGGTCCACCAATATGTGAGTGTGTATCTACAATGCCAGGAATAATTACTTTACCGGTCATGTCAACTACCTGTGCGTTAGCAGGAATAACAGTAGAGGCATCTCCAACAGAAATGATCTTGCCGTTCTGTACAATCAAAACACCATTGATGATGGATTTTCCCGTACCTGTGTAGATTAATGCTCCCTTAAATACTGTAAGATTCTGCTGTGCATATACAGACAGATGTATGACTGCTGATAAAAGCAGTAACAAACATTTTCTCATGAGTGCAGTTTAATTTGGTGAGATAAAGCATCAAGATAATAAATAATAAGTTGATTCCTTTTTATTGAACTGAGACTCGTTTGCTCATTTGTAGAAAAAATTCACATCAACAAAATACTGGTGGCTTTAAAAAACAACCAGTTATAAACTTGCATTATTCTTGAAAAGAGTATCCCGATATTTTAAATGAAACCTATGAAAAAGTTGGGAAGGTCTGAGGAGCAGGAAAGGTTTATTGAACTAAACAAACAGTTCATGAGTGAAGTGGAGAAAGGTGCAACCTGGTCAGATCTTAGATGGTTGGTAGAAGAGATGAAAGATATTGCCAAAGGTTTTGATCACCTGGATGGGGCCACCGTAATTGCAATGGAACACAGAAACGATAACTCCTCAATGGAGCGAAACAGATAAGAAGCTAATCTATGAAGAACACTGAGTCGCAATTTTTGCGGCTTTTTTTTTGCGGTATAGATAAGCTCAGTAAAGAAAAAATTGTACAAGAGTGCGACGCAACAAAAGCTTCATAGGAATACAAACCCTTGTATCACAATCAGAAAAACATGTTATTGGCAAGCCATTTGTTTCAGTTCAGCTAAAATAAGGTTATGAAGAAATTCAACTTATCGCTGCTGGCAGTAATGATGATCATCATGTTCACAGCCAGTTCCTGTGATGTAATTGGCGGAATTTTTAAAGCCGGTATCTGGACAGGAGTTATTCTGATAGTGCTGATCGTTGTACTGGTGCTCTGGTTAATCGGAAAAACAAGACGTCGCAGATAAAAAAATCCCGCCATAGCGGGATTCAATTCTTTCAAACAAAAAAGATTAAGCTTTAGCCGTAGCAGGTTTAGTTGCCTTAGTTTTCTTTGTTTCCTTAGTGGTCTTTGTTTCTTTTTTGTCTTTACTGCATTTATCACCTTTTTTGCAGCAAGCTTTGTCTTTCATTTCTTTACCGCAACTTTTTCCTTCGCAGGCATAAGATGCACCACTCACCAAAAGAGCAGCAACCATTAGTGTGAAGATCTTTTTCATTTATGTTGTTTTTGGGATTTTAATGTAGCCAAATATAACAGTCATCTATCCAAAAAAATATGATCCGGCTGTTAAAACTTAGAAAAATAGAGTTTTACCAACTGAAGAACAAGTATTTAGCTTCGTTGTGTCACTCACTTGCACGTTCTGTTCAATGCTGAGCAGCGAAATTCATCTGGGAGAACTTATTACTCATCATTCACCACTCACTATAACTCCGCTAAAACAGTTACACCACCTTTTACAACCTGGTTCAGATTCACTTTCACCTTTGCATCTAACGGAAGCAACACATCTACACGGCTACCGAATTTGATGAATCCAAGTTCATCATTTTGTTTAACCTGCTGACCAGGCGATAAATAGTTTACGATCCTCTTTGCCAAAGCACCTGCAATTTGTTTTACGAGAATAACACCATGTGCATTCTGCAATACCACACTATGTCTTTCGTTCTCTGTTGAAGATTTCGGATGCCATGCCACTAAATATTTTCCTTTGTGATATTTACTATATAGCACTTCACCGCTGATCGGGTTACGATTTACATGCACATTGGCTGGACTCATAAACACACTCACCTGAATTCTTTTGTCTTTAAAGTATTCTTCATCAGTAACCTCTTCTATCACCACTACTTTTCCATCGGCAGGACAAATAACCTGGCTTTCACCAATGGTATGATTACGATAAGGAATTCTGAAGAATGAAACGATGAACAGGAAAAGAAAAGCCGTCACCAGAAATACAGCTAATGCAGTTCTTGGATATTCCTCCCTTAAAAAAATGAATGAAGCAATATTAATGAGACCAAATATAAGCGCAGCAATACCAATGGATGCGTAACCTTCTTTATGAACCTTCATGTGGTGTAGTTGAAAGGCAAATATAAGGTGAAGAAAGGAACGCAAAGAACGCTAAGAACACGCAAAGTCCGCAAAGTTCTATTCATTACGAAGTAAAGACCCTCTGCGTTCTCTGCGTTTTGGTTTTTAAATATTCAGCAGTTCAAACTTGGTACCGAACTGCAACCTCAAATAAATCTCTGCGTTACCTTCTTCTACACAAACAACCAGATATACAACCACACAAAAGGAGTTGCAATCATCAAAGAATCAAATCTATCTAAAAACCCACCATGGCCTGGCATCATTTGCCCGGAATCTTTCACACCTGCCATGCGTTTTAGTTTTGATTCGAAAAGATCTCCAAGGGTTCCGAAGATTGCTGCAATGGCAGCGATGATATACCAATGGTAAGATGGAAAGGGTGTGCTATGAGCTAGATCTAATATCAATGAAGCAAGAAAACCTAAAATTGCTACACATAACACTACACCACCAATCGTTCCTTCCCATGTTTTTTTAGGTGATATTTTAGAGAAAGGTGTTTTACCAATTAATGATCCAACGAGGTAAGCCATTGTATCATTGATCCACATGCAAAGAATAACAAATAGAGATATAAATCCTGCAGGAGTAGCTCGTTCTCCATCATAATAATAGAAGGATTTCTCTTCATATAAATCAATCAACAACCCCAAACTCAAAGAAATATACAACAGCCCCATCAATGAATGAGCAATCAACTTTCCTCTTCGTTGTATCAGCGTATCAATATTCATTGCAACAGCACCAATCACCAACATCCAGAATCCTATATCATCCATCCAAACATCAGCAATCGTATAGGCTTCATTCGTCATCCATAACATAAATCCCCAGCCTGCTATCATCACGCCATATTTATGTGCTGGAGATATCTTCCTGTAGTTGGGATCGATCTTCTCAACAAGCCTCTGATATTCTATCCAGCATCCAAAATGAATAACTGAAAAGAGCACAAAAAAACTCCAGTGATTCCACAGTAGTCCAACCATCATTATAATTACAAATACAACGGCTGAGAGTGTTCGTGTTCTGAATGTTTGCCAGTTAAAAGGCATGCGTTATGTTTAGTTGAGCTGCAAGATAAACCATTCCTGTAAAGCAGTTTGATGCTTACCAATTCATCCTTACATTTATTGAATGTTCAGGATCCTATCGCTTGTTTGTTGCCTTGCAACAACTTCATTACATGCACAAGACTCAACTAAACAAATTTTAGCAAGATCAGTGAATCCACTAACCATGATGGCTTATGGATTAGGAGAAGACAGACTCGGTGGTGCCAAAATGGGTTATGTTGATACTGCTGTGTTGTTCAGGATTACAGATTCGGCGAGAAGCATGTACAAAGTGCAATTATCTAAACAACATTCGGTTTATGTCAGTAAGAAAGATGTAAAGACTGATACATCATACAGACAAAAGTCTTTTTATTTACTCAACTCGTGGAGTGTAAAAGGTACAGACGAAGGTTATGATTTGTTCAGTTTATCACTCGATGAAAAATTGCCTTATAAAAGCTGGATGGAAATATCTCCTTCAAAGATCATGTTAGAGATATATGGTGTACAAAGCAATACAAACTGGATCACACAACTGCAATCAGCAAAAGAAATAAAAAATGTTTATCTCAACCAGGTGGAAGATGATGTGGTGAGAATAACCATCGAATTAAAACACAAACAACATTGGGGTTATTCAATTAGCTATCGAGGAAGATCGTTACAAGTTAAAGTAAAACAGCAGCCTGAAAAACTTCGGGTAAGTAAAATGAAGATAGCGATTGATGCTGGTCATGGTGGAACCAACACAGGAGCAAAAGGCATCAAGACAAACATTCTTGAGAAAGACTATACGCTGGAATTTGCCTGGAAACTACAGGAAATTCTTACTCGTAAAGGAGCAGAAGTGATCATGACAAGAACTATAGACACCACATTAGATAACCAGGATCGTGTATTGATGTTACAAAAAGAAAAACCTGATCTGTTGATCAGCCTTCATCTCAATTCATCATCAAATGCATCAGTACAAGGAACAAGTACTTATTATAAACACATAGGATTTCGACCTTTATCACAAGAAATTTTAGATCAGATGCTTGATCTGAAGCTGAAAGAATTCGGCAACATCGGCAATTTCAATTTCATGTTAAATGCCCCAACAGATTTTCCAAATTGTCTCGTTGAAGTTGCCTTTCTCAGTAATGAAGAAGATGAGAAAAAGATCATGAGCAAAAAATTTCATAAAGCCGTTGCCAAAAAAATATGGAAAGGCATTCGGAATTATTTGCGGCAAGCCGATTAGTATCTTAGCAGTATAATTCCTTCGTATGCGATCAAAACTATTGGGCTGCATTTTTCTTTATACATTATTCTTTTCCTGCCGAACAAAGGTTCCACAGGGTGATGATGGAAAAATCACCCTTACGTTGGTCCTGGTAAATGATGTATATGAAATCGCTCCACTGGAAGGTGGAAAAAGTGGAGGCATGGCCAGAGTAGCCACATTGAAGAAACAGCAGCTATCAAAAAATAAAAACACACTTCTTCTAATGGCAGGAGATTTTGTTAGTCCTTCTGTGTATGGCAGCTTGACTTACGAAGGCAAAAGAATTCGTGGCAGGCAAATGATAGATGCTATGAATGCTGCAGGGTTCGATATTGTTGGTTTTGGTAATCATGAGTTTGACATTTCTGAAAAAGATCTGCAGGATAGAATTGATGAATCAAATTTTACCTGGGTTTCAGCAAATGCTTTTCACAAAAAGAAAGATGTTATTGAGCCTTTTCAAAAAACAACTACAAAAGAAAGTTTCCCTAAATATTATTTCAAAACTATTTCGGACGATGATGGAACAAAGGCCAGGATCGGTTTCATCAGTGTAGTACTTCCTTCCAACCCTGCTGAGTATGTGAGTTATACTGATCCTGTAAGTACTGCAATAGAAACCTATAATCTTATTAAAGATTCATGCGATGCTACTATAGCAATCACTCACATGACTATTGAAGATGATATCAAGCTAGCCAAGGCATTACCTGGTTTGGCAATGATTCTTGGAGGTCACGAACACGATATGAAATTTGAAAAGATAAAACGTGTTTATATTGCCAAAGCACATGCCAATGCAAAATCAGCTTACGTTACCACTTTACATATCAATAAAAAACGCAGTAAGATATTTACCGAAAAACCAAAGCTTGTGTCCCTGGATGAAAAGATCACGTTAGATAGTATAACAAATCTCACAGTTCAAAAATGGGTGAAGATCGCTAATGATAATTATGCTGCCTCAGGTTTTGATGCAGCTGCAGTTATTCCTTATAATGGTGAGCCTTTAGAGGGAAGAGAAGGTCATACCAGACGTAGCTCAACTAATCTTACGAAGCTTATTACTGATGCCATGTTGTTTGCAGCACCACAAGCTGAAGCTGCCATTTTCAATTCAGGATCTATAAGAGTGGATGATATTTTATATCCACCCATTACTCAATATGATATTCTAAGAACACTACCTTTTGGTGGTGGATTAAGAGAATTGGATATCAAAGGTGATTTGTTGATCAAGGTACTCGAAGCAGGATTAACGAACAGAGGCAGTGGTGGTTGGTTGCAGTTTGGAAATATTAATATGAGTAAAGAGCATAGTTGGATGATCAATAATCTGCCAATCGATTCTGTGAAAACATATAAAATTGTTGTACCTGATTATCTCATCACCGGAAAAGAAACCAATCTCGGATTCTTCAATGAACAAAATACTGGAGTAATAAAAATGTATCCGGCACAAACTTCTGTTGGTCATCCACAATCAGATGTAAGACTGGCCATCATCAAATATCTGGAACAGAAGAAATAATAAATGTCAGTCTGAGGGTCTCTAAGACTGTTTAATGTTCGGGGCTTTATTTAATCTCTTTAACAATAATTTCCGCCAATAGTAATTATCCGGTTTGCTGCACCATCAAGCCTTCCATAGCTTTGCAAAAAATCGAAATATGTCTCCTCTGGTAAAAGAATTCAACGACTATCGTACAAAAATGAATGAGGTAATCCTCAGCAAGAATAATCTTGTAATGAAGCGTTTATGGAACCTTGACACTAATACTTATGAAGCTGGTGCATTGGATGTTAAAACAAAGGAAATGCTTGGCCTGGTAGCCAGTATGGTTTTACGTTGTGATGATTGTATAAAGTATCATCTTGGTAAAAGCCATGAATTAGGAATAACTACCGAACAGATGTACGAGATATTCGCTGTAGCCAATATTGTAGGCGGAACGATCGTTATTCCGCATACCAGACGTGCAGCTGAATATTGGGAGGAGTTAGAGAATAGTAAATAATACATTAGCTATTCGTATATTTAAAGAACTGATCTTGCTCAGTTTTTTGACTGAATTATTAGCTAATTTCATTTTCCTCTTAGGAGGCAAATAAAAATTCATTGTATGATCGCAGATGCCCCAGTAAATATTGCTCCAACTCTTACCGCTAAAGATTTTGCAACAGACCAGGAAGTTCGTTGGTGCCCAGGTTGTGGTGATTATTCCATTCTTGCACAGGTGCAAAGAGTGATGCCTACTATTGGTGTTCCGAAAGAAAATATCGTGATCGTTTCCGGTATTGGTTGCAGTAGCCGTTTTCCATATTACATGAATACGTATGGTATGCATTCGATTCACGGAAGAGCAACTGCTATTGCAAGTGGATTGAAAGCTTCTCGTCCTGAATTGAGTGTTTGGGTAGTAACCGGTGATGGTGATAGTTTGAGCATTGGTGGTAATCATACGATCCATTTACTTAGAAGAAATTTCGATATCAATATTCTTCTGTTTAACAATCAGATCTATGGTTTAACTAAAGGACAATATTCTCCTACTTCCGAAATGAAGAAGATCACAAAGTCTACTCCGTTTGGAAGTATCGATCATCCATTCAACCCGGCAGCTTTGGCTATGGGTGCTGATGGAAGTTTTGTCGCCAGGACAATGGACCGTGATCCGAAGCATTTACAGGCAATGCTTACAAGATCACATCAACATAAAGGAGCATCCTTTCTGGAGATATACCAGAACTGCAACATCTTTAATGATGGTGCATTTGAAATATTTACAGAGAAAGGAACGAAGCCAGAAGAAGTGTTGTTCTTAGAACAAGGTAAACCATTGATCTTCGGTGCTACACAAAACAAAGGAATCAAATTAGATGGCTTCAGACCTGTTGTGGTAGAGATCGGTAACGGTGTAAGTGCAGATGATCTTTGGGTGCATGATGAAAAAGATTTTTATAAAGCACAAATTCTTACAAGAATGTTTGATGATCCAAGGCTGGAGAATCATTTGCCTCGACCGTTTGGTGTGTTCTATGAAAGCGACAGGCCTTGTTACGAAGAATCAATGAAGCTTCAGTTAGAAGAAGCTATTGCATCAAAAGGCAAAGGAAATCTCGATAAGCTTTTAAGAGGAAACGAGATCTGGGAGATTATGTAACAAGGGGTCAGCAGTACTATTGAGCTTTTGTTGTGTCACTCACTTGTACGTTTAGAACATTATTGAGCAAAAATACAGATGACTTCTACGGAGTCATTTTTTCTGTAACGCAAAGAACATAGAGAAGAAGACGCAGAGAACACAAAGTTGGTTTCTAATTTTTACGAAGTAAAAATCTCTTTGCGATCTTTGCGTTTAAAGATTCAAAGTTTAAACCTGTTAATCTCTCTGGCAATAATCTCAAGTGGCAACAATAAAATCTTCTCTGCGTTACCCTCACCTCTTATTCCTGAAAAACGTCTTCATCAGTAATGCACAATCTTCTTCCAACACACCCTTTGTAAGAGTTGTTTTTGGATGAAAAGGCCAGTTCTCTTCTGTTATATGCTTGTACCCATTCTTCTCATCAGAACATCCATATACCACTCTTCCAATCTTTCCCCAATACATAGCACCACAACACATCAAACAAGGTTCAACAGTAACATACAATACAGCTTCCGGAATATATTTACTGCCGAGATAATTAAAAGCAGAAGTCAAAGCGATCATTTCTGCATGAGCCGTAGGGTCATTCAATCTTTCAACCTGGTTATGTGCTCTTGCAATAATTTTATTATTCAAAACAACAATAGCACCTACAGGAACTTCATCATCTTCAAAAGCGTATTCTGCCTGTTGTAATGCCAGCCTCATAAAATATTCATCATCCGGAATCATAGTTGACTAAATTAGAGAATAATTTATCATTTGAAATGCACATCACCATCAGAACAGCTACTACTGCCGATGCAGAACTGATTGCCGATCTAAGCAGAAAAACTTTCTACGATGCTTTTATTGCTGATAACAAGAAAGAAGACATGGATAAATTTCTGAATGAACAATTCACCAAAGAAGCTTTGATAAAAGAAGTCGGCAAACCCGGCAATACATTTTTGTTGGTTTATGCTGATGATGATGTTGCAGGTTATGCAAGGTTGCGAGAGAATGAATCTACACCAAACGATATAGAATTAGCAAGGATCTATTTGAATACGAACGCTATCGGCAAAGGTGTAGGGCGAGAATTAATGTTAGCTTGTATTGAAACTGCTGAAAAACTTAAAAAGAAGATATTATGGTTAGGTGTATGGGAGAAGAATCAAAGAGCTATTGACTTCTATACAAAGTTTGGTTTTGAAAAATATGATGAGCATGATTTTGTTTTAGGAGATGATGTGCAGAAAGACTGGTTGATGAAATTAAACCTTGATGCCAGAGCTTCATGATCTATATTAAGCATAACTGTAGAAAGTAGTTATTTAGCCGATTATTTGCATTAATCCTCTATTTAAGAGTCAATAGTTTGGCTTTCGATAGCCTCCCAACTGTGAAACATCCAAAAAAATTCTTGCTTTTACGAAATTCTGCCTAACATTGCACCGGAATCAGACCGGCGAAATCCTCAGTTTCACTTCAGGCTTACCGGTTTCAAGTTCAACCAACCGATTTCAAAAAAATCCCACGGACAGGTATCAAAACATTCAATTCTCTTTAGAATCTTCAATTTATGTACGACATTTTGCAATTGAACGACATGCTGCTGCCAGAGTTACATGATGTGGCTGAGCAATTAAACATTCCAAATTTCAAAAAGCTGAACAAGCAGGATCTTATTTATAAAATTCTCGACAGCCAGGCTGTTACCGAAAGTGGTAAACCTGAGCCGAAGAAGAAATCACCTGCAAAAGGTAAAAAAACGGTGAAAGCTTCTACCGGTAATGTTACTGAAGAAGCAGAGGTAATGGGTGATGAAGAAGCAGAAGTTGCCAAAACACCTGCTAAACCGAAAGCAGAAAAAGCTGAGCCTAAAAAACAGACAGCTCCTGCAGCAAAAAAACCAAAACTCACCAAAGCTTCCGAAGTTCCTCCTTCAACTGTTGAAGAAGGAAGTGAAGCTCAGGATAAAACAACTGAAGCTCCAAAACCTGCAGCATCTCCAAATACTACAGATGAGATTCCAAATGTTGAGCATTTCTTCCAGCGTTTATCACCACAGAAGAAAGAACCTGCATTTAATATAGAATTCGATGGTGTGATAATGGGTGAAGGTGTATTGGAAATGATGCCTGATGGTTATGGTTTCCTTCGTTCATCTGATTACAATTACTTATCATCTCCTGATGATGTATATGTTTCCCCATCACAAATAAAATTATTCGGACTTAAGACAGGTGATACTGTTTTTGGTGCTGTTCGTCCACCGAAAGAAGGTGAAAAATATTTTGCCCTTTTAAAGGTTGACAGTATCAATGGTAAAAGACCTGATGAGGTGAGAGATCGTGTTCCTTTCGATTATCTTACACCACTTTTCCCCTATGAAAAGCTGAATCTTTTTACTACACCAAATGATTATGCAACAAGGATCATGGACCTCTTTACACCGATAGGTAAAGGACAAAGAGGATTGATCGTAGCCCAGCCGAAAGTGGGTAAAACCATGTTGCTGAAATCTGTTGCAAATGCCATAGCTGCGAACCATCCTGAATGTTATTTGATGGTGGTGCTGGTAGATGAAAGACCGGAAGAGGTAACAGATATGGAAAGAAGTGTAAAGGCAGAAGTAATTGCTTCTACATTTGATGAGCCTGCAGAAAAACACGTTAAGGTTTCTACCATGGCTTTACAAAAGGCAAAAAGATTGGTAGAGTGTGGACATGATGTGGTGATACTACTTGATTCAATCACTCGTTTGGCAAGAGCACATAATACGGTAGCTCCATCTTCAGGTAAAGTTTTATCAGGTGGTGTGGAAGCCAATGCAATGCAAAAGCCTAAACAGTTTTTTGGTGCTGCCAGGAAGATAGAACATGGTGGATCGTTAACGATTCTTGCAACAGCATTGATAGAGACCGGTTCTAAAATGGACGAGGTGATCTTTGAAGAGTTCAAGGGTACAGGTAATATGGAATTACAACTTGACAGAAGACTTGCCAATAAGCGTATCTATCCAGCTATTGACCTGGTGTCTTCATCTACAAGACGTGATGACTTATTATTATCTGCTGATGTATTACAAAGAATGAATATTCTTCGTTTATATATCAATGATATGAACACAGAAGAAGCGATGAGTGAATTGCTGAAGCGTATGAGAGGAACAAAAGACAATGAAGAGTTCCTGGCCAGCATGAATCGCTAAATTTTAACACAAATACATTGAAGCTGTTTCTTACAACGAGGCAGCTTTTTTCTTTCTTTACACCTCTTGAAAACTGAAACAACACTGATGAAGAAGCTTTTAATTTTTACACTTGCTATTGCAACCATTGGAATAATATCCTGTTCAAAAGACGAAGGCATACCCGATAATCCATCAACACTATTACTGGCGAAAAACTGGTTTGTTCGTGTTCAGGGTCCAGCTACAACATCTGCCTACACTATATTTTCTACCAGGACTACCTACCTGGTTTCAACAATTGATACAAACGGAACACAACAACAAAGACTTCTAACAGATACAATTACATTAGACGATAATAATGTGATCACACCTTCATTCAGATCTCACGTTAAGATTAATGTTTCATCAAGAACATTTGGTGACGGTGTTTATAAGAACTGGAATGATGTTACCAACCCAATCATTTTAAAAGAAGGCAAAATGGTGAAACTTGGGGGAAGATCAAAATCAGGAACGACAGTCGACAGTATTTACATTCGCTATGCATTTCAATCAGCACCTGCTGTTGATTATGTTCTGACAGGACATGAAAGAACAGGATTACTTGCGGATGAATATTAATCAACCGTTTAAAATTTTTAAAATTATAAAGGTGGCTTGTCCACCTTTTTTTGTTGATTCTACTCCCCAAATGAATATAAGAACATGCCTGTTAGTGGTAACAGCAGCCGTAAGACCGTAATAGGTTTGGTTTTTGTAAAATATGGCTGAAACAAAAAAAATAATATGAAATCGAGGATCTTATCATTTTTAGGAATAGGTGCGATTGCACTTGCCGTGGCTTGTAACACAGCCGAAGATGAAACAACAAATGCAGACTCTGCAACAATGTCTGATGAAAGCACTGTAGGTACAACAGATGCTGGTGCTTCAGCTAATGTTCAAACAAGTGCTGACGGTAGAAGATATGTATTACGTACAAGAGGTGGCTCTGGAAGTTCATCAACAGGTACTAGCAGTACATCAGGAACTTCTTATGATACTGTTTGGTTATACATGGGTACCGAAGATCGTTATTATACTTTAGGTGGTTCTGCAGGTAGAGATACTTTATATTATAATACTGATGATTGGAATACGTGGTGGAACAATCCTGAAACTGATAACGAATTAAAGATCAAAAATGGTGATTCAAAAGTGAAGGTTGATGATGATGGAAGCTGGAAAGTAAAGGATGGTGATTCAAAAACAAAGTCTGATGAAGACGGTAATGTGAAGACAAAAAAGAAAGATTAACTCCTTTTCGATAGATAAAAAGCTCCTTAATAGGAGCTTTTTTCATTCAATCAATACAAATGCGGCCCATTGATAAGGCTGATATTTTTTATTCATTTCCAGTTGTGTTTCCCTGAAAGCTTTTCTTACTGGCATTCCTCTAAAACAATTTGCATAGAATGTTTGCATGAACTCTTTTGTTTCAAGATCCGGTACCTGCCATAGGCTCATGATCATTTGATCAACGCCAGCCAGTTTAAAAGCTCTTTGCAAACCGTAAACACCTTCACCTGATTGAACATCTCCCAACCCTGTTTCACAAGCACTCAACACAACGAGTTTTGTATTTGAAAGATCCATTGTTGAAATTTCATAAGCTGTAAGAATTCCATCTTCTTTATCTGAAGACACCACATCACTATTCCAATGATGATTAGCACCGGCAAGTGCCAAACCACTTCTTAATAATGGATCGAAAGAAGATTCGAACCTGTTACCTGCTTTCTTTGAACTGGTAGGATCTGGGAAGAAAAATCCGTGAGTGGCAATATGCAATACTTCAGGCGATTTACCATTCAATTGTTTGAATGAAGTTTCATTGGCATCACTTGATAATTTCAGGTTGATCTTCTTTGATGCGTTTGATGCAAAGCTGCTGATGTCGTTCACTTCTGAAAGTGTTCCTGGTAAATAACTGAATGTTTTATCCGTTGTTGAAGTGGTATTCAGATCATAATTAATTCCGCCCCACAATTGCATATTTGAAAAAGATGGTGCAACAGTTTTATCACTGACTGTTCGTGTGCTTGCCAGTTGAATAAATTCATAATTTTCTAACAGTCTTTTACCATCAGGTGTAATAATCGCTGCAAGATTGAGTTTGTTCAACACGCCATCAGCAGAGAAGAACAATCGCTTACTGCTTTTAATAGAGGGCATTAGTGGTTTCCAGATGATGTGATATAAAGAATCTGATGCTGTTGGTGCTGATGTTGATCCTTTAATGGTACTCCTGTACAATTTTTTTACAATGGCTTCATCACCTTTGGCAGTAAGGAGTTTGTTTAACCCATTTTCAGTAAATAACTGAACTAATTCAGGTGTGGGGCTTTCTTTTGTAACAACTAATGCTGCATAGTAAACATTTTTATCCTTCTTGTCATAGGGGCAATAAGTAATAAATTCTATGGCAGCGTCACCTGGTTGTAATTTGCTTTGAACCTGCTTCCAGTCCGTTGACAATATTTGTTTCCAGTTTCTATACGAGGCAGATGCATTCATTAATTCTCTCTCAATGTTCTCTGCCCTGTTAAACAATTCAGTTAAATTTTTAGAACGTTCGCTAGCCTGCTTTAAAAATTCTTTTCCAATAAAGCTTTTCAAAGCAAGATATTCTTCTGCTTTTTTCTTCAATAACGGGTCAGTGAATTTATTGAAGGCTGAGATTAATCCTCTTGAACCTTCAAGTAACATCCCCTTGTAAAAAATGGAACTATTATATAACCAATCGTTCTTCAATGCTGTGTTTCTCCTGAAATTCATTCCCATATACGTATCAGCTTTCATAGAGGAAGAATAACTATATCTCTCCGATTCTGAAAGGCCTTCTGTGAAGTTTAATATATACTTCTTTCGGATATTGAATGTTTCCTGCAAGAGATTGTCAGCATTTTTTATATCACCTGTTGCATGAAGCGCTAACGCAATATTTCCATTGATGCCTGCGATATTGTAATGATCGTTTCCATAGTTATCAGACACAATTTTCTTGCTTTGATTATAGTAGTTCAATGCATCTTTAAAACTACCCATATCGAATGAAACTGACCCAAGATTACTCAACGTAGAAAAAGTAGAATAAGCTGCTTTGCCAAATATAATTTCTTTCAAAGCCAATGATTTTTTTAGGAAGAAAACAGCACTATCATATTTCGGAATATCGCTGTATGCAAGACCAAGATTATTTATAACTGTTGCATAACTGGAAGTACTATCACCGGTAGTATATTCCAAAATATTTTTTGATCTCAGGTAAAATTTTACTGCATCCTGGTATTTACCCAGATCGCTGAATAGTGAACCAATACTTGAATAGATCATTGCAATCTGTGGATGATAATAGCCTAGGTTGTCAATGCTGATGTTTAAAGCCTCTGCTAAGAATGATTCAGCTTTAGACAGGTTTTCCAGTTCAAGATAAAGCTGTCCTAACTGATACATTGTAGCAGCATAATCTGCTGTTTTATCAGCTTTTGCGGTTACATAAATTGAACGTGCTTGTTCCAGTAATAATAAGGCATCTGAAATCCTGTTCATACTTTTATAAACAGCTCCAACATTGCCTAATCCTTTTGCGTATTCTGTATGATTCTTCCCAAAAAGTTCTTCCCGCAATTGCAATGATTCTGTATGATAGACCAAAGCAGAATCATCGATGCCCTGGTAAGCAAAATCGTTACCCATATTTGTTATTAAAGACACATAGGCAGCAGATTTTTTCCCCTGGTTTTTTAGTATAATCTCTTTTAATTGGCGAAGGATAGCTGATGATTTTCTGTAATCGTTTAACGCCGAATAGCATGATGCAAGTTCCATTGCATAGGTAAGATACTCCTGGCTGCTTTCTCCTTTAAACTTTTTATACAATGGCAAAGCAGTTTCAAACTTGTCTATAGCTTCCGGAAACCATGATCGGCCAACATAGCAATATCCCAATCTTACCAATAACGAAGGATAAATGGACTCCTTCGAATAGTTGATCTTTTTAAAATATCTTATTGCTGGCTCGCCTTTATTTATACAAGAATCTTCCTGGCCAACTTCGTAATAGGAAAATGCCAGGTAACCTAAAGCTGAGTAATAATCAAAATCACTCATACCGGTATCTCTACTACAAACCTTTAGTAACGATTCAAGAACATTAATACTTTGGACGTAATCTCTTTTTTCTAATACCTTATAAGCTATGTTAGCAATACTATCACAGGGAGTACCTGGAGTTTGTGCGTAAATATTTATTTGAAGCAACAAACAAAAAACCAGCAATGCAGTTAAAAACTTATTCATAAGAGACGGTTACATTATTCAACTTCGGTAAAAAAGCATTTCTAACAAAGGCTTTCAAGTTAAATTTGCTTCAATGGCGATTAAAAGAATAATGGTTGATGAATTTCTTGACCTGGCAAAACAACATCCTGTTCTGGATGTTCGTAGTCCTGGAGAATTCAATCATGCACATATTCCTGGTGCTTATTCATTGCCATTGTTCACTGACGAAGAAAGAAAAGTTGTTGGTACAGCGTACAAACAGGAAAGCAGGGAAAAAGCCATCAAGATCGGGTTGAAATATTTTGGGAAGAAGATGGTGCAAATGGTGGAAGAAGTTGAAGGAGTTTGGAAAGAGGAATTAGGAATTAGTGAGAACAACCCAAATTCCCAATCCCCAACCCCTAATTCCAAAACTGTTCTTGTGCATTGTTGGAGAGGTGGAATGAGAAGTACAGGTGTGGCCTGGTTGTTAGATTTATATGGGTTTAAAGTTTATAGTTTAGCCGGTGGATATAAAGCTTACCGAAACTGGGTGTTGGATCAATTCACGAAAGAATACAACATAAAAGTCATTGGTGGCTATACAGGCAGTGCAAAAACCTATGTACTGAAAGAATTGCAGCAGCTAGGAGAATCAGTAATTGACATCGAGGGCCTGGCTCATCACAAAGGTTCAGCTTTTGGAAATATCGGCATGCCCAAACAGCATTCACAGGAAATGTTTGAAAACCTTTTTGCAGAACAGTTATCAGCAAACAATCAGGCATCACCCATTTGGATGGAAGATGAAAGTCAGCGTATCGGTGATCTGAATATTCCTTCTGTATTCTTTCAACAAATGAGAACAAAACCTGTATTGTTCTTAGATATTCCTTTCGAAGAAAGATTGAATCATATAGTTGATGAATATGGCAATCTCGAAAAAGAAAAACTAGTGAATGCTATCATTCGTATTCAAAAAAGATTGGGTGGACTTGAAACTAAAAATGCTATCAATCATTTAATAGAAGGCAATATCAAGGACAGTTTCAGCATCCTGTTGAGATACTATGACAAATGGTATGAAAAAAGTATGAAGTCAAGAGAGCATTGGGAAACACTTGTTTCAAAATACTCCTGCAAAAATTGTGATGCCATAGCCAATGCAAAAACGCTCCGGTCTTTAACGAAACATCAAAAAGAAAATATTAATGGATAATATAGCAGAGATTCGCCTCACTCAATTTTCTCATGGTGGAGGTTGTGGTTGTAAGATTGCACCCAAGGTTTTAGAAGACATTTTAGCATCAAACGTTCAACACCCAACCTCAGCAAAACTACTTGTTGGCAATAGTTCGAAAGATGATGCTGCAGTTTACGATCTTGATAATGGAATGGCATTGATATCTACAACTGATTTCTTCATGCCGATCGTTGATGATCCTTTCACGTTCGGACAAATTGCTTCTGCCAATGCCATCAGTGATGTTTATGCAATGGGTGGCAAACCCATACTTGCTATTGCTATTTTGGGTTGGCCGGTAGAAAAACTTCCGGCATCAGTTGCACAACAAGTGTTAGAAGGCAGCAGAAAAATTTGTGCGGAAGCTGGAATCACTTTAGCAGGTGGCCATAGTATTGATTCTCCTGAACCGATATTCGGATTAGCAGTGAACGGACTTGTTTCGATCAATGATCTGAAACAAAACAACACCGCTAAAGAAGGTGATGTTCTATTCCTTACAAAACCAATTGGTGTTGGTATACTCACTACTGCACAAAAAAAAGGTGCTCTTACACAAGAACACGAATCTATTGTTGTTAAACAACTCACACAACTGAATAGCATCGGTGAACAGTTAGGCAAGATCAAAGGTGTTCATGCTATGACCGATATTACCGGTTTTGGATTGTTCGGTCATTTAATAGAAATGGCTGAAGGAAGTGGATTGAGTGCAATGATAGAGTATTCAAAAGTTCCAATAATAGAAGCAGCAAGAGAATACCTGTCTCAGAAAATTATGCCTGACGCCACTTATAGAAACTGGAACAGCTACAGTAATAAAGTTGCATTTGCATCGGGAGTAAATGTGATGGAAGCTTTCAACATCTTACCTGATCCACAGACCAATGGTGGTTTATTGATAGCCGTTGCAGAAAGTTCAGCAGATGAAGTATCATCATTACTTCAGCAAAACAATATTTCTTTCACACAGCCTATCGGAAAAATGGTAGCAAAAGCCGACAAGGTTATTACGGTGCTTCCGTAACAGGGGTTGATGAAGAGACTACTTTCAAACCAATAATAGATGCAATTAATGTAACGAGGAAAAGTAGTCTCCAGAAATCTGTTGGCTCTTTGAATAAAAAAATGCCCACCAATACTGTTCCTACCGCTCCGATTCCTGTCCATACAGCATAAGCAGTTCCTATCGGTAATGTTTGTGTTGCTTTGTATAACAAAACCATACTAATGGTAAGGCATAGCAGGAAGCCAATGAACCACATGGTTGCTGTTGATCCGGTAGATTCTTTTGCTTTCCCCAAACAAGTAGCAAATCCTACTTCAAAAAGACCAGCGATTACCAATATTATCCAGTTCATTAGGTTGATTTAAGCAGCAAAATTGTCTGAAGTTTTCCGTATCCATAAAAAACTGGCAAGAAAAAATTGTGGAACAGTTTTAGAATATATTATTGCCGTTACAGTTGATACCCTATTATTAAATAATTGAAAATCAAACTATCATGCCTAAGACTACAGCAGAAAACAAGCAGCCGAAAAGAGTTCTAATCGTTGAAGATGAAGGTGACATGTGTTTATTGTTGAATATTATCCTCAGTGGTAAGAATTTAGAATTAGATCATGTAAAGAACCTCGCAGCTGCAGCTGATTATTTAAAAGATGAGCAGCCTGCTATCGTAATTCTTGATAATAAATTACCTGACGGGTTTGGAGTTGACCTGATTCCTGAGATCAAAAAAGCCTATCCATCTATTAAAGTTATTATGATCTCTGGTTTTGATAACTCAGTAAAAGATGTGGCTTTAGAAAATGGCGCTGATGCTTATTTATCGAAGCCATTTAAGAAAGATCAGATCTTCCAGGAGATCATGAATCTGCTAAACGAGCCGTTGCCAGCCTAATATATATTTTGATCGTTGCTTGTGCAATGACATCTGTCATTTGAACATCATTGATGATGCATCAATTTGTGTTTAAAATAATGATGATGTCACATACTGCACATGCATCTCCTGCAAAGAAGAAACAAACCTGGAAATCATCTCCTCAAACGAATACAGGTGGATTTATCTGGTTCCTCGGATTTGTAGGAGCTTTTATTTACTATGTAGAACAGGTAGATAATTTTGCTGCAGGGATCGTTGCTTTTTTAAAAGCTATCGTATGGCCTGCATTCCTCGTGTATAAATCGTTGAGTTAATAATTCTCTGGAAGAAGCTTCGACTGGATTTTATTCTTTGCTTGCAAAGAATCCCTTTGCGTTCTTTGCGTCAACAGGGCTAAACCTGCATACTGTTGAAACTTATGGTAGAGTTTTAAAACAGCATCACTCAATAATCCTTTGCGTTAAAACTATTACCTCTTTCTCCGAAGAAGAATCGCAGCATTTCTTTCTATCCAATTCTTTGCCTGCAAATAATCCCTTTGCGTTCTTTGCGTTTGTACTTCATAAAAAATGAACATCATCAAACTCCAAATAGCGTTTACGAATTGAAGCCATCCATAATCCTTTGCGTTAAAAACTATTACCTCTTTCTTCGAAGAAGAATTGCCGCATTTTTTTGCAGATCACCACTAAATGCCACCTGGTGTTTGGTTGCTCCATCTTTAATAATGGCAAGTCCTGAATTGGGTGATATCGTTCCAAGATTTTCAGCAAACATGATGAGTTGAATAGAGTCTCCCATTTCTGGTGTAACATGAATTACTTTGATAGCCGCCTTTTCCGATAACCGTATACTGCTCAAAAACGTTTTTCCATTTAGAACAATGCTCACAGAATCATCATCGACATATCCATTATCATACAATTCCAATATTAGACTATCTGATGTAAAATATATTGTTTGAACTGTTTCAATCTTCCGTTTCGCCAATGCCATTTCAAGTACTGACCTTACAGGTGCTGCAGGCTTAGATATAATTTCTTCTTTAACCGTGGGTTCAACAGTTTGTTTTGCATCTTCTTTAGATGTAATAACAATCGGCTCTTCTTTTTTTGGAATGAACGATAAGCTTGCAGTCATTTGAAGTCCTGAAAGCATTTCTATTAATCTTGAATCAGCCAGTTCGTTTTTCTTCAGTAAATGAATGGTTCCTGTAACAGGCTTTCCATATTGTTTTGTTCGTGTAGTAGTAAATTTTCCAAACAGTATGGGTTCAATTGAACTTAGCTCAAGAATGCTGGCCTGCTTCACTCCTTTTGGTGGATCGAAGTCATAATTATTGTAAACAAGATCATCATCTTCTACAAACAACTTTCCAAAACGTTTATTGATCTTGAGGGATTTTACACCGGTAAGTGATCTTCCATCAACAATAAAGTTGGTATAAGAGAAGCCCGATAATTTTCCTTTGGTTTCATTGATAACAATTTCGTAATGCAGGTCAAGATTTGTACTATCGTTATGCAGGATACCAACCCAAACACCTTGCAGGTCTTGTGCAAATAATTGCAGTGGGAAGAATAATAGAATGAATAAGCCTTTCATCTGATAGATTGATAATAAAGATAGCAGAAACAATGTCTTTTATCACTCATGTTTTATTGTAGTATTGCAAATATTTTATAAAACATGGCATTGTTAGAGAAGCAACTGGTTGTGAAGAAAAGCAAATTAAAAGGTGCAGGAAAAGGATTGTTTACAACGAAACCGATTCCCAAAGGCACCAGGATAGTTGAGTACAAAGGCAAAGTAACTACCTGGGAAGAAGCCAGTAGTGGCAGAGGTTTTAACGGTTATATTTATTATGTGAACAAGAACCATGTAATAGATGCAAAGAAAACATTGACTGCTTTGGCCCGTTATGCAAATGATGCAAGAGGATTAAGCAAGATCGAAGGCCTCAGCAATAACAGTAAATATGTACAGGATGATGATATGAGGGTGTACATAGAATCTTTCAGAAATATTGAAGCCGGTGATGAGATCTTTGTGAGTTATGGAAAAGAGTATTGGGATGTGGTAAGAGAAAATGAAGGTTTATAAAAGCTTTTGAGAATATATGTCCTACACTTTTGAAGTGTAGGACATCTTAATACAGATTGTTGGTCAGCGACCAGCAAAGACTTCGGGTTGTTAGCTCAGTTGGTTTAGAGCGCTACTTTGACAGAGTAGAGGTCACTGGTTCGAGCCCAGTACAACCCACCAGAGAAGTATGAGATATGAAGTACGATGTACGAATCATCATTACTTTATTCCAGCCACTATCTCTCCCAATTCCTTATCAACCTGGCTGTATTTTCCATATTCAACTACTCTTCCTATTTCTTTTCCATTATGCAACACGATGAAGGTTGGCACCAACGTAACATTCCATTTGGTATGCAGATCATCAATTGATTTTTTATCACGGTCAACACCAATCAAAGTAATATTCTTATCAGGATAGCCACTCTTATCTACCAAACGATAAAACACAGGCCAGAGATTATGTGTATCACTGCACCATGTCCCACCAAAAACAACCATGGTAAATTTGTCTTTATTCTTACTGAAAGCTTCTATTGCAGCAGCATCGGCCTGGCCCCATTTCATATTGTTTTTGAACCATGCAAAAGCAGAATCATTCTCAACAATTGAACGATTAATATATCCATTCAATATCTTATCGCCATTATCAATAGTAGTGGTATAATTGGGTTGTTGAACCTGTGCTTTTCTTGCGCCACACGATACTAATACTGCAGCAATTGCAGCAACAAATAAATACTTCATGAATGATTGTTGTGATTTCAGGCTCCTAAATTAGCTTTCAAATCCAATAAAAACGACCTGAACTTTGTTAAAGATTGGGCAAGCTGCACATTTACATCAGCCTGCTGACGATGATTGCGAAGATATTTTTTGGCTCCTTCCAATGAAAACTTCCTGTTGCGAAGTAAGTAATAGATCACCTGCAGATTTTTTATGTCTTCAGGTCTGAATAAACGATCACCTTTCCTGTTCTTTCTTGGCTTCAGAATATCAAATTCGTTTTCCCAGTAACGAAGTAAAGAGGCATTTACTTTAAACCACCTTGCTACTTCAGTAATGGAATAGTACATTTTCTTGTACAGCACTTCATCTTCCGGCACTTCGATCAGGTCAAGCTCTGCATCAATTTCCTTGTAAGATTTTCTGCCTCTTTTCGATTTGGGTTTAACAGCAACGGCTTCTTTGGCTTTTACGATTTCAGTTTGCTGAACAGCAACTTTGGGTTTTATCTTAACGGATATATTTTCATTCTGAAAAACAACAGCAGGAGTTTCTTCCACTGCTTTTATTGGTGCTGATTCCTCAACAGAAAGTTCAGTCACAGGTTCTTCAACGAATAAAACAGTTTCAACAATTTCTTCATTCGTAGGCTCAATGCCTTCTATAACTACTTCATTTGTCACTTCAACTTCAGGTTGAACTTCAATCTTCTTCTCCTCCACCGGTGGTGGTTGAAAAGCAGCAAAAAGATCAAGTTGTTGAATAGCCATGCCGTAAAACTAATGAATCAGTTTCTGCCATGCATACAACGATTTGTTAGAAGTGGATAAGATGTTAGATGTAGGATATCTGATGTCTGATCTGAGATATAGGAAATTTATTTGCCGGCGATATTTTTTATTGCATTCACCAGTTTATCAAGATCTGCCATTTTCGTGTACACATGAGGCGTTACACGAACACAGGAAATATTCTCCCAGACGATGCTAACGGTGTGAATTTTATATTTATGCATCAGCTCATTATCAAGTTCTGCCGGTGTTAGTCCTTCAATGCTAACTCCACAGATAGCACAAGAATATTTTGCATTGAGTGAGGTATGCAATTTTACTCTGGGAATATCCTTTACTTTTTCTGCCCAGTAATTCTTGAGATACCTTATTCTTTCTTCTTTTCTTTTTGATCCGATAGCATTGTGAAAATTAATGGCTTCACCGATTCCTTGTTCAATCGGAAAACTTCTGGTTCCTAAGACTTCAAACTTCCTGATGTTATCGCTTTGAGGATTATCATTACAGAGTAATGGCCATATTTTGCTGATCTTTTCTTTCTTTATCCAAAGCAATCCACTACCGATTGGTGCACTAAGAAACTTGTGTAATGAACTTCCAAAATAATCTGCGTGCAGATCAGGTATTTTAAAATCAAGTAAACCAAAGCTATGTGCACCATCTACTAACACTTCAATGCCTTTTGCATGTGCCATATCAGCAATCTTCTGAACAGGAAGAATTTGCCCTACCCAGTTTACTACATGAGTGATATGCAGCAATTTTGTTTTGGTTGTAATGGCCTTTTCAAAGGCTGAAACAATTGCTTGATCATTTTCTATTGGAAAATCAAAGCTGATCTGTTTATAAACGATGCCTTCTCTTTGTTGTCTTTGTTTCCAGGCATGTATCATATTCGGGTAATCCTGTTTTGTTCCAACAACTTCATCTCCGGCTTTCAATGGCAAACCATAAATTACAGTATTAAGTGCTTCAGTTGAATTGCGGTTGATGGCAATTTCTTCTGGATTACAACCAGCTAATGCAGCCAGTTTTTCACGAAGTGGCTCTCTGCCCATATCTAAAACCCGCCACATGTAATATGATGGTCCTTCGTTAGAGAGTTTATTATAACGTTCAACTGCTTCCTGCACAATTCGTGGTGAAGGACTTACACCTCCGTTATTCAGATTAATGATATTTGGATTAACCGTAAAAGCTTGCTGAATAGCACTCCAGTAATCTTCATCTGCAGCAACTTCTTCAGGAGAAAGATGTTGCACTTTATGATTGGCTGCTGCAAAAACTTCCGCATGTGCCTGGTGGAATAAACTGTTTGTTCCAAAGGCTAAAGATAAAGTTCCAAATTGTTGCAGGAATTTTCTGCGGGAAGATGACATGGCAGTTAGCTTAAGATTGAAAGTTAACAATTTTTAAGAGCAAGTTGAACCTTACCTTTGCAAGACTTCTGCTGAATAATATTCAATCGTACAAGTGAGTGACACAACAGAAGCTGAATAGTGAACAGAAAGCTGGTGCAATGAAAAAATTATTATTTATTCTTCTTGGTTTGTTTGTGATGGTACAGGCTGAAGCGCAATGTTCTATTTGTACTAAAACGGCTTCGCAATTAGGTGAAGGTCCTGCTCAAGGTTTGAATGCCGGAATCGTTTACCTGATGCTCACGCCTTTTGTATTAGCCGGTTTTATCGGCTATCGTTGGTGGAGAAAGGAAAAGCAGATGAACAGATGATCTATTTGTATTCTTCTACCAGTTTATAAATGTTGAAGTCAGTATCCTGAAAATTATTCCTGATCTTTTCCTGTAATTGTTTTTTATCGATATTACTCATTCTTCTCTGCTGAATGAGATGATATGTTTTTTCTGCCAGCAGCCAGAATTTTTTATCAGATGTATTTAATTCTTTTAACTGGGATTGAATTGCATTGAATAATTCAGTTATGCCCTCTTTTGTAGTGGCTATCGTTTTAATGATATCTATTTCATGTTTCTGTTGATGAAAAGCAGGGGCTAACATTGAACGAAGATTTTTTACGAAAAGGTCTGCATCAGGACGATCAGCTTTGTTCACCACAAACACATTTGCAATTTCCATTAGTCCGGCTTTCATTGTTTGTACTTCATCTCCGGCTTCAGGAACAACCACAACAACGGTAACATCTGCAAGACCTGCAATTTCAATTTCGCTTTGTCCAACACCAACCGTTTCCACAATGATGTAATCAAAGCCGGAAGCTTTCATCACATCTGATATTTCAATGATCATGGGATGCAATCCACCAAGACTACCTCTTGTTGCCAATGAACGGATAAACACATTTGGATGTGTGTACCATTCACTCATTCTAATTCTATCACCCAACAAAGCACCCAGATTAAATGGAGAAGAAGGATCAACACAAAGCACTCCAACTTTTTTATTTTGCTGAACGATCTCACCGATCAATGCATCTACCAAGCTACTTTTTCCAGCACCGGGAGGACCAGTTATGCCAATAACATTTCCTTGTTTTTCTGAAAGATCTTTTAAGAATGATAAATAACCTTCCGTTCGGTTTTCAATGAGTGAAATTGTCCGGGCAAGGATTCTAAAATCGTTGAGTAATATTTTATTTGTAGGAAATGGCATAACTAACATAGCAAAGATGAGAACTCCCTTTCATAAAAGTTTATTCTCTACTTTAAAACTTACAACTTGCTTCTTTTAAGCGAGAGGAAAAAAATTACTTTCAATATTACTATGAAAAAAACATCTCTAACAAAATCATTAGCACAAAAGCGTATTAACTTTATATCATAATTACCTGGAATGATCATAACGCATCTCATGGGAGGTTTGGGAAACCAGATGTTTCAATATGCTTTTGGAAGATATCTCGCCATTAAAAACAATACCGAACTGAAGTTAGATACCTCATTTCTGGAAAATACCACCTATAAGCCTGACTTTACGTTTCGAAACTTTGAGTTAGGTGTATTTGATATAAAGGCTGAGTTAGCGAATGAAAAAGAGTTAGAAAAATTCAGGAAACCAAAAAATTTTTTTCGAAAGCTTGTCTTTAAATCTGCCTGTAAATTACACAATCGTAAGATCATTCAGTACGAAGAATTGCCATTTAAGGAATCGATTAAGAAACTTCGGGCAAACATTTTCATTAAAGGTTATTGGCAAAGCGAAAAGTATTTTAAAGAAATTGAAGAAGTGCTTCAAGACGATTTTAAAATTGTAAAAGACCCTCCAGCGACTCAACAAGTTTTACTGAATGACATTGTTAATTCTAACTCTGTAAGTATACATGTTAGACGAGGGGATTATGTTACCAACCCTATTAACAATAAATTACTGGGGACTTGTTCTGTAGAATATTACGAAGCTGCTATAAAGTATATTGGGAATGTTGTGAAAGATCCTACATTCTACATTTTCTCGGACGATTTAGATTGGGTAAAAGATAATATACGATTATATTACCCTCATACATTTGTTGAAGGAAAACAACATGCTGCTTATGAAGATCTCCGGTTAATGCGAGCATGTAAAAATAATATTATTGCAAATAGCAGTTTTAGCTGGTGGGGAGCATGGCTTAATACCAATAAAGAAAAGCATGTAATTGCACCATCGGTATGGTTTGTTTCGGGTTATGATACAAGGGATGTGGTTCCTAAAAACTGGATACGTTTATAAATGAATAATCCTATCAAGGTATCAGTGATGATGCCTGTATACAACAGAGAAAGATATGTGGGTGAAGCTATTGAGAGTATTCTATCTCAAACATTCACCAATTTTGAACTCATTATTGTAGATGACGGATCTACAGACAATTCTCTGCACATAATTAACAGTTTCTCGGATAAAAGAATCCGTGTATATCAGAATGACCAAAACAGGGGTATTGGATACACCCGTAACCGACTTTTAGAACTATCAAAAGGACAATATCTTGCTGTGTTAGATAGTGATGATGTTGCTTTTCTAAATCGACTTGAGGAACAAGTGAGTTTTTTAGATGCAAATGAAGATTATGGTCTTGTTGGATCATGGGCTGAACTAATTGATGAAAATAGCCGGCCCCTAAAAAAGTACTATAGGTATAAGGAAAACGAAGAAATATATTCCATCTTATTCTTTCATAATTTTTTCGCTCACTCATCCGTTATGATGAGAAGTAAAATAATTCCATTTTTAAAATATAATTCAGAATATACCCCAGCTGAGGATTATGAATTGTTCATAAGAATAGCAGAGAAAAGTAAAGTTTGTAACCTGCAAAAGCCCTTAGTTAAATATCGGATACACGATATGAACATAAGTGATGAAAACAAAAATAAAGAGATACTAAACCGGCAAAGAAGAATACTTAAAGAACAGTTACAAAAATTAGAAGTGTATGTTTCAGAGCAAGAGTTAGATTCGTTGTTTAAAATTGCAAGAAGATTTCCTGTGAGCTTTGAAGAATTAAAAATTGCCGAACCAATCTTTGTAAGAATAATTAAACAAAATGCAATCTTAGGTCTGTTCAATAAACAATTTTTTGAGAAATATGCTGCATATCTATGGACCAGAGCTGGTTTTAAATCAGCCATTAATCAAAAGAAAGAGTACAATAGTTTTGTAAAAAGCGAACTTCTTAAATACAACAATTACGTCTGGATCAAAAAGATCAAATTATTTTTTAAATGCATTTTTTAACCTGATGGACACTCACTTAGTTTCTGTAATCGTTCCAACATATAATCGCCCCAAATTATTAGAGAGGGCTTTGAACTCTCTGAATGATCAAACATTCAAAGATTTCGAGGTGATCATTGTGAATGATGGTAAGTCCGATGTGCTACAAATCATTTCAAGGTTTAAAAAATTAAATATTCATGTGGTAGATACAGGAGGAAATAAAGGATTGTCGTTTGCCAGAAATACAGGTTTACAAAAAGCAACAGGAAAGTTTATTGCTTATCTGGATGATGACGATATTTTCAGAGAGATGCATTTACAGGAGTTATCAAACAAACTACTCACTACAAGGGGCCAGGTTGTGTATGCCAATTGCCAGGTAATGAAGTATAATCAAAAAGATGGTAAACTGGTGTATGTAAAAAAAGGGCACCTGTTCAGGAATAAGTATGATAAAAAGCTAATGTTTGTTGATAATCTTACTCCGGTAATAGCAGTTATGCATACGAAAGCCTGTTTTGATAAAGCCAGGCCTTTTGATGAAACATTGAAAACACATGAAGATTGGGATGTTTGGATGAGCTTGGCCGAAAAGTACGAATTCCACCACGTTGATAAAATTACATCTGAAGTAACATTTATACATCATGGTGATTCAATTACTAATTCCAAGGTTATGGATTTTGAATATTCCCGTGCCCTTTTATATAAGAAATACAGCAGTGTGGTAGATGAGCAAACTAAAACGCTTCAATTTGAAAGAACCAATCAGATGTACATAAAAATGCTACCCTTTATCAAAAGCTTTTTTGAAAAAGAAAACATGCAGATAAAGGAAAGTAGCACTTTTGAAAATGTGCTTGATAATATCATTAATTTTTTTGAAGCACTGAAACAGAATAAACAACAAGATCTCATCCTCAGCCTCATGGCCAGAACAATCATTGCTGAACAGAGAGTACATAAACTGGAAAAACCACTAATAAGAATTAATCTTCCAGAGAAGCTGAAGTTTTAGTTTTCCTGAACCAAAAGCAACCGCAACCATATTTTTGATCGTTCGCTAAATCAGGATTTGCACCTTCAATAAAATTTCCATTATCCAATACCAAAGAAAAATCCATAAGTTCAAACTCTTCAAAATAACTTAGAATCATTTGATAGCTATATATACGGTGTGCATTAAACTGCAAACGGGGAACACCAATTGGAGTAACAAATAAAAGATTACCACCTTTTGCGATAACTCTTTTTAATTCTTTAATTGCAAGCAGATCACCATCAGGATTTATTGGGTCACCATATCTTCCAAGACCAACATGTTCAATAGTGTGCATGCAGGATAAAGATTCAATAGACTCGGAAGGGAAAAACAAGTTAGTTAAGTCGGCCCTGCTTGTCTCCAAACCAGACAATGTTAGTTTAGCTGGTCGATAGTCGTAAAATTTCGTAGGAATAAAAGCAGAAAGCATTGAACAAAAATGCAGCGTAGATGAAATGTCAATGTGATATTCCGGATTAACTTTCTTAACGATTCTGCAAGCCCAGGCCGGATGATAAACATAATGGTAATCAAATACTGTATCAGGCGTGGAATCATTAAGACATGGAAACAAATCGTTTTTTCTTACTTCGAACCGGGGGTTTTTGTCTAGCTTACGATATCTATTTAACTGACTTTGAAAAAATCTCTTCCGTAAAAGCTTCTTTATCATTTCCCGAGGTTTAGCAGTAAAAATAATCGCTTTTATTTGCATTAATCTATAAAGCAGAATGAGTCATCAACAGTATCCATTAATTTCAATAGTTATTGCAACTTATAATGGGGAAAAGTATTTGAGAGAACAGATTGAATCTGTATTAAATCAGAGTTACAACAATTTTGAGATTATCATCGTAGATGATTGTAGTACAGATAACACTATTCAAATAATAAACGATCTTATTGCAAAAGATTCGAGGGTCAAACTCTTTCGTAATGAAAGTAACCTCGGTTATATCAAAAATTTTGAAAAAGGTTGCTCTTTGGCCAATGGAGAATTTATTGCTCTTTGTGACCAGGATGATGCATGGCATAAAGACAAAATTCTGAATTGTTATGAATCGATAGGAGATTATCCTATGATCTATTGTGATTCTGTTTTGTGCGATGAAGAATTAAAGCCTATTGGCGTAAATATATCTGACAGGGTTAATTGCAGAAATTTTGATAACCCTTTGCAACAAGCAATTTTCTGCAGGATATATGGCCATGCAACATTGATCAGAAAAGATTTCATGCAGAAAGCAATTCCATTTTTAAATGTAATTCCGCATGATTGGTGGCTATGCTATCTGGCAAGTTTCAGTGGCGGCATAAAATTTTTACCACAACCTTTAGCGTTTTACAGGCAACACAGCAATAACATTTTTGGCGCTGCCGGCGGAAAAAGTAGAAAACACAATAAGCTGGATCAAAAAGAGAAAAGAAAACGAGAGAATGAAAACATCAGGAAACGTATAGTAGCTTTTTATGAAGTTTGTCCTGATAGCTTTACTAAAGAAAAACAAGTGCTTAAGCAATTAGCGGAAAGCTACCAGAGTTTTAGTTTGCAAAATAATTTCAAACGAATGATGCTGTTTTTTTCGCATCATAGAATTTTACTGGCATCAAAAAAAAGGAGCCTGGTACGACAATGGTTATTCTGTTTTAAGATGTTCGCCAAAATAATTTAGTATAGGCTTCGATAAATATTTAAATAATCCAGTGCAGCATTTTCCCACCTGAACATCTGTGCTCTTTTTTTTAACTTGTCTAACAAATTCATTGTTGAGAATTGATGTAATCCTTTTTCCAGCGTTTGTTGCATTTCATTTGGTTCAAATGATTCAAAATAAAATGCAGCTTCACCTCCTATCTCCGGTAACGAAGTTGATTTGGATAAAAAAACTGGCTTACCAAAATACATCGCTTCTATAACAGGCAAGCCAAACCCTTCTGCAATTGATGGAAATACAAAAGCTTCACAATTCTTATAGTACCACTGCTTATCATTCTCATTGATCGGTCCTGTAAAAATTATTCTATCCTGTACCTGATGCTTCTTAGCTTCATTAATAATCTTCTGCTTGTAATTTTCATCTTGAGTAATTCCTGCAATGATCAGCACAAGATCATTTTTGACTAATAAAGAAGGTAGCACATGAAAATTCTTTTTTGAAGCAATAGTACCGATCGTAAAAAGGAAGGGCTTACTAAGTGAAAGTTTAGGAGTTTTCAGCTCATGTATTTCCAGAATATTACATCCATTGTAAACTACTGAATGAGGCTTATCACTTATATCAATATGCTGAGAAAGATCGTTTAGTGTATGGTTTGAGATAAAACTTAGGTAAGCTGAAGCTTTAATTTTCTTCTCTAATTCCTGAAGAAAAATTTTCTTTTTTCTGGCCGATTTTGCAGGGTCATTAAAATAATTCAGATCATGAATGGTTAAGACAACAGGCACCTTTTTATTGAAAGGAAAATATTGTGTGTCTTGATGAGTGGCATGCCAGACATGTATATTTTTTGTTGAAGGCCGGAATATTTTATGCCATGGTTGAACAGGTATCAAATCGTTAGCTTTCTTAAACAGATGCTTTTCCTTATTCGGCATCAGCAATCTTATCTGTTCTCTGGAATCATCGGCATTATCCAAAAGGGCATTTGCTAAATGCAGGCAAAAATGATATAGTCCTGTATGAGGATACTTCATTCTCTCGGCATCAAACAATATTTGCTTCAGAGACTGCACTATATTTTTTTGTAATTCCTGAAATCAAACAATCGTATGCCTGTAGCTCGCTCAATTCGATATAATAAAGCATCTCTAAAAGAAAATCTTTTCCTGGAAAGATCAATTTTGAAAGACCAGCTTTGCTGATCAATTCTTTTTTGCATCACCTTGGGATGTATTCCTTTAAATAAACGCAAAGAATCAAATTCATTGTAGTCAAATAACTGTTCAGACAGAAAAGAATGTTCCCATTCCTCACCTTCATGCCAATACTGGCTCACCTCTTTAATCTTCCTTGTCATTTGCTCCGGACTTTTTACCCAGCCATAGTGATAAACAGAAGCATTGATTTCTTTGACTCTTAGCTTTTTTTCGCCTACCCTGAAACCTTGTGCATCTTTATAAGATGAAATGGCTTTATCATTTCTAATAATGCGAACTTCATTACGGTACCATTTTCTGCTGTCTCCCACATAATCATATGTACCATAAAAATGAATGTACTTAAATAGTAAACCCTGTACTCGTGTATCATCTTTATATTTTCTACAAGCTTCCAGAATTGCAGCGTGATCTTTTTCATGTACTGCTTCATCAGCCTGTATGTAAAAAGCCCAGGTACTATCAGGGTTTATCAGTTGAAAAGCTTTATTGGTTTCTACTGCTAATACTTCACCGCCTTTTCGTAAAGATTTATCCCAAACACTATGATGGATCTTTATTTTATCGCTTGAGATACTTTTTATAAGGTCAACCGTATTGTCAGAACTATCACCGATCAATACAATCATTTCATCTACAACCGGCAAAACAGATGTTATGGCTTCAACGATGGGATAATCATTGATTACAGCATTTTTGATGATCGTAAAACCGGAAATCTTCATTATTTATCCAACAAGATTTATTCAGGCAAACTTAGTTTATTATCTACCTAATTTGGCTCAAGGGTTGCTCATATGTTTTTAGCAATCTATAAATTTGAAATTGCATGACCAACTTCATTCCCATATTTCCATTAAGTATTGTGGTTTATCCGGGTGAATTATTGAACCTGCACATATTTGAGCCAAGATATAAGCAACTCATTAAAGAATGTATTGAACAAAAAAAGCCTTTTGGCATTCCTGCCGTTATAAACAATGGTGTTGCAGAGATGGGAACACTTGTTTCAATTGTTGAGTTGGTGAAAGAATATGATGATGGGAAAATGGATATCAGAACCCAGGGGCTACAAGTGTTTAGAATATTGGAGGTGATAAAAGAAATTCCTGATAAATTGTATAGCGGTGCTATAGTAACATATCCTGACAATAGATTAGCATTGATTCCACACCGAATGAAAAAACTGTTGAATGCTATCCGGGAACTTCATAAAATATTGAAAGTAGAAAAGGCTTTCGGTAAAAATGATGAGATGCTGAGTAGTTATGATGTTGCTCATCATACAGGATTATCACTTGATGAAGAATACGAATTGCTTGGTTTGATGCAGGAAGATCAGCGACTGGAATATCTTAAACGTCACCTCACCAAAGTAGTTCCGGTTTTATCGGAGATGGAAAATCTAAAGGAGAAAATAAAATTGAATGGTCATTTCAAAGACATCAAGGGTTTTGATTTTGAACATTGATCAAGGGCCAAACAAAACATCTTTATTCCTTTGCCATAAAGCTCTGTCGAGATGCTGGTTAGATAGTTTCCCAAATGTTGAACTGCCCATTGTGAAAGCAAACTGCAACCCGATGACAGTATAAAAAGTGCTGGGCTTGTCTCTTTTTACAATGGAAGGAGCAGCAATTACTGTAGCCATTGTTGCTACTGTCATTATTGTTTTTAGTGTCTTAAACTTCTTCGCCATTTTATAATCTGCAAATGCAAGCTCAGAAAAGTCGAATTCTCTATTTAGATCTTGGAAAGAAAGTTTTTCACCACCTTTCATATAAAGATTACCGGTACGGTAAATGGTTTGGGTATTGTATATTCTTTTTAGAGAATCAGTATTTTGAGAAAATACCGAACTAAAAAATAGACTAAGCGTTAAAGTGAATGCAAGTTTCATGCGATATATTTAAAGCTACTTTTCTAAAAAAGAGGTTTTGAACAAATTAATAGCAAAAGAATCCAGTACATTAGTCAGAGATTTATTTGTAAGCTCACTGACCTCATATTTATGTTTTATGAGTTTCCCACCTGGAAGTACTTTTTGACTATAATTTAAACTATCAAAATATATATAACCATCATGCAATTGTGAAAGAAAGCAGTATAAATGAATAGCTCTGGCATAAGGCTCACTATCTTTAAAATGTTCATTCATTTTGGATGCATCTGGAACTTTAACTTTATCTACTCTAGCAGCGGCCTTATAGGCATCAAGCATGGCCTCAGTAGTTAACCCTTTTAATTCTTCTTCATTAATTATGGTATAACCTTCTCTCTTTATTTTATTCTCCATTATTTGTATAATAAGGTCAGTTGCATAATTTGATTTGACATAAACAATAATAGGCAATTCATCCTTCTTTAAAATTGTTCCTTTAGTTTCCGTAACAACATTTGAAGTATTATTTTTGGGAGGATGGCAACTAAAGAAGATAAGAATAAAAAAAGTAAGCTTTCTCATTTGAAAGATTTAAAATCTAAATAATATAAAACATTTAGGCTGCCAAGGATGACAGCCTAATAATTATCATCCAGTACAATCAAAATATAAAATAGAAGCTAAATTAATGCATCCAGACCACCATAGCAATCTCTCATCTTCAGTAACACTAGGATCATTGTACCATAAAATCCAAAGCGATTGGCAAAGAGCAATATTAAGGGCATAACTATATGCACAATCATCTCTGTATCTATTTTTCTGAAACGCTAATTTTTGATTATTATAAATTATTTCAAAAGCCTTTTCTGACACCTTCGAAGCATCATTTGATTCAAGTAGTTTTAAGTATAGACCTCTTAAACCCTTAGCATTGCTATTAATTTTTAAAATAAATGTGTTAGCGTCAGCTAAGGTTTCAAACCCTAATTCCTTTAACTCTTTTTCTGTTACCGATTCTTTTCTGATTATTCGATTGAAACTGAGTTTAGCCTCTTCAGTTTTTATATGTTTTGCTAGAAACAACCCATCATTCAAAAACTCAATAAATGCCTCATCATTAGCAAGAGTAATTGCGATGTCATTTTCAGTAGAGGGGGGGCATTTGTAAACTTTCCAAAGCCCGATAGTGTTATGAACATGGCCATAACAAAGAAGCTAATTCTTCTCATAGTGTTTAGTTTTTTGTGGTTTAAGAAAAAATATATTGAAATTTACTGTTTGAATTTTTAACCTGCTTTAGAGGCATTTTATTTTATTTATTTCTCCATCATGCAAAAAACACTCTGCTTCGACTTTGGCAATACCCGTCTTAAATGTGCCATATTTAATAATAAAGAACTCGAAGATGTAATTGTTCTTCCTGATGCTTCAATTAAAACAATTGAAAATATTCTGGAAAATCATAAACCAACAAAATCAATACTCTCTTCCGTTATTAAACATGACACAGCGATTGAAGAACTACTTTCCAATAAAACTCATTATCAAAAACTTGATGCAGAAAGTAAACTACCATTGACCATTCCTGTAGGTAAGCCGGAAACAGTGGGTGCAGACAGGCTGGCTTTATGCGTTGCTGCTGTTGATTTGTATCCAAAACAGCATAATCTTGTTATTGGTTTAGGCAGTTGCATCACTTATAACTTCATTAATAAATTCAGCCAGTTTTTAGGTGGAAGTATTTCTCCAGGTATGGAAATGAGGTTTAAAGCAATGCATGAGTTCACTGCTTTACTTCCAATAATAAAAGCCGATTCTAATTTTCCACTTATTGGATATGACACAAAAACAAATATGTTGAGTGGAGTGATACTTGGAATGGCCAAAGAAATAGATGGAATCATAGACGAATACCAATTGAAATACAGCAACTTTAACGTGCTGCTAACAGGAGGTGATATGGCTTTTTTTGTGCCACATCTTAAAAACAAGATATTTGCCGACCCATACTTAATTTATAAAGGACTCTATGCCATTAGTGAGTATAATAACCAATAGACTAACTTTCATTATCTGCCTGTTTAGTTTTGTTACAGCATCAGCACAGGAAAACTCACCATATTCAAGATATGGCATCGGAGATATTTATCCATCACAGAATATCATAAACAGAGCTATGGGTGGTCTTTCAGTTGCTTTTACAGATCCTTCAGGTCAGTCAATCAACTTTTCAAATCCTGCATCCTATGGTGATTTCAAAAGAATACCTTCTTTAGGTGGAATAGTATTGTACGATCTTGGTTTTACTATCGATTCAAGAACACTTAGAAGTAAAGTGCCGGTTAAAAAATATTCATCAGCCAGCTTTATTCCCTCGTATTTATCACTTGGTTTTCCGGTAGGAAAAAACCTTGGTGCAGCGCTAGGTTTAAAACCATATTCAAGAATTAATTATAGCATCATTAGTCAAACCAGGCTTCCAAATATTGATAGTGCACAATATCTCTACCAGGGAAATGGAGGTTTAAACCAGGCTTTTGTTGGTCTTGGAAAAAAATGGGGCAACTTTAGTGTTGGTTTCAACACAGGATATATGTTCGGTAAAAAAGAACTGAACACTAGGTTGAATATCTATGAAACAGATACAGCTTATAACCCTTATTACATGAAGAGCAACAGCTCAACTACAACCTATTTTGGTAAGCCCTTTTTAATGATTGGCGGGTTGTACGATATTACACTAAAATCAATTGCTGCCACCTCTGATAAACCAAAAACTGATTATTCATTGCGTCTTGGTGCAACAGCCATGTTTGGACAGAACTTTAACGCATCACAGGATATTTTGAGAGAAACATTTGAATTTGATGCTGCCGGCGGAAGTGTTACAATAGACAGTGTTTATACAGCTAATGGTTCTAAAATAGCTGTTCAAACTCCGGCTACTTATACTGTAGGCTTTATCTTTCATAAAAAACTTTCTGTAACAGGGGCCACTTACGATGTATGGTCTTTCGGTGCAGAATATGAAACAACAAAATGGAGCGATTATCGTTTCGGTGGCCAGCCAGACAGGCTTAACGATTCCTGGCACATCAGGGTAGGTGGTCAAATTCTGCCAAGTACAACATCTACATCATTATTAGGTCGTTCTACTTTTCGATTGGGCGTAAACTACGGTAAAGATTATATTAATGCTGATGGAAATGGTTTAAAAACTTTTTCAGGAACATTGGGAATCGGCCTTGGCGTTAAACCAAGAACATCTTATTATAGCAGCCAGTACACAAACATCAATATGACTCTTGAGTTTGGTAAAAGAGGCAGCAACGTAAACAACGTTACAGAAAACTTCCTGAAGTTCTCCGTTGGATTAAGCTTAAGCGATTTATGGTTCCATAAGCGTAAATATGATTAATCGTCTTTCACATATCATAAAATTTTTTGCAGCTGTTATCGGCTGCATTTTTTTGTATGCCTGTGAAAATGATATGAAGGATGTTGAGAAGTTCAGTAAAAAAGAGATCAGTGTAGAGGAAGGCAAACAAATTGAAAGTTTCTTAAGCAACGGTGGAGTATTAAGAGCAAGGTTAAAAGCACCCATTTTTCTTCGATACCAGACACAGGTTCCTAAAGTGGAATTTCCCAAGACATTACAAGTAGATTTTTACGACAGCACCAGAAATATTGAAAGCAAACTATTCGCTGATTACGGAGAATATAAAGAGAATGCTAACCTTATTTACCTGAGGGATAATGTTGTTGTTTTCAATATCAAAGGAGATACACTTTTAACGAACGAACTCTACTGGGATCAGAATAAACAATTATTCTATAACGATAAGCCTACAACCATTATTCAATCTTCACCCAAACAAAGAATTGTCAGTAAGAATGGGCTTACTGCAACTCAGGATCTTAGTCGGTTTAGTTTAAAAGACCTGGAACCGGGAAGTTTTATCATAATCCCTGACAGCACTTACCAATAGATAAGCATAACAATGCTTCTTCTTTGTATCATCATTTTTTCTATCTGTAATTTAGTGTAATCTTGCTAAAAACTTTTCCTATGGAATATAGAAGAATGGGTAAAACTGGCTTACAGTTAAGTGTGCTGAGCTTTGGTAGCTGGGTTACTTTTCATAAGCAGATAGAAGATACAATGGCTGATGAGCTGATGGGTATAGCTTATGATAACGGCATCAATTTTTTTGATAATGCAGAAGTGTATGCCTTGGGTGAAAGCGAAAGAATGATGGGAAGAGTTTTGAAGAAAAAAGGGTGGGATAGAACTTCATACGTTGTTTCATCAAAAGCTTTTTTTGGATGGAGGGGAAAAGAAAACAAACCCAACCAAACAGGACTAAGTCGCAAACATTTAACTGAAGCCTGCAATGAAGCTTTACAGCGTTTGCAGATGGATTATATTGACCTGTATTTCTGTCATCGACCGGATAAAAATGTTCCGATAGAAGAAGTGGTTTGGACGATGAACATCCTTCTTCAGCAGGGAAAAATATTATACTGGGGAACCAGTGAATGGAGTGGTGTTGAGATAATGGAAGCACACAGAGTAGCCAATCAGTATAATCTTATTGGCCCTGCAATGGAACAGCCACAGTATAACTTGTTCGAAAGAGAAAAGCTTGAAAAAGACTACCTGCAGATTTTTAAGAACATTGGCTTAGGTACAACAATATGGAGCCCTCTCGCTTCAGGATTACTCACCGGAAAATACAATGATGGTATTCCTGCAGATAGTCGTTTAGGCCTTGAAGGTTTTGATTGGCTAAAAGATCGTTGGATGGCCGAAGAAAAGATCAATAAAGTAAAGCAGCTTGGTAAGTTAGCTGATAAGATTGGTGTTTCTCTTGCTTCGTTGAGTATTGCATGGTGCATTAAAAATCCAAATGTTACTACAGCTATACTTGGTGCAACGAAAAAAGAACAATTGCTAAATAATCTGAGATCACTTGAGGCATTAGAGAAACTTTCACCGGAAGTAATGGTTGAAATTGACACTATCATGCAAACCAAACCTGTACTTCCAGACTTCTGATAGATTCATTATCTTAGAGTAACATGGCCGAACATCTTTCTATCATATTCTGGATCATTGGAACCTTGCTCTTGCTTGGATTTTTTGCAGGACTGGAGATTGCTTTTATTAGCGTGAACCGGTTAAGCATTGAATTAAAGAAGAAACAAGGCAAAAGAAGTGGGTTGATCATTGCTGCTTTCCTGGAAAAACCTTCGAGGTTTATTGGAACTACACTTGTGGGCTTCAATATTTTCCTTGTGATATACGGTTTATTATTTAGTGATCTGCTTCGTATGTCGCTTTGGAATCCTTTCAATATCCAGAATGAATATGTGAAACTGGTATTCGATACCCTGATCTCAACATTCATTGTTTTATTATTGGGTGAGTTTATTCCAAAAGCGATATTCAGGGCAAAGAATGATCAGCTCTTGTCTTTTTTTGCACCGATAGCAAAATTCTTTTACGATTTGTTTTATCCTATAGCTTACATTTTCGTAAGAATATCTGAGTGGATATTAAAATATATTTTCAATGTGCGGGTAAAAGATAATGACGAAGCTTTCTCACAAGTTGATCTTGAACATTTCTTCCTTCAAACCAAAGAACAGGATGATGACAGCCAGGATCTGAACAAAGAATTATTTGAAAATGCTTTATCACTTCCTTCTGTAAAAGTGCGTCAATGTCTTGTGCCCAGAACAGAAGTTGAAGCTGTAGAAATAACGGATACTCCTGAACAGGTTAAACAAAAATTCATCTCAACCAAATTGAGTCGTTTAATTGTGTATGAAGACAGTATTGACAACATCCTGGGTTATATTCACCAGTTGGATCTTTTTAAAAAGCCTACGGATATTCGATCGATATTACTAACCATTCCTGCTGTTCCTGAAAGCATGAGTGCAACAGATCTTATCAATAAATTCAGTAAAGAAAGAAAAAGCCTTGCCTGGGTGGTTGATGAATTTGGTGGCACTGCAGGCATCATTACAATGGAAGATGTACTCGAAGAAATATTTGGCGAGATACATGATGAATACGATACGGAGGAGTTTGTTGAAAAGCTGCTTTCAGAGAAAGAATATATCTTCTCCGGAAGATTGGAACTGGACTATTTGAATGAGAAATATGATTTTGAATTTCCTGAGTCAGAATCGGAAACGCTTTCCGGGTATATTATCAACGAACACGAAACAATACCAAAACAAAAAGAAACTATTATTATTGGCGATATTCAATTCGATATTCTGAATGTTAGTGATACCAGGATTGAAATGGTGAAGCTGAAATTGCTTCGTTGATCACCTGATTACTTTCTTAAACAAATTCAATTTTCCTTTAAAAGGTGGATATTTTATTGCAGGATCAAACCATGTTGGCGTTTTTAAAACTGCTTTCTTATGACTGAAAGTATCAAAAGAAAACTTGCCATGATACCTTCCTATTCCACTATTACCTCTTCCGCCGAAAGGTAAATTATGATTAGTTAAATGCCATGATGCATTGTTCACACATGCACCACCGGCAGAAACATTATTCAGCCACCACTCAGCTTTTGAACTGCTTGATGTAAAAACATAAAATGCTAAGGGATCAGGATTTTTTTCTATGATCGCTTTTGCTTCTGTTACATCTTTAAAGGAGAAGATCGGCACAATCGGTCCAAACACTTCATCCTTCATTAACGAAGCATCCAGCGAAACATTTTCCAGAATAGTTGGCTCAATAAAAAGCTGATCCTTTAAGCTTCTTCCACCATAAATAATCTCCCCTTGTTGCAGGTAGCTTAGCAAACGATCAAACTGCTTTTCATTGATGATCCTTCCATAGTTGTCACTGGTTTCTGCTTTATCAGTAAAGAACTTTTGCAAAGCAGATTTCAGCTCTTCAATAAATGCTTCTATCATCTTTTGATGAACCAGGAGGTAGTCTGGTGCCACACACATTTGCCCGGCATTCGAGAATTTGGTGAGAGCAATTCGCCTGGCAGCTACTTTAATATCAGCATCTTCCTCGATAACACATGGACTTTTTCCACCCAGCTCCAAAGTAACAGGCACTAATTTTTCAGCAGCCATTTTATAAATCAAATTTCCAACGAAAGTGCTGCCAGTATAAAACACATGATCAAAGCGAAAATTGTTCATCATTGCAGGAACTTTATCAGCACCATCACCTTCAACATACAAAACAAACTCAGTTGAAAAAGTTTGATCAATGATCTTCTTCATTACTGCAGCAGTAGCTGGTGCAAATTCACTTGGCTTAAGCACAACACAATTACCTGCAGCAATAGCACCAACCAGTGGAGTAAGCAGTAATTGAAATGGATAATTCCAGGGACCAATGATCAGCACTATACCTAAAGGTTCACTAGCAATATAACTTTTGGATGGAAGATTCAGCAGGTTGGTTTTTACCCTTTTCGGCTTCATCCATTTCTGAAGATTCTTGATTGCTGCATTTATTTCAGAAAGAAAAAATCCTATTTCCGTTACCCAGGTCTCTTCTTTGCTTTTGTGCAGATCGGTATATAATGCAGTATATATTTCTTCTTCATGTTGCAAAACGACGCTTTTTAGTTTCTTCAACTGCTGTATCCTAAAGGTGTAAGATTGTGTTACACCTGTTTTATAATAGCTTTTAAGTTGTTGCAAGCTATTTTGAAGATTATCCATCTTTGAAAATACAAAGATTTTAACGAGGCTTCACATTGAGTATCTATGACTAATTGCTGAATCTTATCTTTGCATCCCTTAATTGGTATCTGAACATCCTGCCTAAAGGAAGGATTTCTGCACACCATTAGTAGTTATGCTTACTATTGCAATGCTGCCCAGGGAACATTCAGTACAAGAGTGCGACGCAAGCAAAGCAAAAACGAAGCGTTGCTGCCAGTTACAAAAAAATAAAAAGATGTTTAACCAGAGAGTAAAGATCAAAGCACTGTTACAAACAGAACAGACCGGGCAAGAAGTTATCGTTATGGGTTGGGTAAGAACCTTCCGTAATAACCAGTTCATTGCTTTGAATGATGGCAGTACGAATAACAACCTGCAGGTAGTGGCTGAACTGGGTTTGCTGGATGAAGCAACGACTAAACGTATTACTACAGGAGCATCTTTAAAAGTAACAGGAGAAGTTGTAGCTTCTCTGGGTAAGGGACAAAAAATAGAATTGAAAGCAAAGACCATTGAAGTGCTGGGTGATTCTGATGCAGAAAAATATCCTTTACAACCCAAGAAACACAGCCTGGAATTTTTAAGAGAGAAAGCTCATTTACGTTTTCGTACAAACACATTCAGTGCAGTATTCCGGGTAAGACATTCACTGGCTTTTGCCATTCATAAATTCTTTAATGAGAAAGGATTTGTTTACCTGCATACACCCATCATTACAGCTTCTGATGCTGAAGGTGCCGGAGAAATGTTCAGGGTAACCACTTTACCAATGGATGGTTCTGCACCGAAAAATGATGATGGCAGTATTAACTACAAAGAAGATTTCTTTGGCAAGAGCACAAATCTTACTGTGAGTGGTCAGCTGGAAGGTGAATTGGGTGCAATGGCTTTCAGTGATATTTATACTTTCGGCCCGACTTTCAGGGCAGAGAACTCCAATACTACAAGGCATCTTGCAGAATTCTGGATGATAGAACCGGAAGTAGCTTTCAACGACCTGGAAGATAATATGAACCTGGCGGAAGAGTTTATCCAGTACATCATCCGTTATGCTTTAGAGAATAACAGGGAAGACATTGAGTTTCTTGCCCAGCGTTTGGCCGAAGAAGAAAAGCAGTTACCACAGGATAAAAGAAGTGAGTTTGGATTGATGGAGAAACTGGAATTTGTACTGAACAATAAATTTGAAAGGATCACTTACACTGAAGCTATAGACATTCTGCTGCAAAGTCCGGCTTACAAAAAGAAGAAGTTCCAGTATGAAGTGAAATGGGGAATTGATATGCAAAGTGAGCATGAAAGATATTTGGTGGAAAAACATTTTAAAAAGCCGGTAATCGTTACCAATTATCCTGCTGCCATTAAAGCATTTTATATGAGGTTAGATGATGGTTGCGAGCCAGGAAAGGAAACGGTAGCGGCAATGGATATTTTAGCTCCGGGTATTGGTGAGATCGTTGGTGGTTCTCAAAGAGAAGAAAGACTTGAGAAACTGGAGCAGCGAATGAAAGACATGCATATACCGGCTGAAGAAATGAGCTGGTATTTAGATACAAGACGTTTTGGTTCAGTGCCACATGCCGGTTTCGGTTTAGGCTTTGAACGAATGGTGCAATTTGTAACAGGCATGACGAATATTCGTGATGTGATCGCTTTTGCCAGAACACCAAAGAATTGTGAGTTTTAGAAACACGAATTAGATCGAATGAGGCAGTATTTGAAGTACACGAATTAAGTAAGATGAAGAAATTGAATGCTTTTGAGTGTTGCTTGGATAAATCTGTGTAATTCGTAAAAATTCGTGTAATCGGTTTTTCGTTTAGGTTTTGCCATTATATTTGCAGCCCGATAATCGTTCAGTGTTCAGTATTCCTTGTTCTTCTGTTCGATATTCAAGGAGGTGCGGTAGCTCAGTCGGTAGAGCAAAGGACTGAAAATCCTTGTGTCGCCGGTTCGATCCCGGCCCACACCACAGCTTTAAAGTCTCATTTAATTGTGAACCAATTATTTGAGGCTTTTTTCTTTTTTATAGTTTGCTAATTAGTTGGCTATTGAGAGTCTATAAGCTCAAGTGTAGACGTAGTCAGCCTTTTTAATTTCTCTGTATACATTTTACTGTAATTGTTTTTTGCCTCAGTATTTAAGAATGATCGTTCTATCATATGGGCTATTGTATCGCTTTCTAAAAGAAAACTCTTGATGAAACGTTTTACCCTGGTTGGCAACATTCCTATCCTTAATCCAAACTCATAAAAATCATCAAAAGCGTAGTAACCCAATGTATTATAGCTTTGATAATTATAGTCGCCCTCATATAAACCCTCTTTTAATGCAAGATCACTATCATCAATATGAAGTTTAGTATTAATTAAGTCATATGCAGGCGCTAAGACACCATCATTATTCCCTTCACAATCCAGTCTTGAAAAGTTTTTTAAATGAGCATCCCCATTTGATAATAAATAATTGAATACAACTAATCGGAAAAACTGCTCTTTCGCTGCTATACTTGCAGGGAAGTATGAATCAATCAACTTCATTTTGATCCACTTATGTATATCATTCTTTTAGTACCCGGAAATGGAAAGTTCACAGGCAAACGTATAAGTGTTTTGTTAAACCAGCTTTCCCTGCTCCGGATCAGCGGTAAACTTGACCGGCATCATCCTTCAGGGTTGAAGTAGATTGTAGGTTTGCCTTATGAAAACGACTTTGATCTTTCCAACATATTTACATTTATCCGGCTTTATGTCTGTTGCCATTAGTAGCGACATCCAGATGGATCTTCGAACAAAAGCTTTAACCGCATCTTTCTCTGAAAAAGAGATATGGCAGGCTTCAGAATTTTTCAGTGCATCAATTACACCGGTAGTAGGCTGAGTTATTTTGCAATGCTGATCTTCACCTTCTTATTCTTGATCTTCTGATCTTTTGCCAGTTGTAGCACACTACTGGCTTTTGATTTACGAACCGCTACATAAGCATAAAAATCTTTCACTTCTATCAGGCCAATGTCTTCTTTTTTCAACTGACCTCGATTTGATAGGAAGCCAACGATATCAATCTTGTTTACCTTATCTTTTTTACCTGCACTAATGTATAATGTTGTCCATTTGGGCTTTTCAGGTAAAGAGTAGCTTTCGTTCAATTCTATCTCTTCTACAGGTTCATCAATATATACAGGCAATTTTTCTTCTTCATTTAGTATTAGAATGATCGTTCCACTGGCATCCATTCTTGCTGTTCTGCCATTCCTGTGTGTGAATACATCTTCCGTTGCCGGTAAATGATAGTGAATGATGTAACGAATGTTTGGAATATCAAGTCCTCTTGCGGCAAGATCTGTCGTAACTAAAAAGTTGATGCTGCCATTCCTGAATTTTGCCAAAGCAGTTTCTCTTTCGTACTGTTCCATGGCACCATGATAAAAAGTATTGATGATGCTTTTTTCTGCAAGCAACTGGCTGGTTCTTTCAACCGCTTCACGGTGATTGCAGAAGATGATAGCTGAACGATCTCCGAGATAACACAATAGTGTAAAGAGCGAATCAATTTTATCTTTCTGAGGCGATATCAGCTTTTTAAAACTCAGCACCTCAGCAGCTTTCGGTTCACCGGAAAGAAAATTGAGTGTAGTAATATTATTTTCATCAATGAATGAAGGCAGTTCAGCAGCTTCTGTTGCAGAAGTGAGAATTCTCTTTTTCACATTTGGTAATGATGCTGCAATGAATGACACTTCTTCAGTAAATCCCAATTCCAGCGATTTATCATATTCATCCAGCACCAATGTATGAATGGTATCGGCAGTAATATTTTCTCGTCTTAAATGATCCGATATTCTGCCTGGTGTTCCAACAATAACAGCCGGAGCCTGTAATAAATTATTTTCTTCGATCTCTCTTTTATGTCCTCCATAGCAACAGGTAATCTTATAACCAGTACGCATATTCTTAAACACCTGTTCTATCTGCAAAGCAAGTTCTCTTGAAGGCACAACGATCATTGCCTGCGTGGTTTTGATAGCAGCATCAATAGAACGTAATACAGGTAATAAAAAAGCAATGGTCTTTCCCGAACCGGTATCAGATAAAATGATCACATTATCACTTTGTTCCGTTGCTTCTAAACTCTGTAGCTGCATCGGGTTAAGTGCTTCAATATTTAATGCAGATAAAATATCAGGAATAGAAAAATTATTCTCAGGCATTTGTAAAGGTAGATATTAATGTTTCCGGGGCAGTTGTATATGAGAAAAATCTTTATTCTTTTCGGTATTTCGTTCTTCATACTAATGAAAAATTTTTGCTTTACTTTCCATCTTCAAAAATGAATCATAATGAAGATGTTGTTACGATTACTCCCTGTTTTATTGATTACGTTGACTATTGCAGGATGTTCAGAGACCAATTCTCCTGCATGGAAAGGAAAACTATATTACAACTTTACAAGTGATGTAAAATCTTATGACTTTGCTACTAAAGCCGAAAAGAAATTATTCGATAATGCTACTCAGCCTTTTGTTGTAAAATCCGGTGAGATATATTTTATGGATGATAATTACCGCAAAAGAAATGTGCTGGTGAGAAAAACTAATGCAAGCTTCACCCAGTTTAAGAATGTGCTTGACATGTCATCCGAGAACCCTGATTATAAAGAGCAGTTAGAAAATTATAGTATTATAAATAATACAGGCATCAGTGCTGTCTTGAGTAAGATGAGTGATCCTAAAGTGTCTCCTGATGGTAAATATTTATCAGTAACCATCTTCGGCTATAAAGGACAGGCTTTTGAAAATGATTGTGTAGGCGTTTTTGATTTGGCTACCGGTAAACTGGTAACAAAGTTCGAGCATAAATATTATGGTAGCTGGACTCCCGACAATCGTTTAGTGATGAGCGGCACGTATAAATCAAATTCAACCGATGGAAAGCCTTATGAAGCAAAAACACCAGGCATCTTTTTATCGGATGCTTCTTTACAAAACCTAACCCGTATTGATGAAGAGCTGGATGATCCTTCTCCTTATCATGCTGCAGTTAGCCCTGATGGTAAAAAAGTAGCTTTCATTCTCAATAATCATGTTTGGGTAATGGATATCAATGGAAAAAACATGAAGCAGCTAACCGATGCCGACAATGATAATGTTGAAACATTCCCAACATGGTCACCAGACGGAAAAAACATTGCAACATGGACTTATAAAACATTTGAAAAATCTTATTACACAGCCATCGCTATTGTACCTGCCAATGCACCAAAGCCTGTTGCATTAACCAATAAAGCACCGGTTTGGCCAAGAGATACAAAAGGTTATAGATTAAGTGGTGGAAGTATGCAGCTAAACTGGAAATAGTTATAAGCATCAATCGAACTGCATGAAAATAATGTAATCACTTTTGATAATTTATATTCACTAAAGGCTCTTTAATAGTAAAGAGCCTTTAGCATTTTGCTTACGCATGAATCCTTTTTTTTGTAGATTCAATAAGCAATCTTTTTTTGCTGTAAATATTTGGCTGAAGCCTGTGCCATAGTTGCAATAGCTGCACCCATCATTATCACATCTTTTATTACCAGTCTTCCGGCAGCACTGAGGTAAGGAAATCCATGTTCTGCATCACCCAAAGGCTGCACCCAGGTTTCTGGTGTAGTAATTAGAAATGATAAGGTGATCAACGACATTATAAAAGCCAGCAAACTGCCAAATGCTGAAACACCAGGCCATATAGGATATGCGGCAATCAACAAGCCGATCAACACGATTAGTGCACCGAGTCCATAAGAAAACAGGTAAGTATTATTAGCCTCATGCCAGGCAATATTTTCCGGTTTGTATTCACCTTCTTTGTTCATGTACTTTTTATATTCAGGAGCATCTTTGGCATAAAAGAAATTCATGGTAGGACTATTAGCAACAAATGGCACAATACCAACAGCCTCGTATCTGAAAGCTTTCAATCCACCGATCCATAACAATACAATTACGATTGCCCAACGTGTAACATGAATGCCTTTGTCTTTTAGTTTCGCTGCGTGAATGAATAACTGCGTCATCGTAAAATTTTTTTATTTAAAAAATGCCCTTTCAAATGTGAAAGGGCATCAACCAAAACCAAAACCCACAACTTCCCAAAACATAATCAGGAAGCTCTTTTCCAGAGGTATTTATCGTTTGAGCCGATCTTTGTAATGAATGATCGGTTACTCATTTCATTTAAAGTTTGTTGTACGTCAGATAATTTCCTGTTTTTTATTACAGCCAGTTCTTTGGCAGCCATCGTTCCAAATGCATCAAACAATTGTTCATCATCTGGCAACTGTTTTTTAGGTACATCCGGCACCAGCGATAACAATGCAGATTCATACTGTTCATAATTTCTGCTGCCGTAAAGTTTTAAACGACTACCATCTTCATCGGTAAAGAAAATTGTTGGAAAACCTCTTACGCCCCACATTTTCGTCAGGTTTATATCATCTTCAAACAACCTGATGGCATCATTTGCATAATCGAACAAAAACTGCTGAACGTTTAATCCTGTTTCAGCTGCAGCTTTTGCAAGGTTATCTGTAAGATTAATATTTACCTTCTCTACAAATACCATTTCCCTTATCCTGCGTAAAAACTTTTCACCTTTTAGCTCATCCTGCATCTGTGCTGCCTTAACAGCAATAGAAGCCGGGTAAGATGATTGAAGTGGATCTTCTCTCCATATATCACCATCAATTGGCATCTCATAATACTTCCCGGCTTCTTCCCAATGCCGGGCTACAGAAGCTGGTCCGTTAACATCATTACCACCATACGATTGCCAGTTTCTTAATAAGCCTCCCATATGGTATTCAATTTTAAAATGATCACCATATTCCAGTTTCAGCTTTCGTAACTGTGGCTCTATGCCCCAGCAAGAAGAGCAGATAGGATCAGTAAAATAAACCAGTTTAACTACTTTATTATCCGATGCATTTTTATCTGATGGCAATTCGCACAATCCTGTTGCTATATCGCAGCGTAAATTATTGTCAGTAGTTTTCATAGGTCAGCTTTTATTGATAAATAGATAGTGTTGGATCTTCCGGTTTAATTTCCGGATGATAGCTTTTAAATGAACTTCTCAACATCAGGTAATCCAGTGAGTATTTTCCGCTACCGGCTATCGCTAATACACTATATCCAAGCAGGTAAAGTATAGCCAGTTCTTTATTGGCAAAAGAATCTGCTGCATGCACAACAAACACTGCAACCAACATAGTAATGATCAGTGGAATGGCAGCTAACCTGCTTCCCAATCCTGCTATAATAAATACAGAACATATTACTTCTGATAAAACAGTAAGTACTAATGAAAATTCTGCAGTCATACCCATAACTGAAGGGAATGCAATAGGGCCATCACTGAATAACATCGCCATCTTTGGTAAACCATGTACTAACATTAAAGCACCAAGTCCAACACGCAGTAACAATAAAGCAGTACTGCTTCTAACACTGTTCGGTCCTACACCTAATATCTTTTTCATCTGAATAAATTAGGTGTTGTGCATTGCGCTTAAACACATACCCCGAAAAACCACACGGCAATGCACAACAGTTATTTAAATTATTTTGTAAACTCTCCATCAACTTTAATCTTCACTTCATTGCTGATCATTGGTGCAGGAAAACCATTTCCCAATTCAAAATCTGAACGTTTAATGGTACCTGTTACCTGGAAGCCTGCTGTTTCTTTTTTATTCATGGCATTAACAGTAGAACCCCTGTAAATAAGATCAAGTGTTACCGGTTTGGTAATACCATGCATGGTAAGATCGCCGGTTACTTTGTATTTATTCTTCCCGTTCTTTTTTACGGCTGTACTTTTAAAATCTAGCGTAGGATATTTTGCTGCATCAAAGAAATCAGCACTCTTCAGGTGATTATCTCTTGCTTCTACTCTTGTATCAATAGATCCTACTTTTGCAGTGAACTCGAATGCAGCATCACTAAAATCTGCTTTTGACGCATTGATCTTAGCATCAAAATCGTTGAATGTACCCGTTACATCTGCAATACCAAGATGCGTTACGGTGAACTGTACCTGTGAATGGGCATCATCGTTTGTCCACGTATAAGTTACATAGCTAAATGCACTCAGCATAACAAATGCTGCAATTACTACTGATAGTCTCTTCATTAATGGTTTCATCTTTCTTAATTTTTGTTGTGTGATTTTGAATATTAGTTATGTAAAAGTTTCCAACCGGCCAGCCAGTTGTAATTATATTTTATGCCAAGCTGAATTAATAACAACTGCATGTTCTCCAGTGTTCGGCTCACTTTTAAATTTCCGGCATCAATCGGCCTGAACCCTGCTGTGCTCACTAACTCTGATACTGTTGATACCGCTTCTCTATCATTACCTGCAACAAAGGCATCAGCTTGCTTACCATCTATCACAGGAGTGTTGAAGTTGGCAGCGAAACTGGTGTTGAATGCTTTTACCACTTTTGAATTAGGTAATAACTTTTGTAATTCTTCAGCAGCACTTGTATCCTCACTTGTCACCAAACCATCATATGTTTCATTTAGTGGATTAGCAATGCTGATAACAATCTTCTGGTTAGCTACTTCTTTTATCTTTTGGGCTATCTCTTTTTCGGCCTGGTATGGAACAGCAAGAATAATGATATCGGCTTCCCAGCCTGCATCTTTCGGACAAGCCATTGCTTCTACATCGGCTGCAGGATTAATTTGTTGAATATCTTTTACCAGCTCATCCAGTTTATCGGCTGAGTTTGCTTTTAATAGTAAACGATAATTTCCTTTGACCAGGCTTTTTGCAATGGCAGAGCCCATATTACCGGTGGCTCCTATAATTGATATGGTTTGTTTCGTTTGCATCTTTGTTTGAATTAATAATGCAAAGCTACCATCAGCACATGCCTGGTTCCATTGCGTTAGAGCAAGAAATGGTCTTGATTTAGATCAAGAGAAATAGGTAAGCCTAAACCAGCTATCCTTTGAATACTATTAGAATTGAAATTAGAAAGCTTACTTCTTCGATTCTGATATTTTTCTTCTCACCCGGCTCAGGGTTTCTGGTGTTAACCCCATATAAGAAGCAATCATATGTTGTGGTACACGTTGAACGATCTGTGGGTAATCGTTATTCAGCAAAGTATATCTTTCATCTAAGGGCAAGCTTATTACAGAAGTGAGCCTTCTTTGCATAGCGATATAAGCATTCGTTATTTGCAAGCGGATATACCTTTCATACTTAGGAAATTTATCTAACATTTCCTCATGTGCCTGTTTGTTTATCAGTATCAGTTCACAATCTTCCAGTGCTTCAATATTATAGGTAGAAGGCTCACCGGTAAGAAAGCTATACAGGTCAGATATATGCCATCCCTCCATGGCAAATTGAAGAATGTGTTCACTTCCTTTTTCATCAACAGAAAATAAACGCAATGCACCTTTTTCTACAAATGCAATGAACTTACAGGCATCACCTTCCTGCAAAAGGTATTGTTTCTTCCTAAGTTTTTTCGGGGTAAAATAATTTTTGATTAATTGCTGCTCTTCTGCTGTTAAGCCTACCGAATCTTTTAATTTTTGTAGAAAAAGTTCATACATAAAATGAAAGGTAGAAATTAAAGTCTTATTAGTCAATAACCTCCGGCAGCAATTTGGCACATTATTTATAAAAATATTCTTAACTGACCTATGCCTTCGGCAGAACGGCATTAAGGTTTGAAAAAGGAAGCCATCCTGTATAGGGTGGCTTTTCTGTTTTGTTTTTGGCGGGCTCTGTAAATATTATTGAAAAAGAAGTGTGCATGCAGATGGGTGCTTATGCATACATCACTAAACCTAATAGCTTTAAAGAAAGCCTGGAAATAGCTAGTGAGTTTCTCCGTATTACGTCCATTGCATAATTATACTTAACCAGTGCAGACTTACCCTAATGGTTGGTGTCTTCACCAACCACTAAATGACATCAGTTTTTTTCTTTTGGTGCGACACCAACCGATAAATTAAAATGAACATAGGAGGTGTATAACGATCTACCTGGAATGTTCTGTTCAGTTCATAAGGGCCGTTGGCATGTAGAAGGACGACTAGAGAAATTTGAAGTACTGATTCTTGAAGTGGGTTAAAGAGAAGCTTCGTTCGTGGAGAGGTGAACCACTGCACAGGCTCAATCCAAAACATGGAAATTGAATCCGTTAGTAGTTTGCTTATCTTTATTTTAGTACCCCATGCTAAACTATTATTATAAAGATTCCATTACTTCTTTTTTAGGTAAACCAACTAATGAAATTATTGGAACAATTTCCCGTTCCGATCAATTTGATTCAACCAGGAATCAGAACAAATCTTGGGTTGAACAAATTGAATTTCTAAAACAAACCATTCAATACTATAAGGGAACTATTTTTTTTGAATTCTCTATTCCAAGGATGGGCAAACGAGTAGATGTTATTTTACTGATTGAAAATGTGGTTTTTGTGGTAGAATTCAAGGTTGGAGAAAGCAAGTTCCATTCTTACCAAATTGAACAGGTATGGGATTATGCACTTGATTTGAAACACTTTCACCAACCAAGTCACAAAGCATTAGTAGCTCCTATTTTAGTTGCTACCTTGGCAGCAGAACAACCTTTAATCATTCAGACAACATCACATCTTGACAACTTATTATTACCCATTACTGCAACTCAAGCTAATCTTAGAGAAGTAATTGCTCAAGTGATAAAATTCTCTGTTGACTCTCCGTTAGTTGATGAAGCTGTTTTCGATAAAGGAAGCTACTTACCTACACCTACTATAATAGAAGCAGCTATCGCATTATTTAATAATCATTCTGTAGAAGCAATAACAAGAAGTGATGCTGCAGCAAAAAATTTAAGAGATACAACTTACTCTATAAAAAGGCTTATAGATTATGCGAAAACTTACAATAAAAAAGTTATCTGTTTTGTAACAGGAGTTCCTGGAGCAGGAAAAACTCTAGTTGGATTACGAGTCGCTACAAATCCTTCGGGAGATTCGAAAGAAGATAGAGCAGTTTATCTATCTGGCAACGGACCACTGGTATCTATTTTACATGAAGCGTTGGCAAGAGACAAAGTTGCTAAACATCTGCAATCAAAGAATAGGATAACAAAAAAGGAAGCCAAACAAGTAGTAAAGAAATTCATTCAAATAATACATCATTATAGAGATGCTTGTATTAAAGACCAAACACCTCCCTATGAACATGTAGCAATTTTTGATGAAGCCCAAAGAGCTTGGAATACTGATCAGACAATAAAGTTCATGAAACAAAAGAAGGGTTTAGCAGACTTCAGCTTATCTGAACCGGAATTTCTAATTTCCTGTTTAGATCGCCATAAAGATTGGGCTGTAATTGTTTGTCTAGTAGGAGGAGGACAAGAAATAAACACCGGGGAAGCGGGAATCTCAGAATGGTTAAATGCTATTCATAAAACCTTTACAAATTGGGAAGTGGCTATTTCTTCCAATCTAACCGACTCAGAGTATTCGGCAGGTGATTCTATCACTCGGCTAAAATCGAAAACTAAAATTGTCTTTGATCCAAACTTGCATCTCAATGTTTCAATGCGCTCTTTCAGGGCTGAAAATGTTTCGAGGTTTATAAAACTATTATTAGAATTAAACGGTAATGAGGCACAGAAGGTGTTTAAAGAATCTCTACTAAACTACCCTATCATCCTGACTCGAGATTTAGGCATTGCTAAACGATGGTTAAAAGAAAAAGCTAGAGGAAGTGAACGATATGGATTAATAGTTTCTTCCCAAGCACAAAGACTTAAACCGTTTGCAATTGATGTTAAATCTCCTATTGACCCTGTTCATTGGTTTCTTGATGGGAAAGATGATATACGATCATCATTCTTCATGGAAGATGTAGCAACTGAATTCCAAGTCCAAGGATTAGAACTTGATTGGGCATGTGTAACATGGGATGGTGATTTGCGATATTCTACCGACGGCTGGAAAACATTTGCTTTTAAAGGAAGCAAATGGCAAAATATACACAATCAAGAAAGGAAGAAATATCTGGTAAATGCATATAGGGTATTGTTAACTAGAGCAAGGCAAGGCATGATAATAGTTGTTCCAGAGGGCAATAACGAAGATCATACAAGGAAGGCAGAATATTACGATGGCACTTTTGATTATTTGAAAAGTATAGGTATCCCTGTTCTTTAATATCCCTGTTATTTAATTAAAATACTTCATAGCAACTTCTCCAACCCACCTACCCATATCAATAGGAACAGCGTTACCAATTAGCTTGTAAGAACTACGTTTATTCTCAAAAATAAAATCATCTGGAAAACCTTGCAATCTTGCATATTCTCTTATAGAAAATGGCCTTACACCATGCTTTGCTTTTTTATCTTTCACTAATCGTGTTCCTAAGTCTTTTGCATAATGAGCAACGCAAGTTGGCGCTAAGGCATTTGAATCGGTTGGATCAACGATGATAGGTTTATCTCTATATTTTCCGTTGATTCGGCTAAGAACATATTCTGGCATCTCAACTATTGGATTCTTCTCAATAATATCTTTCAATAACCTTCTATTAGAAACAATCGGTTCGTTGATGTTGCATTGCTTTCTTGTTCCAACAAGAATCAATCGCTTTCTTCTTTGAGGTAACCATATCGCAGCATCTATCGGGCAAAATACATGAACGTAATAATATGGCAGCTTTGTCATTGCTTCCATTACTACTTTAAACTTTTTCATCCCCGGCACATTTTCTACTACATACATTTCTGGTTGCTCAATGGCTATATGTCTAAAGAAGTGTAAGAATAGATCATCTCCGGTTCTTGTTCCATGTATATCTGCAATAGTTGAGTATTTAGTGCAAGGATATGTTCCAACAATAATGTCGGTCTTTGGTTGCTCTAATACAGTTTTATCTTTTATATCAACATTCAAAATAGGGTGAGCAAAATAATGTGCATTCATTTCCATGCATCTTGTAGCCTCAACATCCAAGTCTAATGATTGGATTACATTCACTCCTGCTTGCATCATTCCTAATTCCATTCCACCACATCCTGAGAAATAACCTTTTGCTGTTGGATTATACATGTAGCAAACGTATCTATCTCACAATAAAATCCTGTGGCTTTTAAGTCACGTTGGATAAGATGTTAATAGCATCTCCGGCTTTGTGTCTTTGCCTTTGATGCGGCTCATGTTGTAGCTGCGGGTTGCTTTGCTGTGTACGTCTGCCATATGATTGGATAAACAAAAAGAATGCTATGGTTGGCTATATACCTGTTCAAAGTACAATACCATCAACAACAATAATTATCTTGTAATTAAAACTCCTACATGCGAAGATGGCTATTGCTTATTGTAGTGGCGGTATCTGTCAGCTCATTTGCACAAAACACTTCTGTTGTTGTAAATGATATTAGCCAGCTGAATCCTATTGAAGTGGCTGCAGTGGTCACTCCCACTACTACCGAAGAAGTTGTGAATGCAGTAAAGCGAGCCAGCATTATATCTATCGGTGGCAGCAGGCATAGCATGGGTGGACAAATCGCTACAGAGCAGTCTGTACACATCGACATGCGGAAGTTTAATAAAGTGCTTGCTTTTTCAGCAGCTACTAAACAGGTAACGGTACAGGCAGGTATTACATGGAGGCAGTTGCTGGAGTATATAGATAAACATGATCTCTCGGTGAGCATTATGCAGAGCTATGCAGATTTTACAGTGGGTGGCAGCCTCAGCGTAAATGTACATGGCAGGTATATTGGCCAGGGTCCGCTTATTTTAAGTGTATTGAGTGTACAGGTTGTACTGGCAAATGGTGAAGTGGTAACTGCTTCTCCCTCGACCAATGCAGACCTGTTCTACGGCATCATCGGTGGCTATGGTGGCCTGGGTGTAATAACAGAATGCACTTTGCAACTAACTGATAACAGCAAAGTGGAAAGGCAGGATGAGGTGATGCCGATAAGAGATTATCATAAGTGGTTCATGAAACAAATTCGTAACAACACGAACGTAGTATTTCACAATGCCAATATATACCCACCAAAGTATGATAAAGTCCGGGCCATATCATTTGTGCAAACAAAAAAACCGGTTACTGAAAAAGAACGCTTACGGCCTCTGGATAAATCTTATGCAGCCAATCGTGCAGGTTTTAAACTGGCGAAAGGTAAAGCAGGTAAATGGTTGCGTGAACATGTAATTGACCCGGTAACGTATAAAACAAATCCTGTTTATTGGCGGAATTATGAAGCCAGTCACGATGCAAGGGAACTGGAGCCCAAGAGCAGGTTAAAAAGTACCTACGTTTTGCAGGAGTATTTTGTACCGGTAGATAGCTTTAGTAGTTTCTATCCTCAACTGGCATCAATACTGAAGAAACATGATGTGAACATGATCAATATTTCTATTCGTCATGCAAAGAAAGATCCCGGTTCATTGCTGGCCTGGGCAAGAACTGAAGTGTATGCCTTTGTACTCTATTACACACAAGGCACTACTGCAAAGGATAAAGAAAAAGTGGGTGTATGGACGAGAGAACTGATCAATGCTGCATTACGTTGTAAGGGTACCTATTACCTGCCCTACCAGTTGCATGCAACGGAAGCACAGTTTGAAAGGGCTTATCCTAATGCACACTCTTTCTTTTTATTGAAGAAGAGAATGGACCCGACAAATAAGTTCAGGAATAAGATGTGGGATAAATATTATAAAGAGGGCTGATTGTTTGTTTTTTTTTAAGCCATTGCTTCGCTACTCGCCATGACCTGTACTTTTATTGGTCAGCGATCAACAAAGGGAGAGGAATGTTTCTGCCAGCCTACCCAATACCAATCCTACTACGGTCAGACTTCGACACAACCTCGATACAACCTCGATACACTGCAGTTTTCCTATTAAAACCACTGCATCACATAAAAATTATTAATAATATTAAATATCGGGTGCTTTTTAAACGTTCATGCCGTCAATTCGTAACCCTAAGTATCTGAATCTATTACAATAGAAATTCAGGGGAGCTACCCACATTCTATGGAAACTTTTTTAGAAACTTTCCAAAACCAGGCCGCCCATGCACGATTCGTACATATCAAAATGTCTCGTCCTGAAATCGCTTTACACATTCGAACTAAATGTGTAAACTTGAATTATCTATTATGACAATTCCCGAAAAGCAGAGAGGGCGTCTTGATACTTATGATGCCTCGCTCAAAATTGCTGTA
>JAEWJK010000017.1 GCA_023386555.1 Bacteroidota bacterium | reverse complement strand
GCTGTATCACATCTGTTGATTTAGCTGTGATTCTTTACTGAACTGTTTCGCTGTTTGGGTTGCTGAAAGTGTAGCTTGTTGCAACTGCTCGCTTTTTCTGCAAAGGCTATTTCTATACCAGGACATTTTGTTAGGTAGAAAAAGATGCAGGTGAGATGGCTGATGGTGTAGCAGCGTGATGATCTTTGCTGAGGCATTCGTTGAGGTTTCTGTTAAGTGTAGGTGCTAATGGTATAGGATACTGTTCTTTATGATAATTGTTGGTCACAAGACCAACAAGGGCGAAGGTGAGATGGCTGATGGTGTAGCAGCGTGATGATCTTTACTGAGACGCTCGTTGATTTCGTTGCGATTGTTTGGAAACGTTGATTTGGGGAAAGAAGATACGGCGTAGGTATAAGGTAAGTATAAGGTAGGTATAAGGCAGGTATAAGGTTAATACAGCGAAGGCTGTGGGATGGAAGTTTGGAAAGTTTCCAAATAAGTTTCCCGAAAAGTTGCCAACCACTGTTTTTGGGGTTGTAAGATTTTGATGTTAACGGCTTTAGATGTGTCCGGCTTAAAATGACAAAATTTACCTGAATGATATATTATTGATTTCTGTTATTCAATGGTAGGGTTTACATCTGAAAACTGTAAAGTACCGAGGTTGCATCGGAGTTGTACCGGAGTTGCATAGCAGTCTTACTCAAGTGGTACATTGTCTTGTACTGAAAAAGCTTTACACTTTTGCGGTATTATGTGATATGGCATTACAGTGTTTCACAATAGTACTGATTTAGCTTTACAGAATCATGGGCTTGATCTGGCGTAAGGTTGCTAATGCTCATGTGTGGTCTTAACCGATTGTAAACATCTATTGCCTGGTGAGCCGGGATGCAATCATGTAGGACGAGGATAGGAAGGGACTATGACTCAAGGTGCAATGGACTGGCAGGAGGTTATTCGGAATATTGCAAGCGAACCCTGTTAGGGAAATACAAGTATTATTGAAGCGACCAACAATGGCGTCAGATAGATGTCCTACACTTTGGAAGTGTAGGACATCTTTACCAAAATAGTTAGTGTCTTCACCACACTGAACAAGATCAATTTTATTTATTCGTTTGATGCGGACACCATCTGATAGAAAAAATACTTCGGCATTAGTGAAGGGCTAAAGCCCTATTTTTGGCTCATTTTTTTTCTCCGGCCTGAAGGCCGGAGCTATTAATTTGAGACTGCCGGAGCTATTAAATTATCTGAGACTGTTCTTATTTAATTCGCTTAGGTAACTTCTTTGCTGGATTTATATATTCAGATGGACCACCCAATACATATTCATCGGGATGTAAGGTTGCCAATGGTTCTTGTGGAAAGTATTTTCTTGGCTCAGCCTTACCCTGTTGTACAGCTTTTCTTCTTTTTCTTACATCCATTTCATGTTGCATAAAAGCATTAGCCATATCTAGTCCTAATAACTCATCATTGCACATTTTAGTTTTAGCCCAAACTCCCAGTTTTAATATCACCTGTATTTCTTCGGGTGAATAGTGCCAGCGATAGTTGTTACACGTACTGCAGGATGGTAAATAATTGTCAACCGTATGGCTGCCTCCTGTACTATGTGCCTTTACATGATCTGCCTGAAATTCTCCGTTCAATTCAATACCGCAGATATGGCAATGACCTGCTGTTTTAGCCAATACTTCTTCACGCTGTTTAGATGATAGTCTCGATCGTTTTGCATCTGTTATTTTAGACAACCTGCGATTAACTTTCAGGTTTTTGATCAGGTTGATCAATCCCTTTCCTGTTTTGACGGAGCGGAGGAGTTTTAATGATGGAGATGCTGGCATATATGGTTTGTTTAGCTGTTGAAATGAACGTTGTTGGTCACAAAATCAATAATGGCTAAGCAAAGATGTCCTACACTTTGAAAGTGTAGGACATCTTTGACTACAACCCCTTTCCGGTTTTAACGGAGCAAAGAAGTTTTAGTGGTGGTGTTTGCATAACTAATTAATTAATACGACTGCCACGGCTGGTGCTTAATGATCAAATATTATTGCTACAGTTCACGATACACGAACCCCTCATTGGCTAATTTGAGTTTTTCAACTTAATCTTCCAATTCCCTTTGCCACTCTTCTAACAAGTTGTCCATAAAATGTTTGGCTTTCGCATACTGTTGTTCATTTTGGGCAGACAAATACCAAAAGAAAAGCATCTCGTATTTCTCAAATTGTATGGTAAATGTCATTGATTCTCCCCTCAACCTCCACAAGTATTGTTTCTCAAAATCAAAATGCTCATCATCGCTGGCTTCCTTGTTAAAAGTCTTATATGCCTTTTCTAAACTATCTTCATCGTATTCGGCATTTATGAAATTGCTGATGGCAGGCAGATTTTTGTAATAGAAACCCATGTGACCACATCCCGAAACAATATTAGGCCTGATGATTTGTTTTACTTCTGGCCTTTTTATTAATTTCTTTTGTGAATGACTATATATTTCATGCAAAATCACTGTTCCATTTTCATCATAGCGTATCTGCTCGATTAATAAGGAATGGCTGAAACATTTAGCTAACTGCAATTTACCATTATCAAAAAACTCTTTCGCACTCCATCCATTAGCTTGTTTGCCATTGCGGATGTATTGCACTGATCTAAGATTACCAGAGGCGTAGAAGGTCTTGATTACTTCGTCTGATGGGCGAGGTATAAAATCAACGGTCATCAATTAAGTTAATTGGTGTAGTTAAAATGCTTTGGGAATAGATATTCCTTTTGTCTTTAAGAAACTTATATCTTCTAAAACTTTATTACGGACTTCTTGTTTTAATAATCCTAAATGCGGTAAAGCGTAATAAGGAGCTGTAAACCTGTTATGTTTATCTATTTCCTTTATTAATACTTTCGAATTCATGGAAATTAGAAGTAACCTATTCCAGTTCAGATTTTCATGCTCGAATTTTAGGTTTATTAAAAACTTTTCGAAATAATGAAACCAATTTCTCAAATCTTCATTGTAATCTTTAAAATGCTCCCTTGCCTCTCTGTTAAGATTGATATTTTGTGATATTATATTATCAGCAATTATTTTAAAAGCAGCACCAATAATTCCTCCAATAATACTTGTAAGAAAAAGCCACAGGATAGTATGATCTTTTAATGATTCGGTTAAGAAGCTTTGCATAATGTTTCTATAGTACTGGTTGCAGAAATAAATTACTCCTAAGATAACTTCCTTACTTCTCCATTATCAAATTCACACTTTCATTCTTCTCAGACATCCATTTTTTATGAAAGGGCTAGTTATATGTTGTCTACATTCTAATACAAAGTAATTATACTATCCAAGGATCTTCTGGTTTTCCATTTCTAGTTTCCCTATTACCACCCTTCGACAAATTCCCCGAAGTATCGGGACTTCGCAGGGCAACAAACAATTCCAAAATAACTCAATTACTCTTTACTTTCTTCCCTTTCTTCTCCTTCACAAACAACCCTGCAGTATACTTATCATACAACTCAAACAGAAACTCTATTCTTTTTGTTTTGCTGGTAAATGGCTGGCTTCTGTAACACAGATCAACGGCTTTGTCTAAAGCCTGGTGTGCTTTTACCAAAGCTGGCGGCATGGTGTTAGGATCGTAGAGGTCTGCTAAACTGCTATCGGGAAACTGTGCTCTTGTATCTAATACTTTTTGTGCAGCTGCTTCTACGGCTTTTGTTTGTTTATCTGTTGGGCTTTCTGGCCAGGGGAAATTGTTGTAGACTAAACTATTTGAATATCGGAAATCACTCTTCAGCCTGCCACAAACATGCTTAACCCATGACATATGCATTAAAGACGTCACTATACCAAACAAATACTTAGTGGCTTGTGGAATTGTTCTCGCTAAATCGCTGGCAATAACATCCTTGGTCAAAAAGCCAACAGGAATATAAGGTCTGTTTTCAGATGAAACACCAGGTATTAATAGATAATCAGAATCGGGTTGTCTAAGCTCTCCAAACAACATTGGAAAAGCAGCTAACTTCCTCGTTGCTTCTCGTGTGCTGCTAAGCCTGTACATTTTCACTGCTTCAACACGTCGAATAATCTCTTTTAACTGCGAGTATTCATTTGGTGAGGCATCCTTAAGCCAAATACACCAACGTTTAATCCCATTAATAAATTCTTGTGATCCAAGAAATGGTCTAATAAATTTTGATGCTCTCGGTTCGCTTTGGACTAAGAAGCTTTTTTCTTCATCATTCAAAAGAAGATGACCTCCATCGTTTGCCATGCTACCATAATTCATTTCAGGAACATTACAGATTGGCTTCTTTCTTACACAAATGGTGAGGTCTGAGCCTTCTAATAAGTAAGGGTTAATATTTTTAGCACTTAGCTGCTGAGGTTCTCCCTTTATATTATCATACTCATAAATGAGCTTATAAGCTACATCAAAATTTGTAAACCCGATAATCACTACATGCACCGCAGCATTACCTCTTGCTTCATTACTCCAACTAAATGTTCTGTGAGCAAAATGTATTTTGATCTTGTACTTATTAAATAATTCATTCCATAATACACCAACCTGTTCACCTTGTGCTATAGAATTAGTACTTACAAAAGCTGTTTTTGTTTTCAGTGCAATCTTTTCATTGTTTACTTTCTGCATGTATTGTGCAGCCAGTATATACCATGCAGTAACATAGTCCAATACACCTGCACCATTCACTCCATTAAACACTAGTTCCATGTCTGCTTTCTGTGCAACATTCTGTAATTGCTTTCCAATAAATGGCGGATTACCCAATATGTAATGATACCTCGGCTCTTCTTTCTCCCAGGGCATCGGTTCAATCATGCTCTGCCAGTCTATTCTTAATGCATTATCATGTTTTATAGTGGCAGCTTTTTGTAATGGCAACCTTACATAATACTCACCAAAGGTCTCCGTAACCAGCATGTTCATCTGGTGGTCCATCAGCCACATGGCAGTTCTTGCTATCTGTGCCGGAAACTCTTCATACTCTATTCCATAGAACTGGTCAACATTACACTTGATCAAATAAGAAGCATCCATCCTTGCTTCCCGTATCACTTCTTCCCTATATCCCTGCAATTTCAGCAATTGTTTAATGATCTGTACTTCCAGCAATCGCAGTTCACGGTAAGCAATAATCAAGAAGTTGCCACATCCACAGGCAGGGTCAAGAAAACGAAGTCCACTTATCTTATCATGCAGCTTCTGTAGCTGTGCCTTGCTGTTCTTTGCTTTTTCATAATCACTCCACAGTTCATCTAAGAACAAAGGCTTTATCAGCTTAAGAATATTCTTTTCGCTGGTATAATGTGCACCAAGATTACGCCTTGCTTTTTCATCCATCACACTCTGAAACAAAGAACCGAATATGGCAGGTGATATCTTACCCCAGTCAAGACCACAACAGTCCATCAATGTCTTTCGCATCTGGCTGTCGAAAGCAGCAACGGGTAAACGTTCTTCAAACAGCTTTCCGTTTACATAAGGAAACGCATCTAAGGCTTCATCAAGATTCCTCAGCCTTTTATCTTTTGGTGTATTGAGTATCTCGAATAATTGGGAGATGTGTGCAGCAAGATCACTGCCATCTACATTTGTTTTCAGATCAAGATAATCATAGAAAATTCCTTTCTCAAATATGTTGGTATCGTCTGCAAACAGGCAGAACACCAAACGAACAAGATAGAGTTCTAACTGGTGACCTTCGTAGCCGATGGCTTTTAGTTTATCGTGCAGCTTACCCATCAGCTCTGCTGCCTCAATGTTTACGGGGTCTTGTTCTTTGTATGTTCTTTTCTGGTAGCCTGCAATAAAGCCAAAGAGATGTACATGGTCTACCAGTTGAGTTAGTTTGAAATCATGTTGCTCACCTGTTTCAAGATCGTATAACCTGAACCTTTCGAAATCGCTTACCAGTATATAACGGGGCAGTTCTTTTTCGGATAGACCAGGGAAATAATCTTTTGCCTGTCCGTAAGCTTTATCAAGGTCCTTACCACGGCTTTTATGTTCTATAAGAATAACACCTTTCCAGAGCAGATCAATGAAACCTTTTTTATCGTCCAGCTTTTTTACAGATTGCTCAAAGCTTGCAACTCTTCTACGGCTGATGCCAAAGACATTGAAGAAATCATCCCAGAAGCTCTTGGCTTCTGCATGTTCGTTGGCCTCATCCTTCCATTCATTGCTGAATGCGGCAGCTCTAGTTTTGATCTCGTTCCAGCTAAGGGGCATAGGGTATGTATATTCAAGGCTTGAATTTAAAAGATTTCAGTCAAATAAAAAACCTGCACATCCTGGCCTATGCTGATACTCCTCTGCACATATTGACTTCCTGTGCATCAAAAGATATATTAAGGGCAGTTATAGAGCACCTATAGAGTACCCTTCAAGTGCCTCAGGGTGACAACCGTTTTAAAACACCCTTCGATGCATCTACTTCCCCATCCTTTCCAACACCTTGATAATATCTTCTAAAGCTGCATTTACCAGTTGTAGCTGGTCGGCAATGGTTTTCATTACCGATAATTGTTTGGCAATAGCCGAGGCATCAGTTGGTACCTGTTGTTCCAGTTCGTGTTTGCGACTAGCCAGCAGGTCACGCAATTTTTTGCTTACCGGGAAGGGATCTGCTTTACTGAGATGTACACCGGGTAGTTCTATCATTTGCTGTAACGTATCAAACCTTCTGCAGGTGTATTGCAGCATGGGTTTTAATTCTGCAGCATCGTAACTGCCGTTGTATTGTTCGGCATAATAAGCAAGTGAGGCGATATACGAAATGAGCATGTGGGTGGCTGTTACCAGCTGGTGGTATTCCTGCACATGTTCCTGCTTGTTCTTTGGTTCGGTTAACATTCGCTGCAATGCATCTGATACATTGGCCAGTGCAATGAATGCTTCCTTGCGACTGAGTTTGTACTGCAGCCAGGCTTCGTTGTTTTTAACGGAGAAGAAATGAGCAACAGAACGGAAGTAATGGCCTGTCTTATCCATTACATCGCTAAACAACTGTTGTATGTTCTTATGTTCCCAGTGCGGCAAAATGAAATAACTGGCGGGTAAGGCAATGAGTGCACCGATGATGGTATCCACTACCCTGTCACGCAATACCTCACTTATACCAGCCGGGTAGAAAAAATGAAAGCTCACTACCACGTAAAGCGTAATGGCAGCAGTGCTTACTGTATTGTTTACTCTTAAAAATGTATAAGCCACCAGCATGGCAGCGATCATCACTGCTACTAATGCCCCATTTATGGTTACAAAATACAGTACGGCAAATGCAAGGCCCGCACCGATGAAAGTACCTATGATCCTTTCTATATTTCTTTTACGGGAGATGCTGAACGAGGGCTTGAGTATGGTGGCAATGGTGAGCAATATCCAGTAACTGTGGCCTAATGCAAACACAAGAGATACAACAAAACCCGCCGTCATAGCCAGCGTAAACCGCAGTGCATGGCGGAAATGGGAAGAGTTGAGTGACAGGTTGGAAGTGAGTAATTCAATGTTGAAACGCTGCGAGGTAGTGAAAGGAGATACTTCTTCTTTGTTCACTGTGCGGGTTACTTTTTCTAACGGTGTGGTATAACGTTGTAACCGTTTGATGCGTTCACCTACGTCTTCTATACTGTTGAGCACCTGCCTTAACCGGATGAAAGCTGAAACGGTAGAAGCATTGAGTTGTTGTTGCCGCAGTTGCAGGAAAGCTTGTTTGGTTTGTTGCATGCGATAATCTATTGCTGCGGCATTGCTGTATGCTTGCTCGTTCTGCACTGCAAGCCCCGTGTGCAGTAACGCATTTGCCAGCACCTGCAGGTGATGATGAAAGGTTTTAAGGATACCGCTATCATCAAAATCGCTGTGCAGTTTATTGTAATCCTGCTGGGCAGTCATGATCCTTTCTAGCAGGTCACCACTTTCCAGGAAGATCATCATCAGTCTCCGGCCCTTATTGGTAGGAGACTTTACAAAGAGGCGTGTTTTAAATAACAGCTCCCTCAGGCCGGCCTGGTGCTGCTGGATCTTTACCTGCCAGGGAAAAAGCCTTTGCAGTATGGATGGAATATCTGCATCTTGTTTATAAAACGCGGTCCGTTGCTGGAGGTATTCACTAATGTCGATCAGGTATTCGCCCAGCATTTGTGCGGCAGGCCTGTAGGGACGGATGGTATTGGTGATGATACTGAACAGTGCATACCATGCTCCGCCTGCTGCAAAATATAGTGCTGTATAAATAAATGGTTGTTCCGATACGGCCAGGGCTCCATAGCCGATGATGAAAGAGAGTAAGGCAATGAGACCGATGCCGTCTGCCCTTGGCCCGTAAATGCCGGATAAAGAAAACAGGAAACTGAAGACGATCACTTCTGCCAGCAGCAGCCATTCATAACCTGCACTTGCCCCTGCAATACATACTACGATACAATTTAGAAAGATGCCGGCCATCATGCCATTGATGCGGTGATGCAGTGGACCGGGCTGATCGGTAAGAGCAATGAACAATGCACCTAAGGGTATTGCCATCATAGTAGCCAGTAAACCATAGTAACCCAGTATAACAGCAGGCAACAGCACACACACCGTGATGCGTATGCCGGTAGAGACATGCTGTCCGCTGATGAATTGTTTGAGGCTGAGACTGTATGATTTCATTTGCGGGGCAAAGGTGCAAAATTGCTGCCGCAAAGGGCTGACAAAAAGATAAAGATCGCAGCAAATACAGCAGCTGCGTTCAGCCGTATTGATGTGACTTTATAATGGTGTTGATGTAACTGTTGAACTTTACTGAACTGTTTCGCTGTTAGAGTGTCGCAGGTGTAATAGCGTGAGACTGCTTGCTTTTTTTACTGAAGCATTTTAAAAAGAGTATAACTCGTAAGTAAAAAAAGAGGCAGGTGAGATTATTGTGAGGTGAGAGGGATATGTACTGCAACGAAGGGCTGTGAACATCTGAGGGGTTTATTTCAACTTTAAGACATCAGGGAATTATTGACGTCGCTGTAATGCTGAGGCACACGAAGCATAGAGTTACAAAGAAGGATGTTATACAATTAAACCACCCTTCAACAAAAGGCCCGGCAAATTTTGCTGCCATGCAATGCCTATCTTAGTGCAAACATCCTGCTCATGAAAACAGTTGCCTTAGTGGCGCTATGCCTGTTGACTGTATGTAATGTACATGCCCAGAAGTTCATGGAATTGAACGACGAATTTATGACACTCTATAAGGCGGAACGCTACGCAGAAGCTGCGGTGGTGGGTGAAAAAGCATTAAAGCAGGCAAAGCTGGAGTTCGGCACCGTACACCTGAACTATGCCATCAGCCTGCAGAACCTCGGCGAATGTTATACCATGCTGCAGCAATTCGATAAAGCACTGCCCAACTACAGACAGTCTGCCCAAAGCTATGAACGCATTTATAAAACAAACGAAGTACAAGACATTGCTGTGATCAATAGCAGCATAGCCAGCATTCATTTTTTGCAGAATAGGTACGACAGTGCCATACACTACTTCAAAAAAACACTGGTGTATTTTAAAAAGTATACTGACGACAATGAACAGAACCTGATAGAAACTTACAAGAATTTAAAGGATAGCTATTTTACCATTACTGATTATGACAACCTTGCAGCTATCTGTACCGAGGCCTTACCGGTGATAGCAGCAGAAATGGGTAAAGACAATGAAACCTATTACGAGATGGCGTATTTTAAAGGTATGGCATTGTACAACACCGGTGATCTTGATGGCTCTGAAGCAGCGTTGAGAGAATCGCTGGCAGTGTTAGCAGAGCTGGCTGGTACCAACAACTTTGAATATGTAAGTGTACTGTTCACGCTGGCCAATACAGTAAAAACAGCGGGCAAATCAGATGAGGCTGTGGCATTACTCAACCAGTCGATATCAATACATGAGTTACTGGCTGAAAAGAACAGCATCATATTAAGCACCTCTTATAAATTGCTGGGTGATATCTACACTGACAAAGCTTCGTATGCACAGGCTGTGGCATATTTCAACAAGGGACTGAGCTTACTTACTACGCCAGAAGAACAGGCAGGTGATGTTTATTTTGGCATCCGCCAAAGTCTTGCCTATTGCTATGTACAGGGCGGTAATTTATTGGAAGCAAAAGCTGTGTTGCAGCAACTGCTGTCTGAACTGCCGGCTGATGATATAAGGCGGGGAGAATTGCTGATCGTACTGGCAAACGCAGAAGTACAAATGAATGAACTGGCCGCTGCCGAAGAACATGCCAATGCGGGCTATGCACTACTGGGCAAGTCATCCAAAGAGGGCCATGCATTGCAGGGCAATGCAAAGGAAGTGTTGGGTATGGTCTATAACAAAATGGGTAATACACGTCGCAGCATAGAAACGTTCAAGGAAGCCGTTGCTATACTTTCCCGGTTTTATGGTGCTGAAAGTCGTGGTGTGGCCTCGGTATACTCTAATATGGGCATCACTTATTTCGAAGCCGGCGATTATGCCCTGGCAGAAATAGCCTATGAAAATTCTCTGAACATCCGCAGGAAAGTAGTGGGCGTAAAACATCCTGAATATGCACTGAGCCTGATGAACCTGGGTATGGTACATGTGTACCAGGCCAGGTATATCGAAGCCGATAAGCTGATGGTTGAAGCGATGAATATTTATATCGAAGCAGGTATGACAGGTACCACCAACTTCATTTTTCTCGTAAACAATATTGCATTGATGGCAGAGCAACAGGGAATGTATAAAGACGCCAAAGCACTATACTACCAGTTACTGCAAATAATGAAAGACCGCAAAGAGCAGAATAGTATGGCTGCCTACACGGTGTATAATAACCTGTCTAAACTGTATTTCTCTACAGACCAGCCTGACTCTGCTGCATACTATGCCCAACAGGGCATCGATATTCTAAAGGCAGAAGACAAGACCAATACAAAAGAATACATCAAAACCACCAACAACCTGTTACTGGCTTATAAAGAAATGAAAGACTATGCACGGGCCAATGCACTTGCTAAAGAGATCGTACCGCTTACCATTAAGGTGATGGGTGAAGAATCGGAGCTATTGGGCCTTGTGTATAGTAACCTTGGTATACTCTCGATGATGCAAAACAGGAACAGCGAAGCTGCTGCCTATTTGCAGGCTTCAGCAGATATTACACTCAAGAACTACCGTGATAATTTTTATGTACTGAGTGAAAAAGAAAAGCTGGGATGGTGGGAAGAAAGGGCATTTGCATTTACACTACTACCATCGTTGTTGGTGACGGAACAGTCTGCTTCGGGTAAATGGGTAGAAGCCATGACCGACCAGCAACTGCAACTAAAAGGGTTTGTATTAAATGATGCCGCAGCGAGCCTGCGGCGTGCAAGGGCACAGGCAACACCTGCTTTAAAGAAGATACTTGATGCCTGGCAGTTTAACAAAACACTGCTGGGTAAAATGTATGCATTACCTGTAGCTCAAAGAACATTAAACACCGATAGCCTGGAGGCCGTTACCAATACATTGGAGAAGCAGGTGAGCCAATCGGCAGGCGGTTTACAGGTGAAGTCTTTAAACTGGAAAGATGTACAGGCTGCACTGAAAGCGGATGAGGCTGCAATAGAGTTTATGCATTTTCCTTATTACAAAGACGGTGCATATACCGATACGGTGTATTATGCTGCCATCGTTATCAGCAAACAAAGCCCGCCACGATTTGTACCCTTAGGCTCCGAAAAAGCAATCGCTGCATTATTATCTACTGATGAAAATTCCAAAGAAGCAGGCATTAATAAATTATACCGCAGCAGTATTCGCAGTGCCGGTAATAATTCATCATTCAGGGGCGACAGTTTATATGCAATGATCTGGCAACCCCTGATGCAATACCTCAAAGGCATCAACATGGTATCATTTGCACCGGATGGCATACTGCATAAGGTAGCTTTTCATGCATTGCCGGCAGGTGGTGGCAAAATATTGATAGATAGTGTGCAGCTGCAGCAATACAGTGGTATCAGGCAGCTAGCAGAAAACAGGTCAATGGCCGGAATTAAGTGGAGCAAAGCCCACCTGGTAGGCAATCCCGACTTCAGCAAGTCAGTGACCCCTTCGGGCAAGGTGGTTAGTTTTACCGGAAATAATGGAGCATGGAATCCTTTGCCGGGCACTGCAGCAGAGATTAACTTATTGAAACAATTGTTTAGTTCGGCAGGCGTATCTGTCACTACCCGATCGGGGGCTGAAGCCAACGAAGAGAACTTCAAAACGGCCATTGTAGCCCGTCCACAGATATTGCATATTGCCACTCATGGTTTTTTCCTGCAACGTAAAGAGGAATACGAGATCGACGGTACTGCAGCAGCCGGCGAGTCTGTGCTGGCTGGTGCTGAAAATCCATTATTGCGTAGTGGACTAATACTCGCAGGTGCCAATGCTGCATGGCAGGGTGATAAGACCGTTGCCGGGGCTGAAGATGGAATATTGAATGCATGGGAGATATCGCAGCTCGATCTATCCGATACAAGGCTGGTAGTGCTCAGTGCCTGCGAAACAGCGCTTGGAGATGTACAGGGAACAGAGGGTGTATTTGGTTTGCAAAGGGCTTTCAAGATCGCTGGTGTGCAGCAGATGATCGTTAGCCTTTGGCAGGTACCCGATAAAGAGACAGCTGAATTGATGAAAGCATTTTATTCGCACCTGTTAAAAGGCAATAGAGTAAGAACTGCATTCTACAACGCACAGAAAGATATGCGGATGAAATATTCACCATACCTGTGGGCTGCATTTACACTGGTGGAGTAAACTGGACCATTGCTAACGATAAAAGTCTTACTTCCGCAGGCAGGTTGTATAAATGATCTGCCATTATGCGCAGCAAAGTAAATACGCTGTATTTGCTCACTGGTATTGTTTTGGTGGCTGGTAGGCAAAACTCTTAGTTATGTCAGACAATAAAAACAACACAGGCAAGCAGGATGATATTCGTGTAGACATCAACGACCCTTCAGAAGTGGAGTATGTACACCAGAAGTTTCCGGGTAAAACACATGAGCAGGTGTTGGAAGCCATCAGGACATACGGGCCGATGCGGAAAGATATTGAAGAGGCTTTAAGCAGGGGCTGATTACCTGGAGAGTTTGATCAGGGAGAATGCATTATCGTGGTTATCAGCAAAGTCGTTCGATGCTTATCATATCAATTGCATCGCCTGTTGTACGTCCATTGCGTCTTCATTCATAGTCCCTTCATACTCTCCTTATACATGATGGCATAGAGCCTGATATTTTTAAGGTGTTCCACTCACTTCTGGCTTGTAATCAGCAAGAAACTGTGGAACACTAAAATGCTATGTCACTTACCTGCACCCAGGCTCTCTTCATATGTTGGTCCATACATGCCCGGTACTTTATTGCCCGTCGCTCGTAGGTACACTACAAGTTCTCCCCTATGGTGATAAATATGGTTGAACAAAAAACCCCTTGCTACTACACCCCTTGGCATTGGGCCCAACACTGTTTTGTCGCCTATCTTCATTGTCCATGGTGTAGCCAGTGATGCCTCGGTTACAGATGCAAGGGCCTCACGGGCTTTCGCTACATTTTTTTCGAACAATGCAATGGTGGCATCAATATCTGTCACATCACCCCTTTCAAAAGTATCGGCGGCCATATCATATACATCTTGTGTGAGTGTGCCCACATACCAGTAATAGATGGTAGCGATATGTTGCGACAGCTCACCCATCGTCCAAGAAATGAGAGAAGGCTTAAACCTTATGTCTTTTGCAGGAACAGCCTGTAATAATTTACGGGTGCTGTATACCTCGTGTTCAAATTCTGATTTCAGTGCTTCTAACAACATAACCTGGTTTTGCATAAAGTTAGGAATGATCAGCACATGTTACAGCAAGTGAATCAAGAATGATGACCTCACGAAGCGGTTGTTAGTCCCAGGCTCTCGGAAACTGAATGCATTGTTAAACTCGTTTTACATCCAAACCAACCTTTGACACTTCGGGCACTTCCGTGTCACGTAGTATTATAGGTACGGGGAAAGATATGCATCATCGTAAAAATAAAGCAAAAAAGCGTATTACAACTTTCGTGGTGGCTTACCTGGTTTCCATTCCGGGTTCATATAATAGTCTGTGTTCATACACTACCATTAAACTGGTATTTATTGAAGCTGTTCAATAAATTCTGTTAGAATCCTAGTGAAAAAATAATATTTTCCCATCATATACATACAAAAACAGCAGATATGTTTAACCTGTTTCGACATGCATGTATCTTACCAGGACTGCTCTTCTGCCTCATCGCTTCGGCGCAAAACCTGAGAGAAGTACCACCTAACCAGAGAGATGCCATGTTCTATTATGCAGAAGCAGAACTGATCGGTTCAGACCAGCCTAAAATACTCATGATATCAAGTTATATCTATCAATATATATACGAATACCCGGCATATAATGTTTACGATGACCGGCCGAGAACTGCAGATGATTGGCGGCTAACCGTCACCAATACCGTAAGCCGTAAAAGAGAAAAGATCATCAAAGATGAGCATTATATAAGAGCAGAGAATCCCTACAACCAGGTGAAGATGAAATACCAACAGGTGCAATGGGCTTCATGGAATAAAAGCTGGGCCATTGGCAACAATAATATCGATAATTACAACACCTATTATTCAACACGTGAATATTGCATTGCAGCCCGTAAAGACATTATTGAACGGTATCGCAAGAAGAACTATATCATTATACAATTTAATATTCTCGACGTTGCAGAAGAAGATTATTTTAAGCTTGACCTTGATAGGATAGAAAAACTATCCAGCCTGGAATACCCTGAATATTATCCGGGCAAGCTAAAAGAGCTGGCATGGCCTTACTATCAACGAACAACAGGAACGACCACTACTACCAAAACCACAGAACCAGAATCGGGTGTATGTTCAGGATACAGGTCGTACGTGAGAATTGAATATGACAAGGCAAAAAAAGCAGGCAATGCTGCAGCCTGGGAGAAAGTGGTGGATGCCTGCAATTATTATTTTACTTACTGCGGCAGAAATGATACCTACGTAAATGGTGTGTACAATGAAGCCAATGCAGGCATTGAAAAAGCCAATTATAATGCAGGGCTGGCAGTACTCATGCTGATGGGAGCACGCAGCGAGATATCAGGCAGTTTCAGCTTCAAAGATGCCGGTACTGCACAAGGCACCTCACTTTCCAAACCCATCGAGTTCTATTCGCACCAGGAAGTTAGAGCCACCTTTGTGCATGGCGGTAAACACCTGAAGTTCACGCTCTCACCACTGGCATTTACATGGCTTTACCTGCCTACGCATACAAAATACGATCCGGCTTCCGGTGCACAACTGGAACGGGGAGATTGGGGTGCCACCCGTTTTTATACGCCTTCGCTCGGACTGGTGTATTCATTCTTTGGTAAGAAACAGAAAAGCAATTTAGGCCGCAGCTTTGAAGTGCCGCTATCGGTACAATACATTTTTCTCTGGAGCCCTTATAACAAGCTGGTAAACGATAATCATTATGAAGGAGAATCCATGTTTAAAGAATACTTCAATACTTCCCGTTATATGGCAAGAGCCACACTGGGCATGGAATACTTTTTTGGTAAAGGTTTGGGCATCGGTATTTCAGCAGGTATGAACTATGTAGACATAAAACCGGTTACCACTGTGCTTACAGATGATGTAAACGGATATGGAAGAGACTTCAAACTGGAGATGGATCAGCTGAAGCAGTTTTATCCTGTTGCCGAGGTGAAGCTGATCATACGTAACAATGCTTACTAAAAAATAACACATGAGAACAATTGTTTCAATACTCCTGCTTTGCATTACTGCCAGCTTTATACAACCGCAGGTAAATGATAAACCTTATCTGTTTGTAGGGCTGTATCGTGTACCACAGGTAAAAGGTCCATGTAGTAATATTGAAATGACACAGGTAGCAGCATCAACAAGGAAGGAGGCTTATAAGGTTAGGGAGGCTTTCTATAACCAATATAAAAGTGACCAGAATGGCATGCAAGTAATGGGACCTGAAGATGCGGCTATCGTGTACGAATTTGAGAAGAATGAAGGCAGCAATAGCTGCACCAGTAAGATACGTACATTAAAAAAAGGTAAATCCATTGCAAGGTTACAGGCAGATATGGAATTGCTTTATGAAAAGAACCCTCGTCATTACAAAACCAAACCAACAATTATTTTCACCTGGAATGGTAAGAAGTTATGAGCAATAACCATTTGTCATGCTGACCTGTCCCGCACAATGCGGGAGGCTCTCGAAGCATAGTCTACGGAGAAATAATAATTCATCCTACAAAGCACCCTTAAAGTGCCTCAGGGTGACATAATGGTTTCCTTTACATTTGATACATGGATAATTATGTGATATCGGAGAACTTCTCTCTTCTTTCCAAACTGATGGATATACATGGTGATGATAGCTTCAGGGCAAAGAGCTACTCCATTGCCGCATTCACGATAGATAAGTTAGAAAAAGAACTGGCTACTATGCAGCCCCAGGAAATATTTTCCATTAAAGGTATTGGTGACAGAATGGGTAAACGAATACTGGAAGTACTGGAAACCGGTAAGCTGGCTGCTCTTGATGAATACATTCAAAAAACACCTTCCGGTATATTAGAGATGCTGTCTATAAAAGGACTTGGTCCTAAAAAGATCGCTACCGTTTGGAAGGAAATGGACATTCAAAACATCGGTGAGTTGTTATATGCCTGTAATGAAAACAGGCTCACTCGCTACAAAGGTTTTGGAGAAAAAACACAGGAGAAAATAAGAGAGTCGATAGAGTTTTATATGAACTCACTCGGCAGCTATTTATATGCACAGATAGAAAGTTATGCATTGGAGTTAGATAAGAAACTGCAACAACAATATCCCGATGATCAATTTGGATTGACGGGACAGGTGAGAAGACAACTGGAAGTAATTACTAAAGTAGAATGGGTTACAACAGCTAATGCTGATACTATTAAACAATTCTTTGGTGCGGCTTATACTGTTGAAAATGATGCAGCTGATTATTTATCACTCAGAGGACCAGAAAATGTTGAGCTTGGATTTTATTTAACTGCTAAGAATAATTTCTGTAAGAAGTTATTTGAAACGAGTTGCAGTGAAGATTTTCTTACCTGCTTTAGAGAGCAATTTTCCAGTTATGAAACTGCAGTGTATGGATGTGAAGACGACATCTTCGCCAATAATAAATTAACTCCTATCCCTTCCTATTACAGGGAACATAAAACGTCCATCACATCAGCGGTGAATGGTGCTTTTAATATTATTCAGCCAACAGATATAAAAGGCATCATTCACACTCATAGCAAATGGAGTGATGGCGTAGAAACGATTGAAGCCATGGCAAAGGCAGCTCAGAAAATGGGAATGGAATATTTAGTGATCAGCGATCACTCCAAGACTGCAGCTTATGCACAGGGTTTAACAGAAGAACAGATCATAAGACAACATGAAGAGATAGATAAACTAAATAAACTAAATAAACTAAATAAACAACTGGCACCATTTAAAATATTCAAAAGCATTGAATCGGATATATTGGGTGATGGAAGTCTTGATTATGCTGCTGAAGTTCTTTCAACATTTGATCTTGTAATTGCTTCTGTACATGCTAATCTATACATGAACCAGGAAAAAGCAATGATGCGGTTGATAAAGGCAATAGAAAATCCATATACATCTATTCTTGGTCACATGACCGGAAGATTATTGCTGAGCCGTAATGGTTACCCAATAGATCATCAGAAGATCATTGATGCCTGTGCAGCTAATAATGTGGTGATTGAGCTGAACGCAAATCCAAGACGACTGGACATGGATTGGAGGCATATTGATTATGCACTGGAGAAAGGTGTATTGATATCAATTGATCCTGATGCACATAGTATTCAGGGATTTAGTGATATACGTTACGGAGTGTTGTCTGCACAGAAAGCAGGACTACCAAAGGAGAAGAACCTGAGTAGTTACCCTTTGAAGGAGTTTCAAAAATGGGTGGAGGAGCAACATGCAAAGAGGAAGAAGTAACGCAGAGATATTTTGCTTGTTGATGAAAGTTGAAATGGTTGCAGTAGAGGGTAAAACTGTTGGAGGTTGAAACAACGAAACGCAAAGGTCGCAGAGGGATGACTGCTTTGCAGTTCATGGAAAAAAAGAAGGTAACGCAGAGATATTTTGTTTGTTGATGAAAGTTGAAATGGTTGCAGTAGAGGGTAAAACTGTTGCAGGTTGAAACAACGAAACGCAAAGGTCGCAGAGGGATGACTGCTTTGCAGTCATGAATACAACACTTTTCGAATTTAGTGTCTTGTTTGTGATCCCGGTGTCATCAATCAGCGTAAGCAGGAAATAAAACAAAGAAAGTAGTTCCTTTTCTTTCTTCTGTTTCGAACCAGATAGAACCATTTGCTTTTTCTACAATGGCTTTGCAGATAGCAAGTCCTAATCCTGTACCCGAAGACTTTGTAGTGAAGTTGGGCGAGAACATCTTCTTCTGCATTGATGCAGGAATACCTGCTCCCTCATCTTTTACAGTAATTAATATATCTCCATCATTTTCCGAGATATTAATATGGATATTGATCATTGCATTCTCATCACTTGCTTCAATTGCATTTTTGATAAGGTTAGTGAAGAGACGATTGATCTGTGTTTTATCTGCATATATTTTCGGATGCAGAACAGATGAATTAAAATCAAACGAAAGGTTATCATCTGAACTATACAAACCGATCAATGATTGCAGCACCTGTTCAACATCTACCACTTCGGGTTTTATGTTACCGATATTGGCAAACTGAGAAAAGTCGGCAGCAATCTTTGCTAATTGATCTATCTGTTCAATCAATGTAGCAGCCATTCTTTGTGATAGTTCTTTCACATTTGGAGAACCTGCATCAATCGCTCTTTGCAGGTGCTGAATACTCAGTTTCATTGGTGTGAGCGGATTTTTTATTTCATGTGCTACCTGTCTTGCCATTTCCCGCCATGCTCCTTCCCTCTCACTCTTCGCTAAAGCATCGGCACTGGCTTCTAGTTTTCGAACCATTGTATTGTATTCATTCACCAAAGCACCGATCTCATCACGATTCTTCCACGTAATCTCTTCATTCACACGACCAAGATTTACTTCTCGCATTTTCGTAGTAAGAATATTAAAAGAAGAAGTGATCTTATTGGCCAGAAAAAATGCAATTGCACCGGCTAACAAAAATATAAACGCATTCAGATTGATAAGTGTTACGAGAAAATTTGATATCTCTTCATTCAATTCTCTCTGTGAATTGAGATAAGGAATATTCAAATAAGCAAATGTCTGCTGGCTTTCATCTTTTATCGGAATATAAATGCTCAGGTATGAAAAGTTACCGACAGATTCTTTCTGTAACCACTCAGCTCTCCTGTTATGATTCATTTCAAAGAAGGCAACAGGATTCATCTTCCTGTTCATAATACCTTTGTTGTACAGATAAGGAATAGTTGACAACCGAAGGCTTCCCTGTCCATCATAAAAATTTACATCCACGTTATGAATGTCTGATACTTCAGCAAGTACTTTATCCAACTCACTGCTCAAACCAAGATCGTTCAATGATATCTGGTCGTCAGATACTCTGATCTCATTGATCCTCGATTCCATTTCATTTGCCATTACCTGTATAGTTCTACCCAATCGTTCGTTGTTAGCTTTATTGAATCTTACTACAAAAAATGAAATAGTGGCGATACCAATAATGATAAATGAAAACAAGCTGATGAATATGATGGTGAGATGTATCTGGTTCCTGATAGATAATGATGCTGCTTTACGAAGTACATTCCAATCAAGATTAGATCGTATTAAAAACCTGCCTGCATGAAACAACAATACAATGAACAGGAAAGAGAAAAAGAAATAAGCAAAAAGTGTTACTGCTTCTATTGAAGTTGAGTTTTTCTTCACCACCACAATGATCTTATTGCTTGCTGCTTTATACCACAACTCTGAACGGCCATTTACTTCACGCCATTCCATTTCCAGAACCGGTATTTGCCTGGCTGAAAGTTGCCTTGAGAAATTAAAATCATTATAGCTATTAATAAGTTTACCATTGTTATAAATAGCATAGGCGTAATTAGAATTTATCTCCGAAGAACCATCTACAGACTGACTGAATAATTCCGGGTACAAAGCTTCACTTTTATACCGCTTTGGCTTTGCAACAATGAATAAATAACCGGTGATATGTCCTTGTTTAGCTTTTACTTCTTTCTCTAAAAAAAATGTGAACCTATCGGGACCATTTTTGTCATAATAATATAACCCTTCAGTTCGTGTAGGTTGTGCACTGGTTTGTATGAGTGATTTGATTATGGGGTAAGTAGTAGAATCTTCATTATGTAACGGATGAAACAGGCTATCGTAGGTATAAATTCTTGTATCGAATTTGTTTAAATAACCTGCGAAGTTTTCTGTGATCAAGCTATCTTTTAAAAACTTATTCGCATTCTCCAAACTAAAACGATGATAGTTTTCAGCCAGCCATTTGTTCTCCAGATTAGTGATGGCAATACCCATGAGATTCTCACCGGAAGGATCTGTTTGAATAGCCAGTCTTTCTGCTGTAACTCTTCTCTCTTCTTTTTCTGTTCGTCTGGTTTGGTATACCAAAATAGAAGTGACCGATAAAGAAAAAAACATGATCCAGAAAATGAACATAGATGATCTCATGATCGGTCTTCGCCAATCCTGCTGTCTTTTGTTCAATATGAAAAGATAGATGATGAGCCAGGCTAATACAATTACATTAATACTGTTGGCAGTATCGAATGGACTAAATACAAGTACCAGCAAACCAATCATACCTGACATCAGCAAACGATAACTGAAATCAATGGAAGGTAAAAGGTTTGACAAGTGCAGTAAGATATGACTGGCATGATAGAAAGATAAAAGCAGTAAGGTGAGTATAAAGAACGATACTACCGTGTATATATTAAGGCTGAAAAAATCGGTTACATCAAATGATATTTGTGAATCTTCCACCAGGCTTTGTACAATATCTGCTAATAAAAAAGCTGCTAGAATAAGTATGGCAGAAATGATTCCATTTAACATCCAGCTTTGCCTTTCGGATACTTTGAAAGGTAATTGAGATCGGCTGAGAAAATGAGTTTTGATAAAGATCACTATCCAGAAAATCAACAAACTGTTTAGGAGCAAATCACCTAATGAGGGCAATATGGCAGATGATGCATAGATGGACGAATCGAAAAGTTCCAGCTTCTTAAAATCGAAGGGAAAAGGAATGAAGATTGTTATTAATCTATATATAACAATGATAGAGGCAATAAACAAAACAGATCGTAAGAGACCTTTCTCTTTGAAAATATTATTGGCTACTGCATTGATGTAAAAGAACAGGAACAATGTGCCTAATATCCAGAGAACAATAGAAAAGTTATCATAACGGTGTATGCTTTTATTTTCCGTATTCTCTAAAGAAAATACAGGTTTACCATGAACATCTTTAACGGCATTATTTTTTACCGACGCAGAAACATTATACAACTTACCTGCACCTTTTAATGCAGCAAATTCAGAATTGAGGTAACGATTCTCCAGGAAGTAATCCCACTTGATCGGAAACAAAGCGATAGTGATCAACTTTTGACTTCTTACAATAACTGTATGCTTCTCTAAAACAAAAAATCCATTCTGGTATTTTACTAAAACACTTCCATCTTTCCTGTTTACATCAGTGATGTTGGGTTCCACTTCATGACTATTCCAGAAAGTGAGTATTGGATTACCGAGATCATTTCTTGTATAAATAAACATTCCGAAAGGCTCATCATACACACCAGGTCTTGTATCTCTATTCAGTGTATTCGTGTGAAGCTGGTGAAGTAGTATCGTATCGTTCAACAGATCATGAAAAGCTTCCTGGTTTTCCTGAAGATGTTCTTCTACCTGGTTTTTGGCCCTATTGATTGATGTACGATAAGAAAAAAAACTGCTTACTAAAAATGAGATAACAAACATCCATACTGCAGCAATCAGCAGGTGCTTTTTAGTATTGAAAGATGATTTGAGAAACTCAATCAAGAATTATCTTTTTTGGTTTTTATTTCGTTCCAGATGTCATCCATTTCCTGCAAAGACATATCGGTTAATGATCTTCCATTAGCTTTTGCCTTTTCTTCCATCTGCTGAAAACGATAAATAAACTTCTTATTTGTTTTTTCTAATGCAGTTTCGGCATCAATATGCAAAAACCGTGCATAGTTCACCAGGCTAAACAAAAGATCACCAAATTCTTCTTCTGTTCGCTCTACAGAGATTGTTTCTGCTTCTTTTAACTCGTCCATCTCTTCTTCCACTTTCTTCCATACATCGGCTTTATTCTCCCATTCAAAACCTACCTGCTTTGCTTTTTCCTGTACCCTGCTGGCTTTTACAATGGCAGGCAAAGATTTGGGAACACCACTCAACACAGAATCTTTTCCTTCCTTTATCTTGATCTTTTCCCAGTTACGTTTTACATCTTCTTCAGAATTCACCTGTACATCTCCATAAATATGTGGATGACGAATAATGAGCTTTTGTGCAATGCCATCTATTACTTCCTGTAAAGTGAATTGTTTTTGTTCAGAGCCAATTTTTGAATAGAAAAGAATATGCAACAAAAGATCACCTAACTCTTCTTTTATATGTTGCCAGTTCTCTTCTGTGATTGCATCAGCCAGTTCATATAACTCTTCAATTGTCATCGAACGAAGTGTATGGATGGTTTGCTTTTTATCCCAGGGACATTTCTCCCTTAACTCATCCATTATCGTCACCAATTTTATAAAAGAATCTGAAACGGCTTGCATGTTATTAAATTAAAAGTGCAGAGGTTAAAAGATATACCAGCATCAATATGCTGATCATCATTATAAACAGGTAAAGAAACAGAAAGTATTTAAAGATCGTCTTTGCTCTCCTTTGTTTATAAAAATTGCGTAATGATTTATAGACATAGAAGAATATACCCAGGAAGGTAATTATCGCCATTATCTCAAATATTCTTATTCCTGTTACATTGAATAAACCGGCAAATGCATAAAAAAGTAACAGCAATAAATAGATGGCTATATATAAATTTACTGTGAATACAACATGATTCACATAGTAATATTGTTTTCGTCGTATATACAGCAATTTAAGAATCAGTGCCACAAAGGGTAAAGAAACAAACATCATTTGCGGAATAGAATGAGTAAACTTTTCATTCACCTTGAGCCAGAATTGTTTTCTGCTTCCCCTGTTTTTTTCATTGATGGAAATTATTTTCCTGATACCTGTTCTGTAAAACCATCCATCTCTTTTTTCAGCCGGTAATGAAGCCTGGATAGAATCGTAGGCTGCTACTGTTCTTGGAAGATCTTCCCCACCTATCACATTCTCATCATCCACCGTGGAGATATCCTCATCTGCTACTTTTATAATACCAGTTTGTCCCCAATATTTAATCCGATTATTTAGTCTGTCAATCTGTTTGCGTAACGCTTTACGTTCTGTACTGTCAGCTTCATTCAATATCGCATTTTCTAATTCCTTCCTTTTCTCTATTAACGCAGCTTTTTCTTTTGCCTGTTGAGCTTCGTCTTTATCCGTTTTAATGAAAGAGAAGAAAAGAATAAAAAAGAAAGCCGATGTAAACACATACATCTTTATCGGATTAAGATAGCTTGCTCTTCTTCCTCTCAAGTATTCGTAAGCTAAATATCCAGGCCTGAATAAAAGATGTTTGGTAGTAGCAAAGAATTTTCCATCGAAGTGCGTTACATCATAAATAAAATGAGTGATGAGGCCCCAAAAAGTTTCTTTCGGCTCAGTATTCTGCTGGCCGCAGACATGGCAAAAACGACCATAAATTACAGACTTGCAATTCAAACAAATCTTTTCCTTTCTTTCGGGGAGATGAGACATGTTAACGTTTGAATAAAAATACACAACTAATGATAAGAGACAAGTTTGTTAACAGCCTGTTTTTGACAACTGACTTCAGGAAGTTTATTTTTGAGGAAATTCTCCCTTGATGAAAAAGATGTTTGCATTACCGGTTCTGTTACTATTCTTTTTTCACGGTTTTACTCAACATTACTATAACGATATTATCTCTACTCAACAGAGTAATAACAACTATGTATTACTAAAATCTACCAATCAAAGCCAGGTGAAAGGTGTAAGCTTTGAATCAGACAACAGTCAAACACCCAACTTTCAACTAAAACAGGAACTGAGCAGGGATAAAAAAAGACTTACTACCACTACAACTTCTATATCGAATGTAACTACTACTACAGTTAGCCATTTTGAAAACAATAGGCTAAGAAGAACATCTGACAGTTTACGTGGAGTATCGAATATAACAGATTACGAATACAATGCGGAAGGGAAACTTTCTAAGATCACCACACAAAGCATCGATCCTGAACATGCAGGCAATACGATTGAGGTACACCAATGGTTTTACAAGCAAAACGGATCACCGGATCATATGTTGAAGATCAAGAACAGAACCGACACTGTTAAGGTTGAATTTCTGTATGATGAAAAAGATAACCTGGCAGAAGAAAGATGGATGAAGAAGAACCGCTTGCTGGAAACTTATTTTTATTACTACAATGATAAAAAGCAATTGACAGACATTGTTCGTTTTTATTCAAAGAGTAAAAAACTGTTACCTGATTTCATTTTTGAATACGATGCCAATGGAAGAGTGAGCCAGATGATGCAAACATTGCAAGGCACTTCTACTTATTTGCTTTGGCAGTATAGTTATGATGCCAATGGTTTAAAAACAAAAGAGGTTTGCTACGATAAGCAAAGAAGATTGGTTGGAAGAATTGAGTATGCTTACTCCAAATAATGGATTATATATATTGAAATAAAAAAAGCGACACTTTCGATGTCGCTTTTTTTTGTGCCCCGGAACGGACTTGAACCGTTACGGACATTGCTGCCCACAGGATTTTAAGTCCTGCGTGTCTACCAATTTCACCACCAGGGCTCCTTCCCGATAGATCGGAATCGTTCTGAAAAAAAATCCCGCTGATTGCGGGATAATTTTCAATGAGCGGAAGACCAGGCTCGAACTGGCCACCCCGACCTTGGCAAGGTCGTGCTCTACCAAATGAGCTACTTCCGCATGTAAAGAACTAATGGGCTGCAAATATAGGGTGCAAATAATTACTGCAAAATTTTTACACCACTTTTTACTTATACTTTGGTGTAGACAGTGTGTTATCAGGCACTTCTACTTTTGGTGTACCGTGGTAACGATTGTTATACAGCCTGTAACATCCACCTAAAATAAATGCAACAATGCAAAACACCTGCAGGTAAAATAAAAATCTTGAAGAGTTTACCCAGTTGTGCTTTATATCTTTTTCCTGTGGATTGTCAAAATCGTGGACTTCGTGTGCCATAGCTTGAAATTCAGCCGCAAAAATAAGTCTCTCAACAATAAGTTGGCAGCATTTTTTTAACAATTTAAGAAGTATGAGGCCAGCGTTCCGCTTTTATAGCATCGTTCCTTGTGTCACTCACTTGTACTGCATATCATTTCGAAGCAGATCCCTCAACGAATAAGATCAACCGGTAATATGATCTCCCATTGGTTTGGTGCAAGTCCAAGCCGGCCTCCATTCATTAACCTGTTATACCTAATGCCGAATGTTACAGGCAGTTGATTCCACCATTTAGTATCGAAATAAACTTCTCCACCACTGGAAATATAACTCGAAACGGCGCCTGTCCGTAAACTTTTCACCTGTGTAAGATCAGTAAATGCATTTGCTCTTATCCTTTGAAAGTATACAAGGTTTGCAAAGCCCCAGTCAGGATGTATTAATGGAAAATGATAATTACCTCCGATCTTCCACATTCTAGGAAAATCTACACCACCATCATAACCTCTTGAAAAGGCGAAATTATTGGTGAAGCCATATCTCCTCATTGTATCTCTTCCCTGGTAGGCTGCAGAAACCACGATGCTATGTGTTTTGAATAAGCCCGGCAAATACAAACTGCCCGAGGCTAAAAACTGCCTTGCATGCACATTCGTTGATGCTCTCATTTGCAGTAGGCCTGTAAATGCAAACTTTGGAAATATATGCTGCGCTGCTTTTTGCAATTGGCTGGTGAAAATGATTCTTCCCTGCACATATCTTACATCGGTTGCTTTAAACAGGTTTTTGTTCGAACCTGTAAAATTAATATCGCTTGAATGATAACTTGCGGATAAATTCAGATAACGATACATTTTACCACCTGTAAGTTCAAGAGGCAACTGAAGCCCTGCAAACCATTCCATTTCATTCCAATATGCAACAGTGTCTGGTCTTACTGCCAATGACCTGTTCCATGTATGATTTAATCCAACAAAAGGCTGTATGAATGTGCCACCATAAATAAGATTTCCGGAAGCGCTATGACTGTTCTCATTTTCATTGTATGTATAAGCTAATTCAGTTGCAATAGTGTTCAATACATTTTGCCCGTAAACAGTAAATGAATATTCTGGTGGATCATAATATGGTCTCCAGCTATGAAAGTTGAACGGATGTGATAATGTACTGTACTTACGATATGAAAATCTTTCGGAAGGAATATTTGTAATGTTCAATGAAGCATCAAGGGCTTGGTCAACATACAGATCATTTACAGTTGGTGGTGCAGCTACTTCTTTCCAATTCATATTAATAACAGCCAGACGTTGGCCGGAAGCGGTAAAAGCAGAGGCGATCAATTTTCCATTTGCCAAAGTTGATTGATATAATCCTGACGGATAAGAAGCAATGTGATACAATTTATTGTTGGTTTCAACCCAGGCATATACATCATCACTACCATTCGTTGTTGCAGTAAATGTAACAGTATCCCCATTCACCACCGGAAAACCGATAACATAATTGCCAAAAGGAATAATGATTTCTCTTACATTATTCTGTTTGATCAAAGAAAATTTTTGAAGGCCCATTAACCCTTTACTGTTACGAGCAATTACAAATACAGCATCATCATTCTTTGAGAATTTTGGATAACTGAATACTTCACCATTCCCGGGATTTATAATCCTGGTTATTTTAGCCTCGTCATCCATTAATACCAATCCCTGTTCTCCGGTTGTTGCTAAGTTAACAGCCACTACATACTTTCCATCTGATGAAATATCAGGAGAAAAATATTTTGACTTAGTAGTCAATTTTTTCCTGGAACCGGTATTAATGTCTAGCAAAACAATGTTGCTGTATTCCCTGTTGGACCATCTTGCATCTGGACTATAAACTGCATAAACGATTCTTCCATTTCTATAAGAGAAATAACGATCTAAGGTTATATCCTGTGCAGCAATAATATCTTCTTTTCCATCGGAGGATAGGCTAATAAAAGCAGGATTTGATTTTGAACTTTGCTTTAATGCAATCGTCTTTCCCTTTTTATCTGCATAAGGAAAGAGATAATCGGTTTTGTAATTATTTTCTTTGGTGAGCCAGTTAAGATCTGATCCTTTGTTTTCTTTTTTCCATTGATCCTGATAATAAGAAAATGCATCATTCACGAATTGTTTATAAGATATTCCTGCATGCTTTTTTACTGCACCTTGTAGAGGATAGATGAGTGGTTTAAAAGCAGCCGCATCGGCAGTTACTTTAGTCCAGAAATCATCACCATATTTTTCTACCCCATAAGCCACTAACAAATAACCAAGATCATAATGGTTAGGTACCAGGTCTTTTAAAGATCCATTCCTAAGCTTCATGTAAGAATAATCCTTGTTGGCGAGTAATAAACTTTTATAACTACTAAAAGCCAAAGGCAATCTTCCTCTTCCCTGTTTTGTATATTTTGTTTCTCCCAAAACTGCATCACCTTCAAAGAACCAATCAGGTACTGCTATAGCATTAAACAAAGCTCTTCCTTCTTCACCCAGAATAGCACCAGCAACAGATGCCAATCCACGATTGAAATAATTGTATTGCTGCACATGTCTCCATTCATGCACAATTAAATTATCAGCCCAGCTTAAGCTACCAAGTTCAAAAGCATTTTGCGGAGGTGTTAAGTAAAATTCACTTCGATAAGGGGCCAGTGAAACATAAGCGTTAGAGATTGTTGCATTATTCTGCAGAACGATACTGATTTTTTTATAACGGTGTTTATATATGGAATCTCTTTGTAAATGATGGGCTAATGTGGCTATACGTTGAGCAATGCTATCAAGACCTGTTGGAAAAATTACTTTTACTGTGTCAGTGTTTATCTGAGCCCATTTTGTTGGTGGATTGCCTCCAAAATTCTGAGATCTTGCTATTGATGCAAGAAAGGTAAAAAACAGCAAGAGCTTAACTTGTCTCATGAGCAAAGTGTTTGAGATGAAATTAAGCAAAAATCAGTCCGCCAGTTTCTATTGACTGTTGAATAAAGTTCAGAACGTATAAGAGAGTACCTCCATATATTATTTTAGAGTTTTGCCTCGGTGAAATCTCCTTCGTCGATTTGACACAACAGACGATGCTATGAAAACTAAAAGCTGGCGAAACAATTATTTCAAATCATCACCCGTAAAGCCTAATGGCAGTAACATCGAAGCTTTTGGTATAATAAATATCCTTCCTTCTTTACCTGCAAGAATCAAACGAATGGATTGGTTTGTTCTTACTTCATATTCACGTAAAGCTTGTCTGCACATACCACAAGGTGAAGCAGGAGTATCGCTTGTGCCATTAAGATTATGGTAGGTGATGGCCATTGTTTCGATCGGTTCGTTCGGAAATAATGCACCCAGCGAACCTAACAAAGCTCTTTCTGCACAAGTACCTACCGGGTAACTTGCATTTTCCTGGTTGGTTCCTTTAATGATCTCTCCGTTTGCAAGTTTTGCAACAGCAGCTACATGAAAGTTAGAATAAGGTGCATAAGCAGTAGATGTAAAATCTTTTGCTGCCTGTAATAATTGTTTGTCTGAGGTATTCAGCTCATCAATTGAATTGTAAACTTCGTATTCAAAATTATATTGCTCAGTCATTCGGTGTGTTTGATAAAAAATCCCCACCGTGGTGAGGATTGACTAAGATAAGATTTTATTTGATGCTTTTGAATAACCTGTTCCATCTTGGACCACCATCCCAGCTAAACCAGATTAGAGAAGCCTTACCTACTACGTGTGTTTCAGGAACAAAACCCCAGAAACGACTATCCTGGCTACGATGACGATTATCACCCATCATCCAGTAATAATCATATTTGAAAGTATATGTATTTGTTGCCTTTCCATTGATGGTGAAACTACCATTTGTTTCTGTTAACTGGTTATGCTCGTAAGTTGTAATGATACGACGATAGAAGCTAATATTCTGAGCAGTTAATGTAACTGTTTGTCCTTTACCCGGTATTTGTATCGGGCCATAATTGTCAGCATTCCATTTATATAAAGCATCATGGGGAAACATCTTAGCATCAGGTTCTGTTTCTGTGTACATAGAATCTGAGATATACATCGGATGTTGTCTTATCTTCTTTACATTATCTGCAGTCAGATTCATGATGTAAGTGTTCTCTTTTATCAACCCAAGATCACTGTTTAATTCTACCATCTGGCCTTGCTCGTTCTGAACGAATTTGAATCCGAGTTCACTGGTAAGAAATTCTTCATCGAACATACCTTTTGTCTGCACAACATAATCTGTTTGCTGACCTGATGGAACATCTGCAGGTTTATCATTTACATATAGTACACCTTTGATCACTTGTATCTTATCACCTGCAACACCTACACATCTTTTAATGTAGTTATCAGTTTTATCCATTGGATGAACATGAATAGGATAATCTGCTTTTAATTGTTCCCTGTTACCATTGTATTGTTCTCTCAATACATCATAATAAGGAATTTTAGAACCAAAGCTTGCCAGGTTAATAATAGTATCTCCGGCAGGGAAATTAAATACTACCACATCATTACGTTTTACATTGCCGAAACCTTTGATGCGTTTGTAATCTACCTGTATCCATTCTAAATATGATGGTGTGGTTGTACTGAAAGGAAGTGTATTATGTACGAAAGGAAAACTTAATGGTGTTTGTGGAATTCTGGCTCCATAGCTCATTTTATTTACGAAGAGAAAATCATTCACCAATAAAGTTCTTTCCATACTGGGAGTAGGGATTGTATAAGCTTCGAAAATGAATGTGCGGATGATTGTTGCTGCAACAATTGCAAATACTGCAGCATCTATCCATTCTCTTGATGCAGGTTTTTTATACAGTTTGAATATTTCGTGCCCTTTCCACCGATCTGTTTTATTAAAACCTAAATAAGGAAAGTAAACATAGGGAAAGAATACTGTTAATGTATGAGAGATGAGATCAAACTTACCGAAGTGCATTACCCAGATGATGGATATCCAGATGGTAATGAATTGCCCGGCAATTGGAATGAACTGCAGCCAGAACCAAAGCTTTTTAATCTTGCATAGCTCAACCATGATCCAGGTGTTATAAAAAGGAATTAGTGCTTTCCAAGGTGCAATACCTGCTTTTTTAAACATTCCGTATAAACCAATATGCCAGCCAACAATCCAGAGAATAAAAATGATCCAACCCATAAGTGGTTAATTAAAGTGAACAAAAATAGGGGAATTGCCCTTGTTGCTGGTTAGTAAGTAATAAGGTAGTTTTATTACAAGAGAAATGTTAATGAAAAAAGAAGAGATAACGCAGAGATTATTTCTTGAGTGATTCTGTTCAACAGAATTTATGGAGGTGAGGTTATTGATTGTTCGAGATTTAAAAACGCAGAGATCGCAGAGGAATTTACTTCGTAAATATGTTAACCGCTATGACGCAAAGACGCTATGAAAACATATAAGCTACCGAAATAAACTTTGCGTCTTGCTTTCTTTGCGGCTTTGCGTGAAACTGCTGGCTTCAGTTAGCACGTGATGGTCAGACTTGATCCTCGAAGAAAGGGTAACGCAGAGAAATATCTTGTTCGATCTATGTGTAACAGATTTTTTTGGAGAATGAGATTGCTAAAAATGTTGAGACTGTTAATTCGCAAAGAACGCAAAGAGATCATTTACTGTGTAAATGATTCAATGAAAAGCTGTATTACAGACAAAAGCCAATAAACAAAGACTCAACGTCTTTAGGTAAATTTTTTTTGTAACTTATCTTCACAGCTTTGCTTTCTTTGCTCTTTGCGTGAACCTTATCTTGGAAGTACATAACTACTCACATCATCTGCACTGATCGTTTTGCCTGATAGGATAACCAACCTTTCTACTACGTTTCTTAATTCACGGATGTTACCTGTCCAGTTATGTTGTTGCAATGCATCCATTGCTTTTGCATCAATGGATTTCTTCGCCTGGCCGTATTCATCTGCAATATCTGTAAGGAATTTATCAACCAACAGAGGAATATCATCTCTTCTTTCATTCAATGAAGGAACACGGATCAATATAACACCCAGCCGATGATACAGATCAAGACGGAAAGCTTTTGCCTCCACTTCCTTCATCAGGTCTTTATTGGTGGCAGCGATCACTCTTACATCTACTGCAATTTCTTTATCGCCACCCACTCTTGTTATCTTACCTTCCTGCAGTGCACGTAGTACTTTTGCCTGTGCATCCAAACTCATATCTCCTATCTCATCCAGGAATAAAGTACCTCCGTTGGCTTGTTCAAATTTTCCGATACGTTGTTTGATGGCAGAAGTAAATGATCCTTTTTCATGACCGAATAATTCACTTTCGATGAGCTCACTTGGTATCGCAGCACAGTTCACTTCCACTATCGGACCTTCAGCCCTGTTGCTTTTATAATGCAGCCATCTTGCCACCAATTCTTTACCGCTACCATTTTCACCCGTTACTAAAACTCTTGCATCGGTTGGAGCTACTTTATCGATCGTTTCCCTGATCTTGAGAATGCCTTCACTTTGACCCACCATCTCTTCAACCTTCTTCACCTTACGCTTCAGCACTTTTGTTTCTTTGGAAAGCTTGTTTCTGTCGGTAGCATTTCGAATAGTAATGAGCAAACGATTCAGATCCGGTGGCTTTGAAATATAATCAAATGCTCCTTTTTTCACTGCTTCTACAGCTGTATCAATATTACCATGACCACTGATCATAATGATCGGTAGTTCAGGATTTATTTCTAAGGCTTTTTCCAGAAATTCGATGCCGTCAACCTTAGGCATTTTTATATCGCAAAGCACAACATCAACATTAGTAATCTTCTTCAACCCTTCTTCACCATCGGAAGCTTCTTCTACTTTATAGCCTTCTACTGAAAGAATATCCTTCAACACATTCCTTATCGCTTTCTCATCGTCAACAATCAATACATTGGTGCTTGCCATGTGAATTAAACATTTTAGGGCTGCTAAGATAAGGATGGAGTAAATAGTAGAATAATATTATATGAGTTGAAACCTGTCAGGTTGGCTGAACCAAAGAAAATGTTGTTCATGCCATATATTATTAATGCTGCATGATTAAACCTGACAGGTTAGATGCTGCCATTCGTATAACAGCCGGTTACCACAAATGCTAAATACTTAATTTTAGAAAGTAAACCGGAACGATGAAGCACATTTTAGCTATCCTATTTTCTCTTATATTTTTTTGTGAGGCAAAAGCACAATATCCAAAATTGATTGTAGAATTCACGAATAAGAATACAACTCCACACAGCATTAATAATCCTTCGCAATATCTTTCTGCGAGAGCCATCGCAAGAAGAACAAGATATAATATTTCGATAGACAGCGCTGATCTGCCAATCGTACCACGTTACATTGATAGTGTTTTGAGTAAAGGAGCAGTTACTCTGCTCAGCAGATCAAAATGGCTGAACCAGGTATTAATACAATGCACTGACCCCATAGCGATTAATAAGATCATGGCACTGCCATTTGTAAAGAATGTACAAGGCATCGGGTACAGGCCAGCACCTCCGAAAGTTAAGTTTAATGATTCAATTACCATTCTACCCAATGTAACCATTGCAGCCAGAACGATGGCTGACACTTATAATTATGGCACCAACTATAACCAGGTGCATATACATGAAGGTGAGTTTCTGCATAACAAAGGTTTTAGCGGACAAGGAATGATGATAGGTGTATTGGACGCTGGCTTTAATTCTTATAAAACCATTACAGCCTTTGACAGTGTAAGACTTAACGGACAGATATTAGGTGAAAAAGATTTTGTTGCTTTTGACAACAGTGTGAATGAAGATGATAGTCATGGTATGTTTTGTTTGAGTACTATGTGTGCTAACTGGCCTGGACAAATGGTTGGTACAGCACCTAAAGCAAACTATTGGTTGGTGAGAACAGAAAATGCACCGACCGAGTTTCCTATAGAAGAGCATAACTGGGTTGTGGGCGCTGAGTTTGTTGATAGCTGTGGTGCAGATATGATTTCGTCTTCTCTTGGTTATACAGATTTCGATGATCCTGCATTCAATCATAATTATAACCAGTTTTATAAGAATGCAACAATGGTAACAAGAGGTGCCACCCATGCTGCAAAAAAAGGAATGATCGTTATGAACAGTGCTGGTAACGATGGTAACAGTTCGTGGAAGTATATTGGTTTTCCGGCAGATGCTGATAGTGTTTGTGCTGTAGGAGCTGTAACACAATCAAGTGTACTAGCATCGTTCAGCAGTTATGGTTATCCCGGAAAAGTAAAACCCAATATTGCCTCGGTTGGTGCAGGAACGATCATAGCAGGATTTGGTAATTTTCCTGTTTCAGGGAATGGAACTTCATTCGCTAATCCGAATATCGCAGGATTAATTGCATGTTTATGGCAGGCATTTCCTGAATTTAATAATATGCAGATATTGGATGCTGTTTATAGAAGTTGCCCCACTTACAATACACCTAATGACAGAATAGGTTTTGGAATTCCTAATATGAGAGTTGCTTATGGAATACTGGAAGCAAAAAGAAATACAGCTTTCACTAATAGTTGGTTTGTTGCTAATCCTGTTCCGTTTAATAATATAAACGACTTGATGGTAAGAATGAAAGCTCCTGAAACAGGGAAAGTGATTATACGATTAATAGACACACAAGGAAGAATTGTAGATAAAGTTGAATTGAATGTAACGCAGGATGGCATTTATGAAACAAGATTTCGCAATGCATTTAATTTGGCGAGAGGTGTTTATTTTGTCCAGTATGTTGGGGTGAAGGAAAAGCAGACGTTGAAGGTGATGAAGATGTAAAATAGATCTATTTTAGATAGATGTCCTACACTTTGGAAGTGTAGGACATCATTAAGGGAGGAATAATCTTACCCGGAAAAGGCATACTATGCATCGGCTTCTATCGGCTTAAGTACGACGTAACCTCCTTGTAGATACGGCGTAGGTATAAGGAAGGTATAAAGTAGGTATAAGGCAGGTACAAGGTTAATACAGCGAAGGCTGTGGGATGGAGGTTTGGAAAGTTTCCAAATAAGTTTCCCGAAAAGTTGACAACGTCTGTTTTTAGGGTAGTAAGGCATTGATGTTAACGGCTTTAGATGTGCTGGCTTAAAATGAAAAATTTACCTGAAAAATATATTATTGATTTCTGTTATTTAATGGTATGGTTTACATCTGAAACCTGTAAAGTACCGAGGTTGCATCGGAGTTGTACCGGAGTCGCATAGAAGTCTTACTCAATACTGAAGGGCTAAAGCCCTATTTTTTGGCCAATGGTTCTTGTGGAAAGTATTTTATTGACTCTGTCTTACCCTGTTGTACAGCTTTTCTTCTTTTTCTTACATCCATTTCATTGCATAAATGCATGGGCCATATCTAGTCCTAATAACTCATCATTGCATATTTGAACGTTGTTGGTCACAAGACCAACAACGGCTAGAGGTTGCCAAGGGTTCTTGTGGAAAGTATTTTATTGACTCTGCCTTACCCTGTTGTACAGCTTTTCTTCTTTTTCTTACATCCATTTCATTGAATAAATGCATGGGCCATATCTAGTCCTAATAACTCATCATTACACATTTGAACGTTGTTGGTCACAAGACCAACAACGGCTAGAGAAAAAAACATTTCATATAAATAAGTTTACCTAATGGAGGTGTTCTTTACAAGCCGATAGGAAAAGCTACGAACCAAACTTAAATGAAGCCAGTAATTTCTTAATATCGTTTTTTGTAATTGCATTTACATTCTTAACACTTGGATAGATTACATGAATATTTACTACATGACCCCCGCTATGAAAATAGAAATATAAGATACTTCCCTGGTTTGCATCTGAGCCTGCTGTTGCTAAAAGACCATGTATAAAGTTTTGTGTATTGATATTGGTGAGATACGACTTAACATCTACACCATTTACAGCAAAGCCATCGGCTTTCAGATCAGTGGTTCTTTCGCTCACTAGTTTATTGGTTATATTAAAAGCATTTGATTGTTTTGTATCGAACAATTTGATGTATACTTCAGCATCTTTTAAGGGAGTAACATAATGGTAAACCATTTCGAATTCACTTTTATTTAAAGTGTAATCTTCATCCGGCATAGTCCATTTTAATCCGAATGAAGTAGAAATATCAAGCGGCTTTATTTCATTGTTAGTATTTGCAGTTGTTATACCTGTTACCTGGAAAGATGATTGTGTACCAGTTGTTGATGTAATTAAAAAAAGAGTGGCAATTAACGTTGAAATCGTCATAAAATTTGTTTTGGTAACTCTAAGATACAGATACAACAAATAATAATGCAGGTGGGCAACAGGGCAAGATGGTTATTGCGTGGTTTTATTTCCGTACTGGTTGGTATCCTTACCAACCAGATATCTATAAGTCTTCAATTAGTGATAACACCTGAAGGAGGGTAAATAATTGTCAACCCTATAGCTGCCTTTTGTACTATGTACGTTTACATGATCTGCCTGGAAATTTATTTTAAGCACATCATGACCTATGCTTATTAGGCAATTCCCTTCATGCAGGTTTAAGAGCAGACCCTTGGAGAGATTTGTTTCATTATTTTGAATCTCTGGCCTAAAGGACAGAGCAATTAAGGCCAGAGCGACTAAAGCCGGAGCAACTAAGTGGCTATATTCAAGGCTGAAGAAACAATGCTGCAAACATTGTATCCGCTTTTTTATTATATCCTTCCAGCAATTCCATTCGTTGCAGTTTCAACGATGAGTTGGCTTGAATGTACTCGACCACTTTTTCATTTTCTGCTGCAAAAACAGAACAGGTGATGTATAATAAATATCCATTCACTGCAACAGCTGATGAAATGTTTTTTACAATCTGCTTCTGAAGATTGGTATAATGGCTGATCTTATCTTCCGTAAAAAATGATAGTTGCTCCGGAGTTCTGCTCCATGTTCCGGAACCTGAACAGGGTGCATCGCAGATGATGAGATCGTGTTGGAGTCTGGAGTTGGGAGTTTGGAGTTTGGAGTTTGGAGTTTGTAAAGAACTGGTTAGATCTGCTACAAATGAATGATAGTTCCTGATACCTGCTTCGGCGAACCTTTTTTTTAAATTCTGAATAATGGATGGTCGAACATCACTGACTGTAAGATGAATATTTTTTAAAGTATCAACTGCAAGAATTGTTTTACCACCGCTTGCTGCACAACAATCCCAGACGGAGAGAGTGGGAAGTTTGGAGTCTGGAGTCTGGAGTTTGGAGTCTGGAGTGGGGAGTTTGGAGTCGGGAATTTGGAGTGGGGAGTTAGATGTTGCTTTTCGCTTAATTGCGGACATAAATTCTGCGATTCGTTGAGACGAAAGATCCTGCACTACCACATCTTTATTGAGTTGCAACAGTTGATCTATTTTAGTGGTATTCGGCAAAGCAATACAATTATCTCCGCATTTATGGAAGGCAACATTTGCTGATGATAGTGCTGAATATGTCTTATTGTGTTTATTAGGCCTTATTCTTAGAAACAGATCAGGTTGTATGAGATGAGCGGTGATGAAACTGTTTTTATCAATTCCATCACTCAAATGATCTGCAAAAGGAAAAATATCAACAACATTGAAATCATATTGCTGTTGAAGAAAATCAATCCGTACGTTAAGATCTGTCTTCCAATTATTCAACCAATCGTTATCATAAATTGTTTCCCAATTGGCAGGTTGTGGTTCGCATATAAATATTCCAGCCTTTATTTTTTCCTGAATGCTTACCTGCTGAAGTGATTTTCCTAAACGATAGTAACAATAACATGCATGGGTGATGTGCTTCCTGTCTTTAGAACCGTACTTTTTATCGGCAGCAAAAAATTGTTTCAGGTGATGATGTAATGGAATAGTACCATAATAACTAATGATGATCTTTTCTGCTGATTGAATATACCGTTCTGCATACTGCATTCATCAAAAATAAAAAAGCCGCTGCAGATGCAACGGCTTAGTTTATAAAATAAGTATTGATTATTGATAAAAAAACTGCATTGTACCGCCAACTGGTAAAGTATTGCCATTCATGATCATGCTAACATTACCTGAAGCAGGTTTGTTACCGGTGTTGTATGTATAAGTCATTGCTGCACCGTCACCACTTGTAGCTCCTGCAGCAATATCAATGTATTCAATTTTGGTAGCATTGTTGGCCCCGGCAAAATCTTCCTGTATAATGGTTCTTCCACCATTTGCAGAACCAATGAAGATCACATCCTGGCCCCAATTGTAAGGAGAGGCCTTAGTGTCGTATGTGTACTTACGTTCCTGGTCAAGTGTCTTCACACCATTCATCATCTCGTAATCTTTTACCAGAGTAATATTGCCATAAGCATCGTAGGTGTATTCTGCTTCTTCTGTTTTCTGGTAGATTCCGGCCGAATAATCAAATACATAATTCTCAACCTTTGTAACCCTGGATGCAGTATAAGTATAAACCACGCTATCAACTTTCATCGTACCAATGGTAGATATAGAATGAGAAACATTTCCGGAGGATGTATAATACAACTGGCCTATAACCACATCCCAACCTCCACCAGCGTTTGAAACACTGTCTTTTAAAACAGTTAATTTACCCTGTGCATCTCTTTGAAAAGATCTTCGATATTCAGTGATAGATCCGGTGGATTTATCTTTCGCAACAAAAGTTTGTCGTACAATCTTCGAGTTATTATAGCTGTAGTTTTCAACTATGGAATCTGTAACGATGTTGGAAATACGTTTTATCAATAAATTTCCTGATGTACTTCCACCACCTGTACCTCCACCAGTTCCAGTACCACCACCAGTGGTAGTAGTTCCGGTATCAAAACTGATCTCTTTTTGACAGGAAACTAAAGTAATACATACTACAACTGCAAGTATATGTAGCAACGTTCTCATAAGATGTGTTTTGGTTATAAAAAATTCAAACTTAAAGTTCCAGCAATGTTTTCACCGGATCTTTGCCTATTAAAAGTAATGCAGGGTTTTCCAACAATTCCTTAACTCTAACTAAAAAACTCACACTTTCTCTTCCATCAATGATTCTGTGATCGTAACTCAAAGCCAGGTACATCATTGGCTTTACAACCACCTGTCCATTTTCCACCATCGGTCTTTCCTGTATCTTATGCATACCAAGGATGGCACTTTGTGGAATATTAATGATTGGCGTACTCATCAAACTACCAAACACACCACCATTGGTGATCGTAAAAGTTCCACCTTGCAGATCTTCAGCTGTAAGTTTACTATCTCTTGCTTTGCCAGCTACTTCAATAACTTTCTTTTCAATGTCTGCCATGCTAAGGCTTTCTACATTCCTTATTACCGGAACAGTCAAGCCTCTTGGTGTACTTACGGCAATACTTATATCGGCATAATCATGATAGATAATTTCTTCGCTATCAAGATATGCATTCACCGCCGGCCATTCACTTAATGCAATAGCACAAGCCTTTGCAAAGAAACTCATGAAACCAAGGTTTACACCATGTGCTTTATTAAACGAATCTTTATGTTGTTTTCGTATGTTCATAATAGCGCTCATATCCACTTCATTAAAAGTGGTGAGCATTGCCGTAGTATTCTTTGCTTCAACCAATCTTCTGCTGATGGTCTTACGAAGATTACTCATCTTTTCTCTTCTCTCGTTACGGCTGAACAAAGCCTGACCTTCAAAAGATTTTTTACCAGGATTGGATAGAGCTTCCAATACATCATGTTTCATGATCTTACCGCCAACTCCGCTTGGAGTGATCGCTGTAGGATCAACTTTTTTATCTGCAATGATAGCGCTGGCAACAGGAGTAGCCTTTACATCGTTGGGAACTGAGGTAACCGGAGCCTGTGAAGTTGGTTGTTGGTTGTTGGTTGTTTGTTCAACCTTTTTCTCGCTGATAGCCTCTGCCTGTGGCTTTTCACTTGCAGCTTCTGGCTGACCAGCAGGCTTCTCAGCAGATTCATCTATGCTTCCAATAACACTTCCAATGTTAATTGTATCTCCTTCCTTTGCTGAAGTTTTTAATACACCTGCTTTTTCAGCATTTACTTCGAATGTTGCTTTTTCACTTTCCAGCTCGGCAATTACTTCATCACGCTCAACATACTCACCATCTTTTTTTACCCACTTAAGTAATGTAACTTCCGAAATTGACTCTCCTACGGTAGGAACTTTTATTTCGATCATAATATTTTTATTAAGTCAGCTTTTATTCTTTGTTTGATCTTCCGTTGTGTCACTCACTTGTACTGTAACAATTCTATTCTGCGTGTTTTGAGTTTGCCGTTTTAAGTTTCCAGTTAACCAACAACCCCAAAAACAATAAACTTTATATACTAAATGCTGTATCAATAATCTCCTTCTGCTCCTGAGCATGCACTTTAGAATATCCCGTAGCGGTAGATGCACTTAAATGACGACTGATAACACCGTAATTAATATTCTTTAAATGCATCTGCAAAAATCCTGCGGCACCCATATTCAAAGGTTCTTCCTGAACCCAGAACCATGTTGCTTTATTATATTTTTTGTATAGCTCCATCAACTGTTTTTCAGGCAGTGGATACAATTGTTCCAAGCGAATTATTGCAACATCGTTCTTTCCTTCCTTCTGCTTTCTTTCTGCCAGTTCAAAATAAATTTTACCGCTGCAGAATAAAACTTTGGTAATGCCTGTTACAGCTTCTACTGTCGGATCGTCGATCACTTCTTTAAATCCACCCTCGGTAAACTCATTTATGTGGCTATATGTTCCCTGATAACGAAGATTGGCTTTTGGTGTAAAGATGATCAATGGTTTTCTGAAAGGCCATGCAAGCTGTCTTCTGAATGCATGAAAGAGATTAGCTGAGCTGGTGATGTTTGCTACTACAATATTCAGTTCGGCAGACATCTGTAAGAACCTTTCCATTCTTCCGCTGCTATGTTCAGGACCCTGACCTTCATAACCATGAGGCAGTAACATAGTAACACCATTCATCCTGTTCCACTTCTGTTCTCCTGCTGTAATGAACTGATCAATGATAGTTTGTGCTCCATTGGCAAAATCACCAAACTGTGCTTCCCAGATAACCAATGCATGTGGATTTGCCATTGAATAACCATATTCAAAACCAAGCACCGCATATTCACTCAAAAGTGAATTATAGATGAGCATTTTATTGCTGGAACCTTCACCCAGATCTTTCAGACGATTGTAACCTTTGTTGGTATTCTCATCGTAGATAACAGCATGACGATGACTGAAAGTTCCCCGCTTAACATCCTGTCCACTCATTCTCACCACATTTCCTTCTGCAAGTAATGAACCGTAAGCCAATAACTCACCTGTAGCCCAATCGATCTTGTTCTCTGCTTCGAAAAGTTTGATCTTATCCTGCAATAATTTCTCAACTTTTCTTAATGGCTGAAATCCTTCCGGCCACTTCATGATGTGGTTGAATAAACGTTTTACTTCATCAGCAGTAATGGCTGTAACAGGTGAACGATCAAAATCTTCTGCTGTTGCTTTTCTTAAACTTCTCCACCACTCTTCTGGTTGCTGATATTTATATGGTAGGGGATTCTGTTTAATTTCATCCAATCTTTCCTGCAGATCCGTCCAGAATTTCTTTTCCATTTCTTTGGCCAGTTCAACAGCACTGATCTCGCCATGTTCCATTAAGAACTGTGTGTATTTCTCTCTTGGATTACTGTGCTTGTCGATTATGCCATACATCTTAGGCTGTGTGTACTTTGGATCGTCACCTTCATTATGACCATGACGACGATAACACAGCATATCAATAAAAATATCTGAGTTGAATTTCTGCCTGTATTCTGTAGCTATTTCAACAGCTTTCACCATTGCTTCTGCATCATCTCCATTTACATGTAATACAGGAGCCTGTATCATTGCTGCAATAGAAGTACAGTAGTCAGCACTTCTTGCATCATCAAAATCTGTTGTAAAACCTATTTGATTATTGATCACGAGATGAATGGTTCCACCTGTATAATAACCTTTCAGGTAACTCATTTGCACAATTTCATATACCACACCCTGTCCAGCTATCGATGCATCACCATGAACGAGTATTGGTAAAACCTTGTCGTAATCTTTATTATACATTACATCAGCCTTGGCTCTTGCAAAACCAAGCACAACAGGATCTACTGCTTCCAAATGAGAAGGATTTGGAGAAAGTTTCAGGTGAATTTTCTTACCGCTCCAGGTTTCTACTTCTGAACCAAAGCCCATGTGATATTTTACATCACCACTACCCATTGTTGTATCAACAGCACTTCCCTCAAATTCACTAAATATTTGTTCGTAGGTTTTACCGAGTACGTTTGCCAATACATTTAAACGACCTCTGTGAGCCATACCAATTACAACTTCCTGCACATCATCATTTGCTGCAGTGTTAATGATAGCATCTAATGCAGCAATTGCAGTTTCACCACCTTCAAGCGAAAATCTTTTTTGACCGATATACTTTGTATGAAGGAACTTTTCGAAGATGACACCCTGGTTAAGTTTTTCCAGTATTCTTTTCTTCTGATCCAATGAAACAGGCTGCCATAATTTTTCTTCTACAGCTTTCTGTAACCAGTCACATCTTTCTTCATCGTTTACATAAGTGTATTCAACACCAACAGATGATGCATATATTTTTTGGAGCTTATGTAAAATATCCTGCAAAGAAGAGCCAGGCAAACCAATGAATTTACCAGCCTGGAAAGTTGTGTTCAGATCAGTGTCAGATAATCCGAAAAAATGCAGATCAAGGTTTGCTTTCCTGTCTTTCCGTGGACGAATCGGGTTTGTTTTGGCTACCAGATGAGCTTTTTTACGATAAGCATTGATGAGCTGGTACACAGCAAACTCTTTTGCCAGGTCAACATCACCTGAAACGGATTTGGTTTCAGATGGTTTGGATGCAGTAGCCACGTTTCCATTAAAGGAAGAAAAAGCAAAATCGAAGCCCTCAAAGAACTTTTTAAGGTCAGGATCAACGCTTTGTGGATTATTTATATATTCTCTGTAAAGATTTTCAACGAACGATGGATGAGAGTTTGTGATGTATGAAAAATCCTTCATTATTCGATTGTTACTTAATGGGCTGCAAATATAAGTTAGAAAGTCAATGGGTCATTGGGAAAGTCAATAAGTCAATGTATTGAGGATAGTCATTAATAAACTCATCTGGAGAATTGTGGAAAATGACTTTTGACCATTGATTAAATGACTTGCCGAATAAGGCTCAGAACGTACAAGTGAGTGACACAACCGGTGTTTAATAGTGAATCGGAACCCTGTAAACCATAAAAAACTCTTAACAACAGATAAATTTGGGAGAAAATTTTCGATTTTGATTGCAGACCCTTACCTTTGCCGTCCTTAAAAAAGGAAATAATGGCAAATCATAAAGCTACCAAGAAAGATGTGAGACAAGCTGCAAAACGCAGAGATCGTAACCGTTACAATGGCAAAACTACCCGTAATGCTATTCGTGACCTGAAAGCTACCGAAGGTGCAGCTTATGGTGAAGCGTTACCAAACGTTATTTCTATGATCGATAAACTGGCTAAAAGAGGTGTTATTCATAAGAATAAAGCCAGCAACCTAAAGAGCAAACTAGTTAAGAAGGCAGCGAAGGCTACTGCTTAATTGTTTAATATATTTTTTGAAGAAGTCCTGCCGATGGTGGGACTTTTTTGTTGGGACACGAATCGGGGCGAATTACAGGAATTAATGAGAAACAAGAAGTGAGGAATAAGGAATGAGAAAGGAATAACTCTAGCCTTCTACCTCAAGCCTTACTTTATAAATTCCACAACAAACCTATTCATGTCTTCTCCCTTTGCTTCATAATGAACTGTTCCCAGGTGAAGATGAATGATACGGTTGACGATAGATAATCCAAGCCCGAAACCTTTCAACCCCATTGCATTTTGACCTCTGAAAAATGGAATAAACAAACGACTTCTTTCTTCTTCCGGAATCTGGTTGCCGGTATTTTCAAATATCACCAATACCTGATCTTCATTTGCTGAAATATTAATAGCTACTTTTTTATTGTTGGAATAACGATGTGCATTTTTGATAAGGTTTAGAAAAGCAGATTTTAATAAGGCCTCATTACCTTTTATGCAAAGCATATTCTCATCATCAGGAATAGATGCAAAACCGACAGCTATATTGATATCACTAAATAACTTCCTGGAGGCCTCAACTGTTTCAAACAATAATTCATCTATTCGTACTTCCGGCCAGTCACCTGCTGCAGCAATTTTTTCGAACTGGGAAAGTGATAGAAGTGAGTTGGTGAGATCAATTAATCCCTGCTGATCTTCTTTGAGACTTTCCAGTACTTTCTTGTATTGTGCAGGCTGCATTTCTTCTCTTAATGCAGATTCGGTTTGCAACAACATACTTGCCATAGGCGTTCTTAGTTCATGAGATGCATGGTGTACAAAACTCTTTTGCATATTAAATGCTTTCTCCAATCGGTTCAGCATTTCGTTGAACTTTCTGGCTATTTGTGTAAGCTCATCATTCAGCTTACCAACCGGCACTCTTTGGGTGAGATTACTTTCACTGATCTTATCTATCTCTTCACTCAACCTGGTTAGTGGCCTGGTGATCTGCCTTGCATAAATAAAAGCCACCACAGCTGTTACTGCCACAGCTATAATAAAAACAAGGAAAAGTATCAGCCGCAAATTCTCTAATTTTCTAACACCTACTTTATCGAAGGCAACAGAAACAACATACACATCAGACGAAGGAAAATATTTGATGATGCCTTCTTTTTCATTAACTGAAAAACGTTCAGTGATTACTTCTTTTGCTGAGATCAGATGACTTTTGTTGAGAAAGAATTTTGCCGTATCGGGAAATCTGTACAGTACATTTAAAGAAGCATCTACGATGTAATCTTCCTCGTCGTATAACTGTGATCCGGACCTGAGATTGAGCAGCTGTACTACAGAATCCTGGTAGCGATCGTCGAAATGGTAGGTGTAAGTCTGCTGTGCCTGCTGTTCAACTCTCTTATAAAAATCTTCTTTCCGGTAATCGTGATACAAAAAATAAATGGCCGTCATTGCACCTGAGATGATGACTGCCACTAATAATGTAAACAGTAATGCGAACCGGAATTTAAGGTTCATGAGATCGGCGTTTCTTTTACATAATAACCGAAGCCAGGTTTGGTATGTATAAGTTTAGAGCCGAAAGGTTTATCAATTTTATTCCTAAGAAAACTAATGTAAACTTCTATTGTGTTGGTACCGGTATCAAAACTAAGATCCCACACCTTTGCAAGAATATCCTGCTTGGAAATTACTTTTCCTTTATTTCTGGATAGTAGTACAAGCAGTGCAAATTCTTTTGCTGTAAGATTAATGATCTTTCCTTCACGGGTAACTGTTTTGTTCTCCATGTCTATCTCCAGATCACCTACTACAATTTTTTCAGAAACATCAGTTCCTGATTCTGATCTTTTGATAAATACTTTTATTCTTGCCATCAGTTCATCAAAATGAAATGGCTTGGTTATATAGTCGTCAGCACCAAAATTGAAAGCATCCATCTTATCCTGCAACTCACCTAAAGCCGTAAGCATTATGATCGGTACATTCTTATTGATCTCACGAAACTCTTTGCATAATGCAAGACCATTCTTATAAGGAAGGTTTACATCCAACACTACCATAGCATAATTGTGCTGCTTAAAAAGTTTCTCAGCCACAAGCCCATCATATGCTACATCTGCCTGGTAGCCCTGTCGCTGTAATTCTTCCTGAATAACTTGTCCAAGCTTAGGTTCATCTTCCGCTAATAATATTCTTAGGTTGTTTTCCATTACTTTAGTGACAGTTTCATCTGATAATATCTATTATTTTGTTTGCCAGATGGAATGCCAACAACTTTGTTTAAGTGAATTGGCTTTTTAACCAGCATTTTACAAGCACAAATTAATGAAAAAACTCATTTATCTTTTAAGCTTTTTTTTATTTTGTTTTAATGTTAGCGGACAACCATTCAAAACTGTATTTGAACAAAGCAATGGCACTGAGACGGTAACGTATTTTGAATGTATTGATTACTATAAAAAACTGGCAGGCCGGTATCCACAAATACAGGTAAAGCAATATGGAACAACTGATGCCGGGTATCCATTACATCTGGTACTGTTCAGCACTGATAAAAAATTTGATCCCAAGCAATGGCACCAGCAGAATAAAGTGGTGATACTGATCAACAATGGAATTCATCCTGGAGAACCTGATGGTATTGACGCTTCAATGATGTTAATGAGAGATCTACTACAGGGAAAAATAAAAGCACCGGCTAATGTTGTATTTGGAGTGATACCGATTTACAATATTGGCGGAGCATTGAATAGAAATTCATTCTCAAGAGTAAACCAGGATGGACCTAACAGTTATGGCTTCAGGGGTAATGCTCAAAACCTTGATCTAAACCGTGACTTCACAAAAAATGATTCGAGGAATGCAAAAACTTTCGCAGAGATATTTCACTTTTTAGATCCGGATATTTTTATAGATAATCATGTAAGTGATGGTGCAGATTATCAGCATACGATGACGTTACTCACAACCCAACACAATAAATTAGGTGGCGAGATCGGTGATTTTTTACATGATGTTTTTGAACCAGCTTTGTACAAAAGCATGGAGCAGAAGAAATGGCCGATGATTCCTTATGTAAATTTTTGGGGAGCTGATCCTGGAAATGGATGGACAGCATTTATGGATCCACCAAGATATAGTAGTGGCTATGCCGCATTATTTCAAACGATGGCTTTTGTGCCTGAAACACATATGCTGAAACCTTTTGCTGAAAGAGTAAAGAGTACTTATGCATTAATGCAAACAATGATGGATGAGGCTTCAGTACATGCGAAATCTATTAAAGAAAAAAGGAAAGCTTCTATACAAGCAATGATGCAACAACAAGAATTTGCATTAGGCTGGAAGTTAGATTCGAGTAAAACAGATAAGATTACATTCCTGGGCTATGAATCAGGTAAGAAGATGAGTGAAGTAACAGGTATGGATCGTTTGTATTACGATAGAACAAAGCCTTATACCAGACAGATAGATTTTTATAATTACTTCACTGGTGATAAGATCATCAGCAAACCAAAAGCCTATATCATTCCGCAGGGATGGCATACAGTAATTGACCTATTGAAATTAAATGGAGTAAAAATGCAAAGGCTTTCAAAGGATAGTTCAATAGAGGTAGATGCATATAGAATAGAAGATTACCAGACACGAACAAGGGCATATGAAAAACATTATCCGCATTACAATACAAAGGTTAGCAGCAGCAAACAAAAGATTCAATTTCTAAAAGGTGACTACATTATTTACACAGGACAAAGAACAGATCGTTTTATTGTTGAGATGTTAGAACCAACCAATGATGACAGCTATTTTGCGTGGAATTTTTTTGATGCTATTCTCCAGCAGAAAGAAGGTTATAGTGACTACCGTTGGGAAGATGTGGCTGCGGAATACTTAAAACAACATCCGGAAATCAGGCAAGAACTGGAAGAAAGAAAAAAGACAGATAAACAACTGGCTTCTGCATCTGCACAACTTGAATTTGTTTATAAGCGATCACCTTATTATGAGAAGGAACATTTGAGATATCCCATATATAGATTATAAATATCAACATGAATTCATTGAAAAATTATTTATTACTCCTAACAAGTTTTTTTTGGATTGAAGCATTTTCACAGGAAGTGGAACCTATCAATACCGATCGGCCGGATCAAAGTGATGGAACTTATATTATTGCTGAAAATACCGGCCAGATTGAAACCGGCCTCTTATACGGAAACGATGGTGCCGGATATTTCATTCATAATACAATGTTCCGTTATGGGTTAGGAAAGAATACTGAAGCCAGAATTCTTATCGACTATGGAAAAGTTGATACTACTACAGTTATGCTTCCGTTGGGTATAAGTTTTAAACATCAACTTGTAAAGCAAAATAAAATTCTACCTGCCATCACACTGGTAGGGTATGCATACCTGCCCTTTCTTGCAACTAAAAATATAAAGCCTGATAAACTGCCTTATACTTTTCTTTTAGCTTTTCAAAATGATATAAATGACCGATTAGGTGTTGGTTATAATGTAGGTATTAATTCAGATGGAAATTCCAGTATGAAAAATTGGATGGGTACTGTTTCAATAGGATACGAAATCATGAAACACTTATCCTTCTATACTGAGTACTTTGGACAATACAATAAACATAGTTCTTTTGATCACAATCTTGATATTGGTGTTCTATATCCCATCACTAAAAATTTGCAATTGGATATAGCTTTAGGAACATCATTGTTTAACCAGGCTTCAAACCGTTTCATAACATCCGGAATTTCATTTCGCTTCAGGTAAAAGTTTTACCTAATTAGAAAACTTATATTCGTATTAATAAACACTCAATTAACCTGATGCTTAAACGAATTCTATTTATACTACTTGCCATATTGGCCACGTTGATGGGGATTTACCCAATAATATATTTTTTAATAGACAGGAGATTTGGCTTATTAGAATCAAAAAGTGAGTTGTTATTAGCTGATAATATTTGGAATATTACTTTCTATACACATATTATATTAGGTGGTATTGCAATATTAATCGGGTGGACTCAATTTGTAAAAAGATGGCGAAACAGAAATTTAAATTTGCACAGGCAGATCGGTAAACTTTATGTAGGCTGTGTTTTAGTTAGCGCCATAACTGCAATTTACATTGCTCTTTTTGCCACTGGTGGAATAGTTCCTGCATTGGGTTTTATTTTTATGGGGTTAGTGTGGTTCATTACTACCTTTAAAGCTTATAGAGATATTCGGAAAAAGAAAATTATCAGCCATCAAAAGATGATGATATACAGTTATGCCACCTGCCTTGCTGCTGTAACTTTACGAATATATTTACCCCTTTTCATTTCAATTTTTAATGATTTTAATAAGGCCTATGCTGTTGTATCATGGCTTAGCTGGTTACCTAATCTCGTAGTTGCTTATTACATCATTCAACATCTTTATCCAAAAGCGACAAATAATATTAAGTTGCAAAACGAATATGTCTGAAAGACTTTGTTATAACCTGCTAGATAACTTCTTCCTGTATCGCTGTAATTGCTTTAGCTTCTACCGGATGTGTGTGAATGGCTTTCGCAATTAAAATGGAAACAATTACAATAGCAATACTTAAGTAACCAACCCATGCATAATTGTGGATCTTGTTATCACTTCCCTGGTAAACAATATAACCTGCAATCAATGAAGCAAGCCCTGTAAACATCTGCTGAAAGCTGCTATTGAAACTCATAAAACTTCCTCTTTGTTCCGGATGAACTACATTACTAATGATAGCCTGTGCAGGAATGGTTCTTCCTGTACTAAATGCAAACCAGATTCCTGTAACCATAAGCACATAATAATATTTTATTGCAGGCATATTGGTAATGAGAAATATAGTGATGAGAGATAAACCCGCAAATATGTAAAACACTTTATGCTTACCATACTTATCAGCCAGTTTACCAATAAAAGGTGCACTTGCAAAACTGGCTATCCCTCCTACCATATATACCAGGTTACGTTGTGTTTCATTGAAGCCGACATTCAATTCCATAAATGGATTTAGAAACGGAATGATGAGAAAATGTCCGAGCATTAATGAACCGCTTAGCAATAATGCAATGAGCTGTTGCCTGTTGCTGAATATATTTTTTATTAGCTGAAACGGTTTAACATGAGCTTTATCTTCATTTAAATGTGCTGCCATTGATGGAAGATATTTTGCTACCAATGGAATAATTATTATTCCCAACACACCAATGAGTATAAATGGTGCATGCCAGCTGATGTGACCGGCAAGAATCAATCCGAACGGAATACCAACAATAGATGCCAGTGAAAAAGCTGACAACAGAATTCCCATAGCCTGTCCACGTCTTTCGTAAGAAAAAGTATCGGCAACAATGCTCAATACTTGTGCACCGATCAATCCACCAAATAAACCTGCTAAGATTCTCGCAGCTAGTAAAAGTTCCCAGGTAGGTGCAATACCACAACAAATTGTTCCGATAATAAAACCTGTATAGCCGAATAACAATATTTTCTTCCTGTCGAAACGATCCACAAAAAAAGCAGCGATCAATCCACTTACAAAAGCACTTAAACTATAAGATGCCACTACAAAACTGAATTGTTGGGTATTGATCTTGAAATATGGCATCAGGAAATTTCCCAATGGCATCATGATCATAAAGTCGAGTATATGAGTGAAGTTGATGGCTGCCATTAACAATAATAATATCCTTTCTTTCCAGGTCATAGATGTAGATTCAGAAATTGTAACGCAAAGATGTTTTTAGACCGATGTTGGTAACCACTGTATTAAGGTTGAGTTTTTCTTATGTGTAACACCTCTAAATCGCAAAGAACGCAAAGTGATCATTTACTGCGTAAATGATTATTGAAAACCGTGATTAATCTTTCAATTGTGAAAGATTCCTTTGCGTTAGAACCTCATAACAATAGTAAAGATCAAACTTCAAACAGCCATTTCAACTAAAAGGATTTAATTATTCTTTGCGTAACTAACTTTTCTTATTCAAGCCGGCAAAGGTCGTGTATTGCCTTAGAAATATTTTAAATATTTAATATCATTTCAAGGCTTAACAAATCTGTAATTTACATAGGCTATGAAAAAGATCAGCTTCCTCCTTATTCTTATAACGATCATCACCCTTTCTATCAGCTTCACCAATAATACTGATAAGGAAAAGCCGTATTATATTCCTGCCTCTGAACAACGACAAGGAGATGCAGCTAAGGGATACGATTACCTGATCAATGGAGATTATATAAAAAGCGGAATTCCGTATGGCTATTTCACTTTACTCAATGGAAAAGACGTTGAAAATATTCTAAACAGAACAGGTAAAAGTGCCAATGTTGGTCCTGATTTTACCGTTGTAAATGCATCGAATGGAGTTGAAGTTGTAGCCCCGAATTGTTTACAATGCCATGGCGACAGGTTTGAAGACAATTATATTATCGGACTGGGTAATACGAACATCGATTTCAGCAATGTATCAAGTCAGAATAATTTTAAGAACAATGCTGCATTGAAAGTAATGCAAACCGTTTCTCCAAAACAATATGATGCAGCATATATGATGATACGTTCTTTCAATACTATTTATCCTTTAATGGAAACAGAAGTGAGAGGCGTTAATGCTGCAGATCGTTTAGCCGCTTTACTTGTTGCACACAGAGATCCGGTTACGTTGAAATGGACTGACACTCCTATTCTTCAAATTCCCAAAGAAGTTATTCCAACAGATGTTCCTGCATGGTGGCTATTGAAGAAGAAAAATGCCATGTTCTATAATGGATTTGGCAGAGGTGATTTTGCCCAGTTCATGATGCTGAGTAATATTCTTACCACTTCAGACACTACTGAAGCCAGGGAAGTATCTGCACATTTTGGTGATGTATTGGCTTATATAAAATCGATAGAAGCCCCGAAATATCCAAAGGATATTAATGAATCGTTAGCTCAAGAAGGTGAGACGATCTTCATCAATAACTGCAGCAGTTGCCATGGTACTTATGGTAAGGATGAAACTTATCCGAACCTGTTAATACCGATGAGTATTATTCAAACAGATTCTATGCTGGTGAAAGCAAATCATCAAAATCCACAATTCGTTGAATGGTTTAATAACAGTTGGTTTGCAAAAGGAAATAATCCTGCACAACTTGTTCCGGCAAACGGATATGTGGCACCTCCATTAGATGGTATCTGGATTACTGCTCCTTATTTACACAATGGTTCTGTTCCAACTGTTGAAGCTGTATTGAATAGTAAAATTCGTCCCACATACTGGCAAAGAGACTTTAAAGAACGACTATATAATTACGATAAACTGGGTTGGGTATATGAAGAAAAAAACGCTCCTACACCCAAGAAAACCTACAATACAAAATTGCCGGGCTATGGTAATCACGGACATACGTTTGGAGATCACCTGTCTGATACAGAAAGAAAAGCAGTGATAGAATATCTGAAAACTTTGTAAACCAATTAGCATTAGTAATAGCACCATCTATATGCAAGTTTATCCTGAGAATATAAAAGCCGCAGTTCACAGTTCCAATTTCGCGGCAGCATTTCCTACTCATCAAATCATTTGAATTTTAGTAGATTCAGCATCAAACATTACCAATTAGTGTTAAACCTGCAGGTTTGGTTCAGGCTTTGTATAAAGAGAGTGAAAAATGAGTGCATGGAGTATTTACAGTTGCTGGGATATTTTTTGATTTTGTTCATAATAAGCTATTGTATTTATACATTTTATGTAAAAAAAGATGAAGTATTAAAGCCGTCAAGATTGAAATCAAATTTCAATATTCTGTTCCTGGCATACATCAGTGCGCTAGCATCACTTACCATCATTCCATCTGAAAGGTTTAGTTTAAATACTACGATCGACCTTACCAATTATACACCTTTCCTGAATACCTATAAGCGGTATGCTATGGTTACGTATTTTGAGAATCACCTAGGCATCAGAATGTTCTGGCAGAACTTTATCGGAAACATCATCCTGTTTGTTCCACTGGGTAGTTTCCTTCTACTCTTGTTTAGAAAGCGATTGAGAACAACGCTGTTAATTGCAATCCTTACATCAGCATCCATTGAACTTACCCAACTCTTTTTCAGCTTGTTTGGTTATTATCGTTTTATTGATATAGATGACGTGTTGCTGAATACTTTCGGAGCTTTTGTTGGATATACTTCCACCGCTTTATTCCTGAAGTTCTTCCGGTATAAATTCTCATTATCATTAATCGCACTCAGGTATTAACAACTTCGAATCCGTATTTTTAAGGGATGGATCAATTCTTAGAGGCAGCGATTGCAGAAGCAAATAAAGGTTTACAGGAAGGTGGTATTCCCATAGGATCTGTTATTGTTCATAATGGGAAGATAATAGGTCGTGGACATAACAAAAGAGTGCAGCAGAATAGTGTGGTGCTGCATGGAGAAATGGATGCTTTTGAAAATGCAGGAAGACAGCCGGCCTCAGTGTATAAAGAATGTACTCTTTATACTACTCTTTCACCTTGTCCGATGTGTACGGGTGCAATATTGCTATACGGAATACCTAAAGTAGTTATTGGAGAGAATAAAACATTCATGGGAGCAGAAGCTTTATTAAAACAAAATCGTGTGGAAGTAGTAGTTATAAATGATGAATCATGTATTGCAATGATGGAAGACTTTATTGCAGCTAAACCACAACTATGGAATGAGGATATTGGAGTATGATAAAACTGTACGATACTCCAGGTTATAAAGTCATTGATCAATGGCTGCAACAAAAGCAATTCTCCGCTTTTGAATTCCAGGAAGAAGCATGGCAAGACATTATTGATGGCAATAGCGGCATTGTGAATGCTCCTACCGGTTTCGGAAAAACCTTCTCTGTTTTTTTAGGTGCAGTTATTCAGTTCATCAACGATCATCCGAAAGATTATCAAACAAAAAAGAAAAACGGTTTAAGATTACTCTGGATCACTCCATTAAGAGCTTTGGCAAAAGACATTGGCAGAGCAATGGAAGAAGTGATCCATGAACTTGGATTACAATGGAATGTTGGCATCAGAAACGGTGATACAGATCTTTCTGAAAGAGCTAAACAAAGACGTAACATGCCAGAGGTGATGATCATTACTCCTGAAAGTTTACACTTACTTCTTGCATTGAAAGGTTATCCCGATTTCTTTAAAACACTTCGCATTATAGCTGTTGATGAGTGGCATGAATTATTAGGAAGCAAACGAGGTGTGCAGGTTGAGCTGGCTATAAGCAGAATCGTGAATTGCAACTCCAAACTTCAGACCTTAAACTCCAAACTTTCTATCTGGGGCATCTCAGCAACTATCGGTAATCTTGATGAAGCCAAAGATGTATTGATCGCTTCTTTATCTCCTAAACAGAAAAAGAAAGCGTTGATCATAAAAGCGAAACTGCACAAACCAATTGAGATCATCTCTGTGATTCCTGATGAAATAGAAAAATATCCATGGGCCGGACATATGGGAATTAAGTTAGCTGATCGTGTAGTACCCATCATCGAACAAAGTAATACCACACTCATCTTCATCAATACAAGAGGCATGAGTGAAACATGGTATCAGAAGTTGTTGAATATTGCTCCACAATTGGCCGGTGCTATTGCACTGCATCATGGAAGTATTGAACATGAATTAAGAGTTTGGGTGGAAGAAGCACTGCATTCTCAAAAACTAAAAGCAGTTGTTTGTACAGCCAGTCTTGATCTGGGTGTTGATTTTCGTCCGGTTGATACGGTGATACAAGTAGGTTCTCCAAAAGGTGTTGCAAGGTTTTTACAAAGAGCAGGAAGAAGTGGCCACAGACCTGGTGAAGTGAGTAAGATATATTTTCTTCCTACCCATTCACTTGAGTTAGTAGAAGCAGCAGCGATCAAACAAGCTATTAAAGAAGAAGTAATCGAAAGCAAACAACCGATGCTTTTGTGTTATGATGTGCTGATACAATATTTATGTACGCTAGCTATTGGTGAAGGCTTTAAACCGGATGAAATATTTGCTGAAATAAAAAACACTTATTGTTACTCCGAGATAACAGAAACAGAATGGCTGCAAGCTTTACATCATATTACGAATGGTGGTATTGCATTACAACAGTATGATGAATACAAAAAAGTAGAAGTAATAGATGGCATTTACAAAATAAAGAACCGCAGAATAGCGATGCGGCATCGATTACATATCGGAACAATTGTTAGTGATCCGATGTTGAAAGTAAGATTGTTGAGTGGTAAGTTTTTAGGCATCATAGAAGAATGGTTTATCAGCAGGTTAGAACCGGGAGATGTTTTTACGTTAGCCGGCAGGCATCTTGAACTGGTGATGATAAAAGATATGGATGTGGTAGTGAAACCATCCAATGCAAAAAAATCGCTTGTACCAAGCTGGCAGGGAGGAAGAGTTCCACTTTCAACCAATCTTGGAAGGATGCTGCGAAAAACATTCGATCATGCATTATCCAAAAAAGCAAAAGAGATAGAGCTGAGTGCATTACTTCCTTTGTTTGAATTACAGGAAAAACTATCTCATATTCCTAAAGCCAATGAGTTATTAATTGAACACATTGAAACCAGAGATGGCTTTCATTTGTTCGTGTACCCTTTTGAAGGAAGATTGGTGCATGAGGCTTTGGCTGCTTTACTGGCTTTTCGCATCAGCAAGATCACTCCCATTACTTTTTCTATTGCGATGAATGATTATGGATTTGAATTACTGAGTGATCAACCCATTCCTGTTGATGATACAAATGTGTATGATCTTTTTTCGACTGATGACCTGCTGAACGATATTCAACGAAGTGTGAACTCAGTTGAAATGGCCAAGCGAAAATTCAGGGATGTAGCCGTTATCGGTGGATTGATCTTCCAGGGCTATCCTGGTGAACATAAAAAAGCAAGACATACACAGGCTTCTGCTTCGCTCATCTTCCAGGTGCTGGCAGAATATGAGCCGGACAGTATTTTATTACGACAAGCTTACCAGGAAGTGTTTGACCAACAAATGCAGGAACAAAGATTAAGAGATTTTTTATCGAGGATGGAAAAGACAAAAGTGGTGATCACCGTTCCTGAGCGATTAACACCATTCTGCTTCCCGATAAAAGTTGACAGCATGCGGGAAAACCTTTCTTCTGAGAAATTGGAAGACAGGGTAAAACGAATGCAGCAACAACTGGATAAATAGTTGTTAACACAAGAAACATCTACAAACAGCAAAAAGAACAACCTAACAACAACAGCACAAATATAAGATACGGCCAAAGCCCTGTGTTTGATATAAGATGGTAATGTTCGTTAATGATCCAACAAAGACGTTATATGCAAAACAAAAACGGTTTAGTGCTGTAGTGTGTTCCATGTTTATTGTGTTGCTTATGCAATCATGTATGACGAGACTATGAAGGGACTATGACTCAAGATGCAATGGACCTGCAACAAAGCTTATCTCAGCTGTTTGAAGACATTCAAGATCAATCAACACTGATTCGGTGATAAAAAGCTTTCGGAACACTATTAAAAGATGACCCAGGTTTTCATGTTTGCCCGAATGAATTTATATTTATTGGAAAAATAACCAATGGTAAAAGCTGCTGCAAAAAAAACAGCAAAGAAATCTGCTGCAACAACAACTAAGAAAACACCGAGGAAAACAGAAGCGAAGCCAATAAAATACGCTGATAAATCTGCAGGACAGCCTGAACTGATTCCTATTTTTAATGAGTTGATGAAACTGATGCTACCTTTTGAAAAAGGTTCTATTGAAAAGAAGGGTGGAAAAGATGGCCAGTTCTCATTGATCTCGAAAAAAACAGTAGAGATTGCACCTGGTAAAAAGATGGATGAGGTTTGGTTCAGTGGATTACTGGTTCAAAAAGGATATGTTGGTTTTTATTTCATGCCTGTATATGCTTCTCCGGAATTAAAAACGGAACTTCATCCTGAATTGTTGAAATGTCTTAAAGGAAAATCCTGCTTTCACATAAAAAAAATGAATGATGAAGTTGCTGAACAGGTGAAGGAAGCTTTAAAGAAAGGCTATGATCTATACAAGAAAAAAGGGTGGATCAGTTAATTTAAAAGAATGAAAAGATTCCTTCCATCAATTATTTGGGCTATAGCATTAACTGCTTTGTTCTCTATGGATGCTTCATCAACAACATCATTTTGCCTGTTGAAGTTTGCAGGAGTTGATTGGTGTTGGGGATGTGGCATTGGTCATTCTATTCATTATACTTTACATTTTCAATTTACAGAAGCGGTGAAACATCATTGGTTGGGCATACCTTCCACCATAGCTTTGATATGGCTTATTATTCGTCCATTCATTAAACAACATACCCAATATGAATCATCAACAACAAATATTAATGATGCAGGATATTCAGCCAGATGAATATAACCTGATACAAGAAATTTTAAAAGAATTAAGCGAACCCCAACAACAACAATTCCTCCTAATCTACACTGGAAAAAGAAGATCTCAGCAAACGATGTTGCTGATTTGTCTTGCCGGATTATTAGGCTTTGCCGGTATTCATAGAATGATCGCAGGAGATGTAGTGCTTGGTATTTTATTTTTCCTGACAGTGGGATTTTGTTTTATCGGAACCATCATTGATGCTGTAAATATTAAATCTATTACTTACGATTACAATAGAAAACAAGCAATTGAAACAGCACAAATGGTGAGGATGGTTGTGAGATGATAAAAATATTTGCGTGACAATGCATCCAACAATACATTTGCAGCCTTCGGGGGATTAGCTCAGTTGGCTAGAGCGCTTGCATGGCATGCAAGAGGTCACCAGTTCGACCCTGGTATTCTCCACAATTAAAAAGCGATTTGTATGCAACCTCGAATCGCTTTTTTTGTAAGTCGGAGCTGTACAAGATATTGGCGGTAAAGCCTACTTTACCTGTACAGAACCTTATAAGTCGATGTCAGGCACTAAAATTTGTCCTTTGTCACTCTTAAACTTAAAAGTGAAAGAAGTCCAAATAGAACATCTTTAGATGTATATTATGATCTTCCTCTAATCACGAAGGTATATATCAATCTTTCACTGTTCTTGCATGAACTCTCCAGCCTTCTCCCGTTTCAATATTACCATTACCAAAATTATACCTGTAATAAGCCATATGACCCCATTTGCAATACCATGACCTAGAGCTTAATGGAGTTACAATTGGTGTATGAAATCCAACTGTTCTGGTTGCTGTACAAGCAACATTATTAACACTACACGTAATTGTGGGATAAACATAATATGCAGGCCATGCATTACAGGCTAAAGGTTTAGCAGGTTGTCCTGCCCAAATGATTTGGGCATGATAACGTATGCCATTTTTGCAGGTATTTTCTGTCCCTGATGCTATGTCATCATCATAAATATCGTTAGTTATAAAGTATGGATTTGGGTTACTATTTCCAGTACTACCGCTACCACCACCACCGGCACAATTATCATTCATTACCATTGTTGCACTTTGTCCCAAAGGTCCACCGCACCCACCACAGTCTATATATAATAACTCTGATGTCTCACTGACAATTACACCATTTACCCACTCTCTCACATTGAGATAATAAGCAGTGCAAGTAGAACCCATGCCTTGTGCTGCACTAACACCATTTTCATCATAAATATTCAAACTTATTGTTTTTATCAATCGCCCGTTTTCAAATTGCATTTCTTGCATAAATTCATCACTCAACTGATTTATTGTAATTACCCCCGAAAAGGTGGACGATTCCTGCTTAAAGATATTTTCGAAATCTTCATCAATCTGTTCTATTGATAAGCTCGTGTGGATAGTATAAATCAATCCGTCTTCAATAGTTGAATTAATGAGTGGAAAATAAATTTTGTAATATGTGTGCGCATATTCATTTATTAATTCGTTTTTGTATTCAGCTAAATCACAAACAGCTATAAGAATACTATCATCAAAATTGAACTCTGATATGGAGTTAGAAATATTCTTTAATAACATTTCTATCTTTTTAGCCACTGTTTCATTCGATATTTCTTTTTTACTTTCCAAGAACTCAACAATTTGTGCATACCTTTCATTAATGTGGCTTGTTGAAATATCAACAGATTGCGTGGTAATTTCCTCAGATTTTTTAAGAACATCAACTTTTGTACAGGAGGTTTGTAATAGAAAAAGGAAGGCAATACTCGACAACCATTTCGTAATTTTAAACATATATAATTTTTTAAGTGGCAGGGGTATGCTAACTAAGAAAATTTATACTTCCCAACTATATTTGATTTAAAAATGCTGTAGAAATACTTCAACATGGAAAGATTCAAAGCAATCGATGAAAAACTAAATAAGTTTGCAGCAGATTTTAAAGCCGACATATTTACATCAGGTACAACTGCTTATGGCGTTCCCCCAAATAAAATTGAAGAGCGACGAATCGTTTGGAATGATGGATTAATATCTAAGGCAGTGATTATCTTACCGGCTTTTATTTCAAAAGACTATGATTCTCCTTTATGGGATTTTTTTAACCTAGCTTGGTTAGCAAATGAAAATTTGAAACGCAAAAGCGTTCCATTCTGGGATAAATACTTGTTAACAAGAGTTCAATTTAGTCAGATAGAAAACGAGTTAGATAATTTATTATTACAGTCTAAGATAAATTTAGAATACATTAAGATTGAACATTTAAAATAATAAATGCTACGGATTAGACAAATGCAAATCATTAAAACTATAGTTAATGAATTGCTCTTCTATATTTACACACAAATTTGTAATTTGTTTTGTTTGAATTCGAAGCTTGACCATGTAGGGCCTGCCGTTTTAAGTATGGTATTCTCCACAAAAGCGAATGGAGAGAACTGTTCGCTTTTTATTTTCTCATCTAATTCTTAAAATCCCAAATAGAAAACATCACTGCCGTTTTCCCAAAGTACAGGGCTTTAAAAGTCACCTTTCCCATCTTAATCTCATATCCATTAAACTTACTTTTCTTTGCTTTTTTACCTACGCAACTCTCAAGTTTCTGCACTAACTCCATTATCACTTGTTGCTGTTCCTCAACACTGTTAACCTTCTTATAAGTTCCGTTATATGAAGTACCTGTTACGCCATCAATATATTCATCTGTCAATTCTTCAATATCGATCAACGAAGTATATACATATTGATTAGATACACTTGATGAACCCTTTACCTTAGTCCAATCTCCATCTTTAAATGCCTGGTGCACCATTTTAATTCCGTTACAAAACGACATTGTTGGTGGTTCATCTTTTTTGAAAGCGGTTGAAAACATCAGGATGACGAAAAGAGTGAGTATTCTTCTTTGTTTCACATTGAGTAGTTATGTTTTAAAAATAGGATTTTTTTGAAATGATGTTTAAGTCCTGCTTAAAACCAGTCGATGCAACCAAGAGCTACATCCTGTTTCTGATTAATAACATCTGAAATGATGATGAGCGTCAGTTGTCTCCATTCTTCACCGCTTTACTTTCACTGCTTCAAACAGGTTTTCAACACTCGTCCAATACTTAATCGGAGGGTTTGAAATAATCAACTATATTCAAGTATCAAAAATCTGCTTGTCTTATGGGTGCCATTTATCTACTTGCACTTATTATTGCTGCCGTTGCATTTGCTGCAGGTGGCATCTTCATCGGAAAACTTCTGGTGAAGGGAAGTAAGAATCCTCAGAAAGGCCAGCCGTATGAATGTGGTATTCCCACCAGCACTTCTCCATGGAATCAATTCAATGTAGGTTATTATCTCTTCGCATTATTGTTTTTAATATTCGATGTAGAACTCATATTTCTTTATCCGTGGGCTACTGTTGTAAAAGAGATCGGCATCATTGCACTCGTTGAAGTGATCATTTTCATCTTCATATTATTCATGGGCTTTTTATATGCACATAAAAAAGGAGCATTGAAATGGATGTAAGAGAACAAATAAGAGAACAGAATAAAGATTTTGCAGGCCAGATCATTGAAACACCTGGTGGAGGAATTATCTCCGGCACTTTCGATGATGTAGTGAACTGGGCAAGATCTAACTCTCTCTGGCCATTAACTTTTGCTACAAGTTGTTGTGGCATTGAAATGATGAGTACTGCATCTGCCAAATATGATTTCTCAAGGTTTGGATTTGAAGTAGCAAGAGCAACTCCACGGCAAGCCGATGTGATCATTATTGCCGGAACGATCGTAAATAAAATGGCTCCTGTTTTAAAAAGATTATACGATCAAATGGCCGACCCGAAATATGTAGTGGCCATGGGTGCATGTGCAATAAGTGGCGGACCATTTTTCTATAATACATATTCTGTTGTAAAAGGTGCAGATCATGTGATTCCGGTTGATGTATATATACCTGGCTGTCCACCAAGACCTGAAGCTTTGTTACATGCATTAATTGCTTTGCAGGAAAAAATAAAACTGGGATGGACAAGAGACCAGATAAGAAAGCAAGTTTAGCGTTTTGAGTTTAAAGTTTTGAGTTATGAACGAAGAGATAAAACAACATATCACAGCATTACTTCCATCAGCTACGTTTGATGAAACAGGAGAATGGCTGAATATTATGATCGAGCCTGCCGACTGGAGAATTCTTGCCAACAATCTTCGTTACTCGCAGTTCAATTTTAATTACCTGTTCTGCTTAACCTGTGTTGACTGGAAAACACATCTGACAATGGTGTATCATCTTTCTTCCACCACCAACAGGCAATTGAATATTGTAGTAAAAATAAAGTTGGATAGGACTAATCCGGAAATTGAAACTGTATCAGACATATGGAGAACAGCTGAGTTTCATGAGAGAGAAGTGTTTGAAATGTTTGGTGTTAAGTTCTTACATCATCCTGACCTAAGATTATTGATCCTTGAAGATGATTTCAAAGGACATCCGTTACGAAAAGATTTTGAAGACCCTATTAACATGATCAAGCTATAGGAATTAGGAATTTGTTTTTTGGAATTTGGAATACACATTATGTACACAGAAACACAAATATTAAACGATACGATCGAATCTAACCTGAACGGTGAAGGTCAACTGGTGATCAATGTTGGTCCACAGCATCCTGCAACACATGGTGTATTACATCTGGTTATTACGTTGAATGGTGAGACCATACAAAAAATAGAACCGCATCTTGGTTATATCCATCGCTCTATAGAAAAAATGTGTGAGAGCCTTACTTACAGGCAGTTCATTTATGTAACGAGCAGGATGGATTATCTCTCAGCTCACATTAACAATCATGCATGTGCATTAACCGTTGAAAAAGCAATGCAGATTGAAGTACCATTAAGAGCACAATATATACGTGTAATAATGGATGAACTCACCAGGATCGCTTCACATGAATTATGGTGGGGAGCATTGGCTATGGACGTAGGTGCCTTCACTCCTTTCTTCTATGCTTTCCGTGAAAGAGAAACGATCACTGATATTATGGAAGAAACCTGTGGTGCAAGATTAACAATGAACTACATGGTTCCTGGTGGTGTGATGGCTGATGTTCATCCTGACTTCCAGAAAAAAGTGAAAGACTTCATTCAACTGTTCAAGAAAAATATTGATGAATACGATGAACTGGTAACAGGTAATGTGATTTTCCAAAATCGATTGAAAGGTGTTGGATATATTTCACCTGAAGATGCTATTTCTTATGGATGTACCGGTCCTGTTGCAAGAGCAAGTGGAGTGAGCTGCGACATTAGAAAACATTATCCATACGATATATACAAACAGGTTCAATTTGATGAAGTGTTGGAAACAGCAGGTGATTCGTTTGCACGTTATTTAGTTCGTGTAAAAGAAATGCGACAGTCAATCAGAATCATCGAACAGTTAATTGATAATATTCCGGAAGGTGACTACCAGGCGAAAACAAAAGCTGTATTGAAATTGCCAAAAGGTGAATTCTATACAAGAGTAGAAACAGCAAGAGGTGAACTAGGATTGTACATTGTTAGTGAAGGTGGAACAACTCCTTATAGAATTAAGTTTCGTTCACCAGGTTTTTCAAATCTCTCTGCTTTAGAACACATGGCAAAAGGCAGTAAGATCGGTGATCTGATGGCAACAATGGGAACATTGGATTTAGTGATACCGGATATTGATCGATAGGTAATTAGGAATTGGGAATAAAGATCATTTTGACATTTGAATTATAAACTATGTTCAGTTTAGCAGGCATAACAAACTCATTACAAGAATGGCTTGTTGCAACATTCGGTGCAACAGGTGCTTTGATTGCTCAATGTATCATCGTTATATTATTAGCTATCGGTTTGTTTGCAGTGCTGGGATTGGTGCTGGTGTTAATGGAAAGAAAGGTAGCTGCCAGGATGCAGATAAGATTAGGTCCAAACAGAGTTGGTCCTGCAGGAATGTTTCAAACTACTGCAGACACTTTGAAGCTCATCATGAAGGAAGGATTAACACCAGATGGTGCAGATAAATTTCTTTTCAACCTGGCTCCGTATATCGTAATGATCGTTGCCATGTTGCTGTTGGCTCCTATTGCCTATGCACCAGGATTTCAAATCTGGGATCTGAACATCGGCGTATTGTTCGTAACTGCTATTTCTTCTTTGGGTGTTATCGGAATTCTGATGGCTGGCTGGTCAAGCAACAACAAATATTCTTTGCTTGGTGCAATGAGAAGTGGTGCCCAGATAGTGAGCTATGAACTTTCTGCAGGACTTGCCATACTTACTATTATTGTTTTGACAGGTGATTTGCAGATTTCAGCTATTATAGAATCACAGCGAAATGGATGGTGGTTATTCAAAGGACATATTCCAGCCATCATTGCATTTATCATTTTCATTATTGCCGTAACAGCAGAAACAAACCGTGCTCCTTTTGACTTAGCTGAAGCTGAATCAGAGTTAACAGCAGGGTTTCATACAGAGTATTCAGGAATGAAGTTCGCTTTGTTCTTTTTAGCAGAATACATCAACATATTTATAGTTTGTGCAATTGGTGCAACGCTGTTCCTGGGTGGCTGGATGCCTTTACATATTGGCAGTTGGGAAGCTTTCAACAACATCATGGATTATATTCCTGGTGTAGTGTGGTTCTTCGGAAAAGTTTTCTTCCTCATCTTTTTGATCATGTGGTTCAGGTGGACATTCCCAAGGCTAAGAATTGATCAACTGTTAAATCTTGAATGGAAATATTTGTTACCGATAAGTTTATTAAATCTCTTATTAGTAACTGTGATAGCAATATTAGGATGGCATTTTTAAAGTTTTGAGTTTGAAGTTTAGAGTTTTGAGTTAGTTCAACATTATGGCTACGATAAAAAAATTTGAAGATATAGAAGCATGGCAAAAGGCAAGAGTCTTATGCAATGAAATCTATATTATCTCTGTTCAAACTGATCTAGCCAAAGACTTCAGGTTTAGAGATCAAATAAATGCCGCAGCAGGTTCCATCATGGATAATATTTCCGAAGGATTTGACAGAGGAGGAAGACTAGAGTTAATCAATTTTCTTACCATCGCTAAAGGTTCTGCAGCAGAGGTTAAATCACAACTATATAGAATATTAGACCGAAAATACATAAGCTTAGAAAAATTCAACGAATTGTATAAGCTGGCAGAGGAGATTGGTGGAATGATTGGTAGTTGGGTTGGTTATTTAAACAAATCGGAGATCAAGGGTGTAAAATTCAAGGATAGGTTTCAAAGCTGAAGAACTGGAAACGAAAAACTTAAAACAGTAAACTTTCATGTTTATAAAAGATTACATATCGGATGTTTATAAGGCAGCGAAATCGTTGCTGACTGGCATGAAAACAACAGGTTATTATTTCACACATCCTAAAGAAATTGTTACAGAACAATATCCTGATAACCGGGATACATTGAAGATGGCTGATCGTTTTCGAGGTGAAGTGATCATGCCACATGATGAGAACAATGAACATGCATGTACCGGTTGTACAGCTTGTGAACTGGCTTGCCCGAATGGAACGATCAAGATCATCACCAAATTTGATATATCACCTGAAGGAAAAAAGAAAAAAGCATTAGACACATTTGTGTACCACCTTGAATTGTGTACCCTGTGTAATTTATGTGTACAGGCTTGTCCGACTGATGCGATTAAGATGGGACAAAATTTTGAGCACTCAGTATTCGACAGAACGAAGTTGTTAAAGACATTGAATAACGAAGGATCGAAAGTGAGAGAGGGAGTGGAATAGTTAATTAGTAATTGGGGATTAGGAATTAGTATGTCACTCTGAGGCTCTCGAAGAGTGTGATTTAAAAAATAAATTTTGAATTAGATGGAAGCATCAGCAATCATATTCTACGTTATCGCAGCCTTTACTTTGGGTTCGGCATTACTTGCGGTAACAACAAGAAAAATATTTCGTTCTGCCATCTGGTTGTTGTCAACGCTGGTTGGTATTGCAGCCATGTATTTCTGGATGCAGGTTGAATTTATTGCTGCCGTACAGATAATCGTTTATGCAGGTGGTATTGCAGTGTTGATCATCTTCTCCATTTTCTTAACGCAGCAAAGCGGTAAAGAAATGCCGAAGACAAACTGGAAGCGGATTTTATTTTCTGCATTAGCAGCTTTATCTGGCTTAGGATTCAGTTATAATTTAATCAACGAATATGGCTTCACTCCTTCTGCAACTGCATTCAATGTTCCGGTAAAAGAGATCGGAAGACAAATGTTGAATCCGACTGCTCATGGATATGTGCTGCCATTTGAAGTTGTGAGCATGTTATTGTTAGCTGCTATGATCGGTTGTATTGTGATTGCGATGAAGTCACCAGGACAAAATAACATTGAAGCACCGGTTGAAGAAACAGCAGTGCATACAACAGGTGGAACGGTGACCATTATTCAGAAACCAGAAATTGTAAAGGAGGTATAACATGGCTTCAATTCCATTAGAACATATATTATTTGTGAGTACAGCATTGTTCTTCATTGGCATGTATGGCCTCTTTACCAGGAGAAATATGATTACTATGCTGATGAGCATTGAACTCATCCTGAACAGCGTGAACATCAACTTTATTGCGTTCAATAAATACTTGTGGCCTGATAAACTAGATGGAATTTTCTTCACCATTTTCATTATAACCATTGCTGCCGCAGAAGCTGCTGTGGCAATTGCCATCATCATTAATTTATATAGAACACATAAATCAATTGATGTAGAAGATGCTACCGAGTTGAAATTTTAAAGAACGATTATGAACTACTTACAATACATATTCCTCATACCATTACTACCGCTTATTGCATTTGTTGTACTTGGTTTATTTGGCAGAAAGTATTTCAAAACATCATCCGGATTAATTGGAACCACAGCGTTGCTGGCTTCTACTGTTTTGAGCCTGTACACTGCTTATCAGTATTTTTTCGTGAGTGGTAAAGTGGATGGTGTTTACCAAAAGATAACAGCATACAATTTTACCTGGCTTGAATTCGCTCCGAATATTTCTATAGATATGGGAGCAATCATAGATCCTATTTCCGTGATGATGCTGGTGGTAGTAACATTTGTTTCCCTGATGGTGCACATATTCAGTCTTGGCTATATGAAAGGTGAAGAAAGGTTTGCGACTTATTATGCATTTCTTGGGTTGTTTACATTCTCCATGTTGGGATTGGTATTATCATCTAACATCTTCCAGATATACATATTCTGGGAATTGGTTGGAGCATCATCGTTCTTACTCATCGGATATTATTTTGAAAAACCTTCTGCTGTTGCCGCATCTAAAAAAGCTTTTATTGTTACCAGATTTGCTGATCTCGGTTTCCTGATCGGCATATTAGTCTTAGGATTTTATGCAGAGACTTTAGATTTTGGGTTATTGATTGAAAGACTTACCAATACTCAATCTGCATATTACACAGCCATTGTTGGAGGTAGTTTCATTGGCCTTTCTGCACTTACATGGGGATTGATACTGGTGTTCATCGGTGGTGCAGGAAAATCAGCCATGTTTCCTTTGCATATCTGGCTACCGGATGCAATGGAAGGTCCGACACCTGTTTCTGCATTGATACATGCTGCAACAATGGTAGTGGCAGGTGTTTTTCTGGTAGCAAGATTATTTCCGGTGTTCACTATGGATCCGATTGCAATGGATATTGTTACATGGATCGGTGTGTCGTCTGCTTTGATCGCAGCAATTATTGCTTGTACACAAACAGATATTAAAAGAGTATTGGCTTATTCAACCATGAGCCAGATTGGTTATATGATGTTTGCATTGGGTGTTGCCGGTGGAGAAGATCAGTTAGGTTATACCGGATCAATGTTTCATTTGTTTACACATGCTTTCTTTAAATCGTTATTATTTCTTGGTGCAGGTGCTGTGATACATTATGTGCATAGTAATGAAATGAAAGATATGGGTGGATTAAGAAAGCTAATGCCGATTACACATCTTGCATTTCTCGTTGCCTGCCTGGCAATTGCAGGTATCCCACCTTTCTCAGGATTCTTTAGTAAAGAAGAAATTTTATTAGCAGCATATCATTCGAACATGGCTGTTTATGGTATTGCCTTGTTTACTGCAGCATTGACAGCATTTTATATGTTTCGTTTATACTTCTCAATTTTCTGGAACAAACCAGCAAATTCACATAATGCACATCATGGAGAAGGACCCGTTTCAATGAAACTGCCTTTGGTTATCTTAACTGCATGTGCCGTCGGTGCAGGCTTTATTCCGTTCTCAGAATATGTAACAGCCAATGGTATTCCATTTAGTGGTGAATTACACCTGATGTTTTCTATTGCTCCTGTAACATTAGCTGTTGTAGCGATCCTTATAGCTATGTACATGTATAAATCAGCAAATGAAAGACCTACAAAAGTTGCTGCAACATTCGGCGGATTGTACAAAGCTGCCAGCAGGAAATTTTATATTGATGAACTGTATCTTTTTGTTACAAAGAAAGTAGTGTTCAATCTTATCGGAAGACCAGCAGCATGGTTTGATAAAAATATTGTTGATGGAACAGTGAATCTTTTAGGTTCAGTTACCACAACAACATCAGGAATAATCAAAGGCATTCAGTCAGGTAAAGTGCAGAGTTATGCTTTGTATTTCTTTGGCGGTGCTGTTGGTCTGGCGATAATATTTATTTATTTCTGGAAATAAAACAGTTTAGCGTTTTAGGTCTGGAGTTTACAGTTGATTGAAGAAAGAATATGTTTTGAGCTCAAAGGACTCAAAACTCAAAACTATAAACTATGAATTTGTCTTTGCTCATCATATTACCACTTGTTACAGCGATAGTATTGTTGTTCTGTAGAGGATTGAAACAGGTGAGGTCCGTTGCATTGTTTGGATCTATGGCACAGCTTGGATTATCGGTCTTTTTACTGGCTGAATACTGGAAAGAAAGATCTTCCGGCAATACTGCTCAAATGTTATTTGAAGAAAGTTATGCCTGGTTCAAACCTTTGAATATACATTATCATGTTGGAGTTGATGGTATTTCAATAGCAATGATTTTATTAACTGCATTTGTTGTGATTGCAGGTGTACTCGTTTCATGGACAGTAGACAAACTGAGCAAAGAGTTTTTCTTTCTATTGATCTTCTTAAGCCTCGGTGCTTATGGTTTCTTTATATCGCTTGATCTGTTCACTTTATTCTTCTTCCTGGAAGTTGCCGTAATACCAAAATTCTTATTGATCGGTATCTGGGGGAGCGGAAAAAAAGAATACAGTGCCATGAAACTCGCTTTGATGTTGATGGCAGGTTCTGCACTTGTGTTTGTTGGACTAGCCGGGCTCTATTTCAACACCGGCACGTTTAACATCATGCAATTATCGCAAATGGATATTGCAGTTGATGTACAGAAATTCTTCTTTCCTTTTGCATTTATTGGCTTTGGAATTTTTACGGCCCTGTTTCCATTTCATACATGGGTTCCTGATGGTCACTCTTCTGCTCCAACCGCTGCATCAATGTTTTTGGCAGGCATCTCGATGAAATTAGGTGGATATGGTTGCTTAAGAGTCGCTACTTATTTAATGCCGGATGCAGCTCATGCATATTCATGGATCATCATCTTACTCGCAACAATAGCTATCATATATGGAGCATTTGCTACGATGATGCAGAAGGATCTGAAATACATCAATGCTTATTCATCTGTGAGCCATTGTGGTTTTGTATTGCTTGGCATTGGCATGCTAACAGAAACAGCCATCAACGGTGCAGTGATACAAATGGTTTCGCATGGATTAATGACAGCTCTTTTCTTCGCTGCCATCGGCATGATCTACAGCCGAACACATACAAGAGAAGTAGCGAAGCTTGGTGGATTGCTTAAAGTGACGCCGTTTATTTCAACCGTATTTGTATTGGCAGGTTTTGCATCATTAGGATTACCAGGCTTAAGTGGTTTCGTTGCAGAGATGACCATCTTTATGGGTGCATGGCAAAATCCGGATAACATGTATCGGTTAGCTACTATTCTTGCCTGTGCTTCTATTGTTGTAACAGCCGTATATATTTTAAGAGCTGCAGGCAAAACAGTAATGGGACCCATCAGTGATAATTATACAAAACTTACTGATGCAACATGGAACGAAAAACTGGCAGCAGGTTTATTGATAGCAGGCATTTTATTGATAGGCATGGCTCCATTTCTCATCAATCAATTGATTCAACCAGGTACTGCTGATATAATAAAACAACTGGCAAAAACGATCATCCCTTAAACGAAAGATATGTGGACAGACTTTTTAATATTAATGAAACATGAGTTCGCAATTATTGCGATCATCTTCATCATCATGTTCCTGAAGCTGGGGAAAGACAGAAGTAATGTTACGATGATGAACATTGTGAACATATTATTACTGCTGAATTTTGTTGGTGGACTTTTCTTCAACAGGGAAGGAATACTATTTAATGAAATGTTTCGCAACAATGAACTGTTTGTTCTGGAAAAGAACATTCTGAACCTGGGAACACTCATCATCTCCATGCAATCATATACCTGGCTGAAAACACATAAACATGTAGCTGAGTTTTACATGTTGTTATTGTCAACCTTGTTAGGAATGTTCTTTATGATCTCAGGTGGAAATTTACTCATGTTCTATTTAGGACTTGAGCTCTCAACTATTCCACTTGCTGCCGTTGCCAACTTCGATCTTACCAAACGCAAATCTTCTGAAGCTGCGATGAAGCTGATCATGTCTTCGGCATTCTCATCAGGCTTATTACTTTTTGGTATATCAATGTTATACGGCACAACCGGTACATTGATCTATTCAGCTTTACCTGCAGCATTAAATGGAAGTAGCTTACAGGTTTTTGCATTTGTATTATTACTATCGGGATTTGCTTTCAAAATATCCGTTGTACCATTTCATTTATGGACGGCTGATGTATATGAAGGTGCCCCTGTTTCAGTTACTTCTTTCCTTTCTGTAATCTCAAAAGGAGCAGTATTGTTTGTATTTGTTTCGGTTTTGTACACTGTATTTCAGCCATTGACAACAGCATGGTATAATATGTTATTCATGCTTTCAGTAATAACTATCATCATCGGTAATTTGTTTGCACTACGGCAAGAGAACTTCAAACGATTTCTTGCATTCTCATCCATAGCACAGGTTGGTTTTATATTGATTGGTATTACCGGAAGTTCACAACTTGGATCAGCTTCTGTTATTTATTTCGTACTGATATACATCTTCAGCAATCTGGCAGCATTTGGTGTAGTGAGCCTGGTGAGTGCATTAACTGGAAAAGAAAACATCAGTGATTACAAAGGGTTTTATAAAACCAATCCTTTACTTGCCTGGATACTAACTATCGCTTTATTTTCTTTAGCAGGTGTACCTCCAACTGCAGGTTTCTTTGGTAAATTCTTTTTACTATTTGCGGGGGCAGAAAAAGGAAACTGGTTACTAATCTCTATTGCAGCTTTAAACCTGGTGATCTCATTCTATTATTACCTGAGAGTGGTGAAAGCTATCTTCATGGATCAAAATGAAAATCCTATCGAAAAGTTATCAGCACCATTTATACCGAGGCTCGCTTTATATGTTTGTGTGCTAGGCATTATTGCTACCGGATTAGTGAGTTGGATATATGATCATATTCATTCACTCAGTATTGGAATCTAAACAACTATAAACGCTCAACTGTAAACTATATACTCAAATGGCTATTAATAAGAATCACGAATTTGAAGACCTTGATGGTGTGAAGTGTGCCATAGTTGAAAAAAATGCATCGCAGGAAAGAGTAAATTTTTTGAAAGACTTACTTGAGCTTAATAAATATACAGTGATTGTTTCAGCAAGTGCTCCACCAAAAGCTGCAGCACCAAAACCTGCAGCACCTGTTACTGAAGGTGAAGCTGCTCCTCAAATTGAAACACCTCCTCCACCTCCTGCACCAACAACATTCACCATTGGTGTAACTGACGTACGCTTCAATGCTACAAATGCCATCTTTGGAAGAATGCTGAAAACAAAGGAAGGTAATATTGTAACCCTAGCGTATTGGCAGCAGAAGGAAACTGTATCAAATGATGAAGTTCCTTATTACGAACGAACAGCAGCCAGTTGATTCTCTAAGTATTTTCTTGCAGCAGTTAAAGCAGCCACAGGTGATTCATATAGTTTGATCTCACCATCTTCATCCTTCATTTTATCTCCATCATTTCCATTTACAGGCTCCTGTAAATAAAAGGTCGCAGTAAAATATTCTGTAGGGATGATATTTGGATTTTCACGCTCAACAGGGTGTGCATCAACCTTTATCCAAACTTCTTTACCATTAATAGACTGCTTCTCTATCATACCAGTTCATTTTAAAGTATAAAACAAAGATGAGACCATCAATTGAGGTGTAAACTGCACGTTTGTTAAACGATATAGCAGCTTTGGCATTAAATTTTGATACGCATTGTTAACTATCAACGTAAACAATGACGGTTCCTGAAAAATTACAGCGCTATATTAAGTTCATCCGCTTCATGATGAAATACTGGAACAGCGATGTAATGAACAAAGCAGTAAGTTCTGCTATGGAAAATTTTCCGGAGGATGAGCAAAAAGAAGAAGACAAAACAGATTACCAGAAACCGGAAGAACTTGTTGAAGACCTGAAGAAAATGGGGCCAACATGGGTTAAATTGGGGCAATTACTTTCAACTCGTCCTGACCTTTTACCTGATGAATATTTAAAAGCCCTTTCCACTTTACAGGATGATGTTGCAGAAATATCTTATGCGGAAATTCAGCAGATAGTTGAAGAAGAATTGGGTGTACGTATCTCTAAAGCATTTGAAACGTTTGATGAAAAACCATTAGCATCAGCATCTATCGGGCAAGTCCATAGAGCTTTGCTAAGATCTGGTATTGAAGTAGCGGTAAAGGTGCAAAGACCCGGCATTCGAAAACAATTTATTGATGAGCTTGATACAATAAAAGAAGTTGCAGACTTTACGATGAAGCACAGTAAAGCTGCCAGGAAATATTCGCTCGATACCTTACTGGAAGAGCTAAGACATATTCTATTGAACGAACTTGATTACCTGAAAGAAGGACAAAACCTTGTTACCCTAGGTGAGAACCTTAGTTCGTATAGAAAGCTAATTGTTCCGCAGCCGATTGATGATTATTGCACTTCCAGGGTACTGACCATGCAGTATATCCAGGGTCAGAAAGTCACAACAATCAATCCTGTCATAAAAACAGGAAGGGATTATGAACCATTGATTGATAACCTTGTTGAGGCTTACCTGAAACAGATCATTGTAGATGGTTTTGCACATGCAGATCCTCATCCTGGAAACGTTCATCTTACACCAGATAATAAGATTGTACTGATGGATCTTGGAATGGTTGCCAAATTCAACTTTAAAGTACAGGATCAGTTACTAAAACTGCTCATTGCTATCAGTAATATGGATGGGGATGCCATGACCGATACATTATTATCCATGAGTGATTATGATAAGGATGTAAATACAGATCATTTCAGAAAGATGATCAACAGGATGGTGATGGATAACCAGGGTTATATGGCAAAGGAAATGCAGATGGGTAAATTTCTCATCCGTGTAAATCGTCTCGCTGCAGATGAAGGAATTAGAATAGGTATCGAATTAAATTTACTTGGAAAGATACTGATGAACCTTGACCAGATAGTGGCAACATTAACACCTCAGCTAGATTTACAGGCAACAATAAAGAAACATGTAGAAAAACTATTTCAACAAAAACTTCTACATGAACTAAAACCTTCTAACCTGCTGAATGTAGTTGTTGAAACAAAGAACCTGATCAAAAATTTACCGGAAAGAATAGATAAGATTACAGATAAACTTGCGAATAATCAATTAGAGATAAAAGTTGATGCAATTGATGAGAAACGTTTCACTGATGGCTTCCAAAAAGTAGCTAACAGAATTACGTTAGGATTGATCATTGCTGCCATGATCATTGGTGCAGCAATGCTGATGCAGGTACCTACTACATTTCGGATTTTAGGTTATCCAGGTCTTGCTATGATATTTTTTATGGTAGCGGCAATGGCCGGATTTGTCTTCATGTATAATATTATCTTTAAAGATGAAGACTTTGATCGAAATAAAAAATGAGGGAAGTCTTAGACAAAACTTCCCTCTCACCTATTATGAGAAAATTATCCGTATAAATCCCTGGCCTTGATTAAATAAAATTGATTCATCTAATCATGCTTCGAGGCCTAAGCAGGACGAGCTTACTATAGTCCTTTCAATGTTCTCAGTCTATGCCATCTGGTAGCTTTCTGTTCTTCTGCTGTTTGTAAAAACTCTTTAGCCAAAACAGGATCTTTTGCCTGAATAACCTTAAACCTGTTTTCGTGGTACATGAATTCTTTCAATGGTATAGAAGGATCTTTACTATCTATCACAAATCTTTGACCTTCCGGTTTCATTGGATTGTAATGGAATAAAGGCCAGTAGCCACTCTTCACTGCAAAATCCTGTTCTTCGGCACCGTGACTAATATCAATTCCATGTGCAATACAATGACTGTAAGCTATAACTATTGATGGACCAGGATATGCCTCAGCTTCAATGATCGTTCTTAATGCATGAGCATCGTTACTACCCATTGCAATTTGTGCAACGTAAGCAGTGCCATGAGCAATTGCCTGCAAAGCAAGATCTTTTTTACCTGTTGCTTTTCCATTCACTGCAAATTTTGCAGAAGCACCTATTGGTGTTGATTTTGATTTTTGTCCGCCGGTATTGCTATATACTTCCGTATCTAAAACAAGTATATTAATGTTTTCACCTGTTGAAAGTACATGATCTAATCCACCAAAGCCGATATCATAAGCCCAACCATCACCACCGATGATCCACATAGATTTTTCTGAAAGAAAATCTGCAAGATGTAAAAGATTCTTTGCGGATACAGATGATTCATGTTCTAAACGATGCTTCAGTTCTTTGATCAGTTCATTCTTTGTTCGCATTTCCGCCTCTGTTTGTTCAGGAGCATTGATGATCATTTCTGAAAGATCATTACCAACCAATGGAGCCATCTGTTTCAATAATCTAACAGCAGTTTCCTTTTTCTTTTCATTAGCCAGTTTGATACCTAAACCGAACTCAGCGTTGTCTTCAAACAATGAGTTAGCCCATGCTGGTCCGTTACCATGTTTGTTTGTTGTCCATGGAGTGGTTGGCAAATTACCACCGAAGATGGATGAACATCCTGTTGCATTGGCAACGATCATCTTCTCACCATATAATTGAGTAAGCAGTTTTATATAAGGTGTTTCACCACAACCAGAACATGCACCGGAGAATTCAAATAATGGCTGGAAGAATTGTGAACCTTTCACTGTGTTCTTATTCACTCTTGCCCTATCAACTTCAGGAAGTGTAAGGAAGAAATCCCAGTTCTTTTTTTCTTCTTCCTGAAAAGGTGTTTTATCATACATGTTGATGGCTTTGTGATAAGCATCTGTTTTGCTTGCCATCGGACAATATTCAACACATAACTGGCAACCTGTACAATCTTCAGTTGATACCTGTAGTGTATAGGCTTCTTTTGTTTTATCCCATTCCTTACCTATCGGATCAACATATTTAAAAGTTGAAGGAGCATCTTTCAGTAATTCTCTGTCATACACTTTCGGACGAATCGCTGCATGTGGACAGATCAGAAAACATTTACCGCATTGTGTACACAGATCAGCATCCCAAACAGGTACTGCATCTGCAATATTTCTTTTCTCCCATTTAGTTGTGCCCGAAGGATAGGTTCCATCTGCAGGAAATGCACTCACAGGCAAATCGTCACCTTCTCCTGCAATAATTTTGGCAAGCACATTTTTTACAAAATCAGGTGCGTCAGTTGGAACCATATCCTCTAGGGGCTTGTTTCCTATTACATATTTTGAATAGTCAATTTCGTATAAACCACTTACGGCTTTATCTACTGCTTCATAATTTTTTTGCACTACGGCTTCTCCTTTCTTCCAGTAAGAATCGTAAATAGCTTCTTTGATCTTTGCTATCGCTTCATCTTTTGGTAAAATATTGCTGATGGCGAAAAAGCATGTTTGCAGTATAGTATTGATTCGATTGCCCATGCCTGTTTCTTTTGCAACAGCATAAGCATTGATGGCATAAAATTTCAATTCTTTATGGATGATCTCTTCCTGTATCTTCTTTGGTAATTGTTGCCAGACTTCATCTTTTGAATAAGGAGCATTCAATAAGAATGTAGCACCATGTTCAGCATCTTTAAGAATATCAAATTTGCTTAGGTAATTAAAATGATGACAGGCAATGAAATTGGCAGAGTTTATCAGGTAAGTTGAGTTGATCGGGTTCTTACCAAAACGTAGGTGAGATACAGTTAATGATCCTGATTTTTTAGAATCATACACAAAATATCCCTGTATATAATTATCTGTTTTCTCACCAATGATCTTGATAGAATTTTTATTAGCACTTACTGTACCATCTGCACCCAATCCGAAAAATAAACCACGGAAAAGATGCTGTGTATCTAAAGTAAAATCTTTATCGTAATCAAGACTAAGATTGGTAACATCATCTTTGATACCTAATGTAAAATGATTGACAGGATAACGTTTGTTCAATTGCTCATACACAGCCATTACCATTGCAGGCGTAAATTCTTTGGATGATAATCCATATCTGCCACCAATAATCTTTACATCACTTCTTCCAAACTGGCTGAAGGCGTTTACTACATCCATGTACAAAGGTTCACCTAAACCGTTTGGCTCTTTACAACGATCAAGCACTGCAATACCGGTAACTGATTTTGGAATGGCATCAATGAAATCCTTCACAGAAAACGGACGATACAAACGTATTTTCAGCATGCCGACTCTTTCACCATCAGCATTCAAATAATCAACTGTTTCCTGCACAGCTCCTGAACCAGAGCCCATAATGATGATCAAACGATCAGGGTTTGGATTTCCGTAATATTCATAGAGCTTATATCTTCTCCCGGTAAGTTCATAGAACTTATCCATCTTTTCTTTTACAATGCCGGGAACATTGTCGTAATAAACATTCGATGCTTCACGGTTTTGAAAATATACATCCGGATTTTGAGCTGTACCACGAATGAATGGATTGTTGGGAGATAAGGCTCTGTCACGATGAGCATTCACAGCATCCATATCAATCATTGCCTCAATCACATCATCAGGCAATACTTCTACTTCAGATAATTCGTGAGAAGTTCTGAAGCCATCAAAAATATTCAGGAAAGGTATTCTTGCATTGAGTGTTGATGAATGAGCGATCATTGCCATGTCCATCACTTCCTGTGCATTATTGCCGAACAACATAGCGAAACCTGTAGAACGAACAGACATCACATCACTATGATCACCAAAAATAGACAGTGCATGAGTGGCTAAAGCTCTTGCAGCAATATGTATTACACAAGGAGTTAACTCACCTGCGATTTTATACATGTTCGGGATCATTAATAATAATCCCTGGGAAGCAGTAAATGTTGTTGCTAAAGTTCCACCTTGTAAAGCACCATGCAAGGTACCTGCTGCACCAGCTTCACTTTGCATCTCAATTACTCTTGGTACACCACCAAAGATGTTCTTCATTCCTTTTGCACTCCATTCATCAGCCCATTCACCCATGGTAGAAGAAGGTGTAATGGGATAGATGGCACAAACTTCATTTGTTTTATAAGCAACGTAGGCTGCAGCTTCGTTACCATCCATTATCTCGAGTGTAGATCCTTTGGTTGGCTGTATTTCGATTGGTTCTGCTACTAATGTGGGCTCCATATTCGAAAGTTTTGGGAGTGATTGAGAGCACAAACCTAACCAGTACATTAAGTTGAAAAGATGATAGCTATCATTACAGCGGTGAAAAAAACAGGATTGATATCAGTTTCCTGAACAGCAAAAGTCATGGGTTGAACACAATAAGCTATTCACAATAAAAGAATAACAATGAAAAAAATACTTAGTTGACAATAATCACACTTCATACTGCTTTGCATCATTTTTTTAGCCTGGTAGCCGAACTACTTTTGAAATGCATTGCAGATTTTGATGCGAGGTTATCGAACTGATCTTCGTCATGTTTTTGCATGATTAATATCAGCCCTTTTGTTGCCCGTAAAAATAGATTTGCAACAGGTATGTGCTTTTAATAGTGGTAATGTTAGATAAACTGAATTATTATGGAAATGTGTATAGAAAAAGGAACGCCTATCAAGGAAATCCAGAAAGGGTTCAGTGAGATATACCCTTTCCTCAAAATTGAAGTGGTAAATAAAAAACAACCAGTGAAGCTGGTAGCTGACAATGCTTTGCCTGAAGAGGCTAAACATGTAGATATTAGTTCATGTAGAACTGTGGCCCAGCTTGAAGAAGATTTTAAAAAACTATTGAATCTTCCCATACAATTGTTCAGAAGAGCAGGTAATCTTTGGATTGAAACGTCATTAACCCATGACTGGACCCTTGATCAACAAAATAGAGAAGGAGAGTTATTCAGTAGCCTGTATTCAAATTTTACTCAAAAGTAAGGTGAGTGTTTACGATAGAAAAAGCAGATCAGGGTTGATCTGCTTTTTTATTTAGAAGATGTTATAAAAATTAATACAAAAGATTTTTTAATTTCTTTTCATCAAGTATAATGATTTTGCCATGCTTAATATCAATTAGACCTTCACTTTTAAAATCGCTCAGTGTTCTGATCAAAGATTCTGTTGCAGAACCAATGATGTTAGCCAGATTCTCCCTGGAAATTTCCAGTGACCCTTTTTCATCCCTGAACTTTGTGAGTACCTGAACCAATCCATTTGCTACTTTCTTTCTCAATGAACTATAAGCAAGATTCAACAGGCTTTCTTCTTTTTCTACTACATTATGTGTAAGCAGTTTAATAAACTGTCTTGCCACAGTAGCATCGTTGTTGATCAGTTCCAGGAAATCTTTTCTGGGTATCAGCATCAATTCAGCATCTTCCAGTATCTCTGCATTATCCCGATAATTGGTTTCTTCTAAGATGGCAGTATAACCAAAGAAATCTCCGGCACTATAAATATTCGTAATCAGTTCTTTTAGATCTTCGTTCGTTCGGCTCACCTTTACTCTTCCACTGATTACGAAGAATACCGCTACTGGTCTTTGTCCTTCAGTATATAGTGTTTGTTTCTTCTTGTACGTATTCACCTCTCTTTCGTCTGAGGTGAGTTGTATTTTACCCGTTTGCTCTGCACTTAGTAAAAAATCATTTACACCTTTTGCATCGTGGGTAAAATTCTTTTTTAGGGCATCTGTTTTTTTGAGTCTTGCCTCAATAGCGTTGAGCAATTCTATTCCATCGAATGGTTTGGTGATATAATCATCTGCACCCATTTCCATTCCTTTTCTAAAGTCGGACTTTTCTGATTTTGCAGTTAAAAAAATAAATGGAATAGCTGATGTTTGTGGATTTTTACTGAGCATGTGTAATACTCCATAACCATCCAGCACAGGCATCATAATATCGCAGACAATCAGATCCGGTAATTCACGAAATGCTACTTCAACACCTTCTTTGCCATTTGGTGCTGTAAAAACATTGTAGTTAGAAAGCTCTAGAATCTCTCCAGTGTTTTCTCTTACATCATCATTATCCTCAATCAGCAATATCTTTCTCATTATTATTATTTGTTTGTGGTATGTAAATATAAAAACTTGTACCTTTTTCTAATTCACTATGCATCTCAATTCTGCCAAACATTAATTCAACATATTTGGCTACAATATGCAATCCAAGGCCGGTACCCTGAATATTAGCAGCATTCTTTGCCCTGAAAAAACGTTCGAACAAGTGCTCCTGGTCTTCTTTTGAAATACCAATACCCTCATCTTTCACAGAAAGAATAAGATCAGTTTCGCTTTTAATAAGCTCAACATATATTGTAGCATCTTCCGGCGAAAATTTTATAGCATTTGAAATTAAATTAGTAAGAATATTTTTTAACAAAGCAGGATCTGCATAAACATTACCTGTTCCTTTATGTATAAACCTTACCTGCTGGCCTTTTCTGGTTATCTGCTCCAGCGTATGAATCGTATTTACTATCACAGCTACGCAATCTTCGAAAGGAAGGTCTTCCATCCTTGACTTCACAGAACCTTCTTCGAGTTTCCCCAGTGATAAAAAATCTTCAAGAATACTCTTCATATCACTTACAGCACCCTTAATACGTTCAATATGCTTCTCTCTCTTGGAAGCGTCATCAGTACCATTATATTTTGATAGCAGAAATGCAGAAGACAAAATGGTGCTTAATGGTGTACGAAACTCATGTGATGCCATGGTTACAAACCTTGTCTTGAGATCACCCAGCTCTTTTTCTTTTTCTAAAGCTTCACTAACTTCTTCTTTGGATTTCTCTAACTCAGCTAAAGTTTCACGTAACATCTTGGTTCTATTCTCAACCTTTTGTTCCAGTTCTGCATTCAGGTGTTTTATTTGCGATGTGATGTGCTCAAGTTCTGCTTTTTGCTGGTAAACGATCACTTCATTGTTCTTCCTTATCGTAATATCGATAACAAAGGCAATAGCATAAATTTCACCATCCAACTCGTAATTACTCAGGCTTACTTCAACAGGAAATTCTGTACCGTTCTTCTTTAATCCAAAAAGATCTCTGCCTGCACCCATTGTTCTCGGATGAGGATTGTGATAAAACCGGTCTCTATCTCCTACATGTTTATCCTTGAATTTTTTTGGTATCAGTACTTCTATCTTTTGCCCGATCAATTCATCTTTCGTATATCCAAACTGATCTTCTGCCTGCCGATTAAAGTCGATAATCTCAGCTTTCTTATTACAAAGAATAATACCTATGGTAGCATGGTTAAATAAGGCTTCGAACTGTTGAATATTCTTCATTAATACTGCTTAAAAACTAAAGCGGTAAAAATATAGAATTCCGTTGCAAATGTCAATGATTATAACAACCAATACCGATATTTTAAGACACAAAAAAAGCTACCGAAGTAGCTCTGATATTAAAGGTGTGTCATAAATTATTTTAGGCCATCTTTTATCTTCTTAGCTATTTCTAAATGTTTACGTAATACAGGCAAAGTTTTCGCTGCAAACTCTCTGATGTCTTCATCGGTTGCTGTTTTTGAGGCTTCCTCAAATTTCTCAATATCCTCTTCATGATCTTTTACCATCATGCTCATATAATCTTTATCGAATTCAGCACCTTTCTTCCTGGTAAGTTCTTCAATATGCTGCTGGTGATCGTTACCCGGAACATTAGGTATTACAATAGCTTTTACCCGAGCAATGATAGTAATTGCTGAATCTGCTTTTTTATGATCCTGTACCATCATTTTTCCAAAATCTTTTACGGCAGAAGATCCGGCGTTCGCAGCAGCATAATTGCCTAACTGTATTTCCATTTTAGTTCCGCTGTAAGCCTCTACCAGAAAATTGTGTTCAGCAGATAGATCTGACGGTGAGGTTGATTTTGCACTGTCTATACTACGATTTTGTTCTTTCGCCATTTCAATGCTATCCTGCTCATTTTCACTGCTACCGCATGCAATTGATAGACTTGCCAATATTGGAATAATGATTTTTTTCATTTGTTATGGTTTAGCAATGTTTGCGGTAAAAATTGTGCCATGGCTTAGCGGCAGAATACTTAACCTGCTCAGTTAAGTACTGGACGTACAAGAGTGTGACACAACATCAGCCTCATAGTACTTCTGGCCTCCGTTACCCACAATATTTCTATCGATAAAAAGTTATAATAAAAGCAACGAAACCGACCTTTGCGGTATCTGGTAATTGTTGTCGACCTAAACTGGGCCCATTTGACTGAATATGAACTGATAAAAGGCTGTATTAAACAGGATTCTGCCTGTCAGCGTTTGCTATTTGAGCAATATGCTGGTAAAATGATGACTGTATGTTTACGTTATGCTCAGGATGCAATGGAAGCTGAAGACATGCTGCAGGAAGGTTTTATACGGGTATTTAATTACATTGATCAGTTTAAGTTTGAAGGATCTTTTGAGGGTTGGATCAGAAGGGTTATTGTGAATACAGCTTTAAAACATTTGCAAAAAAAACGATTAAGCTTTACAGAGATAAATGATAACAACCAGCAATCTCCGAAGCTGGAATCTTACGCTTATTCCAATTTAGGTGAAGAAGAATTAATGAAACTGATTAACCAGTTACCAACAGGTTATAAAACCATTTTTAACCTGAACATTATAGAAGGATATAGTCATGAAGAAATCGCTAAAATGCTAGATATTCAGCCAAGCACCAGCCGTAGCCAACTTGTAAAAGCCCGGAAGATGCTTCAGAATCAAATATTAAACCTGCAGAAAATTGCTGTATAGTATGACAGATAATATGTTTGACAAATTTGTCAGGGAGAAGCTAAAGGATCATCAAAGTGATGTTCCTAACGGTCTTTGGGAGAAGATCGAACAGCGGAAAGATAAAGACCGTAAAAGTGGATTTTTATCAGGCAATGTTTTATTAACGGGCTTAATGTTCCTTATAATTATTGCAGGTATAGGGTATGTTATGTTGCAGGATACTGGGGATAATGCAATCGCCAATCAAGTAAATGAAACTCCAGCTAAGAGCATCGTTAGCTTAGATTATGATAATGAATCATCCATAAATAAAAAAGAAAGTTTAGACAATGAGGGCAAGCAAGATGATCTGCCGGTTAATGAAAATCAAAATGAAATTACGAGCAATAAACTAGAGAAATCTGAACAAGTATCTTCTACAAATCTTATTGATGAATCTGAGGATAGTAATTCTGCTTTAAGTAAACCATCTCGGAATTATTCAATTCAACCCTCAAGGAAAAAATTTAGTAACAGGAAAAATTCTTCACTGGCAAAAAGAAACAATTATCATGAAACTGAATTATCAGTTCAAGAGCTAAATTCCGTAAGCAGTATAAATAACGAGTCACAAAAAACTTATGCTCCTTTTCTGCAGGGGAAAACCGCTTATAATTTAACTAATCTCGGCAAGTTTGATGCTGACAAAAATTACAATTTATCAGAATTAAGAATTACAGGCATTGATTGCCCACCAAACAGCAGACAAGGAAGAAATGATTGGTACCTTGAGGTGTATGGTTCACCTGATGTTGCATTTAAATCAGTTAAATCAATCGCTAATACTGGTTATATTTCTAAAAAAGACAGTTCGGAAACACAACAATTAAGTTATAGTGCAGGCTTTAGAATAAGTAAATCCATTGGAGAAAATTTGTTGATCAAAACCGGGTTACAATACTCACAGATAAATGAAAGATTTGACCTTAGAACGGAAAATGAAAGAAGAATCACGACTGTAATTACTATCAGAACAATTATTGGCCAGAGTGGTGCAGACAGTACTATACGAGATACAACATCTGTTGAGCAGATCGGTTACAGGGTACAAAGAACATATAATAAGTATCGAAGTTTAGATATACCATTACTTCTTTCATACGAGTTTGGTAATGACAATTTAAAATTTGCCGTAAATGCAGGAGCAATCATTAATCTTCATTCCTGGTATAGTGGTAATACATTGAATGATTCTTTAGCAGTGGTATCTATCAATTCAAAATCATCAGGAATTTATAAACAGAATATTGGTGTTGGATTGTATGCAGGCTTCAGCATTATCAAACCGGTTTCCAATAGGTTTGATGTTTTTCTTGAGCCGTATTTCCGTTATAATTTTTCAAACATGAGTAAAACTGCCAGCTATTCACAACGATTCAATGCTGCAGGAGTATCTTTTGGAATTCGATATAAAATAAACAGGCAGCGTTCAGGTATGAACTAGCATCTGTAAAGTATAAGTGAATATTATGAAGAAGATCATTTTAATCGTATCGGTAATTATTGTTGTCTTGAGTTGTAAAAAGGAACATTCAAATGAATTTTTTCCTTATCCGGACAATGACTTAAATGACACCAATTGGTATAGCGTTATTCCTACAAATGCAAGAGTTAAACAGTTGGATTCAATCTTTGATATTACAGCGATTACTGATTCAATTCATTTAATGCAGGGAGGAACTTTATCATTCAATGATTCTCCCGGTATCGTCAGAATTAATTTTCCACCATACTTTACTATGATACCAGGAACGCTTGTTCAGGGTAAAGTGAAAGTGGAAGTGAAATTACTGAAGACGAAAGGTGATATGGTTAAAACAGATCGTCCTACAATGAGTTATGGAAGTTTATTAGTTACAGGAGGAGCACTTCATATACGTGTTACATACAACGGCCAGGAATTGTCTATGGCTCCAGGTGCTTCAATAGAACTTCAGATGATTACAAAAATGAGTGATAATAATCCATCTCAAAATATGAAAGTATTTTATGGTAAAGAGGATGCTTATCCTCCAACTTCAGTACAAACATTTACATGGCTACCATCAACCGATAGCAGTAATGTAGCCTGGAGTTTTATGGACAGCTCGTCTCAAAGAAATGGATATATGTTTCAGTCAACACGATTCGGCTGGGTAAACTGCGATTACTTTTCTGACTCTACTCAACCAAGAACAAAAGCCGTTGTAACCTTGCCGCCGAACTTTACAAATGCCAATACAAATGTGTACGCAGTACTGCATTCTCCGGATGATATTGTAGCTCAATTAATAGGTGATCCTGTAACAAAAAATTTCAGCATCAATAATATTTATACCGGTAAATCAGTAACATTCGTTACACTATCATTTATAAATGGTGATTTATATCTTGGCTCTTCTCAAACAACAATTACTCAGAATATGACTGTTAACATAGTACCGCAACAAAAAACAAAACAGCAAATAGAAGCTTTTCTAGATAATCTCTAGTTTAGGTAGATGGATAAGAACGAAGCCGCTTTCTAGCGGCTTTTTTTATTTGAGTGAAACACTAAATTTATCTGCCAGTGCAAGAAGATCGTTCACTACTGATTCAACAACAGGAATTCCATTCTTCATTCTTTCGGCTTCCATCTCTCTTTCAGGATCACCGGGGATTAAAACTTTATCAAAATCATCTGCAGGTTTAGCATTTCTGAAACGTGAGATCCAATTATCCATGTGTTGTTTAAAATCTTCTGCTGGTCTGAATGCATCTATTCTCATTGCACCAAAGAAATGACCTAATCCTTTGCCCGGCATATTTTCAGGCATCGTTATGTAAGCAGGAAAAGGTGGTGCCCATGGTCCATAACTTCCACCACTTAATACGGCAGAAAAAATATCAACGATACTTCCTAATGCATAACCTTTATGGCTTCCATGATCCCTGTCTCCACCTAAAGGCAACATAGCTCCTTCTTTTTTTAAAGCATTGGCATCGGTAGTAGCATTACCGTTTTTATCCTGCACCCAGCCAAAAGGAGCTTCAGCATTTTTTCTTTGTAAGATTTCAAGCTTACCATTGGATGCAGTTGTAGTTGCAAAATCGGCAACGAAAGCAGGTTGTTCTTTCGCAGGAATAGCCACTGCAATAGGATTAGTACCTAACATTTTTTCGATAGAAAAAGTTGGAGCTACTAAAGCACTAGCATTCGTCATAGCAATACCGATCATATCATGATCCAAAGCCATCATTGCATGATAACCTGCAATACCAAAATGATTACTGTTAGATACTGCTACCCATCCTGTGCCTGCAATTTTTGCTTTATCAATGGCTATCTGCATTGCTTTTGGTGCAACAACTAAACCTAATCCTGCATCACCATCTATTGTTGCCGTTGAAGGAGTTTCATGAGTAACCTTTATCGATGGTTTTGAGTTTATTCTTTTTGCTTCCCACAATCTTACATAACCTACTAATCTTGCCACACCATGACTGTCTATTCCACGAATATCTGCAGATACCAACACCTTTGCTGCAAGCGTTGCATCAGCTTCGCTGCAACCAATTTTTATAAATATATTTTTAGAAAAATCTACTAACTGGTCATATGTAAATATCCGCTCACTCATTGTTGCAAGATATAAAAAGATAAAAGATGGTTTGTATCCATAAAAAAAGTCCTGCTCTTCAGCAGGACTTGTATTAATATTACTAACCTTATTTAATTGGATAAGACTTTAAATTCTGTTCGTCTGTTCTTAGCTCTTCCTTCAGGATTGTCTTTACCATTGATAGTATTTGGTTCAACAGGCATTGTTTCACCATAACCTTTGCTTTGCAATCTTGCAGGATCAATTCCTTTGCTTATAAGATATTCTACTACACTCTTCGCTCTCTTATCAGATAAGTTCATATTGTAAGCATCTGAACCAAGATTATCTGTGTGTGCACTTACTTCAATGATCATTTTAGGATAGAACTCAAGCAATCCAACCAGGCTATCTAATGAAGGGAATGACTCTGGTTTCAATGTTGCTTTATTGAAATCGTAATAAACATTTTCCAATACAATTGGCTTGTTCATTTCTATTGGTGGAGGTATTTTATCCAGACACAATGTTGGATTGGTCATTGTTTCATCAAACTCATCAGCAGGTGCATTGAAGTTTAATTCTTTTGAATGATACCCATCAGCAGTTGCAACAGCTCTTACAGGCTGATAATCGTCTAACACCAACTGATATTTTCCATCAGCACCGGTAACTTCAGTTGATAGGATCGTTCCTTTTGCATCAATGAATTTAACCGTAACATTTCTTAATGGCTGATTGTTCTCACAGTCAGTGATCAAACCATAGATCGTTCTCTTAGGCCTGATCTTGTTCAATGCAAACATTTCAAGGCAACATTCAGAAGCTCTGTCAGAACTCAGGTAAATATTATCTGTGATGTCTCTTTCACCGGTACTTACCATATACATATCATCCTTCACTGAGTTTACAGGATAACCTAAGTTAACAGGGGTTTGCCATGAACCTACATTACCTTTCGCCTGGAAGAAATCAAATCCACCCATACCAATTCTTCCATTGGTTGAGAAAATAAGTGATTGGCCTTGCTGATAGTAATAAGGAGCTTCTTCGTCGTCTGCAGTATTAATAGCAGTACCTAAGTTGATTGATGTGCCGATTGTACCATTCTCAATCGGAGCTACCCATATATCAAAACCACCACTACCACCTGGTTTGTTAGAAGAATAATACAAATACTTTCCATCAGGAGAAACAGATGGCTGCTGTGAAGTGAAGCCGGAAGTATTGATGTCACCGGAAACCAAAACAGGATCGCTCCATTTTTCGCCACTCTTAGTACTCATATATACCTGTGCAAATCTTGCAGTGCTTTTTCCGCTCCACTTAGTCAGGAACATCATAGTTCCATCCGGAGTAAAACTGGAAACACCCTGATGATAATTTTTCTGCTGATCAATGTTCATCAACTGAACGCCGGTTCCATTATCATCAACACTTGTCCAATACAAGCGATTTATGTAAGGAGCTTTAGCATCACTGGTATCTTTTCTTGTAGAAGTAAAGATCAAGGTAGATTTATCAACCAATGCAGGAGCATAGTTTGCACCATGTGGATTGATCGTTCCACCAAGTTTGTTGATCGTATAATATTTCAGATCTCTTTTTTTCATCTGTGCGGCAATAAAAGCAAGATTCTGAAGTTCTTTTTGTGCATCAGCTTTAGCTTCCTGATCTGTTGTTTCAGTAATAAACTGGTTAAATTCTTTCAAGGCTTCATCAAACTTGGAATTTGACTTCAGGCTCTTTGCATAATGGTAACGAGCCAGAGGATACTCTGCTCCATAGCTAACTGCTTCCTGGTAATACGGTTCAGACTTTACAGGATTATTCAACAGCCTGTAGCTCTCAGCCACTTTATATACTATCTGGTGACGGCTTGAACCGGTAACAGGTTTTGGTTTTGTTGCTGAAGCACGGCTTACCACATAGGGATTGAATTGAGGTCCTGATGTATCAGCCTCTCCGGACAATACTCTTTCATAATAACGGGCAGCAGAATAGTAATCTCCTTTGCTAAAAAAATCTTCGGCAGCACGGATGTAGTCGTTGGTTGTTTGTGAATGAGCAGCAATTGCTGTCATTATCATACAAAAACTCAAAGCCATTTTAATTGTATGATTATATATTCTTTTCATCTGTTAATTTTTAGTTACCCACCTTAAGTGGTTTATATTTTTGTCAGATGTAATGCCTTGTAAGTTCTGATTTTTCTATCAACTTCATTGAGGCATTTCATGCAGATGGAATAAGTAGTTATTAATAGCAATTACAATCTTGGACAAATAAATTCTTCCTCTTGTGCTTTGAAAGCTTTCTTCCCGATCCATGTTAATGATATTTCAAAGCTGTTGGCTCCGTTTGTCATTCTTCCAAGATCAGAGGTATTTACATCATAGCTTGCACCTAACACGAAGTTCTTATGATAGTAACCAATATATGGAGAGAATGCATCTTTGAAACGATAGTTAGCACCGAACATGAAATCGCTTGTAGGGCTCACCATCACTTGTGCATATGCACCCAACATTGTTTCTCTTGCTTTACCTTGGGCTAGGTAAAGAAAGTTTGGAGTGATACTCCAGTTCTCATTAACAACATATCTTAATCCACCATGCAATGTCATTCGCATCGGCACTTTCGCTTCTGAATCTTTGATGAAATCATCTTCAGGTTGAGTAAGGTGGCTTACTGCAAGACCTCCATAAAAATTAGCTTTCTTACCTGGCTTACCATCGATGTATAATGCTCCCGCACCCATATCGAACATCGTAGAACTTGTTCTGGTGAACACCTCACCTGAAGGATTTTGTGTTTGACCAAAGATCGGATCCCATTGTGTACCTGTTGTGAACTTGGAAGGATCAAACCTTCTGTTCATCAAACCAGCCTGCATTCCAAACACTACTCTTTGTGTTCCATTAGTACCGAAGCGGATACCACTATAAGAAGCAGATGCATAACCGGTCATGTAATTATAACCTGCGTCACCGGCTTGTAAGTTCATGATGCTTGCACCGAAGCTGATGTTCTTATTCGTATTCATATCGAACGAAACACCAGGTGTATTGAATTTAGCAACACCAGACCACTGATTTCTGTATACAGCAGATACCCGATAAGAGCCATCGAATACACCGGTCAAAGCTGGATTAAGCCATGACGGATACACATAATACTGTGAGAAATGCGGATCAACCTGTGCAATGCTATTTTTCCCTATCACAAGCAGCAGCACCAATAAGGAAACTTTAAAAATACCTTTCATGGTAGATGGTTTAAGAAATTTAAATTTTTATCACTTCACTAATACAACATATCCAGTCACTTTCGCAAATCCATTCTTCGGTTCAATAATGTAATAATATGTTCCAATAGGAAGATCTTTTCCGTTTAGTTTGCCATCCCAGGCTTTTGAATATCCACCCAGTGATCTGAACACTGGTTGTCCATGCCTGTTAAATACTTCTACAACTGCATTCGGATAATCCCTGAGATTTGTAATACCCCATGTATCATTTATTCCATCACCATTTGGTGAAAATGCATTTGGTATTACTATCGGCCTCAACACTTTTACATTTAATGTATCAGTAGCACTACAATTACCTTCTCCTGTTGCAGTTAAAACAAATACATGATCTGCTGTAGCAAGATGTGTCGGCCTTATAATCGTCGGATCACTGACTGCTCCACCTGTCGGACTTGTCCATGCTAATGCCAATGCACCTGAATTTGTTTGGGCATTGAATGTAACCGTAGTTCCCTCGGGAACAATGAATGAAGGTCCTACATCTATGACTGGTTGCAGATATACAACAATGTTTTTACTAACATCGGCTGTACATCCCTGGCTGTTGGTTACTTCTAACTTCACCTGGTAAGTACCGGGATGCAGGTAAGTTTTAGTTGGGCTACCTCCTGATGCAGTGGTACCATCGCCAAATGTCCATAGCCTGGAATCAATGGCGCTACCTGGTGCAAAACTGCTATCAAAGAATGCATTCTGAATTCCCTGGCAAAGCGTATCTGGTGTTACACCAAATTTAGCTACCGGTTTATTAAAGAATGTATTGAATGATTGCGTTGTTTGATGTGTACATCCCTGTGCAGATGTTGCTACAAGTGTAACGTTGTAGGATGCTGAATCTGGATAAACATGAGAACCATCTTCATCAGTAGATGTATTTAATGAACCACTCGCAGGGTCACCAAAATTCCATATATAATTTAATGCAGCACCATTTGGTATTGTTGATGTATTGGTGAATGTTGCAACGCCATCAGGCATACAAACAAATGCAGGAGGTGTAAATGAAGCAACAGGCAAAGGATTTACATTAATAGCTGCTGTTGCTATAACACTGGAACATCCTTCCGCAGATACTGCATATAGTTTAGTAATATACGTTCTGTGTGTACCATACGTTTGTGGTGTAGCTGTAGTACCTGTAGTTACTTCGGTATTACCATTATCAAAATCCCAATAATAATTTTGTATAGTACCTGTAGGAATACTTGATGTGGCAGTGAATGAGCCTTGTTCAGTTAAACAAATTTCATCATCGGCTACATTAATTGTTACTGTAGGCTTTGGATGTACGGTAAGATCAATTGACTCAGGTGCACTATTACATCCATTGGTTGTGCCGATCACTGAATAGGTTTGTGTTCCTGCAACAGTTGGTGTTGCGGTAACGCTACTTCCTGATGTGCTGCTAAGATTATTACCAGTCCATAAATAAGTTGCTGCACCATTAGCGGTTATAATTCTTGGCGCATCCACACAAACTGCAGCTATAGGATCGATAGTAACTACAGGTGTTGCATTTACAGTAATAGTTATCGGTGTAAATCCTGTAGTTCTTACACACCCATTGCTATTTTCTATACTCAACAATGCAATTATATAATTACCCGGAGCACTTCCTGTAGGAATTACATTTATAGTAGCTCCATTATTCACAGAAAGCGTTGAAGTAGTTGTAGCGCCTGCAGGATTGGTGATTGAATATTCAATATCAAAAGGACCAGTACCTATAGTTGAATTATAGGTTACAGATGCTGCATCATATTCACAAATGGCAGTAGGTGCAGTAAAGTTTCCATTAGCAATAGGATCAACAGTGATAATAACCACAGATGATGTTGCAGTACAAGGACCATTCGTTACCGTTCTGCGATAATGAGTAGTTGTGCTTAATACCGGTGGCTGATAATCTTCTGACGTGGCACCAGGAATATTAGTCCAGTTTGTACCATCGGTTGAACTTTGCCATGTAAATGTAAACGGACCGGCACCTGTTGGTGCACCACCATCTAATAATACAGGTGCAGTTCCTTCACATATTGTCTGACTGGCAGAGATATCATAGTTACCTAATCCCTCAAACACATATTTCACCACAACATTTGACGAACTTTCACACTGACCGCTGCTCACATTTCTTCTGAAGTGGGTAGTATCAGCTAAAGCACCTGGACTATAATTAGCATTTGTAGCTCCGGCAATATCTGTCCACGCAATTCCATCTGGAGATGATTGCCATTGATATATGTAGGTTCCATCACCACCTGTTACAGTTGCTGTACCTGTCATTGCTGCAGGAGTTCCACCCTGGCAAAGTGTTTCATCTGCACTGATTGTATTTCCGGCTAAGACTGGATTTACAATAACCGTAATGATGGAAGGCGAACTTTCACACCCAAAGTTGTTGGTTTGTGTTACATAGTAGGTAAACGTACCTGCATTTGCCGTTGATGGTGTGTAGGTAGCAGATGTTGTTCCACCAGTTAATCCGGCATTATCGTACCATGTTAATGTATTAGTACCTGTTGCTGTAGCATCAAAAGCTGTTGCTGTTCCAAACTGACAGTAGGTATATGATGTTATTGTTACTATTGGTGCCGTAGGTTTTGGATTTACTACTACATCAATATTTACAGAATTAGCATTGCATCCGTTTGTTGATCCGGTAACTGAGAAATTAAATGTTCCTGTTGTTGCTGGTGTGGCAGTTACTGAGCTACCTGATGTTGACGAAAGATTACTTCCTGCACTGGCTGCCCATATGTAATCAGTGGCTCCACTGGCAGTTAATGTAAAAGTTTCTCCTTCACATACCGGCGACACCGGTGCAATCGTAACAACGGGTGTAGCAGTTACGATAATATTAATTGGCGTAAATCCGGTTGACCTGATACAACCATTGCTGTTAGTGATACTGTTCAAAGTGATAAAATAATTTCCTGCCGCACTTCCTGCAGGTATTACATTGAATATTGCGTTGTTAGTTACACCAACCTGGTTAACAGTTGTTGGATTACCGGAAGGATCAGTTATTGTATAGGAAATTTCGAAAGGTGCAGTGCCACTCGTTGCTACAAAAGTTATATCAGCAGATTGATACTGGCATATAGTTGATGGAGCAGTGACATTTCCGTTAGCATCTTCCCTCACAGTTATAATAACCACATTCGAGGTAGCATTACATACACCATTATCTGTATTTCTACGGAAATGAGTGGTGTTGGTTAATGGACCAGGTTGAAAATCTTCTCCAGAACCCACCGGTGTCCATGTAAGACCGTCTGAAGAACTTTCCCATACATATACAAATGGTCCTGTACCTGCAGGAACTTGACCATCTAATAAAGCCGGGGTTTCTCCTATGCAAATGGTTTGATCGGCAGATATATTGTTATTTGTTAATGCAGGAACTACTGTTATCACTACGGCATTTGATGTGCTGTTACATAGCCCACTTGTAATTATTCTCCTGTAGTGTGTAGTTGTTAATACATTTCCCGGAGCATATGTTGCACTAGTTGCTCCATTAATATCCGACCAGGTTGAACCATCAGGTGAAGATTGCCATTGATAATTATATGTTCCATCACCACCTGCAGGTGCAGCACTGGGATCTAATGAATTTGCAGCAGATCCTTCACACAGCGTCTGATTGGCACTAATTACATTATCTGTAATAGATGGTTGAATATTTACTTTGATGGTATCTGCTTCGCTTTCACAACCTGCAGCATTGGTTTGTGTAACATAATATTCTACTGTACCTGCTGTAACAGTAGATGGTGTAGGAGCTGTAGTTGAACCTCCTGTTAATGCAGGATTGGTATACCATGTAATAGTATTGCCGGCATCTCCTGCTGCAATCAATGGTGATGCGGTAGCATTTTGACAATAACTTACAGGCGTAGTAACCGTTGGTTTTGCTGGTCCGGCATTAACCACTATATTTTGGGGAATTGAATCCTTACAACCAGCAGCTGTTGTTACTACATACCATATTGTATGAGTACCCGCTCCGGCTACAGAAGGATTAAACAATCCGGCTGCTGTAGTGGCACCGCTTGCATCATAATAATATTGATTAGCTATAGCTACCCCATTGGTAACTGCACCATTCGCTACAGAAACAGGAGCGGCACTACGACAAACTGCAGATAATGCATTGAAAGTTAAAACAGGTTTTCGTTTGATAACCACATTAAAAGTAGAATCACCTGTGCAGCCAGGTGTAACTACACTAAGCGTTACCGAATAAGTTCCATCAGTAGCGTAAGTATGTGTAGGATTTTGAACTGTTGATGTATTAGCAGCACCACTGGATGGATCACCAAAATCCCAGTTATAGGTTACGCCAGGTAAATTACCAGAATTAGCCGTGAACTGTGCCAAACCGTTTCCGTCAACACAATCCTGCGGATAAGTAAAATCAACCATTGAGTTAGGCGCTACGGTTAGCGTTTTTGTAACAGTATCGCTGATACAGTAGTCATTTACCTTAACCGAGTGCTTAATTGTATAATCTCCGGCAGCATAGGTTTGAACCTGGTTGGCATTGTTTGGTGCATTGATAACGTTTGTCTGCAGATCCCAATACCAATTGATAATGGGTGATGGACCAGTATATACCGTTGTATCTGAAAAAGTCACAGGTCCTGGACATGCCGGATTTGGATTGATGCCATACTTAACTACCGGTTTCGGATGAACTCTTATATTAATGGTTGTATCTGCTATACCACCATTTTCAACTACAATTGTCAACTTAATACTATGGTTACCAGTATCAAGTAATACAGCAGGATTCTGAATACCAGCAGTTACACCTCCTGGAAATAACCAATCCCAGGCAATTACGTTATATCCATTTGAAGTTGGATTAATGCCATTAAAGAAAATGGTATCCTTACCACATCCTCTGATGTTTGTAGTAAAGTTTGCATATGGCTTGGGTTTAACCAGGTATTCTAATGAAAGTGTTTCTACATTACTGCATCCGGCTGCATCAGGAACAGGATTCTCAAGTTCCAATGGTATATAGAATGTACCGTTTTTCAAAAATGTATAAGTACCAGGAAGTGTATACTTATAGTATGTAGCGGTACCAATTGTAACGGTTGCACTTGGTGTTGGATTGATAAGCTCAACATCGGTACATGGAGTAATAGTGGCACATCCTAGTGAACTGAATTTCCATTTTATCCTCGTCGGTTGATAAGCCACCAAAGCACTCATTTGAATTGGCGTATTCACATAGGTATATGGGTGACCAGTTACAGGAGCACCGGCCGGGTCAGGAGTGTTATTAATATGAGGCAGGGCATTCAGGTTGTTTAGATTGGTTCCTGCATTATAGCCATAACTTTCTGCACCGCCCATACCATACGTGTAAGCATTGAATCCCTCGTCGCAGGTAATAGTAACTTGTGTATTAGGGGCAGCAGTCCAGCCTTTGTGTACAACCGTATAATTACCACCTACCAATCCACTTTGGGTATGGACGTAAGTGTCACTAAAAGCGCCGCTACCATCAATACGCAACGATGCTACAGCTGATGTGGGAACAATTAGTGTTACCCAATTGGTAGTGATAGCTTCCTTGTTATTCCGCAATAACACCACTTTTTTGATAGCCTGTTCAATCGGGCTCAAATAGATCATCTCAGGATCACCACTACCACTATTACAATTAGAACCATTCGACATGAAAACCCCGAGCATAATTGGTTTATCAGCCTCTATGTAATCGGAAGTACTGCTGGCAAACTGGTAATACTTACTTTCATTTGCAAGATAATTGCTTAATGGAATGATTGTTCCGTTTCGCTTAACTACCGTTGTTGGATCTTTTACAACAATCTTATATACATGATTCTGATACGATGGAACATTTGTAGGAGTACTTGTTCCTCTTACCGCAGGTGCTGTTAAATATCTTTTACCCCATGCAGATTCCGGAAAACACTGCTGCATATCATTATCTCTTCCACTAGATCCACAGGTTGGAATTTCTCCACCGGTGCGACTGCTCCCTGCAAATACTGCAATTGGTTTACAAGGATTACCGGCACTGGCAATTGATCTTACTTTTGTTCCGGTTAATTGAACACCATCACCCGTAGCACAGGGAGCTTGTCCGATCAACTGGTATATTTCTCCTTTTTGTAAAGTGACTGTAAAAGGTACATTTTTAGGTTTTCCTAAACGACTGGGTTGTGAGGGTGTGATCTCAACTACCGTGTTATCTTCTTTAGCTATTACATATATCCAGTTAAATGATCTGTCTGCGTCTGCCTGATGACTATTAATGGAAGTATAAGTATAGCCCCATGCATTCGTGGGTAACAACATGGTAGCACCAGAAGATACACTGCCATAAATATGAGCATATGCAACAATAGGAACATTATTAATTGATTCAATATGTATACCCTTCTTCTTAAAAATACCTTCTCCACCTGTACCTAATGGTGGTGGATCGGTAATCAGCCTTGCATCTGCAGCTCCACCCTTTGGAATGGATGAAGGAGCTGTGCCTGCAGTTCCGGTGGAAGCGATCGCTGTAGCATTCTCAATAGAAATTACAGTATTGGGGGGAATAGAATAGGTTCTGCTCCACCAGAAAGCCGGGTTAGGAATAGTACTGCTGTTATCAATTGTTACCTTAACAATAGCGGTTTGACTTTCGCCATTACTAAGATAGAGTGTCATATTCTGATTATTCGGTGCAGAACCAGTTCCACTACATGGTGGCTCCATGTATTGATGGTGCCCATAGGCAACCCAGAAGTCAGTTCCCTTATTAGTGACATTCTGGGTTAACCCTGGAATACTCGTTACCCACAATACCATTACCGCACATATGTATTTTAATCTGGTCATCATCTTAATAATTCCGAAGCTTTTATCTAACAATATTCAAAGGTCCTGACCTCTGTACAATCGTACCATCTTTCTGTGTGATCTTAGCTACATAAGCATACACACCTACAGGCTGCACTTTACCCTGGTATTTACCATCCCATACCATGAATCCACCGTTTGCATCCTGTGTGGTTGCAGTGATCTCATGTATCTTCTCTCCCCACTGGTTAAACACCATGAACTGTATACTCTGTATTGCCCATCCATAAGCTACCAAGGCATCATTCCTACCATCGCCATTTGGCGTGAATGTATTGGGTATGAAGATGGCATCTGGTCTTGTTCTTCCGCAAACAGATGCAGATTGGTTATTCTGGCAGGCATTTACGCCTAGTACTCTTACCATGATACATTGTTCAGTCGCTGGTGCTAATCCAGATACAATATGTGTTAAACCTGTTGCCCCAGAGCTTGGATTTACCCATGTAGTTCCTCCATTAAGGGATACCTGGTAACCTGCAGCTCCAGCTATAGCATTCCAACTAAACGTAATTGTATTAACGGTAATATCGGATACTGTAACTACAGGAGCAGGTAGTGGTGGTAAGAACTGTACCTGCACCGCTTGTCTTGAAGTACTGTTACAACCATCAGCTGACAATCCTTCTACATAATATGTTGCGGTAGCAGTGGCATTTACTACTGTAAATGAAGTTCCATTTGCGTTTATAATAAAGCCGGTACCGTTTGTTAAAGGAGTACCGCCTGTTGGTGTAGTATACCAGCTATAACTAGCACCTGCCAAAGGACTCTGGATATTAAATGTTGCATTATCTCCAGGGCAAACGTTGATAAGATTTGTTACCACAGCTACAGAAGGCCTTGGATTTACAACCACCTGCTTAAGACTATCACCCATACATCCATCAGGCGTAACCGAATGAAGATTTACACTATAAGTACCTGCAGTAGAGAAAGTGAAATTGGATATTTGTCCTGTTGCAGTTGAACCACCAGGGAATGTCCAATCCCAGCTGGTAATATTCACACCATTGGCAGTTTGAAGATCAGCAGTGAATACTGCGTTATCCCCTTCACAACCAGAAAACGAGATTGAGAAATTAGCTTTTGGTGATGGTACTACCTGCACATAAATGATATCAGAACCTTTGTTATCACAACTTTCAATATCTGGATGTTCGTATTCAACCACTACAGGGAACAATCCTGTATTTGTGAATACATAGTTACCCGTTAATGCAAACTCATAATATAAAGTACCATTGATTAATCTTGTGCCTGTTGGCGTTGGTGCAGTTATCACTACATCAGCATTTGGTGACAGGTTTGGAACGTTACTGAATTTCCATGTAAGACTGGTTGGTATAACCGGTAAGAATGTAATCCAGTTAAACGGTGTATTGGCACATGTATATTCTGTAGTTGGATTCGGGTTTCCGGGTGCTGGTGGAACTACAGGATTACCCAACGCTTGTATATTCTTCACCAACGTACCAACATTGTAACCATAACTTTCAACAGATCCTAAACCGTAAGTTATACCTGTGAATGGAAGATCACTCTCTGCTGTTACCTGTCTTTGAGCAGCAGTGAAGCGTTTGATCCAAACTGTATAACCTGCTAAAGCCGGATGTGGGTAAGTATGGTCTGGATTCTGAGGAATAAGTGCATCTTTCACTACTAAACTAGCCAAACCAGCATCAGGCACAATCAGTGTCACATAATTAGTGGTAATATTCTGAAGTGTGTTTCTATAAAATCCAACCTCTTCAATCCCCTGTTCTATCGGGCTAATGTAAATCATCTCAGGGTCTCCTACACCTGTACCAGGACAACCACCATCTGCAAGGTATTGCGCCACCATTATTGGCTTATCAGCCTGGATGTATAGTGGCTGACTCGTATAAAACTGGTAATAAGATAAAGTAGCGTTAGATGTTACATTATAAGGGGCTGTTGCTATAGGGAAACCATTAACAGTTATTGCCGTTGTTGGATCTTTATAAACAACTCTGTAAACATTTACCTGTAACTGTGTTGCAGAAGTACTGGAAGATGTTGGTGCAGTGAGATAACGCTTACCCCATGCCGTAGCAGGGAAATTCTGCTGCATCATAAAATCTCCACCACTCGCTCCACCAGTAGGACAATCTAATGCCGTACGGCTACTTCCGCTAAATGTTGCAATAGGGAAACATTTACCGTCACTGTTAGGAATAGACTTAACCACACTACCAGTTAACTCTGCTGTTTGTGAGCTAGCAACAACCTGGAAAACCTGACCTTTATTAAGTGTAATTGTTGTTGTGGTACCTGCTGTCATACCTGGATTTTGTACCGCAACTGTAGGAGTTATTTCAACAACTGTATTGTCATTATCTGCTATCACATAGAAGTATGCGAATGAATTCGCACCATAATCCTGTGTAATACCTAGTGTTTTATATTCATAACCCCAAACGCCCACAGGCAAAAGCATCACCGCACCGGAAGATGCACTTCCATACACGTGTGCATAAGCTACAATAGGCACATCACTCTCAATGCTAATTCCCTTGTCGAACAATCCTGGTGTATTAATAAAAGCATTAAATGGATCGGCAGGAGTTTTAGGAACTATATCAGAAACCCTTACAGTACCACCGGGAACTGAATAAGTTTTCCATATCAGGCCACCGATTTTAATTGTAACCAAGGCATCTTCATTTTCTCTTGCACTTAGATATAGTACCATATCCTGGCTACCATTCAATTGATTAACCGGATAGGCAACCCAGAATCTTCGTCCTCTGTTAGAACTGTCTTTGTCTGGCAGTACAGGTGGTGCATAAGGGTTAATAAAGCCAGTAAACCTGTCAAGGTTACCTGAGATATCAGGTTGAGTTATGGTTCGTTCAATCGTATTCACTCTACTGCTAAAGCCTACCACCCATGCACTGCCATCTCCGCTTCTTCTGCCCAATCCTATCTGGTACTGGTTAGGAATAGAACCTTGCCATGGATCAAGGTAGAAGAGCTTCATATCGAATTTATAGTTGTTAGGTACCGTACCTACATTCACCTTCGTATAAAAGAACATCGAGTCCGTAGTACTAGGATAAGGACGATTTCCAGGTTCTACACCTGAAAAACGCTGAGCCGTAATATTAGTTGGGAAGTCAGTTGCACCCCAGGTAATTTTCATTACGGTATCTGTTCCATACATAAACGTTTGAGTGATGTTAGCTGCCGGAGTTGCCGGAGTTGCAGTAAGTACTGTTGGTTGAGCTGTAGGGAAAAATTCATAAGCTCCCAGATCAGGCACACCTTCCGTTAAAGTTTGAGGGCGATAAGCATTATTAAAGTCAAATGAATTACCGGTTATCTGTGTACCTCTTCCATGCATTGCCCACACATCCGGATTGGCAATATTTGGCTGCAGACTGGTATTGCTTACAAATGCTGGCTCGTAAACAATCGACCATTTGTCATTGTTACTTGCATTTACCCATGCATCCAATATTGCATAACTTCCTGCAGGATTTGTTCTTTGAACCAGTACAGCACCCGAAGTGTACAGCATGTTATAGTTTAACATCTGTGGATTATTGGAATTCTGCACATACAATGCTCTTCCTCCGCCTTTGTGAGAGAAGATATTGTTTCGTACATCAAGATTTACTGCTGAAGAATTTTCAAATCTTGCAGCCGCATTTGTAACAGTACCATTAGGGCTGATATTGTTAACAGAATTATTATAATATCTACCATTGGATACATTGTTACTGTAAATACCATAAGCTGTGGTTCCGTTTGTATTAATTGAAAACACATTATTGATAACTTCATGGTGAGCGGTTGCGGCAGCACCATTGCTAATATACAAACCCCAGATGCCTCCAGTATTACCTGTAGCTGCTGTAACAGTATTACCATGTATCAATGCACGACCACCAACGGCTCTGTCGTTGTTATCTAGATAGAGACCATACACATTAGTTGTTGTGTTATCAATGTTAACTGTATTGCTGAGTACATCATACGTTGAGTCGCAATCTGTAAGACGGATACCATAAGATGTAGCAGACAATGGAGCAGTAACATTTACAATATTCTTGCGAACAATAATATTGTGCTGGAATTGGGTCTGAATGCCATAAAAGTATGCACCGCTAATAGTATTACTATCTATCTGGTGGTCTAAAGAAGGGTTAGCACCGTTCGTTCCAAACCAGTAAATTCCCATTGCACCGTTAGTGATATTATTGCCTTTTATTACGTTGCTACTACCTCTTAATGAAGTTGAATAAATACCGGTGGCATTATTCGATGTACTTGCCACTACCGGAGCAACAATATTACAGTTGGCTATGCTATCGAATGAAGCTCTTCCTGCAAATTCCACTGCTCTGCCAAATACAGGATCTGTAGCAGTAATTGTAATGTTATAGAATCTGAAATAGCTGGCACTGTCAAGTTTCAACGTATAGTTGGTGGCTGCTAATGTAGAAGCGTAAGTAAGATTCACATCAGCAGGATTACCTGTTGCACTTTGGAATGTTACCGTATTTACATTAGAAGTATTCCTGATGTTACCAATCCTTATTTGTTCATTATAAGTACCGCTGGCAACATTAAATACCACCCGGCCACCTATACCACAATTCATTGCGTCTACTGCAGCCTGGAACGAATTAAAATTACTTCCCGGCAACCATGGTGGTGTAGAAGTTGGTAAAGCCGGATTTATTGTATGCGTACCTGCAAGTACAATCGGATTCAGTACCACCTGTACAGCATTGGTGTAAACTGTATTTCCATTACATGTAACGGCAGCCCTGTACCATTCATTTGTACTGGTAATAGTGTTAAACTGAGGACCGAATTGTACCGGGCTGATAGATGTCCATGGGCCTGTTGATGAAGGACCATTGAACCATTCGAATGTAAGGGTTCCTAAAGGTGAATGACCTGTAACATCTAATACAATCGGGTCTTGTAAACAGATATTTGATGAAGGTGTTACACTGGCAGTACCGGCAACAGGAGGATTCACACAAGCCACTGCATTAAATTCAAATGCACCCATATCAGGCGTAGCCGTTCTTGGTACACCAAGAATGTCTATGGTAACCGGTACAGATGTAACCGTAGTACCAAGGTTATCTACTGTTTGAATGCTCGGACGATAATCTGCTGCTGCTGGATTCTGGTACAATGGATCTTCACTAATAGAATTTGCATCTTCACTGCTCGCTGTTTGCCAGTCGGCTAATAATGTTCTGTTAGCAGTCCAGAAACCAATGTGAGCATTAGAAGCATTCACATAGAAATTGTTATAATTAGAAACAATATCTAAGGTTGTATTATCGAAATAGATGGCATGTTTAAGTCCTGTACCACCACGCTTTATAGTAATGGTATTATTTTTAAACTCTAAACCAGTGGCAACTGATTGTTGGAAGTAACCTCTTGTAGCTCCTGTAGCAGTACTGTTAGTACTGTCTAAAGACACAGTATTATGATAATAATGCACATTATCGGAACCCACATTATACAATCCATACATAATGCCATTACCACCCATATCAGATATCAGGTTATTCATTACAATGCTTGCCGCACTGCCTGCCTGGTCTGTATTATTGTGATGAATACCATATTGCTGGAAGGTACTGGCAGGAGTTCCACCAGTAAGGTTCCTGATCCTGTTCCTTGAAATGATCAAACCATTATTCGCTGTTGTGGTTGAAAGAATTCCTGTTACAGCAGTTAACGTTTGACGAGTTGGACGAGTGATCGTATTACTATCAATAATTGTATTTGTTGTTCCCTGAATATAAAAACCGGTTGAATAAAAGTCTTCAACGGTATTGCTCAGGAATCTGTTATTCTCGATCGTTTGGCTAGCTGCTGTTCCACCAACTAATGCTACACCATAAAAACCACCAGTGATGGTATTTCCTTCAAATCGATTTCCATCACAGAATGTAGCACCGGTTGAGATAGGGCCTGCATCAGTCGCATTGATCACAACACCGTTATACGAATTGGTGTTAATGGTAGTAGAAGTAATGATGGTACAGTTGCGGAAAGTATTGCTGTCAGCATTATTGTGTAACTGAACACCGTAACCCCAATTCACTCCGTTGCTGGCATCTATAACCAGGTTATTAAAGGTTGTATGATCTAATCTTGTAAGTTTAATAACAGCCCTGTCTGCAGAGGTTGGCAGATGAGGAGCTGCAGCACCGAATGTGATCACCCTTCCATTACCATTAAAAGTAATGGTATTAATATCAGAAACCCCTCTGATACTATCCATTTTTAGTCTTTCAGCATAAGGAGAGTTACCTAAAACATCAAACACAACAGGTCCAAGAATACCGCAAGCCGCCATAGCGTTATAGGCATCATTAAAGCTGTTGAAATTTCCACCAGGTAATCCGGGAACATAGTTAGTTGACTGGGTATTATCAATTGTATAAAAACCTGCATCAAATGCCTGGCTTACGGTAAGTAAAACCGGTGTGGTATATTCTGTTGCAGTAGCACAGCTCACCATTGCTCTTACCCACATTGTATTAACCGGATAAATGGTGGTATCTGGTGTTTGTTTCGGATCACCCAGGTTAACATATGGCTGAACATTATCCGGAGACCACTGCCACTGGAAGGTTTGACCTGAACCGAAAGCTGTGATATCCAGGTTAAGCAATACAGGAAGACCTTCACATACCGTAGTAGGTGTAACTGCTGTAGTACCTGTTACAACCGGAATGGTACAAGGAGGAGGTGTACATTCAAAAGCACCAATATCAGGCGTTGTAAAGCTTCTTACATTATTGTTGATATCGTTATCTATTCCTATATATAAACCTTTATCATTAATACCGGCATTAGCAGAGCAAAAATCTCCTGTTGCAGGGCTTAGGAAAACCGGATTAAAGCTGTATGAACTAGCATCCAGATTTGTTGCCGTTTGCCAGTTCTGCAATGTTGTTCTGTTACCACCCGAGAAACCGAAATGACCATTCGTTGCATTAACATAAACATTGTTGTAGTCACTACCTAAAAGTGGTGTGCCTCCTGCATAAATACCATGCTTCTGGCCATTTCCTCCCCTGGTAATACTGATCATGTTATTGTATAATATAATACCATCAGAAGACCCTGTAACAGACATACCTCTTGTAGTACCACCGGCAGCGGAAGCCACATCATCTAATGAGATAGTATTATGGAAATACGATACGCTGTTAGAACTATTGTTCAGCGTGGCATTAACAGGGCCGTTAGAATTATTAATATTTCCTATAAGGTTGTTTGAAACAATATTATCGTTACCTGCAGAAGCAGATGCACTATTAAAACTTATACCATTAAACGTTGCTGTTGCCCTGGCAGCTAATCCACCAAATGGATTGGTTATCCTATTTCTTGTTATCCTGGCATTATTACTCTGTGTAGTAAAATATATACCCTCAACTGTTGTTGCAGTAACAGTTCTGTTTGGCCTGCTGATCTGGTTTGAATCAATAACGGTATTACCACTACCGGCAATATAAATACCATACTGATGGAAATCTCTTATGGTATTACCATAGATCGTATTATTGATATTAGCTCCACCTGCAGGGGTGGCTGTTAGAGTGATACCATAAAAACCACCATTGATGGTGTTATTTCTGATTTCATTAAAGGAATGCAATGCTGTAGTGGTACCTGTTCCGATAGCATCAGTAGCAGAACCACTCATTACAATGCCTGCTACTGTATTGGCAGTAGAAGTCAAACTCAGATTAATAGTATTATTTCTGATAATGTTTGAATCAGCATCATTGATCAATTGGATACCATAGGCATTTGTACCGGTAGGATTGATAATAAAATCATTGATACGAATGAAATTGGCTCCATTTAATTTTATCACTGCTCTTTCTGCAGCAGTAGTAGCAAAAGTTAGCGTAGAACCATTACCGTTGAAAGTAACGGTACGATTATCAGCAGTGTTTCGAATAAAAGGAATAATAACCTGGGTATTATAGGTTGCGTTTACCACATTAAATGTAACGGAAGCCGAGATTCCGCAAGACATTGCCGCAATTGCTTCCTGGAATGTTGCAAAGTTGGTACCTGAAGCATTACCGACACCAGCCGGAATATTCCAGGTTGTAGGTCCGGCACCAATGGTGTATAAACCATTGGGTGCTGGTGGACTAACTACCTGCACTGGGTTTGAATAAGAAATATCGTTTGTATTGGTACATGTTACTCTTAAACGGTACCATGAAGAAACACTTTGTGTGGTTGTTGCAGATAAACTGGTTGCACCTGTAACTGGATTAAAACCGGTACTATTAGAAGTGGTAGAAACTTCCCACTGGTAAACAAGCCCTGATGCAAGAGTTGCACCTGTAACGCTCAGGCTAATGTTTTCTCCCAAGCAAACAGGTGAAGGAGTAGCAGTTGCTGTACCAGCATTTGGTAATCCGGCACAAGGTGTTGGTGGAGTAACGATCAAGGTATAATCTTCTGCCTGGCCAAATCCGGTTGTATTACACGGCGTGGGAGCAGCACTAAAACGTTTTGAAACACGCATCCTGAGATTACCAGGTGTAGCGGTAACAGGAATATCTATAGATGCCGTGGCTGTTATTCCATCAGTACCCGAAGAATTTACAATGGTACCTACAGTAAAAGTTTCGCCGGCATCCACAAAATCGCCATCATTGTTCCAGTCTACAAAAAGCCTCACATGAGTAGTCCAGTTACCACCTGTATTACCCTGCACACTGATTGTGTACGTTTGCCCCATTAACACGTTTCCGGAAATAGCCGTAAAATTATCATGTGGAGCACCACCAAGAGCCGCAGGTGAAGTATTGTTAATACCCGCAAACACTACACTGGTGATAGGTTCTACACCACTTGGAAAAACTTCTGCACAATACGGTGCAGGAAACTGTGCTTTTGCACTAATGAAACCTGTTAATGATACTAATGTAAGTAAGCAATACAAGTAGTAATTTCTCATGATCCCTGGTTGTTGATAAATGATTAAAGCAATTTAACAAAACCCCGAATACACCATGATACACACAATTATTACACTTGAATTTCAATAGCAAAGCGTGAAAAACAAATACCGGAGATCATCCGTAATAAAAGGAATAAACATGAGTAACTAAGGAATTCTGTTAAAGGGCTTTAAAAGTAGGAATATTTTTAACACTTAAAGCATTAAAATAGGATCATAAAATTTTTAATCTGACTCTAAGAAACAATTACCCCTGCAGACGAAAAATAAAAAAAGCCGCTAATGCGGCTTTTTTTAATATAAACTATTGTGTTTAAATCTTGAAATGTGAGAAAGCCTTATTGGCTTCTGCCATACGGTGGGTATCTTCTTTCTTTTTAAAAGCAGCACCTTCACCTTTGCTTGCTGCGATCAATTCGTTAGCAAGTTTATCGGCCATCGTTTTTCCGTTTCTTTCACGGCTGTAACGAACCAACCATTTGATACTTAAAGATATCTTTCTATCAGCACGAACCTCAGAAGGGATCTGGAAGTTAGCACCACCAATTCTACGGCTTTTAACCTCTACAGCAGGAGTTACATTGGCCAAAGCTCTTTTCCATACTTCGTACCCGTCTTCACCTGTAGTTTTGGTGATCTTATCTACCGCATCGTAAAAAATATTGATGGCAGTACTCTTTTTTCCATCCCACATTAAGTTATTAATGAAACGGGTAACCAGTTTATCGTTAAAACGACCATCAGGTGCTAAAGGGAGTTTCTTGGCTTGTGCTTTACGCATTGTATTTAATTTTTATTTAATGGCTGAACTTCTTCAAGTATTAAAACTTTACTCAGCCGGAGTTAATATTAAAGTTTTGAATTTCGTAGTTCGTACTTCGTAAATCGTACTTAGCTTATTTCTTCGCTTTCTCTTTCTTCGTTCCGTATTTAGAACGGCTCTGCTTACGGTCTTTTACACCTGCAGTATCCAAAGAACCACGAACAATGTGATAACGAACACCCGGTAAATCCTTCACACGACCACCACGAATCAATACAATCGAGTGCTCCTGTAAATTATGACCTTCACCAGGAATATAAGCGATCACCTCGATCTTGTTGGTCAAACGTACTTTCGCCACCTTACGTAAAGCCGAGTTAGGCTTCTTAGGTGTTGTGGTATACACCCTTGTACATACTCCACGACGTTGAGGACAAGCATCCAAAGCTCTTGATTTGCTTTTTGCCCTGATGATTTCCCGGCCTTTTCTTACCAGCTGCTGTATTGTAGGCATTATTGAACCTTTTTAATTTATCCCTTTTTTTGGGACGGCAAAGGTAACAGGTGTAAAGTGAAATTCCAAAAAAGCTGAAAAGGAATTTGCTAAAACTTAATAAACAACGTTTTTTTTAATGCCATCACCGTCAGCAATCCCTTTTTAACCCAATAGATAACTTATACAAATCACATCTAAGTTATCCCTACTCCTGGTTTACTCCCTATCAACCTCCTACAGACTACTACTCTAACCCAAACCAATCCTAACCCTTTCCTAACCATTATCTAACCCTTTCCCAGGGATTTCCTGAACCTAGTCTAATCCAAACAAAAAGCCCCACCAAAAAGTGAGGCTTTCTTATCTTTTCATAACAGATTATATCTTATACATCCATCCATGCTTGTCTTCTGTCTTCCCTTCCCTGATGTCTGTTAAACGCTTCTTCAGTTCAGGTGCGGTCGCAGATCTTGCAATATCAAACTCCATTACATAATCTTTATAACGAAGCTCTTTTATTTGTGTGATAGTTGCCGCAGTACCTGTTCCGAAAACTTCATGCAGTAATCCTGCTTTATGAGCATCGATCAAATCATCCACACTTATTCTCCTTTCCTCTACTTTGAAGCCCATTTCTTTTAAAATGGTCATGGCACTGTCTCTTGTAACACCACCTAAGATCGTTCCCTCATCCAGTGAAGGTGTTACAGCAGTATCTCCAATAATGAAGAACACATTCATGGTACCAATTTCCTGAACGTATTTATGTTCAATCGCATCCGTCCATAAAACCTGGTCATAACCATTTTTCTTTGCTTCTGCAGTAGCAAACATACTGGCACCATAATTACCTGCAGCTTTTGCCTGTCCAACACCACCTGGTGCAGCTCTTACATATTTCTCCTCTACGTAAATACGAATCGGCTGATTATAATAAGGGCCTGCCGGGCTCAGTATAATCATAAATTTATAAGTATCAGACGGCTTAACACCTATCAACGGATCAGAAGAAAACATAAAAGGTCTTATGTATAAAGAATGATCCGCATTTTGTGGTATCCAGTTCTTATCAATCTCCACCAACATTCTCATTCCTTCCATAAATATATCTTCCGGAACAGATGGCATCTGCATTCTCTCGGCAGACTGGTTAAACCTTTTGAAATTATCTTTCGGACGGAAGATGAATGCATTACCCTCCTCATCCCTATAGGCCTTGATGCCTTCGAAAATAGCCTGCCCATAATGCAATGCTGCTGTTGATGGCTCTAAGAGTAAAGGCTGGTACGGTTTGATTTCTATATTCTTCCACTCACCATTCTCATAGTCAGCTTCTAACATATGATCGGTATAATAACGACCAAACGGAATGTTCTCAAGGCTCATTTCGTTTAGTTTGCTTCTCTCTACTCTCGTAATATTTATATCCAATGCAGCAACCATAACGTATATATTTGATGCAAATAAACACAAAAAAACTACGCCAAAAGCTAACGCTTGTTAATATTTGATTAGAATGAAATTAGAGAAAAATACTTTACCGGACTTCTTGCTTGCCGATCTTTTTAAGACCAATTTAGTATTGATTGACAATGAAATAGAACCTCGAAGAAAAAATAATACGAATGTTAAAGGTGGCAGTGCAGACGAAATGATTCTCGTCAGTGAAAAATTGGAAAAGCCGGCAGATATCCCGCTTCACAACAAGCCATTTTCGTATCTCGGCAATAACCATCAGCATATATCAATCATTGTAAACGACCCATCCTGTATCCACCTTGATGATGCTATGCTGCAGATATTATCAGCAATTCTAACAGCCTGCAAACTAAATCTTGCCGATGTCGCCATTATCAATACGCATCATCAGCAGGTAACAGATGCTATCATCAGAAAAGAATTGCAGCCTGCTGTTGTGCTATTATTTGGGGTGGAAACTACTGCAATTGACTTGCCCTTTAGCATACCGGAATATAAAGTGCAGCCATTCAATAACTGCTCGTATGTACAATCGGCACCACTACAAAAAATGGCTGGCACTACTACCGACGCCAGGATGGAAAAAAGTAAACTATGGCTTTGTTTAAAAGACTTGTTTAAGATATGAATACCATAATTTTTGCCACCAACAACCAAAATAAGGTTAACGAGATCAGGACAGTTATAGGAGATCGTTTCAACATCATCACATTAGTTGAAGCGGGATTTGATATTGATATTCCTGAGCCACATGACACGCTGGAAGCAAATGCTGTTGAAAAAGCTACAACGATATCCAGGCTATCTGGTACCAACGTATTTAGTGAAGACACCGGACTGGAAGTAGAAGCATTGAACGGAGAGCCTGGAGTAAAAAGTGCCCGGTATGCAGGTGATGACAGAAACTTCCAGGGTAATATTGATAAACTGCTGAATAATCTTGCAGCTCATCAGAATAAAGCAGCAAGATTCAGAACGGTGATCTGCATGATATGGAGTAATGAACAGCATTTGTTTGAAGGTATCTGCGAAGGAAAGATCATACACGGTCAACGTGGTGAAAAAGGTTTTGGTTACGACCCTGTTTTTATTCCAAATGGTAGCGATAAAACTTTTGCAGAGATGAGTACAGAAGAAAAGAATGTGTACAGCCATAGAAGAAAAGCAACAGATAAGTTGATTGATTTTTTGAAGAATATTTGATTGATGGAGAATAATTCTGTTGTCACCATGAGGCACTCGAAGGGTGTCGAGATAATATTTAATTAATCGGACCATTCATCCTTTACCATTCAAATCTCAAATCAGAAATTTCAAATCTCAAACCTTCTTCATGAACCGCATCAAAATAGAACTTCCCGAAACATTTTCTTTCAGCACAAAGCTCAAAATTCGCATCACCGATCTGAATTATGGTGGACATGTAGGCAACGATGTTTTTCTTTCACTCATTCATGAAGCAAGACAACAGTTCTTACAACTGCATGGATATAAAGAACTGAATGTTGAAGGTGTTGGATTAATAATGGCAGATGCAGGCTTAGAATATAAAGCAGAATTGAATTATGGTGATGAAGTTGAGGTGTTTGTCGCGGCAATAGATTTTAATACAAGAGGTTTTGATCTTTATTACAGAATTGAAATCATCAATTCAGAAAAAAATATTCTTGCCTGTAAAGCAAAAACAGGAATGTTGTGTTATAATTATGAAATAAAGAAAGTTGTTAACCTACCTGAAGCCGCTAAACAAAAACTGAAAGAGGAAGTATGCTAGAGTTCATATATTCCGTGCTTTACGGAATATATCACCATACCGGCCAGATTACGAACGCCCATTTTAGCAATGATTTTGCTACGCCATTCTTCAACAGTGCGTATACTCTTGTGCATGGCAGCAGCTACTTCCTGGCAGGTTTTTTCTTCGCAGAACATCTGTATCATTTCAATTTCTTTTTCATTAAAAAGCGATGCCGATGATTTTGTATAAGGGTCAAACTTGCTTTCAATAATAAGTTTTGTTAGCAGTTTAGTTGTAGTATCACAGTAATAAGGCTTGCCCATTCTAGCATTATTAATAGCTTCGGAAACTTCCTCCATAGATGAATTCTTTACCAGGTAACCAATAACTCCTGCCTCAAGCATTTTTACAATCGCGAAGTCGTTATCTAGAAAAGATATGCAGATGATATTTGTATCAGGAAGTTTCGACGTAATAATATGCGAAGCTTCTATGCCATCCATGACCGGCATTTTAATATCTGTAATTACTACATCCGGTTTTTCTTTAAGACAGATATCCACCAGTTTTTTTCCGTTGTTGCATTCCCCAACCAGTGACACATCTTTTATGGTTTCCAATAAATGCTTTAAACCAGCACGGAATAGTTCATGGTCATCTGCAATAACAATAGTTATGGGTGGTCTTTTCATGAATTAGCTTAGGGTACCCTAATTTAAACATTTTTTCGATTTCTACATTGCAGTAGATTCATCATTTAATACCTCTATATTATTTTTCAGAGATAATCTGTAGGAAATAACAATGAAAATCTAGGTGTTGCAAGCAACTATTCAGTACTTTTCTTCTTTTCCCTAGGTGATTACAATACAATGGAGACCCACTACAAATAGAATCCTTTCCTAAAACTTATACAGACTAATAGGTACTGACATGAGCATCAATTTTTTTTCTTCATAGCAATAAATTCATTGACTTTTTGCTGGAGTAATTCCGGACCCCTGATATTATAATTTATCCCGTGCAAATTCTTGTCTATTATTATTATGCTGAACTTTTTTTGTTTAGGAAATATGATATACCTGGCTATATCCATTATTGGTTTACTGGCTATGGCAAAAGTGTTGGTGGTTAAACCATCAACTTCCAGAAAATCATCTTTTCTTTTTGTAAAGAGCTTATGCATAAAGACTTTTCCGGTAAATGAATAAATACCAAAACCTCTGACAAGGCTGGGTTTGACAGTATCATTATTTGATATACCTGAATCGTAATACAGCACTATGCAGATTGCTTGGTCTGTTGCATGATATCTACCAGTGAAATACTGGATATGCTTATTAAAAAAAGATGAGTCAAGTAAAATATTTTGGACACCATGAAAATCGATTGACGAATCAATGGTGAATATTTCAGCACTATCGCACAATGCAAAATTTTCACCATCACTGAGCAATAATGATATTGGTTGAGCATTGATATCGCAATACTGATTAAATGAACTAATTAATCCCCGTGGTTTACATGATAGGTAAGCCACGGGAATTAGTGATAATATAACAAGGAGCGATCTCATAACATCGATAAAGTAAGATACTTTTAACTGGCAAAAAGCTCCCTCACCTCGGTAACCGTTTTATTGAACATTAGTATGTCAATATCGTTCTTAAAATCATTCATCAGCAGCTCCGTATAATAGTCATGGTAGACATTGCGATAGCGCTCCATAATATGCAGTATCTTACTTCGAAGCTGTTCATCTAAAAATATCTCGTGGTCGTATACACCGGAGGTATCTTGTAATTTCACCAGTTGAGTATTCAGGTCAATTAATGCTTCCATTGTTTCCAATGCAAGAGACAGATCTATATCGGCTATATACACATCACTAAAGTAATAATAATACGACCGATATTTTGCACCCAGGCTGTTCCTGCTGAGTAACTCGTCCCTGACTGAATAAAGAAGTCGGTAATCAAAAGCCATTGCTATTTCTTCATCGCTGGCTGATTGAGATTCACTTATTTCTGATTCTAAAGTAGTGGCTTTACAGCCCCTGGTACCTCCGCTCCGTTGTTCACACCTCCATGATGCCGGGTAGGGCCTGTCAATATTCCGCACACAGGTTCCCGGCATGCTTTCCCAACACCATCCTCCACATGAAGCCATTACTTCATCATATTGAGCTGATAAAAGCAAAATCACATCTTCCAACGGAAGAGTATCTCGCTGAAACTGCCTATTTGCGGCCTCCTTAATTTCGCTGTAATGATTCACCACTTTCCTCAAAATGTCTGTTTTATTGCGGATAACAAACCCTTCAGCAGGTGTCCGATCTAACAACAAAATGCTACTCTGTGGTGTTTTTATTCTTTGGCGGTTAATATCCAGAACAGCATTTATGGAAAGCGCATTTGTATGTACACTCAGATAAGGGTCACGCTCAAATACTCCTTTTTTATTTTCATAGAAATGATGCATTACCATTTTATTTTCTATCGTAAACGTACTTATTCCTTTTATGTCTTCGTTACCAAAAGTGCCGTTATCAACTAAGGTTTTAGTGAAATAAAAAATGATCACTTCAGGGCTATGGGATTTATCAATTGCGGAATTGATCTTCATGAACTGATCATCGGTTAACCTTTGATCTCCATAATTCAAATCTCCGTATGTTTTTTTTACCCAGATCGGGGTCTGTTGTATGGTAATGTCTAAGTTCCCCATCTGGAGCTTCAAATCTTTTATTACAAAAGGAGCTTCATCCATGCATTTTACACACTTCTTTTCTTTATTACAGGAGGCAAATGCAATAAACAGGTAAACTGCAGCGGGCAGTGTGAATAATAAAAACCATTTACTTTTCATAAATCGCTTTTAATGATTAATGATTTTAAAAGATTTTACTTCGGACTAATAAAAACCTATCCGACACAAGCCTAAGCACGGACTTATAAGAATTCGTATGTTCTGTTAACAGGTATTCGTGCCAGGCATTACTTTAGATCGCCGAGGTAACTAAACGAGCTGACAAAACTACCATTCTCGAACAGAAGGATCCGGCCGTTACTGATGTTCATCTTAGGTACTCCTATGTCAGCAAGAAGCTCAGGCAGGTATTTAGCCGTTTTATTACTTTTATAGTACTCTATATCAGGCCCAAATATTGGCCGCTCTATGTTATACCTGATGTTCATCAACTCACTATCGAAATACTCTGCTACAATGAATAATTCAGCACCACTGCTATCAGCTTTTTGCTGTATAAAATTTATCGGATAGCAGTACTTGCTTTTACATTTTGGTGCCCATATATACACAAATGCTTTCTCCTGTTCTTTTAAACATTTAGCAAGATCAATTCCTTTAATAATATACACTTTAGGTGCCACCTGATTTTCTAATTCACAGATAGCGGAATCTGAAGCAAAAAGGCCTGGCTGCGACGTTCTTGTTTTGTTGTAATAGCTATAGAGCCCTTGAAAACTGCCTTTGATGGTACAACCAAAAAAAAGACACAGGATGAAAAAAATCACTGCCGAATATTTCATTACAGCTAATATTAATTGAGGACTACCAAAGAATAAAACATCCAAAAACTATCTTTTTACGACCGGAATCATATACCCACCGAAGCTGCCGATTTCACTATTAAATAAATACTCACCTTTTCGAGCAGTGAAATTTTCGCCTACTATATCATCGTCGATATATAGAATCAATTGGTCCGTAATTGCATCTGCCTGCTCTGCTACATCAGGATCAAGTTTGATATACAAAAAACCTTCGTTAGTATCAGAATCTATTAAAGCTTTTCCAGAATTTACAATGCGAACATTGTCGTTACAAGAGACAATGTTATCACGTTCATCTGTACAGCAAAACCAGCAATCCCTATAATTGCATAATCCCCAACCTGCACAGTTTCTGCTCGATCTTCCCCATTCATCCCATTCAGCAAAAAATATATGGAATTTTTTTTCTCTCGCAGCAAGAGGCGATTGATTGTTTTCAACAGTTGTTGCCTGGTTTTCTTTTTTGCAGCCTGGTAAAATTAAAATTGTTGATAGTAACGTTACAAAAAAAACTGCAGTTAGTGTCTTGTTCATATAAAAAGATTTAAGGGTTACAATCAATTTTGATTGAATATGAAAGTTAAAAAATATTATTTTTAGGAGCACCGTACTTGTACGGAATTTTCTATGCGTCCCGCTCAGCATGTGCAATGCATCTCTGATCACAATTTCAATATGATGTGAAATACGCTAATTATGTAGCCAAGGCACTTTTCTATTTCTATTCATGAAGCCAGGCAACAGTTCCTGAAATTACACGGATACGAAGAGCAGAAACGGTGTAGGATTAATCATGGCTGATGCAGCATTGGAAAATAAAGCAGAATTGAATTATGGTGATGAAGTGGAAATATTCGTAGCAGCCATAGATTTTACTACGAGGGGATTTGATCTTTATTACAGGATTGAAAAAGCAAATGTTGAAAAAAATACATTAGCAGGCAAAGCCAAAACAGGCATGTTGTATTTATGATTATGAAATAAAGAAAGTAGCGAGTGTACCCGAGGTTGCGAAAGAAAGACTATTGCGTAATCTTTAATATCTCAGGTTTTTCGGCAGTTTTATTTATTAAATTATTACTTGTTTGACGCTCCGCCAGCCGACCGTTGACAGAAACCTCCACCGCACCGCTTTAAGATCAGTTTTTAACATCCCTGCCATCTTCAATCAACATGTAAGATGCCGTACCCTATCTGGCTTCTCACATCCTTCAATTTTCCAGCTTGCCGATTTACAACATTTCTTTTGTGCATACACCAGTGGAAAATCTGTACGTAATGCCATTTCTTTTCGTTACCCCTAATGCGAAAGCGGTATATCCGTTGCTTACGTAACTACAATGTAGATGCACTTTAAACCTCTCGTTCTCCGTTCTATTATTGTATCAAATGAGGCATCTACTAACATTAGGAGCTGCCTTCAGGGAATTATTTGGGTGTTACACACCGGTGATGATGTGCAGACACAAAGGTGTGTGAAGCAATAAAGGGATGACATCTTTGAAAAGATGTCATCCCTTTGGAGATAATTGAACTTCGCAATGAAGCTATTGACATGGCAGCCAGTTATAAACCAAATGCAGTTGCGGCGAAGTTGCGAGCCTCGCCTTGAATGAAATAAACTTATTGCCCTTTGAACAGTGCAATAGACTGTACAGTATCATCCAACCACAAATTCAAAACATAAATGCCCTTTGGAAGATGGTTCAAATTGTTAAGTGTTAGCGTTTGCAAGCCCCTACTAAGTTGTAAATTTTTATGGTATACCTGTTTGCCCTGGCTATCAGTAATCCTCAGCATTAATAAACCTGCCCTGCTTGCTTTCAACCTAAGTTCCAGAAGTTCTTTAAATGGATTGGGTGAAACAGCAATTAATAATTGATTTTTTGGAGGTTTAATAACAAGGACTTTGCTATAACTTATCTCGCCTGATCGGGAGACGATCTTCAATCGGTAGAACAGGCTGCCACTGAAATTAGTCAATACATTCTCATCGGTAACCTCATAGGAGGTTGAGCCATTCGCAACGATTGTTTTAAAGGTAGTAAATGTAGTGCCATTAGATGAACGCTCCACATTGAACCAGGCTTCATCTTGCGAAACCACCTGCCAATACAACTGTACATGGTTATCAACTGCTGCACCTGCAAAACTGAGCAGGCGAACAGGCAATGTGAATACTGCATCTGTTGCTGTAAACTCAGAGAATGATGTTTGGTTTGCTACGGTTATTTTTTTGTTGGCCACATCTACTGTTGAAGGAATTGATTGCCAAGAACCCGGCACGCCAACCTGCCGTTTATTTAGTACCATACTGTTTTGGTCAGGTATCTTGCCTAACATTGACGAGTCGTAATAATAAACCAGGCTGTAACTGTAACCGCTTCCCCCTGTGGCAGGTATCTGCAGGTAACTACTGTTGTATTTGGCATTAACCACAAGCCCGTTGTTTGAAGTATCGTTTGGCCATACGCCGCTGTACCATCTTGCATTACCCAGCGTTGGTAAAGTGCCGGTGTTGCTCCAATTAATAATGGCTATTATTCTTCCATTAAAACTGAGTGTATCAGCCCCACCTGGCAAATGTTTTCCATAAACATACAAAGCCGGGGGAGGAATGGAAGTAGTGAATTCATGACTGCCGATATCAACAGGCCCGGCACTTATGTTTGGTGAGCGTATACCATAATCATTAAAATCTGCATCTATCGTATTTATGGGGTTGCCTTTGCCATTAACATACCAACAAATGCTGTTCGTTGTATCTATGTTCAGATTACCCTTTGAGGAATCCTGAAACAACTGGCTGGCCGGTAAAATAAATGCAGGGGTGATGTACGAGTTTGCATCACCTCCTGTAGCAGTTCTCCAATTACTCATTGACAATACTGAAGTAGCTCCCCAGAAAAAGGACCTGGACGTATCAGCCGCAACAAAAAGGTTGTAATTTGATATGCCCGACGACCATAACAGTTCTGGTGTTGTGGGCTTCTTTATGCTTATCATTCCATGCACACCAGTACCACCACTGCGGTTATTGACAACGAGATTATTTCTAAATCTTTCTACCGGGTTTCCTTCGCAATACAATCCATAAGAAGATGTGTTACCAGAAGCCTGGTAACCACCGATAAGAAGTGAATTAAAATTGATATCCCTTGCGCTTGCGGTACTACCTACTTTATCATATATACCGTACATGTTCACCGCATTGGTAAATGATGTATTAGTAAGCGACACCTGGTTATTATAAATCTGCCAGCTTCCCCCTTCTGTAAAAATACCGGCAATGGTACCTGAAGTGCCAGTCGAAATTGACAGGTTAAAAATCCGATTGCGACTAATAAGGCCGGCAGTAGTACGAACATGTATTCCATACACCTGCACCCCGGCGGCATGTGTTGCCCTGATATTACTTATTTCGTTTTGTTCAATTAATGCCTGGGAGAAACTATATATACCGCTAAAAGCACCACTGGTACTAAAAGATGCACCTGATGCCACCACTATGTCACGAATGATGTTTCCCTTAACCGTAATAAGATCGCCGGTGGTCCAGATACCAATAAAATTTGCTGCACCCGTGTTGGTGGATGTGATACCACCGATAAAGTTGTTTGTGACCACCTGCCCGCTACCACCAACGTTGATCATTGTGTTCGTTGAGGCTGCGAGTTGGAGACTGTTATTGGAAACACTATCACCAATGATATTACCGTTAACAATAACAGCACCCGATGCGTCTATGCCACGGAAGAAAGTGCCACTTGCATTTGTAGCATTGAAGTTTCTTATAATGTTATTCTCAATAGCTGAGTAAACAGTGCTGCCCGGATGCATTCTTATAAAGATGAACTGCGAGATCGCACTATTATTTATCCATGGGCTACCTTGTGCAAATGGCTGCGAACCCCCGATATAATTGCCCTTGATCTGGTGTGTTGTAACCATACCGCTACCGGTGGAAAAAGCATAGAACTGGTTGGAATTGTGTGGTATGGCATCATTCCAGTAGATATGGTTCGAATCCAGCCTCGCATTGAATGCCTGCCCGTTGAAATGCACTGCCGCCTTATCCATATTGATAAAATGGTTCTCTGCCACCGTTATGCGAACCGGTTTTCCGGTAGCTGTTGCCTGTACACCAGCGGCTGGCTTAGTGGTTCCGGAGACGTTGGAAAAAATATTATTGCGTATCTCTATATTGGAAGACGTACCATCATGCAGCAGCAGCGTTGCAGCATTGGTAAAGCTGGAGGTATTGTTCTGTAGCAATGCATTCTTCAATAGAAAACTATCGGTGCCTTTAAGCAATGCAATGGTAGACCTGGCATTTGCAGCGGTTGTATGGGTATTTATAAAATTGAGCCACCTGCCTGACCCATTATAACTACCATCCATTGTAACATTGTCGGCATTATATAAACGGATCATATCAACAGCAAGGTTCTGCCTGTTCCTGATATTGAAAACAGAATCATAGGCAGGTACAATATTGAGTTTTACATTCAATTTCGTTAATGTGCTATCAAGTGGCCATTTACCTGTTTCCCACAAATGCGAGGCAATACGTGCTGTAATAACAGGTACATTGACAGAGTCTTTCGTTATTCCTTCAAAAAGACCTCCATCACCTGTAAGAGATGAATATTTTTCGCCGTAACCAATGTTCACCACCGGAGGTATGATAAATCCATTGATATAAATACGGTAGATATAAGGAGTAGTAGGTGGAGACACCTGGTGTATCACACTTCCGTGAACAGCTCCTGCCGAAGGTGATGTTGCAATAAAATTTTGGGGGAGTGTTGTATCCTGTGCTGCAAAATAATACTGGATAGAATCATTACCATGCACAGAAACATTTAATAACTGATGATCGATATAGAACTTCCACATACCATCATGTCTTGTTCCGCTAACCATATCTCCATATGAAAAATTCCAGGCAGTAAAGGCAGGAAACACCTTTCGGAAAAAGACTACCGGCCTGAATATTCCGGTATCTCTTACACCACTTGCTGCATCAGTAATTCTTATGGTAATAAAACGTCCGGTTGTGTCAGATGCATCTGGTAAAGGTGTAACGGTGAACACGGGAGGTTCAAGATCAATTCGTGTGTAAAGCCCGGCATCAGCACCAATATCTACCGGTGTGTTATCGCTTCTCAATTCACCATCATAATCGTAGGTAGTTGTTTGAAATGTTGTTCCCCTTGCTTCGGCAGGAGTTACCCCCTGTACGTGAAGGTCAAGGGTACGAGTAGGGCCATTTGGATTTACGAAGTTGGGATCAATATTCAGCGAGTTAATGTCCTTATTTAATGCCTGCCATTGCTGAAGTGTTGTATGATTGGCGGTGACTCTTACACCCGGGCCAGTCTTTATTATATTGTGATCATGCCCACTGCTATGAGAGCCGCTACCATAACCGTAAATGCGGCTAACATTACCGGATATATATGATCTTTCATTTACGAATATGTTATTATAGAACATTGTGCTAGCCTCCCACGATGCACATGCAGCATTACCACCCGGTAAAACATTGCTTCCCCCTATATAAAAAGTATTGTGCCTTACCTGGTTGTTCGAATGCAAATCATTATTATAAGCGATAAAAGATCCCTTGTGCAATGTGTTGCCCGCAGAATCGAAGCCGAGCCTTACAAAATTGTTTTCTATAACGGCCTGGTCTTCCCTGGTGCGGAAAGCGTTCAAGTTTGCAAAAGAAGAAGTGGCTGATTCATTCATTGACAGCCCGTCAATAAGATTTGCTGTAATGGTGGCATGGCTATTATGTAAAAAGAAAGCACAGGCTCCTGATATTACTCCACTTACACTGCTATCCTGCAGGTGCAGGATGGTATTTTTTTTAACGGTGCTAATACCGTTCCCCACGGCAATGCCAGCAGCGGAATAATGTGTGCCGGAACTGCCCCTTAGTGATTTTAAATAGCTTACCGTATTGTTCTGTATCACCAGGTTGTTTCCAGAGCCTCCTATACCGAGAACGACAGTGCCTGAAACCATATTAGTGATCATATTATTGCTAACAGTTGAATAGCCTACTGTATTGATAGCTGCCAGCAACGAACTGGTTCGGTTGTAAATTCTATAGGCATGAATATTTGTTCCTATTGTATTGTCATAAATATTTGAAGAACCCCAATTATTGATCATGATCATCTCAACGGGTTCTGAACTGTGCTGAATGCTTTTTATATTGACAATAGTGTTGTTATAAATATCAGAATTGGAATAACCATAATTATGTATGGCACTTACCCTAAGAGGATACGTGGTTGTGTTAACAATTGAAATACTGTCTGACAGGTTCAGCCCTCCAAACTGATTGCCTGATACTTGTTGTGCTATAGCGGTAAAAGCAAGGTGGTAGTTACGGTTTAGGCTAACAAGATCCACGATCTTATCACCGGATTGTGTGTTGATGGTTGTAAGCTCCATCTTTTTGAAAAAGTTGTTGTTTACACTACCATTACCAAACAACAGCACGGGGTAAAATCCTTTTTGAAAACTGAATTTCATTACATCACCATTTCCATTTGGTGCAGTTCCACCGAAATAATTACCTGATACGTGATGAGCACTGTCGGGAACCAATACATATAACATCAGCATTCCCGCGGTATCTGAATAAGAGGTAACCGGCACGTCTGCGTAAAAACTATTATCGGTAATCTGCCAGCCATTTCCTTCAATAACTGCTGCAAAACGTTGAAAATTGTAAAAACTGTTTTGTGTAATTATGTTCCATTTATTCACCGCATTTGCAGCTGTATTTCTTGTCATAACCAATTGCTGTGGCAAAATGCCCGGCAGTCGATTATAGAGCTTACAGTTACGGATAATATTGCCGACGCTGCCACGGATGGTGCCCGATTCGATCATGACTGGTGCTACTGTGGGAATACCAACTCCGGAACGGATATCGAAATATTGTAAAACACTGCTATGTGCATTCTTAAACCTGACCAGTTCCCCATCACCATGTAAAGTGATCGCATTATTTCCTGTACCTCCGGCTCTGCCATCAAGCGTGACATTGATGGTGCTATCCATTACAATTACTGGTGTAGCAGCGGCATGTAAGTAATTGATAGTAGCTCCTGTTGCAGGGCGTAACGTAAGATCAAAAGGATTAGCCGCACAAGATGTGAATGCTGAGAGTATAATAGGCAGTGATTCATTAGAAAAGGAATAACCTGGCTGTAGTTCCCAAACGGTAGCACCTCCAAGGCCCCATAATGCAGCGCTATCTCTTGCGGCTTTTACTGCTGTAAAATTCCCGGTGGCACCGATAGAATAAGTTCCGGCCATAGTGCATTTTGTACTGTCGTTAATTGACAGAACGGTTTGGGTATTTCCTTCGGTATATGGAATGACCTTCCAGTAATACCGGGTATTAGTACTTAAGTTATTTGCTGTATAACCAGTTGCTGAAACGGGCAGTGTGGCTACTGGCTGAAAGTTATTGCTATCACCAACCGATCTGTATACCAAATATCCAAGGTGATTTGTGAACGCACCTGACCAGTTTAACTGCATACTCGTTGCTAACACCCGGCTGATGTTTCCAGCGGTAAAACCGCCGTTACATGCCGGCGGGGAAAAACTGAATATTCTTCTTGCCCCGTCTGCATTAGAACTGAGCTGTGTGATATCACCAGGTGCAGCCGAATTGACCAGAGACCTGGTAGCAGGTTCTTGGCTAATGCTGGTCGTAGTAGTAAATGTTGACAGATTGCTTACAGCCACAATGCTGTTTGAGGTAGTACCTGCAGCAAAGCCAATTGAGGCGGTTACTGTACTGCTGCCTGTGCCGATAGACATTTTACCGTAAACGAATTCTATTTTACCGGTACTTTCATAAATCCTGAGTTGGAAAACCCCATCAGCAGTATTACTGGCAGAGCTTTGGTTAATGTTACTGTTCCACTCTATTACTACGCAGCGATAAGGAGCTGTACCTGCTACGGTAGCCACCGCAGTTCTTCCATTTACTGCTGTTTTCAGATCATCCCAAAAAGGTGCAATGGCAGGCCCTGTATTAACACCAGGCGGATACTGGGTTGATCGCACCAATCCATTAACTGTTTGAGTGATCGCATTTACATTGCCGTCTACAGATAAACTTACCACACCATCAACATTTACAACAATAACATTATAACGTTTACCCATGAATATAAAATCGAAAGTGGGCACATAAGCATTTGCTGCGGTGGTACTGTTATTTACAAAAAGATTAGCCCCGGTGAATGATATTGGATCTACGTTAGTCGTTTGAGATAGTGAAGCGTTTGCTGCAGTGCTAAATAGGTAGTTAGCAGATGACTGCCCCAACAATGGGCCGGCGTAAAATAAACACAACAATAAGCCCCAGGTAATACTTCTCATAATAATGTAGTGGTAGGTTATTTGCAAATTAAACAATAACCGGTAAAGCTGCGTTTTTGTCCCAACGGTGTCTGGCTTTTCATTCCCCAGGCATTGATAAACATTTGCAGAGATGAGTACAGAAGAGAAAAATGTGTACAGACATAGAAGAAAAGCCACTGATAAATTGATTGAGTTTCTAAAGAATGTTTGATTGATGGAGAACAACTCCGTTGTCACCCTGAGCCCGCCCGGATCGACTCCGTTCGGACGGGGCACTCGAAGGATGTTGAGATTGTCACCCTGAGGCACTCGAAGGGTGTCGAGATAATAATTAATTAATCGCACCATTCATCCTTCACCATTCAAATCTCAAATCAGAAATTTCAAATCTCAAACCTTCTTCATGAACCGCATCAAAATAGAACTTCCCGAAACATTTTCTTTCAGTACAAAAGATCAAAATCCGCATCACCGATCTGAACTATGGTGGCCATGTAGGTAACGATGTTTTCCTATCACTTATACATGAAGCAAGACAACAGTTCCTGAAATCGTATGGTTACCAAGAGCTGAGTTTTGAAGGTGTTGGATTGATCATGGCTGATGCAGGCTTAGAATATAAAGCTGAAGTGAATTACGGAGATGAAGTAGACGTATTTGTTGCTGCCATCGATTTTACTACCAGAGGTTTTGATCTTTATTATAAAATAGAGATCATTAACTCCAAAAAAAATATACTTGCCTGCAAAGCAAAAACAGGCATGTTATGTTTTGACTATACTGTAAAGAAAGTAGTGAGTGTTCCTGAGATTGCGAAAGAAAAGCTACTGCATAATCTTTAATATCGAAACAGGCTAAAGGGATGACATCCTTTAAAAAGATGTCATCCCTATCATTCAATAGGAGAATAGAACCTTACACAATGGCACTACCTGTTGGTTTTTACAAGGAAGTATTGTAGCTTAGGGCTATTAAAATTGTTTTTTAAGGGTTTAGGGTTGAAAGGGGCTTATGTTTATAGGCTCCTTCTTCATTTTATTATATTTTATCTCAATACCCACTTCACCACCTAGGAGCAGGAAATGTGAGTTTTTTTTATATTTCCTTTCAAAAGCAGCTGAATTAATATGAACACAGTAGATGAATATCTATCTAAAACCGGGCAATCCCTCCAATATCTTATGAGTGGGGTTATGCAATTTGGGGCAGACTATATAGAACAGCTCGCCGGAAAAGCTTTACTGTCAGGAAAAAGAATAAATTGGAAAACTGTGGAAATAGATGGTGAAGACCTTGGTTTATTAGAATATGAATTTGTAGATATTCCACCTAAAGAACATGAATATAAAGAGGCCATTGTAGCGAACATTATTGGTAATCATTTATGGGGGGAGGATAAACAAATAAAAAGTGGTACAAAACATTTTCGTGCAGGCACTAAAGTTTATTGCGTATTTATGTATGCGGGCATGGGTCATGAAAATGTTAGGGTAATGGGAAAGCCAAGGAAATCATTTAAAATGATAGACGTGGTAATCAGAAGAACCTATCTTAAGAATTTCAGAGTACAGAAAGTCTATGCACCCATCCTGGCGCAAGTATGCAGCTTGGCGTCTGTGCGGCAGCGTACTTGTGCCTCACCATTCTGGCGCAAGTATGCAGCTTGGCCTCCGTGCGGCAGCGTACTTGTGCCTCACCATCCTGGCGCAAGTATGCAGCTTGGCCTCTGTTCGGCAGCGTACTTGTGCCTCATACGAAGCTAATGCCCCATCCTGGCGCAAGTATGCGATAAAGTAAAGTTTTTCTGAATCTTTAAACTTGTATTTTCGGCTCCCATTCTGGCGCAAGTATGCAGCTTGGCGTCTGTGCGGCAGCGTACTTGTGCCTCACCATCTTGGCGCAAGTATGCAGCTTGGCTTCTGTGCGGCAGCGTGCTTCTGCCTCACCATCCTGGCGCAAGTATGCAGCTTGGCCTCTGTGCGGCAGCGTACTTGTGCCTCACCATTCTGGCGCAAGTATGCAGCTTGGCCTCTGTTCGGCAGCGTACTTGTGCCTCATACGAAGCTAATGCCCATTCTGGCGCAAGTATGCAGCTTTGCTTTTGTGCGGCAGCGTACTTGTGCCTCACCATCCTGGCGCAAGTATGCAGCTTGGCCTCTGTGTGCAGCGTACTTGTGCCTCATACGAAGTTAATGACCCCATTCTGGGGCAAGTATGCGATAAAGTAAAGTTTTTCTGAATCTTTAAACTTGTATTTGCGGCTCACATTTTTATTTACAAGATAATATAACAAGGTCAAAGGCACAAGTATCCATCACACCTAACCCTTTGCTGCATAGGTGCGCCAGTTGAGATGATCTGTTATTGATCTCCTTACAAGCTTAGCTCTGGTAGGTTACAGCTATTGCACATCTGTAACAATCCTTAACTTATGTAACGCCGGTGCCGCAGACTTGTACCGCTCTTGCGGTAGTGCCTGTATGCATTCATTCGTCTTTTTTATCCCTACAGCAAGAACACTCTCTGCCGAGCAGGGAAAAAGCACACCTACAAAATCGCATATTCTCCGAATAATATCGCCCCGAACAAAAAAATCTTAGCAGCATTATTAATATAACAAATCATCATCCCTATATCTATATAAACTATCAATCATTCAACCCACCGCTATCACTTTCATCCCGTAATTAGCTGGTGATACTGCAAATTCTACTGTATTAGCAATAGGTGTTTCAACACACCCTGCCTTGAGCAATATCATCCATGGCTTCTTGGTAGGGTATAACTCCAGTATGCAATCAGGTGCCTTCGAGTTTACAGCATACAAGTCAGACATCTGGCTTTCTATCATCAACTCATCACTTTGCAACACATCGCCCTGCAATAATATCACCTCAAAGAAATAGTGACTGATAATTGAGCTCTTTCTCCTTAATACATTCTTGTCAACTGGTATTTGCACTGTAACCGCTTTCCCCGTATAACTTATTATGTAAACGTTACCAATCAGGCTTTCTAATGTATTATATGGTTGAATATTCAGTTCTTGCAGATATGAATAATCAGTTTGCTGGTTTTTATTGTATCCTTTTTTTAAAAGGCCTGCAATACTGGCATATACACCGCTGGTATTCATATGATCTAAGTAAGGAGAAAGTAATCGAAGTACCCTGCTGGCAGCCTCGTTCATGACAGCTGTTAATGCCGCATTTCTTTTGAATGATTCATTTAATTCTGCTTTCTTGATCGTGCCTCTTTTCTTTCGCCAGAATCCTCCTTTTTTTGCTTCCACCCATATATATCGATCAGGATCAGGACATGGTGGTCTATCTGCCATAGCTTCTTTTTACCCACAAAATTATAATTCTTATAGAGATTTTATAGAGATCTTACAGTGAAGTTATAGAGAACTTATAGAGAAAGGATACCGAAACCATTCGGAATGAACTTAAATGCACCTAAGTCACAGAAGTAAAGCAAGGTCTCACCGTACTCACCTGCTCCATAGCTTCCAGTTCTCCTCGGCCTGTGCCAGCAGCATCTCATAACCATTGCAAACAACAGCACCCTGCTCCGCTCCTTTTTTCAAAAACATCGTTTCCGGAGGATTGTAAACAAGGTCAAAAAGATAGTGTTGGGAGCTGAGATAATCATAAGGAATTTTAGGGCTTTCTTCCACCGCTGGATACATTCCAAGCGGTGTGCAATTAATGATGATGGTATGATCTTCGAATAATGCTTCTGCCAGGGCTTTATAGGAAATGGTTTTCGGCTTTAGAATGTCACTTCTCGAAACAAATAAATATTCGATATTCAACTTACGTAAAACATAAGCAACAGCATCGGCCCCACCTCCTGTTCCCAATATCAATGCTTTTTGGTGATGTGGCTGAAGATGCCTGGTAAACGATCTTTCAAAGCCCGTAACATCTGTATTGAATCCTTTCAATTTACCATCTTCGATCTTTACACAGTTACAGGCAATCATCTGCCTCACAGCATCTGTACCTTCATCTAAAAAACGAATGATCTTTTTTTTATAGGGAATGGTTACTGCAAATCCTTCCAGGTTGGGATGATCTGTAATTACTTGCCTTATCTCTTCAATATTCTTAAGTGGAAAATTCTCAAATGCACAGTCATGTAATCCCTCATTCAAAAACTTTTCTTCGAAGTATTTCTTAGAAAAGCTGTGGGTTAAGGGAAAGCCTATCAGGCCAAAAAGTCTCATGCACCTGCTTCTTTGTTAAGGTATAGGTGAAAGGTATCTCCTCTTAATCCTATTCTCATTGCTTCAAGTGGTATCACTTCATTTGGTGCTATGTTTCCTAAGTTTACATTGCAACCGATCAATTCAAGGAAATATAATTGTTGTGCTTTTTGCGGTGCTTCCCAAATGATCTTTTCTTCAGGAATCTGTGTTAGAATTTCCTGAACCAATCCTTCTCTAACCTCACCACTACCTCTGTAAATACCTACATTACCGGCTTCTCTTGCTTCTGCAATTACATAAGTTGAACCCGCTTCCAGTTCAGCTCTCATTAGTTCGATCCATTTGTATGGAGGAATAATATGTGCAGCATCTTTACTACCCACTTCACTTAACACCGTTCCATATTTAGTAAGCTTTTCTATGTAACCACATTTTTCTGCATGAGGAATGGTGATAGAACCGTCACTTACCTCCATATATTCAATTCCGTAATCTTTGCACACAGCTACATAATCATCGAACTGGTTGCGAATAAGAAAAGCTTCGAATAATGTACCTCCGAAATAAACCGGCAAATCATATGAACGATACACTTCAATTTTCTCTCTCAGGTTTGGCGTTACGAATGAAGTACCAAATCCGAGTTTAATAATATCTACGTGTGGATGAGCTACACTTAAGAAGTTTTGTGCTTCAGTAACGCTGAGTCCTTTATCCATTACCATGGTAAGGCCTGACTTTCTTGGTTTTGGATGTCTTTGGGGTATTTGAGAAAGATTAAAATTCATGATCGGTTTTGATTGCTTGGCAGCAAAAATAAGTGAATCGAATTACAGTAAAAATGATATTGATCGGGCTTCTGCTTTCTATGGCATCAGTTGTTGCGTAAACTCGACGAAGGAGAATCATCGAAACCCACAATCAAATAAACATGCTGAGATACTCACTTGTACGTTGGAGCCTTGTGACATATTTCATTGCAGCGATAGAAACAATCTCCTCTATATCTTTCTTCCTTTCTTATACCTTGCTACGATATCTACTACCTGGTTATTCTGTAATACAGATGGATTCAACTCTACAAGCTTCTTCAACAGCTTCGGTGATTTTTCCATACCCTTTTCCAACTGCAACAAAGCTTCTTTGGATCTGCCTGATGCAAAAAGTGCAGCCACATAATAAAAGATAAATACAGATCTGTCTGTTAACTTCATTGCAGCTTCACACTGCTCCAGTGCCTCTTCGTAATATTCTCCTTTATATAAACATCTGATCAAAGCTTCCCATCCGGCTTTATTTTTTGGTTTCAATCTCACAACGTTACCAAAATATTGGATGGCTTCTTTCAACCGATCAAGCTGCACCATACATTCACCCATGGCAAGACTATAATCCGGAAGATTTCGGTGAATCTTCATTGCATTTTCAAGGTTCTTTACTGCATTACCCCATTGGTTCTCCAACATATAGGTTACCGCTATCTTGTAATGCAGTTTGCTATCATCAGGATTCAAATGCACTGCTTTTTTATAATGAAACCTTGCTTGAGCATAATTTTCCATTCTATGATAGCAATGGCCAATAGCTTCATATATCACATCTTCCGGCCTGGATAATTCGAGCACTTTTTCTAATGAATCAATTGCCTCTTTATATTTCCTTAACCTTAAATACGCATCACCCATATTCCGGTAGGCATAATCGAACTTTTCATCTATCGCTATTGCATATTGATAAGCATCTATCGCTTTTTCATAGAGTTTTAATCCCTGGAAAGCTGCAGCGAGATTAAACCATGCAAGTTCACTATAGGGATGTTCATTGATGATTCGCTGGTGCAGTTTAATACTTTCTTCATTTCTACCGGTAAAATCTGTCCAGAAGCATATTTTATACAATGCTTCTTCGTTGGTAGGTTCTTCTTCTAGTATCAGCTTCAGGCAGTCGAAAACCTTATCGAATTCTTCATAATCATCGTACACATCGGCTAACTCAAACAAAAGATCTATTCTTTCTTCCCCAGCAAATAATTGTAATGCTTCCTGTAAAATTTCGACAGCTTTTTCCTGCTGGTCTAAAGCCAGGTAAGCATCTGTTTTTAAAATGTATAGGTCAACATTGCTGCTATCAAAAAGTGCCGCAGATTCTAAAATATCTAATGCTTCCTGGTATTTACGGGTTGCTAATAAAAGGTCTGCTTTTTTAATTCGTAACTGAGATGAGTACGGAAAGTGCTCTAAACCAATCTCTACAGCTTCGATAGCCTGATTTAGGTCGTCGTGGTCATCGAAGTAATTTATAATGCTTTCGAAGGAATCTTCTTCCAAAAAGGTATGACTACGACCGGTTTTAAGGTTATTGTAATGCTTCAGGAGTTCCTCTATATCTTGTCTTTCTTCTTCGTTATATTCTGACCTCATACCTGTTCGTTTATTGAATGTAAGCGGAAAAAAATATTTTTCCAAGTTCTATGTAACTTTTCTCTAATGTTAACGTCTTACTAATTCAGAATAGGTGTTGTTAAATGTTTCAAAAACCCTATCTTTGTGAAAGAAATGAAAAAAGGCCTGACATACACGAAAGTTATAATAGCGCTCCTGCTGGTTTTTGCGGGACATATTGCTTTTGGTACAGGTACCACTGAAAAATCCGGCAAATCTAATTTTACACTTAAGAATATGAGTAAGGCGAAAAGCTTTACACTTTCTGGTGCTGCCGTTACTAAATCTCAGTTCAAAGGATCTCAGTTTCTTTCTGTAAAAAAAGATAAGGATAATAGCTTACAGGTAAATTCAGTAATTCGCTATCAAAGTGGTAATACCACTTATGTTTATCCTTACAAATACAAGGTAAAAGCACCTTTATTTAAAACGCCTTCTGCTCCTTCTATCCGTTAACATCTCAAAGAACTCTGTAACCAGTCTTAGGTAATTCAAACTTTGCAGCCGGAACAGGGCTAAGATTGATTTTTGTTGCTGTATATTTTACTTTCCTATTGCTGCCATCTGCGGTAGTTTCATATTCTAATACAAACCCTGGAATACCTTTGAATTGGAATTCATATTCTTTTGTTGATGGTGCAATTTCGGTTGCATAAAATAAGGAATATGTTTTACCGTCTTTCAAGTTAATATTGGCTCTTTTACACTCATAGCCTAAAATGGTCTTGGTTTCATCTGTATAAACCACTGAAAGTTCTTTGTACTTTTCATTCAATTGATTCCACTTTGTACTATCAAGATCTCTTCTAACTTTTGTTGCACCAAGGTCCTGTAATATCACTGCGGATTTTGATTTTCCATCGTAATATTTAATCTGGGTAAAAGAAGGTGTGATAAAATCAAGTCGGCTCTGCTGTCCTTTGATGTATAGCACCATTGATGATTGTGGGGCTGACTCAACTTCTTCACCCATAACCACACTGAAATCAACTGTACATTCTGTAACCACTTTGGGTTTTACCTGGGCATTAGCGTTAAGTGTTACAAGTAATAAAATGCTGAGTAAATATTTCATATTCTATTGGTTGTAGATACAAATTCATGCCAATGATACATAAAAAAGCCCTGCAAAACTGCAAGGCTTCATTAAAGCTTTACGCTTAACTATTTTTTAGAGGAACCTTTCTGCTTGGTATTCTGCAATTGTTTCTGCTGTTCCATCATCTGCTCATAACGTTCTGCCCACTTGCTCTTTTTCTTTGGTGTTTTACGCTTTAATTCTATCTGTGCAAGTATCTTATCATGATCGATAATATACTTTACAATAATAAACTGTAACCCTAGAGTGATAACGTTGGAAACAGTGTAATACCAGGTTAAAGCCGAAGGAAGGCTATTGAAGATGAACAGTAATATTACCGGGAAAATATATGGCATGTATTTCAGCACCGGGTTATCCTGTGTTGGCGTCATGCTGATATTATAGATAGATATCAGAAAGCTGGTAATAACTGCCAGTAAGGTAAATAAGCTGATATGATCTCCAAAAAATGGAATAGTGAATGGCAAATTAGCGATCACATCATATTGCGAAAGATCATCAGCCCATAAAAAGTTTTGACCTCTTAATGAAAGATTGGAGTTAAAGAAACTATACAACGAAAAGAAGATCGGTATCTGTAATAAAGCAGGTAAACAACCACCTAACGGGCTTACCCCTGCTTCACGGAACAATTTCATTTGTTCCATTGCAAAACCTTGTTGATCTGTTCCGAATTTTTTCTTCAACTCATCTAATTCCGGACGAAGCACTTTCATCTTCGCACCACTTAAATAACTTTTATATGTTAATGGAGAGGTTACCAGCCTGATGAATAATGTGAGCAATGCAATAACCCAACCAAAATTGCTGATGAAGCTGGCGAAGAAATCAAATACGGGAATGATGATCCAACGGTTGATATATTTTACAAATGAAAATATGCCTGAGCCAAGATCAACGATCTCCCTCATTCCGTTATCATAGCTCTTTAATATCCTGTAATCGTTCGGACCAAAATACAATTGAAAAGCTGCGTTGCTATTTGCAGACACAGGCATCTTCACTTTCATATTAGAATTAGCGACAAACAGGGTGTGTGTTGAATCTTCATGTTTTGTCCAGACAGATTTAGCAGATTCAAACTTTAGCTTTGGAATGATCGTCGTATTAAAGAATTGTTGTTTGCAACTTAGCCAATCAACATTTCCCAACGTTTCATCAATACCACCTTCAGCACGGGTAAAATCGTAGCTGCCATCTTCCATGTAGCAAAGATTGGTTTGCTGTCTTTCGTATTTAATATCCTGCTGGTGTTGGTTCATTTCAACCGCCCATTCCATGTTCAATGTACTTTGCGTAAGCAGTTTATCAGCACCAGTGATCTCTATATTCCAGTCGATCATATAATCAGCCGGTCGAATGGTATAAATATGTTTGATGGTTCTGCCATCTGGTGCAGATACAGTAAAAGCCAGGGTTTTAGTTCCATCACTATTAGGAGTAACTTCAGAGGGAGTAAAAAATAATTCAGAAGTCTGTACAGAACGATTATCGGTGTTGATGGAATATCCAAGTTTGTGTTGCTCTCCACCTAAAATCACCTGTGTGCTATCCCAGGATTTGTATTTCTTCAGTTCAACCTGTTTTAATACACCACCTTTATTAGAGAAGCTGGCTTTGATCAGATCATTTTCCACCACAACTACCTGCTCTGATCCTAATGCTGCACCCTGGAATCCACCTGCTGCAGCTACTCTGTTAGCAGAATCAAGATATATAGAATCGGCTTTTGCTTTAGTCGTATCAATTTTTGGTTGCTTACCTATATTGGCTTTTGCGGTAGAATCTTCAATTCTTTTTTTCTCTGCCAGGTATTTATTCTGCTGATCGTTATTGTACCAGAAATACAACATGAACAGCACAAACAACAGCACAAAACCAATGATAGTATTCTTATCTGTCTTCATTTTAACCCTATAAAATTAGGCGGCAAAGGTATGGAACAGCCTGAGATAGGCAAATGAGTTTACGGAATGTGAATGGTGATAGTGAATGGTGAAAATTACTGCAGGATACTGACTTTTGGTTAAACGAATTATAAAACAATATCATTTATACATAAATCCGTCAATTCATCGTTTCTTTACTGTCTCTCACTTCAACCACTTTCAATTTCTACCTCCTATTGATGTAAAATATTCATTTATGCAGGAAAGTGTTGGTTCATTTTCTCAGAGGGATCGTTATGTTCCTTCAGGTTTTACAAGGTTTCTTTGGTGGCTTGCAACAGCTGAAGAAGAACTATTGAAGGAATGTACGGTCGACAGAAACCGTTATGCCATTATTGGAATGACGGTACTAGGTACCTGGTTATTTGCAACATTAGCCTGGACCTATTTCTTTAGTACAGTAGTGAGTAACCTCTTTATCGCTGGTTTGCTTGGAATATTTATGGGAGGCATTGTTTTAGGAATTGATCGAGCCTTAATTAAAGGAATTGACAAATACAATAAACACAAATTCTGGCCTTTTCTTTTTCGTGGATTGTTAGCCTTTACAATTGGTTTATTCATGGCTCAACCTGCATTATTGTATCTGTTTAATAAAGAAGTTCAACTTCAGATATCGTTGGATAATGAGCAAAAGAAAAGAGATAAAAGACATCAACAGGATACTCTATTTGCCGCACAGAAAAAAGAAATTGAAACACAGAAGCAATCATTGCAATTGCAACTTGATACAAAATATAAAGAGGTTTCTGCAGCCAGGAATAATTTTATTGCAGAGACTGATGGAACAGGTGGTACCGGAAAAGTGGGTGTGGCTTCTGTTGCTGCAGCAAAGAAACGAGAGTATGAAAAACTTGACCAGGAATATCAACAACTAAATGCTACCCTTCAACCACAGATACGTTCTGCTGACAGTTCATTAGCTGCAATTGAAACATCTATTCAGAATGAGCAGAAAACGTTTGATCAATTATTGAATAATGGATTTCTCACCAGAATAGAAGCCCTGAGTAATCTTATTAAGAATAATGACGCCTTGAAATATCGCTATTATTTATTGGTAGCTATTTTATTGTTGATTGAACTAATGCCTGTAATAGCTAAGACATTACTTCCATCTGGTGTGTATGATGAAAAAGTTCGTTTAAGACAACAATTGGAAGCTTCTATCGCTGAAAAAAATTATGAGAAAGAACTTGCATTAAAGGAGATGTACAATCAAATGGCATTTGATAATGATAAAGACCTGATTCAAAATTTTTTTGATACTACTCAACATGAAAGAAAACAAAAGATGCATCAGGAGATGAAGCAATGGAAAGAAGATGGAAATAGCTTCGATAAATTCTGGAGTTGGGTTAAAAGAAGCCTATTGACAAAGCAGGAACATTAAATGACAGATGTCCTACATTTTGAAAGTGTAGGACATCTTACTATCCTAATGCAACATCCAATATCATCATTACTAAAAATCCACCAATAAATCCTAGTACAGAGATATCAGTGTATTTATCTCTTTGTGTTTCGGGTATCACTTCTTCTACTACCACAAAGATCATTGCACCTGCAGCAAAAGCAAGAGCAAAGGGTAAAATGGGTTGCATATAAATAACAGCCAAAGCACCAATTACACCGGCAACAGGTTCAACAATAGCAGAAAGCTGGCCATAAAAAAAACTTTTTCTGCGAGTCACTCCATGTCTTCTTAAAGGCATACTTACAGCAATACCTTCAGGAAAATTCTGGATACCAATTCCAATTGCCAGCGCAATAGCACCTGCAACTGAAGCACCTTCCATTCCTTGTGCAGCAGCACCAAACAAAACACCTACAGCTAACCCTTCAGGAATATTATGTAATGTGATCGCAAGAATTAATAGTGTAGTTCTATGCAATTTTGTTTTTACACCTTCTTTTTCTTCTACACCAAAGTTGATATGCAGATGTGGTGTATAACGATCAAGAAAAAATATGAATAAAGCTCCTGCTAAAAATCCAACAGCAGCAGGCATCCATTTCATGGAAGGATATAAAGTCTCACTCATTTCAATGGCTGGATTCAACAGGCTCCAAAAACTTGCTGCTATCATTACACCACCGGTAAAGCCTAACATACCATCTAATACACCACGATGCATTGATTTGAAAAAGAAAACAAGAGAAGCTCCTGCAGCAGTAACTAACCATGTAAATGTTGTTGCAATCAGTGCCGACCAAACAGGACCTATCTCAACAAAGAAATTTTCTATCTGCTCCATTTATATTTTTTTTACGAATAATGCCTGTGCTAATTGTTGACTGATGATAAACGGTGATTGCCCTTTTATCTTTATTTCAATTGAATGATCAAATGAGAAACGCTTTTTAATTTCGAGCACTGTACCGATGCTAAGATTTTTATGCGTAAGTAATTCCAGCAGTTCAGTTGATTGACTACCTACAGAAACAATTTCAGCAGTTTCATTGATGCCGAGGTCAATCATGTTTATCTGCTTTTGAGCAGCCATTTTTCCGCTGCTGTCAGGAATCGGATCTCCGTGAGGGTCAAACTTTGGATAATCAAGAAATGCATCCAGCTTATCTATTAATTTTTTGGAAGTGATATGCTCCAGTTCTTCTGCCACTTCATGCACTTCATCCCAACCAAAATGAAGTTTCTCTACCAGGAAATATTCCCAAAGCCGGTGTTTGCGAACTATATTCAGTGCAATCTTTTTTCCTTCAGCACTTAACCTGAAGCCCTGGTATTTCTCATAATTCAACAGTTTCTTCGCTTTCAGCTTCTTGAGCATGTCGGTAACAGAAGCAGCTTTGGTACTTAATTCTGCAGCAAGTTCGTTGGTGGTAACATTGCTATCGGTTTGTTGTAAGTGATAAATTGCCTTTATATAATTCTCCTCTGCCACCGAAAAGTTCATACCTGCTTAAATTAATGTTTAGACAAACCTAAAAAAATAAATATTCCCTGCCAAGTATTAAAAGATGTTTGCATCTATTTTTACTAAAATTTCTCTATGGCTAAATGGATGGGTTTTTTATTTGTGCTGTTTTTATTTTCCTGTGGTGATAAAAAAAATTCTTTATCAGGTGATGCACCTGTTGAAGTAGAAGATTTTATAGAAGCTTTTCCAGACATTAAACTGCCCAAAACATTTTATGATACCAGCTTACATCGTTTAGGTGATACTGCAACGATAAGTCGTGCTGTCTTTATTCAATTCATTCCCGATTCGGCGTTAGGCAGTATAGCTGGAACCAATAGTAAAATTGCCATTCAACCTGTTGGAAAGATTAAATCAGACGAAGAATTATACTTACTGGCGAAGTTTAATGAAAACAAAAAAGCTTCGCTTGTTGCTTTTGTGCTTGATAATAACAATAAGTTTTTAGCAACAAAAGAGTTAGTGACTAACAAAGCGAATGATGGTTACAGCCACTTTGTAAGCATCAACAGAGAACCAACATTCAGCATTGCCAGAGAGAAGTTTACCAAAGACAATCAACTTTTTTATACGAGAACAGGTTATGCATATAATAAAGATGCAGGATTTATGGTAGTGGTAAATGATTCAAATGAGGATATTAAAAAACAAGATTCAATCATCAATCCTATTGATACATTCACAAAAGCAAATAAGTACAGTGGTGATTATATAAAGGATAAAAAGAATTTCATTTCACTCCGTGATGGAAAGAATGCGAACACTTATATGTTCTTTGTTCATTTTGAAAAGAATAAGGGTGAATGTGTTGGTGAATTAAAAGGTGAAATGGTGATGAAAGATGAGAATACTGCACAATACACAGCAGGTGGAGATCCTTGTGTAATAAACTTCAAATTCTCCGGTTCACAGATACAGATGAAAGAAGAAGGAACCTGTGGAAATTATCGGGGAATAAAATGTTTTTTTGAAGATCGCTTCAATAAAAAGAAAGATCCTAAACCTAAACAAAAGAAAAAGTAGTGCTGCATATATTCCCCAAACGGTATATATGATAACAATGCTGAGAAAAGAATATGTTTTATAATAATGAGATTAAACAGCAATCGACTATCAGCACTATAATTGCTTGCACTACTTCCCTACTTATCCCCAATTAATGTGTAGAAAATACATGATATCACAAATAGCAATAAATTGCGACGCTTAACAGATAACGACTTATGAATTTCAGACAATACAACGTTCCGTTTCAGACTGCAGATGAGTATTCAAAAAAAGTGGCTTATTTCTCTATGGAATTTGCCATCCATCAACCCTTGAAGATATATAGTGGTGGCTTAGGATTTTTAGCAGGATCTCATTTAAGAAGTGCATATGAGTTAAGACAAAATCTTGTTGGTATTGGCATTTTATGGAAGAATGGATATTATGACCAGGCAAGAAACCAGGACCAATCTCTCCAGGTTACTTTTATGGAGAAGTATTATTCTTTTTTAGAAGATACCGGTATTAAGTTCCAGATATCAATTCATGAACATCCTGTTTGGGTTAAAGTGTTTTACCTGAATCCCGAAACATTTAAAACAGCTCCGTTGTTCCTGTTGAGCACAGATCTTCCGGAGAATGATTATGTATCACAAACCATCACTCATCATTTATACGATGCAAATGTTGCAACCAAAGTTGCACAGTTTATTCTATTAGGAGTTGGTGGTGCAAAGATGCTGGATGAAATAGGATTCAACCCGGATGTATATCATTTGAACGAAGCACATGGAGTTTCATCAGCTTTTTACCTGTTGAATAAATTTAAGAGTGTTGAGAAAGTAAAAGAACATTTGGTTTTCACTACTCACACTCCGGAAGAAGCAGGCAATGAAAAACATGATCTTTATTTATGCCATAAGATGAGCTATTTCTGTGGGCTTAGTGTTGATGAGGTAAGGAAACTTACAGGTATTACCGATGATCAATTTAACCATTCTCTCGCTGCATTACGTTTTGCAAGATTATCTAATGGTGTATCTAAACTGCATGGCGAAGTGAGCAGAAAAATGTGGAGTAAGTTTAAAGGTATCTGTGAAATAAAACATATTACCAATGCACAGAACTGGAGATATTGGGCCGATAAGCAGTTGTATCGCTTTATGGAAGAAGCAAATGACTGGGCATTTGATGACAGAAAAAAACATTTAAAGAGAAGAGCGTTTGAAATAGTAGCCGATCAAACAGGAAAATTATTCGATCCGAATGTATTAACGATTGTATGGGCAAGAAGATTCGCCGGATATAAAAGAGCCAATTTCCTTACACAGGATATGGCCAAATTTGAGAAGATGTTGAACGATAAAGAGAGACCTGTTCAAATTATTTGGGCCGGAAAACCTTACCCGGTTGATTATCCTGCTATCTCTGAATTCAACGGACTCGTTCACTTAAGCAAAAAGTATAAAAATGTAGCGGTGCTTATCGGTTATGAACTTGGATTAAGTAAACGATTAAAACAGGCTGCTGATATTTGGTTAAATAATCCAAGAGTTCCAAGAGAGGCTTCTGGTACAAGTGGTATGACTGCAGCAATGAATGGAGCCGTTAATTTCTCTACTGATGATGGATGGATACCAGAATTCATCAACCAGGGCAATAATGGTTTTGTTGTACCTAAAGCTGATTATGATAACATGACCGTTCACGAACAGGATGCTTATGACCTGGAGAAAATCTATGACATCCTGAACAACCAGATCATTCCTATGTATTATGATAATTATGATACCTGGAGGCAGATCACTAAGAATGGTATGAGGGATGTAAGATTCCAGTTCGATAGTAATCGAATGGCTCATGAATATTATGATCTGATGTATAAAGACTAACTAATTATTTTAAGCCATTCTGTTTGAATGGCTTTTTATTTTATTAAAAGAAAAGCCCGACTTCCATCAAGCCGAGCTTTAAGCTATAAACATCAAAAACTGTTTATTATAGAACAAAAACAATTCCAGAATGCTGCTCCGGAACTCTGCATTTAAGGTATTTTTGACATTGAATTATGCAAATGGCGAATAAGATCATTTTAGCAATCACAGGTGCCAGTGGATCAATTTATCCAAAATTGATCATGGATAAATTAGTTGCCATTAAAGACCAATGGGAACATGTTGGTGTTGTAATGAGTAAGAATGCAAAGGAAGTCTGGAGTACCGAATTGGGAAATGAATCATTTAAAGACTACCCTTTTCAATTCTATGAAAAAACAGATTTCAATGCACCGTTTGCATCAGGGTCGGCCAAATACAATATTATGATCGTTGCTCCATGCAGTATGGGTGCTTTGGGACGAATTGCCAATGGAGTGAGTGATGATCTGGTTACAAGGGCTGCGGATGTTATACTTAAAGAAAGAAGAAAACTGATCTTGATGGTGAGGGAAACACCTTACAACCTCATCCACATAAAAAACATGGAAGCTGTTACACTTGCCGGTGGAATTATTTGTCCTGCCACACCATCTTTTTACAGCAAGCCAGCCACCATTGAAGAAGCTGCAGCCACTGTGGTTGACAGGGTGCTGGATCTTTGTGGTCTTAATATTAACAGCTACCGCTGGAATAGTTGATCAGCTGCGAATTGTTGAATATTTTATCAGTCATGGTTTTACAAAAATCGACGGGATGCAATTATGTATGGCTCAAATAGGAAGGGACTATGACTCAAGATACCATAGACTACCCAGGAACCGGCGAATTTATTGGGCTGCTATTGAAGTAGCGTTTATATACGGCTTATATCGGCTTAACTACGGCGTAACCTGCTTGTAGATACGGCGTAGGTATAAGGAAAGCACGGCTTAACCCTAAGGATACCCCGTTGTCTTGTACTGAAAAAGCTTTACACCTTTTGATTATTACTGCATAGGCTTTACAGTATTCTTCTTAGTACTAGTGGAACTTTACAATATTTACAATAGTACTGATTTAGCTTTACAGTATTTTTTCTTTTTCCATTTTTTAAAGAGGTTTTGGGTTGAATAATGGGCTTGATCTGGTGTAAGGTTGCTGATGCTCATATGAGGTCTTAGCCGGTTGTAAGCATCTATTGCCTGATGAACCATGGCTACTGCCTGACTGTAATTTCTAAAAATCGTGTCAAGTTTCAACTCTGTTTTAAGGATACCATTCACTCTTTCCGCAACAGCGTTATCGTAAGGGCTTCCGCTTTGTGTCATGCTGATGCTGATATTATTTTGCTGCAGACAGGCCACATAGGGTTCACAGCAATATTGTATTCCTCTATCTGAGTGATGGATAAGAGCGGTAGCGGTTGTTCTTGAACAGATTGCTTTATTCAATGCAATTAAACAACCTTGTGCCTTAAGATGCTGGCTTACATGATAACCAATGATCTTCCTTGAGTAAGCATCAGTTATCAATGACAGGTAAACAAAACCTTCTGTTGTTCGTAGGTAAGTAATATCGCTTACCCAAACCTGTTCCGGTGCTGTTATTTCCATGCTTTTTAGAAGATCAGTCCATTTTTTATACGGATGATTAGAGTCTGTTGTTACTGCATAACGTTTCCTTCTTCTTACCAGCAGATCATGCCTCTTAAGCAAGGTAAAGAACCTATCTCTACCAATTGAAATATCGTGTGCAGCAAAATCATCTTTAAGCATATGCATCAATTTCAACCCTCCTGTCTTAGGTAAAGACTTCCTGATGGCTTTGACCAAATCAACAACTAAAGCTTCCTGAAGTCGCTCATCACTATAGCGCCAGTTATGATCATAAAAGGCCTGACGTGTTT
>JAEWJK010000012.1 GCA_023386555.1 Bacteroidota bacterium | reverse complement strand
CACTTGCATTGGCAGTAACATTACTCAACACGGTTGGTGCTCCTCCATCTCTTACATAACTAACATTATAAGTTGCATTGGCAGTTAATCCTGTTAATGTAATTGTTCCGGTAGCGGTTGCACAATTAGTTGGATTGGTTGATGTGCTTCCACCAATAACAGGTGTTGGATTAATAACAACTGCTGTGGTGTTTTGCGATGAACAACTTCCCAACGTTGCAGTAACAATATAATTTCCTGCATCTGCCGTTACAACATTTGCTCTCGTTGGATTTTGCACTGCACTGATAAAACCGTTTGGCCCTGTCCATGAATAACTCACACCACCTGTTGTTGAATTAGAATTCAAGCTTAATGTATTACCAGTACACACGGGTGAGTTACTTGAAACAGTTGGGATAGCAGGTGTTGGATTAATCGTGATATTAACTTGTGCTGTTGGTGAAGTACATCCATTGATAGTAGCGGTTACGGTATAATTACCAGTTGCTGCAGTTGTAACGTTTGGAATAGTTGGATTGGCAAGCGTACTTGTAAATCCATTCGGGCCATTCCATATATAGGTAGCAGCACCTGATGTAGTGTTAGCTTCTAATGTTAAGGTGTTACCACTACATTGTGGCCCATTATGAGTAATTGTAGGAAGAGCAGGTGGTGTAGGATCAACTAAATTAATTGGCCCTGCAAGTGGTGCTGAATTACATCCGGTCAATGAAACAAAAATGTTTGTATAAGATCCTGCTGCCAATCCGGTAATAGTTAATTCCCCACTGCCATTGGCTACAATATTATTCCTGACAGTAGGTGCTCCTCCATCTCTTACAAAGCTTACGGTATAAGATGCTCCTGCAGTCAAACCTGTAAGAACAATTGTTCCGGTAGAACTTCCGCAATTTGTTGGATTGGTAAATGTACTTCCACCAATAACAGGAGTTGGATTAACAACAACAGATGTTTGATTAGTTGCAGTACATGTTCCTAATGTTGCAGTAACTGTATATGTTCCTGCAAAAGTACTTGCGGCATTTGCTCTTGTTGGGTTTTGATCAGTACTTGTATATCCATTCGGACCGCCCCATTCATACGTTGCTCCTGCAGTTGAGTTAGCGGTTAAGTTTAATGTGTTTCCGGTGCAGACAGGTGTATTGCTTCCCACAGTTGGTGTTGCAGGAGAAGGATTGATAACTACATCAACTGTACCTGCAGCAGATGTACAACCACTGATTGTTGCTGTAACAGTATAAGTTCCGCTGGCAACAGTGGTAACATTCGTTCTTGTTGGATTTTGTTGACTACTCGAAAATCCACCAGGCCCACCCCAATTATAAGTCGCTGCGCCTGATGCTGTACTTGCAGACAAGGTTAGCGTTGCTCCACTGCATAAAGGTGATGTTGCATTGGTAGTGATTGTTGGTGTTGCAGGTGGATTAGGATCTGAAAGAACCACAGGCCCCATAATATTTGATGAACATCCATTTCTTGCAACAGTTATACTTGTATAGGTTCCTGATTGTAAAAATTCTATATTAATATTACCAGTAGCGGTCGATGTTCTTGTAATATTTGTTGGAGCACCTCCATTTCTTACATAGGAAACATTGTAACTCGTATTTGGTGTTAACCCCGTTAATAGAATTGAACCAGTACTACTGTTACAACTTGTTGGATTGGTTGGTGTGGCTGTTCCAATTACAGGTGATTCATTTATCGTTACTGCAATTAAAGACCTGTTACTCTCACAATTGGTAGTGGTGTTTACCTGGCTAACGTAATAATTGGTGGTTCCAACTGTTGTTGTAGATGGTGTAGGTGCTGTTGCACTTCCTACTCCGCCTGTTGATGTAGTATACCATAATAAACTATGGCCTGCAGTTGATGTTGCAGTTAATGGTGTTGCGGCAACATTCTGGCAATACGTTACCGGAGTTGTTACTACCGGAGCTGATGGTCTTGGATTAACTGTTATCGTAAAGCTGGCTTGATTGGTACATCCACCATTGGTTGCCGTAACATTTATAGTTGCTGTGATCGCAGAGCCAGTATTATTAACAACATTAAAGTTTGGGATATTTCCGTTGCCACTACCACCTAACCCAATTGATGTATTATTATTTTGCCAGCTAAACGTTGTTCCAGCTAAAGCACTGGTAAATGTTAGTGCACCTGTAGCATCACCAGGACAAAGCATCAGATTTGATGGAACAGTTATATCTGGTCTTGAATTAACTTGTAATGGTCTTACTACTGTTGTTGTTCCACATTCATTGGTTGCAGCAAGAGTAACTGAATATGCTCCTGGTGTAGCATAAGTGACTGAACCAGGGCTCGCAGTATTTGAGGAAGTCGGACTACCTCCTGGAAACGACCATTGGTAGGTCAATGGAGTAGTTCCACAATTTGTAATTGTTGGATTAGGAGTTATCGTGACTGGAGCACATGCATTAGCAAATGCAGGAAGATTTACAGATGGCGGAGCTTTTACAATGATATTTTGGGTTGAGTTGACAGTGCCGCAAGGATTCGTTATAGCCAACCTGATCGTATAAGTGCCTGGGTTTGTGAAAGTAAATGATGGACTTAATGAGGAAGAAGTAGTGCCGTTCGCGAATGAAAAACCTGAAGTAGTTCCACAATTAGTAGGTGTATAGTTGCTAACACTCCAGACATATGTGGCAGGCACACAAGAAGCAAGTGTGTTGGAGGTGTTTGTTGTGTTTACAGTAATCGGAGCACATGCGGTGGTATTGTCGACAGTAAATGATGGAACAGGGACTGCTGTAATACATATTTGTCGTGTTATTGTACTGGAGCCACAAGGATTGCTGGTAGTCAAGGTAACGGTATAAGTTCCTGGAGTGGTATAAGTATGACAAGGATTAGCAGCAGAACTTGTAGGTGAACCATCACCAAAGTCCCAATTATAGAGTGTAGTTGTTGAACAATTTGCTCCGAAAAAACCTTGAGTAGTTGTATTAGTAAAACAGATACTTTGATTTACACAACCATTTGCCGGAGCAGTAAAACCAGCAGTTGGTCGTATTCTCACTTGTATATTTCCTGCCGTATATGGAGTGGTGGCACAACCGTTAATTACGTTTAAGGTAGCAGTATAAGTTGAAGCTGGACAAGATGACTCTGTATAGGTATGATAAATTGTATCAGTCGTCATCCCTGGATTTAAAGGATGGGTGAGCGTACGAGAATTTCCATCGCCAAAATCAAGAACATAAGTTGTACCCGGAGAATTCAGCTGCCAGTTACTAATAGTGAAAGGAACAACAGCAGGAGCACATAACCCAGTTGTGGAGCCTAAAGTGCCTAAACTCCCAGCCGGATTATTCTGATTAGCTACAACATAAGTTCTGGAACCCACGCAACCATTTGTGCCTATAGCAGAAACCACTAAATTGAAAGCACCCAACTCAGTATAGGTGTGTGATATTGGAAATGTGATATTGTTTTGAATCACACCATCACCCCAGTTAATTGAATAAGATGTTATGCAAGCTGCACTTGGAGATGCATTTCCAATAGTGATAGTATAATTAGGATTACTTGGTGTTGGGTTATTACTGCAATTATTAAATGGGAAAAAAACGTTCTGATCTGCTACTTGTACATCTGGAGCTTGTATGACCGTTACTGCGTTGGTTTTTGTTATTGTAACTGAACAACCATTAGCATCCGTTACAACTAAAGTCACTGTAAAATTTGCAGTACCACAACCCAATGAGGTAAACGAATGAGTTGGATTCGCAAGTGTTGATGTTCCTCCACCACCAAAGGTCCATGCATAAGTAAATGGAGCTACGCCAGAGGTAACTGTACTGGTAAACTGTATTGCTGTTCCTGAGCAACTATTGTTGTTATTAAATGTAAAATCAGCAGTAGGGTTTGAGTTCATCACTACCGTCACTGTATCATAGTATATCGGTGTTCCGTTACTTGTGATCACAAGACTATAATTCCCTGCAGCATTTGCTGTATATGTTGTTCCGGTAGCTCCATTGATAGGATTGTTATCTAATATCCATTGATAGGATGGATTTGCAGGAATGTTATTAGCACTGAAAGTTACACTTCCGCCTGGACAAAGATTTACCGGACCTGATGGTGATAATTTATGATCTGCATCTGCAAATGCAGAAGAAAAAAACAAAACTCCTAGTATAATACAAACGATCTTTCTCATTAGTCAGTCTAAAGGTTTAAAGCTCCTCACGGAGTTTCTCATAATGGATATCGGTATATGAAATCTATATTATAAAGGCATTAATCTAAAAAAGACAATGCTTTTGATACAACATCACATGTAAGATCATCTACTTACACACTCCACAAGTGCCTTTCTCTTTCTTACAATGTTTGCAATACTTACAGTTTTTACAGGCCTTGCAATTGTCTTCACCATTGCAGGTAGCCATGCGATAACTAAAACTGTATATTCCAATCAAAGCAAACATTGACAGGAACATCAGGAAAGGAACAAACTTTTTCATACCATCTTTTTAGAGGGTATTATTCACAGGCAGGATCTTCAACAGGATACGGTCTGCTAAAATGCTGAAAAAAATTGATTTTGCACCTTAAAAACCGAATCCCTCCTGGCTGCTCTATAGCCTCTCTTCTGCTTGTCTCCCGCTTCTGTCTCGGATCTGTCTGGAATCTGTCTGGGTTCTCTCTCGGTAAACATACTCCCGGAATTGCTCTGGCCTTGGTATCCAATCCTAACCTGATAGGTGTATAAGCCTGGTTTCCGTTCTATGTACTCTTCTCAAAAGCATAACCCAAACTGGTCTCCATTCTATATCACCGTCTTCTTCCATCTTCCCTTTCTAAACAAGATAATCGCAGCTATACTTATCGCTGTCTCGGTAGTGATGATCGCTATAAAAACTCCGGTGGGGCCCATATTCAACATCACAGACAGCCAATATGCCAGCGGAATCTGGAAAGCCCAGAATCCAAACAGGTTGATCCATGTGGGTGTTCTGGTATCGCCTGCACCGTTAAATGCATTCATCATCACCATTCCAACACCATAAAAAATATAACCAAGACTTACAATGCGTAAAGCTTCAACAGCCACCGGAATTACATTCTCATCACTGGTAATAAACCTTACAAAAAGTTCAGCACCTACCAGGAAAAGCAAAGACACAAATGCCATAAACGCAGCATTGTACTTAGCCACTTTCCAGACAGATTTCTCTGCTCTTTCAGGTTGTTGGGCTCCTAAATTTTGCCCCACCAAAGTTGCAGCAGCATTGCTTAAACCCCATGCCGGTAATATAAAGAAAACGATAAGTCTTATGGCAATCGTATATCCGGCTATCACATCATCACCAAATCTTGATATGATCTTTATTAAAAACATCCAGCTGGCAGAAGCAATAATAAATTGCAATGTGGCCGTTGATGCTACATTGATCAATGATTTTTGTATATCCCATTGAGGTAGAAAATGTTTCCGCTTCATGCGGATAATTCCTTTATCATTCAACAGGTGATATACCTGGTAAATAACACCAATACCTCTGCCGATTGTAGTTGCAATGGCAGCACCCTCCAGTCCTAGTTCAGGAAAAGGCCCATAACCATTAATAAGAACAGGACATAAAATGATATTGCAAATGTTAGCTATCCATAAACTCTTCATGGCAATAGCCGCATTTCCAGCACCACGAAATACACCGTTGATCATGAACAACAGCATTATGATAATACTGCTGGCCATCATTATCCTGGTGTAACCTGCACCTCTTTGTACGATCTCTTCACTGCCACCCATTATGCTCAAAATCTCTTCAGCATAGATCACTCCCAGTATACTGATGATGATGGTAACACTGATCGCTAACATAATTGCCTGTGCTCCTGAACGTGAAGCCTCTTCATGGTTCTTTTCGCCCACACGTCTTGCTACCATTGCTGTTGCAGCCATGCTCAATCCGATTGCAATAGAATAAACAATAGTAATAACAGATTCTGTAAGTCCGATGGTGGATGTTGCGTAAGAACCCAGTTTGCTTACAAAGAATATATCTACCACCGCAAAAACAGATTCTAATGCCATTTCCAGGATCATAGGTATGGCTAAGAGAAATACCGCTTTTCGAATGCTGCCGGTGGTAAAATCCTGGTGTTCGCTGCTGAGTGATTGTTTAATAAATGAGAAAATACTCTTTCGCTTAGTTGTATAAGTAGTCATGTAAGTTTTGATTGTTGTTGATATCCCGATAGGAAAGATAATGATACCAGCTGAAGTGTTGCATAGCATCGTCTGTTGCGTCGCAATCACTTTTACTGTAGAATAAATGGTAGCAGTTTGGACTGCTGAAATCGGGCTTGAGATATGTCTAAGCCCTGCTTAGATGTTCATATGCTTGGTATTAATAAAAAAATCCGCCGATAATAATACTAGTTATCATACGGCGGACTTTAATTTGGCTCCCCCTTCTGGACTTGAACCAGAGACCCTCTGATTAATGCCGTACGTACGGCACTCTAACCAACTGAGCCAATATGCCAGATAAGGCTTGGCCTGCAATCATCTTTTCTAATAACTTTCTGCTTTTTTGCTGCTTTATAAATTTCTCAAGCTTTACTGCATCTCCTTCCGTTTCACCACACTCAAAAACCGCTTTCAAAATCCATGGCCTGTGTTTCTTTGTATAGGTAATTCCTTCCTTCGAATTATGTTCAATAATTCGTCTTTCAAAATCCGATGTATATCCTACATAATATTTATCAGATTTTTCAGAATAAAGAATGTAGATATAGTACATAAACCAAAAATCCTACGCAAAGTAGGATTTTTTAGTGCTGCTCCCCCTTCTGGACTTGAACCAGAGACCCTCTGATTAACAGTCAGATGCTCTAACCAACTGAGCTAAGGAGGAATATTTCTAACTTACTTCCCGATGCCCCTCTGATTAATGCCGTACGTACGGCACTCTAACCAACTGAGCTAAGGAGGAATATTTCTAACTTACTTCCCGGTGCCCCTCTGATTAATGCCGTACGTACGGCACTCTAACCAACTGAGCTAAGGAGGAATTTCCCGTGTTTATTTCGGGGTGGCAAAAATAGGAGATTTTATTTTGCAGCCAAGTAGTTTTTTATTTTTTTCAGAAAAGGTTTTTAAACGAACCACTGAGAAGAGGAGAAGCAGAGGGTTTCGCTGAGGTAAATTGATTATCACTGACGATAAAATTCTCTGCGAATAACTCTTCGTCTCTCGTTCTCTGCGGTTTAAAATCAATAGAAATATTCATCCCTATAAGGATAACGGATAGTGTAGAGCTCTTTCACCTTCTGCAATATCCTATATCTCAAGTCGTCAATATTCAATCGTTCGGTTGCCGAAACGAAAATGGCATTGCCTTCTGTAATGTTGTTCCATTTTTCATTCAGCTCTCTCATAATATCTTCCTTTACCTCATCTTCCAGCCACTCATCAAAGTTTTTCTCTTCATACATATCCATCTTATTGAAGATGGTTATGATCGGTTTATCAAAAGCTTTTAATTCCTGTAAGGTTTTATTTACAACACCTATCTGGTCTTCATGCTGTGGATGTGATATATCTACTACATGTAATAAAATATCAGCTTCTCTTACTTCATCCAAAGTACTTTTAAAACTTTCTACCAGGTGATGTGGTAGTTTCCTGATAAATCCTACCGTATCGCTCAAAAGAAAAGGAGTATTCTCAAAAACAACTTTTCGGGTAGTGGTATCTAATGTGGCAAACAATTTATTCTCGGCAAACACTTCACTTTTCGTAAGCAAATTCATAATAGTGCTTTTACCAACATTGGTATAACCCACTAATGCTACTCGAATAAACTCGCCACGATCTTTTCGTTGGGTGAAGGACTGCTTATCAATTTCTGCCAATCTTTTTCTTAACAAAGAGATCTTATCTTTTACAATTCTCCTGTCCGTTTCAATTTCAGTTTCACCCGGGCCTCTTGTTCCAATACCACCTCCTTGTCTTTCAAGGTGTTTCCACATACCTTTTAATCTGGGTAAAAGATATTGGTATTGTGCAAGTTCAACCTGCACTTTGGCCTGAGCGGTCCTGGCTCTTCTTGCAAAAATATCGAGAATAAGATCGCTTCTGTCAATAGTTTTTACGCCAACTTCTTTTTCAATATTCTGAATCTGCGATCCGGTGAGCTCATCATCAAATATCAACAGATCAATATTTTTATTAATGCAGTAGTTCTTGATCTCTTCTAACTTGCCCTTACCTACAAACGTTCTGCTATCAGGATGTGGTAATTTCTGGGTGAATGTTTTTACAGCAACAGCACCTGCAGTATCGGCGAGAAAAGCCAGTTCATCAAGGTATTCATTCACTTGTTCCTGGGTTTGTTCTTTCTGAATCAATCCTACCAAAACTGCTTTTTCTTCTAATTGTATCTTTTGTTTTTCTATCAACTCTATTGTATTTAATGTATCTGTATAAAGAAATTGCCATAAAAATAAAACCCTGTCAGCATTAACCAACAGGGCTTCATTACAAATTATTTTATCTTATAAGCCGCTCACAGTTAATCCGATCTGGAAAGGTCGAATTTCAGGGCCTACATTTTCCTTCAACAATTGTGTGATCTGGTAAGCACCATGCAACGAAAAATGACCATAACCAACTCTTCCGGTTAAGGAAATTCTTGTTCCATTTAAGAAATGCTTTTCAGATTCTTTTACAATGTACTTGTTACCGTAAAGGCTCTGATCATTTTTGTTCACCAGGTCTTTACCTTTTGTAAACGCTTTTAAAAGAGTTCCAACCTTTGCACCGACTGCAAATTTAATTCCACTTGCAGGATCAGCAGGGTTAGATGTAAATCTCAATTCTATTGGAGCTTCAGCATAAATAGTTGTAAGCTTATATTTCTTAAAATGATTAGTGCTGTCAGCATTCACAATTGGCAAAGTAGCATTGGTTGATTTCAGGTCGATATTAGTATTCTTGAAAAAAACATTATCGCTTCCAATACCTATACCATAAGCTACGCTTAACTTAGGATTTGTCTTAAAAGGCTTATCGAAAAGAAAATATATATTAAAATGTCTTGAGAATCCTTTGGTTCTGATGCTATCAGGTGTACCACTCCAGCCAGTAATTCCGTATTGTAAAATAAGATGATCACTTCCTCTTTCGGTGATGCTTATTCTAACAGGTATGGGTGAACTTGTTCCCGTTGTGTCTTGTGCAGATGATGTATAGGCAGCAACTAATAAAATAAGCAGGGTAAGCGTTCTTTTCATTTGGTTTTATTAAATAGAAGTGGCAAAAATAGATGAATAAGTATCTTATCGGGTTAAATAAAAGTCAAAAAGGAGTGCTAAATCATTTGCAAGCTTGTAAAACTTAGTTTATTTTGCAGCTGTCATTGAAAAATGATGCAAAATCCAATAAATGAAATCCCCTACTATGAAACCCCTTTCATGTTTAGCAGGCAAACACATACTGCTTGTAGAAGACAACACCATCAACCAGATGCTGGTTCAATATACTCTCTCATCTTCCGGTGCTGATATTGATATCTGCGATACAGGTACAGCAGCTTTGGAAAAACTGCACGATAAAAAATATGATGTAATCCTTATGGATATTCATATGCCTGAGCTTGACGGATACCAAACAACTGAGATCATACGAAATGAACTGAAACTCCAGGTTCCTATTCTTGCTATGACTGCAAGTGTTGGCAGTGAAGTGGAGAAATGTATAACTGTTGGAATGAATGGTTCTGTTCCTAAACCTTTTACACTGGAGTCATTAAATGCTGAACTTTCGAAGTTTATTGCATAGTTAAAAGCTTTCATAAGAGAGATAAAGCAAAAAATGGTATTTTCATCTTTCTACTAAGTTTTTCAAAATGATGAAGATCCTTATTGCAGAAGATGAAGCTATGATGCTCGCTGCATTGCAAAAGAACCTGCAGGATGACGGCTATGAAGTAATTATAACCTCAGACGGACAATCAGCCATTGAACAATATCACATTCAAAAGCCTGATCTTATTATTACAGATATTCTAATGCCTTTCACTTCCGGATTAGAATTGATTAGTGTAGTTCGTTCAAACACTCAACAAAATACTCCTATAATTGTTTTATCTGCTATGGGGCAGGAAGCTACTGTTATGGAAGCTTTTAATCTTGGTGCAGATGACTTCCTCACTAAACCTTTTAATCCGAGTGAATTATCATTACGAGTTAAACGACTTTTGAGAAAGAAATGATTTATTTTGTAGGATAAACCGTACGCATGAAAATCTTAATTGCTGAAGACGAAGCTTTGATCTTGCAAACACTGGAATTAAAACTGAAGAAAGAAGGTTACCAGGTGATTGGATGTGTAGATGGTTTGGATGCATTACAGAAAATAGATTCAGAACAGCCAGACCTGATTATCACCGATATTATGATGCCTTATATGTCTGGTTTGGAAGTGGTAAGAAAGGTGAAGAATGATCTTTCTTCAAAAAATACACCGGTGATCGTATTATCTACTATGGGTCAGGAAAGTATTGTAGAAGAAGCCTTTGAATTAGGTGCAGATGATTACCTAAAAAAACCTTTCAGCCTTAGTGAACTGAGCATCAGGATAAAAAAGCTGGCAAGAAAAAACAGCATATAAAATAACAATTACAGTTTTGTATTTCACTACAGCCATTTACCTTTTTCAAAATCACTTCAAAACTGCATTTGAAGATTTTATTACTCCAGGAGTTTTGCTCAATGGGGTAATTTTCTTTTCCCTTATAACATTCTCCTTAGTTGCTTTTACCTATTTATACCTTGGGTTAAAGAAAAAATCATTCTTCTTTAAAGAGAAGATAAAGAAGAGCCTTGAGCTTTGGATAAGTCATGTGATACTTTCTGAAGATGAAGAAGAAACATCGAACATACCTGACAAGTTCAGTAAAATGTTTCGCAATCCTGCAGCCAGGCAATATGCTATTGAACATCTCATTACCAATAAGAAAACTTTTTCAGGTGCAGTAGCAGAAAATATTCGTCATCTGTATGAGAAGCTAGGCTTTAAGAACGATTCATTAAAGAAGCTCGCTAGTAATTTCTGGCATTTACGAGCAAAAGGAATCCAGGAGTTATCTATAATGGATCAGAACGATCAGCTTATAAAAATATATCGTTTAACCAATAGCCGTAATGAGTTGGTGAGAAACGAAGCCCAGAATGCCATCATCAAATGGTCTGGTTTTAATGGATTACGTTTTCTCGATGTTATCACTTACGATATAAGTGAATGGCAACAGATACAATTACTTGAATTCTTGAAACTGTTCACCCAGCAAGACATGCCTAAGCTGCCTAAATGGCTCTCTTCAAACAATAATTCTGTTGTGCTTTTTGCACTAAAGTTGGCAGAAGTTTACCAGCAGTTTGCAGTAAAACAAAAAGTGGAAGAATGTCTTTTACATGCTGATGAAAAGATCAGAGTTCAAGCTGTGAACACTTTAGCACGGATTGGAGATGATGTAAGTGCAGATAAAATCATCAGCAGGTATGATGATGAAACAATAACCAATCAGTTAAACATTCTTTCAAAACTCCCCTTATTAGCTGAAGAAAGACATTTGAATTTTTTGCAACAGCAATTAATGAATGAGAATGATTTCATTAAACTTTCTGCAGCAAAAGCATTAGGTGTAATGCATCAATTAGAGATTGTGCAGCAAAAAGCAGCAGAGCAACCCGAACCATACGAACACATTTATAAACATGTAAAAGCAGAACTGGCATTTTGAACTGGCAGGTATTTATATACGACTTTATCACCTATGCAATTTTTACTTATTCGGTAACATTGTTACTGTTTTACATGCTTATTGCCATTTATTCAACAGGTGATGCAAGACATTATATCAACAGGAACAGTTTTACAGATTATAAAACACTTACTTCATCTCCACACGTTCCTTCCATCAGTATTCTGGCTCCGGCTTATAATGAAGGCGCAACTATTATTGAGAATGTTCGTTCATTATTATCCATTTACTACAGCAACATGGAAGTTGTTATCATCAACGATGGTAGTAAAGATGATACAATGGCCAAGCTTATAAAAGCTTACGATCTTAAGAAGATAGATTATTTTGTTCGATACCAGGTTCCTACAAAAGAAGTAAGAGGCATTTATAAAAGCAGCAACCCGGTTTATAAAAAGTTAGTTGTTGTAGATAAAGTAAATGGTGGTAAAGCAGATGCTTTGAATGTAGGCGTTAACATTGCTGCCAACGATTATATTGTTTGTATTGATGTGGATTGTGTATTGGAACAGGATGCACTACTAAAACTTACCAAACCGTTTATTGAAGAAACAAAAGTTAGAGTAATTGCTACAGGTGGTGTAGTTAGAATTGCTAACTCATGTATAATTGAACATGGAAAGCTGCTAAAGGTTCGTTTACCTGAACAATATCTTCCAAGAATGCAGGTGTTGGAATACATCAGGGCTTTTTTGTTAGGAAGAATGGCATGGAGCAGATTAAATGGATTGCTATTGATCTCTGGTGCTTTCGGTGCTTTTGATAAAGACATTGTTATTAAATGTGGTGGATATAATCACAATACAGTTGGTGAAGACATGGAACTTGTTGTGAGGATGAGAAGATATTTAGAAGACCTTAAGATTCCATATAAAGTTGCCTTCATTCCAGATCCTTTATGCTGGACAGAAGCTCCGGCCTCTTACAAAATATTGGGTCGTCAGCGAAATCGTTGGACAAGAGGCACAGTGGAAACACTTCAAATGCACAAAAAAATGTTCTTCAATCCTAAGTATGGCATCTTAGGAATGTTGAGTTATCCTTATTGGTTCTTTTTTGAAATGTGTGCTCCTGCAATAGAGTTTCTCGGTTTTATTGCATTGATTGTAATGGCTTTTTTAGGTGTGATTGACTGGACAACTTTTGGATCTTTTTTATTATTCATCATCTCTTTCGGATATACATATTCTGCATTTGCCGTTTTTATGGAAGTGCTAACCTACAACCAGTATAAACGAAGAACGGATGTTATGAAATTGTTACTTACTGGTTTAACCGAGCCTTTCAGATTTCACCCATTCGTTGTATGGCATGGGGTGATGGGATATATCGATCTGCTACGTAAAAAGAAGAGTTGGGGAGATATGACAAGGCAAGGCTTTGGTCCTGCACAAACACAAACACCAGTACCGGCTCAGCCAATAGTTGTTGAAGAAGTTCATGAGAAAGTGGTAGTCGATCAACCGATTTTGCAACAACCAACACCTGTAGTTGCACAACAAAAAACTGAGGCTGTTGTTAAAGCATCATTCACTGAAAAGTTGATTAGTGCTGCAAGGTCTTACACAAGTCATCTGTTAGTGTTCACTATGCTGTTCGTATTAGTAAGAACAGCAGAGATAATCATCAATATTAATGTGCATGGTAATCCTGGATCTGTTGGTGAAGTGATTGCACTTGGGTTTGTAAAAGACATAGCGTTTATATTATCATCGGCTATCTGGTTATTTATTCCTTTTTGCCTGATATATCTGCTGCATAAGAGATTAGCCAGTATACTTTTCATCTTTGTAGGAACCCTTGAATTAATATTGCATGCTTCGCTAGTGTATTATTACATCAATACGTTAGTAATGCTTGGTGGGGATCTTTGGGTGTATTCCTGGAATGATATCAAGCAAACTGTAGGTGCTTCCGGTGCATTGAATCTCTTTGCAATCATTGCTTCTATCATAAGTATTGCAGCTACCGTATTCCTTTTTTCATTCATGATTAAAAGAATAAAACCCGGCAGAACTTTTGCTTTATCTATCATTGCTGTTCTTTTTACTGCCTACATATTTCACTTTGCTGCTGCCGCCAATGGGCTAATGACTCAACAGGAATACAGTAATAATCTTTCTTCGAATAAATCGTATGTGTTTTTGCAGCAGACATATGATCATTTCTTTCCCAAAAATGAAATGGATATATACTCCGATGTATATGCAGGTGAAATAGATGAATCCACAATGCAGTTTGCTAACTTTAAATACATTAATGAAGCAGAATACCCATTTCTTCATACCGCAGACACAACAACAGATGTATTATCGCCTTTCTTCAATACTGCTACTGCCAAACCGAATATAGTTTTTGTAGTAGTTGAAGGTTTGGGCAGGGCTTTTAGTGGTGAAGGTGCATACCTTCAAAGTTTTACTCCCTTTATAGATTCGTTGGCTACTAAAAGTTTGTATTGGGAAAATTTCATCAGTGCCAGTGGCAGAACATTCGGAATGTTGCCTTCTTTAACTGCATCATTACCTTATGGGCAAAGTGGATTTACAGAATTAAAAGAAGATATGCCTGCTCATCAATCGCTGATGAGTATATTAAATGCCAATGGCTACAATAGTTCATTTTATTATGGTGGCGATTCCAGGTTTGATTATATGGATCTGTTCCTAAGAAGAAATGGCGTAACAGTTTATGATGAGTCAAGCTTTCCATCCGGTTTTAAAAAGATGCCTGCATCTGCAGCAGGATTTAGTTGGGGTTATGGCGATAAAGAATTAGTAAGACGATATGTGAATACCACTCAAACAAATCCTTACATAAACATTCTGCTAACGGTGTCAACCCATAGCCCATTCCTTTTAGGAGAAGGATCGTTATACGAAAATAAGTTTGAGGCGAGAATGAAACAGCTTCGCTTTACAAATGAGCAAATGGAAGCTTACAGAAATTATAAAGACCAGTATGCAAGTATTCTTTATGCTGATGATGCCATAAAAAATCTTATTGAATCATATAGACAAAAACCTGAATTCAACAATACGGTATTTATTATTACTGGTGATCATCGTATGCCGGAAATTCCAATGGCAAGTAAGCTAGATCGTTATCATGTACCATTTATTATTTATTCGCCTTTACTAAAAAGAACCGCAACTTTTTCATCAATATCATCTCATCTTGATGTTACACCCACATTACTTAACTGGCTAAAGCATTATGGTGTTAAACAACCTGCAGAAGCTACATGGATGGGTACTGGAATAGATACAGCAAGGAATTTCAGGAACATTCATGCATATCCATTAATTCAAACCAAGTTTGAAACGATAGATTTTGTTATGGGCAATTACTGGTTAAGCGGAGAACAGTTATTCAAGATAGAACCAAATATGGATCTTACTTTAACTAGTAACAAGAAAAAGGCTGACCAATTAAAATCGGCATTCAATCAATTTAAACAAAGGAATAATCGAATTAAAAAAGGTGTAAAGCTTTTACCCGATTCTACAGCACAGGCATCACCTGCTATTTAAGTTCCTGCTTATAATCTTTCAGAATAGTTGATACAAGGGGTTTGTACACATTCCAGAAAAAACTTTTTCTTTCAGCCGGATCAGTACTATTATAAAACATTCTTCTAAAAAAATGTATTCCTTTAAAATATGATGAGAATGTGCTGATAGGATTATCACTGAAATCTGCACAGAAATACCAGAACTGGTAATCAGCCGAGCTATGATTGATAATGGCTGGAAATACAGATGGAATGCCTTCTTTCTGCAGTTCGGCAGTACCATTTTTATTTACAGGTATTTTAAAATTTGCCAGTACGTTATTTATACTGGTATCTGGAGCTATCACATCAAACCAAAACGAATAATTGATTTTCTCAGGTAGATTATACTTATCAATTGCTTCTTTCTTACTGAACATCTGTGGCAGCTCATAGGTAAGATGTGTTTCATTTTCTAATATTACAATCCTGTCATCTTCTTTCACAAACGCAATTCCGCTTTTCTTAAATGGCCACTTGCCTCCATGTTGATCAATATAATTGCGAATAAGCCATTTAGGTAATTCAGGATTGATTGCAGTATCCAACACATCAAAATATCTTCCGATCCAACCGGTCCATCTCATCTTAAATGTGTTCTCAAATTCTGCTCTAACAGTTGGAGACGTTGGAGAACCTAAACAGTTAAACTCGGTTAAAATAAGTTTATGCCGGGCTTTCATCTTTTTTAAAAAATCAACATCCTGTTGGCTCATTCCACCATAGATAATTCCTGAACGCTCAGTCACATTTTTTCTTTCAAACCATTCACTATTATAGATACCGTAAGCATCAGTAAGGTAGGCTACATCACAGTCATTGCTTAACTCATCCAGTTTAGATGAAGAAAATCTTTCAAGTCCTTTGATCTTGTATTTCTCGCCGCCCAAAGGAAAGAAACCAAAATAATCCCTTTGTGTTTCATACAGATCTGTGTTGATCTTTGCAAACTTTTCATGGTTCAATACCCATGTTAATGAACTATGTTCCTGTCCTTTTTTAGTAAGTACTGTTTTATCAATAATACCTACCATCAGTTTCTTTTTAGGTGTTACAACCCAGGCAAGCCACATCCAAACTGGTGTTAACAGGATAATGTAAAGGATGTAAGTATTATATTTTTTCTTCCACATCAGAATCTGCGTTGATAAGAAATACCAATGTCGTATTGATTGCCTTTTGTTTTTGGCAAATATTCCTGGTTTACCCAGCCTGCCGTCAGTCCTAGAATATTCATTTTATCCAAAGACTTTCTCCAGGCAATAGATGCTCGGTTACTTTGCAGTTTATAGCTACTATTGAGCAATATTGCAGAAGGCCGGTCATCAGGAGAAATACCTGTACCGATATTGAAATGCAGGAAATCATCTGCACCACCATAATAATATCTTGCCATCACATTATATGATTGAGAAATTCTGTTTGCTGATGGAGTAAGATAAGTTCTTGCACCAAAGAGCCAACTCTTGTAATATTTTCCAAGATATAAAGTGTAAATCCATGTGGCATCAGAAAAATATAAATACCGGGTACCAACTTCTGCTTCAAAGCTTTTTGGAAGATTGATATATAACGATGCTCCGGCCCTGTATTTTGGAAATACACCCACATCTCCCGAATAACCAAAACTGAGATAGCTATAAAATGTTTTATTTATTCTTGGATAAGCATCCACCTCATACTGTAAACCACTTTCTTTAAATCTATTAGCATAATTTATTCTTGCAGTGAATGAACCAAGTTTGGTTTGCCTGCCGTAATCAATACTTACTATATGCCAGGGATCGGAAAATTGTTTATCGAACGTGGTGAAATCGTAACTGATTCCGATTCGATTTTTTGCAACAGCTTCTCTGATTCTTCCTGATAAGGCACGGGCTTCACTATTGTTCTTATTTATTTTAAGAATAGCATCAATTACTGTTGCTGATTCCTGGTAACGACGTAAGGCATATAATATCTTGGCTTTTCTTACTAATAATGCCTCAGAATTTGAGTGATGTTTTAATCCGGCATCAACAATTTTTAGCGCACCTTCATTATTATCGTTCCAATACTCCAGATCTGTATAAGCAACCGATGCATCTTCATTTTCCGGTGCATAGCCAAGTACATATTCAAATGCAGCTTTGGCGCTATCGTATTGATTACTCCAGGTATAAACTCTGCCAAGGAAAATTCTTATGTCAGAATATTTTGGAGAGATAGACAATGCTTTTTTGCTTAGTTCAATTGCTTTAGGATAATTCTTTTCTTCAAATGCTGCAGTTCTCGCCATTTGGAATAATCCATCAGAAGATGTGCTGTCTTGTGCAAATGATGTAATGCAAAAAAAACAGGCTACGATAAATAAAAGAGATAACTGCTTACTCATATTCCGGAACTAGATTGAGTAATAAAGATAGGATGCGAAAAGAAAACAAAGCTTCTTGGGTAGATAAAATAAAAAAGCCATTCGGTTTGAATGGCTCTTAACTATAAAAAATCTATTACTAAGGAATCAATCTTACAGTATCTACAGTAGTAACACCGTTCACAGTAACATTAATGCCTGTTTTTGTTGCATTTTGATATGTTGTATCGGTAGGAACATACAACATGTTATATGAGCCTGCTGCAAGACCTCTTATCATGTAGCTACCATTAGATGTATAAGTACCGAATGTGTCAGTTCCCTGGATTGCATAAACTGCTGTCATCAATGTATCTGGCTTTACAAATCCTTTGATGCTACCACCCATAGCTTGTAATGATGTTCTGATAACAGGCTTTAATATATACTTGTTATTGCCGGTCTTCACAATTGATCTGGATGCATCAAAATCAAGTAATAATTTATATAAAATTCCTTCATTTACTTCCTGGTTGATCTTTAGTTTCAATCCAGATTGCTGTGCACTTGGTGTTTGTAAAGGATAATCAGTTCCATCAACTTTTACATAGTTATTGGGTCCTAGTACTAATCTTATCTGCTGAATCTTGCCAGCTTTAATTTCAGCATCAGCAAGCAATGTATCATTATCATTGATTAAAGTAAGAACATCATATACCCCTTGTCTTACATTCCCTAAAGTTTGCCATCCATTAGCTGTATCTGACGAGTAATTAATTAAAATATCTCTTACATCAATTCTTACTTCATCATAGTTACCCGGATCGTCAGTAAGAAAAACCTGGAATTTTGCTTTACCCGAAGAAGCACTTTTATCATTCTTTGTACAAGAGTAAGTAAATACACTTACAGCAGTGGCAATGGCTACAACAGCCAGGGTGTTTCGGAGTTTCATAAGTTATTTTTGCTGCACATTAGCAAGATATGTGCCGCTTATAAACAGATCTCCGAAATCAAACATCTTTTTCTGTCTTGGGAATCTTTAATAATTGTTCCTCAATCACTTCTTTTAAAACATGTTTCGGTAAAGCTCCTGCCTGCATCATTGGTGTTCCTTCAGTTGGAATAAAAAGAATGGATGGAATACTTTGAATTCTGAATACGGCAGACAATTCTTCTTCCGCTTCGGTATCTACTTTATATATGATGATCTTTCCATTGTATTCTTCAGATAACTCTTCAAGTATCGGAGCAACCATTCTGCATGGGCCACACCAATCTGCATAAAAATCTATAATAGCAGGCATGTCACCTTTGAATTTCCAATCCTGGGTTTCTTCATAGTTGAAGATGTGTTCTTTAAAATCTGCCGCTGTTAATTTAACTGTAGCCATAGATAATATTATTAGTGAATGTAATTACAACATCTATCGCACCAAAAAATTTCTGGCACAGTTTTTCTTTTTAAAATATCAGACGAACAAATGAATCAACAGTAATAGCATCATTCATATTGAAGACGAAGAATTGAAAAGATTGATGAATGATGAATGGCTTTAGTAACAGATTTGGCTTTAGTACCGTTTCAAGCAAATGAGCAGCCTTTAGAGGCTGCTTTTTTTATGTATCTACAATATTAATAGGATGATTTAGTTTCGATTATAAATCACTAATTTGTTCATGCAATTTCTTATGCATGGATCAATACATAGACAATAATCGTTTAAAACAAATTGGTTACCTGGCATTATTAATTGGACTTGGCTGGGTGATCTTTGGAGAACTTTCTTTTTATCTTCCTTCTTTATTGGGTGCGGTTACGTTTTATGTAATCATGCGTAATACCATGAGTAAACTTGTTTATAAACGTAAATGGAAGAGAGGTGCAGCAGCAGCTACGCTTATTGCACTTTCGTTTTTAATTGTACTTGTGCCTATTTGGGTATTAGTTACAATGCTGGGTAGCAAGATAACTTATGCTATTAATCATTCACAGGAAGTACTTGCAGCATTAAACAAATTTGTAACGCAGATCGAAGAACGATATAAAATTGAACTGCTTTCCGAACAAAACTTTCAACAAGCTGCAGCGTATATAGCCAACTCGTTACCGAGAATACTTGGTGCTACTTTCAGCACTATACTGGCTCTTGTACTTATGTATTTCATGCTTTACTTCATGCTCATCCGCAGTAAAGAAATGGAAGAATATCTATACGAATACATTCCTTTAAAAGATGAGAACATCAACTGGATAGCAAAAGATCTGAACATGCTGGTTTATAATAATGCTCTTGCAGTTCCTCTTATTGCTTTATTACAAGGTATTGTTGGATTGATTGGCTACCTCATAATTGGTGTGAATGATCCCTGGTTCTGGTTTGTAATAACAGCCATCACATCTATGCTGCCTTTTGTAGGTGCTGCAGCAGCGTATGTTCCACTGGGAATTTATATGTTCAGTACTGGTCCTGCATGGAAAGGAACAGCAGTATTGCTCTGGGGTTTTCTTGTAATAGGATTAGTGGACAATGTTTTTAGAATAATCATCCAAAAAAAATGGGGTGATGTTCATCCTTTAATTACAGCTTTCGGAGTACTTATTGGGCTAAACTTATTTGGATTTGTAGGGCTGATATTTGGCCCGATAATTATTGCAATGTTCTTGTTGCTCACTAAGATATATATCAATGAATTTGCAACAAGACGCAGCACCAGGCAAAAAGTAAAAGAGAAATGAAACAAAGAAGGATCACATATTTCATCAGTGGTTTACTGATTCAACTATCAATACTTACACTAATTGTTTATTGGTTTACATTGGTAGCTTCAAATGATCTGAGAAAAGCTATACAGGATTTTTCTGCCAACCTTCCTGCTTTCCTACAAGATGCTACAGTAATACTTATTATTACTGCAGCTTTTGTTTCCATATCAATGATGTGTTATGGTATGGCAAGAAAACTATCTTTCAGCCGTTCGTTCCGAAATCTCACCATGGGTCTCATCCTCGTTAATGCCATTATACTTCTCTGGATTGTATTAACATTAATGTGATCGATTCTATTTGATCAGTTGCTGCTGTTTATCTTTGCGGTAATGGGTCATAAAAAATTAATACGATTCGAGCAGATCAAATCCTTTCCGAATGTATTGGAATATCCAAACGACATAAAAGGAAAATGGAATTCGTTTTTTAAGAACGATAATCCGATAGTACTTGAATTAGCTTGTGGTAAAGGTGAATATGCAGTTGGATTAGGAGAAATGTATCCCGATAAAAATTTCATTGGCGTAGATATTAAGGGTAACAGGATATGGAGAGGTGCAAAAAATTCATTGGATAAAGGGCTATTGAACGTTGCATTTCTTCGAACACAAATAGATAAGATCAATGATTATTTTTGGAAGGATGAAGTGACTGAGATATGGATCACATTTCCTGATCCACAACTAAGAACTGGTAAAGCAAAAAAGCGATTAACACATCCGAAGTTCCTGAGAATGTACCAGCATTTTTTACAGAAGGATGGTGCTGTGAATTTAAAGACTGACAGTCCTTCACTTTATAATTTCACAAAGTTGGTGATCAACACTTATGATCTTACAATATTACAAGATCATGATGATGTTTACTCGGTAACTGACAGATCGAAAGAATTAGAAATAAAAACACATTACGAGAGTCTTGATATCGCTCAAAGTAATAAAGTGCATTACCTGAAATTTAAATTAGACAAAGAACTGTCTACAGTCAAAGATGAATTACTTAAAACATTGATTAGTGAGCAGGAAATTACCAGATGACGGAGATGAATTTTATTACAATGCTGATGGATTAGTGGTCTTTACATCAGATTACCTTTTAAACAGGGGCTATTGTTGTGGTAACGGATGTAAGAATTGTCCTTTCGATTATAAGAATGTTCCGGAACCAAAACGAACAATGCTTCTAAAGAAAAGAGAAGATGAAGCAAACAACAAAAGCAACTAAGCCTAAAAAAGCAGCACCTAAAAAATCAACTGAAGAACTTGGCTTCTTTAATGATGTTTGGGAAGTTGTTCGTCTCATTCCAAAAGGAAGGGTTACTTCTTATGGTGCTATTGCCAATTATCTCGGTACAAAAATGAGTGCAAGAATGGTTGGCTGGGCTATGAATGCTGCCCATCATGCAAAACCTAAAGTGCCAGCCCAACGTGTGGTAAACAGGAATGGAATGTTATCAGGTAAAATGCATTTTGCTACACCAACTACAATGCAGGAGTTGTTAGAAAAAGAAAAGATCAAAGTAAAAAATGATGTGATAGTTGATTTCAAAAAATTGTTCTGGGATCCGATGACAGAATTAGGCTTGTAAGTTCTTAATGGCTTCTTCACTTTCGCCGATATCTCTTGCAACACGACTCAAACCTGGCCATAGAAATATAAATCCAACTATTATAATCAAAGCAACTACAAGGAGCCTGATATTACTGGTGAGATAATAACAGATCAATGCAAAAAATGCTGATCCTTCCATCAGCGCCAAACGTTTGATCATTGCTGATCGATACTTTGCAAATTTTTCCTCCAATGTATTCAATGATTGGATTAATTGAATATCCTTCTTCCATAAAAAACCAGATACAGACATACATATTGTTGCAACCACCAAAGCCACTAAAAGAATATCTCGGTGTGATTCTTTAAAGAATAATGGCTCAGGTTCAGCAAGAATAAAATAGCTGATAAAAGTAAATGCTATAGTTCCACTAAGCATTCCTATGTATATTATCAGCAATGTTGTATAAGCAGATGTTTTAGGTGCATTATTCATAATACGGACTGATCATTAAATATACAACAGGTCCTGATATAGCTACATACAACCATAAAGGCCAGGTGTATCTCGAGAGTTTTTTATGTTTCTCATATTCACCGGTTAAGCCACGATAAGCAGAAAATAAAATAAAAGGTAAGATCACAGCAGCTAAGATGATATGTGTTATCAAAATGAAATAATACACATACCTGATGGCTCCTTCTCCACCAAATTTTGTTTCACCTGCAAACAAGTGATGCGCTATGTATGAGAGCAGAAAAAGAATAGAAAGATATATCGCAGCAAACATGAACTTTTTATGTTGCAGGTATTTCTTTTTTCGTACAGCAACATAGGCTGCAATGAGCATAATGGCAACAAGTGTATTTGTTATGGCATTAATGGCCGCAAACAAATGAATATCGAACCCAAAATCTACATCCATCTTTGGCATTCTTCCAAGGCTCACTACCACAGCAAAAACAACGAATGAAAATATCCAGATAAGGGTTTTTGCCAGCTTATCATTTTTCTTAATGGAGGGGGGTAACATACATTAAATTTTATTCGGTTTCTCAGTTTCTATTCTTCGCTTTCTCATGTACAACACAAATATGATAATGAGAAATACAACAATCAACCATAACCACGAAAGACTGATGATCTTTGTAAACAATGTGCTTTTTACTTTCTCATCTTTCTCCAGCATCAATAAACCAATATCCCTTGCAAGATGTGAGATTGATGTTGTATCTAATCCATCATAATAACCTCTTACCAAAAAATTCTTATCCATTAACACAAAACGGGGTGAATGAATGAATGATGTATCAACTCCTTCACCATCAACCAAACCCAGTTTCATTTCATTTAAAGCAAAATCATAGATATGCTTTTTTTCTCCTGTTAAGAACCACCAGTTATCATGATTCACTTTAAACTTATCAGCATACTCTTTCAATACTTTTACAGAATCTCTTTCCGGATCAACTGAGAAAGATAAAAAGTGAACAATAGATGAATCAATAACTTTCCTTCCGCTTTTATGCTTGGCAAAAGATGCCTGCAGTTTCTGCATATTCTTCGTCATTACCGGGCAAATAGAAGGACATCTTGTAAAGAAAAAGTCTGCTATCACAATTTTATTCTGCAGATCATACAATTCAACTGTATCCCCTAGCTGGTTAACTAACCTGAAATTCTCTACCCTGTGCCATACAGTATCTGAAAATCTCTTTCCATTTTCCACTCCTTCAATCACATCATCGGCATAATACTTTTTTGGCATTACCACAGCTCTTTCACTGGTGTACTTTACAATAAGATAACCTGCTACAGGTATCATTACGGCGATCAAAATTCCTATCAGCGCTTTCTTGTTCATGGTATATAAAAAATCGTCCCGGCAAAGTTACCGGGACGATCGTATAAAACTCATTATAAATTATTACTAATGACCTTCACCGGAATGAACTCCTGCAGGTTGTGGCTGAACATCTTTCACACCATGTTTGCCCTGATCAGAACCCTGGTTTGTTTTCTGGGTGCTTCTTTCTTTGTAAGCAGGATCATAAGTGTTTTTCAAATGACCATAAGAAGCTCCGTCATACAAAAATGCAATGATGAACCAGATGAATAATCCTAAAGGAACAACAATGGTCATGATCAGGTTTCTCAACTCATGTCCAAGGTGCATGAAATATGCAACAATGTAAAAAGCTTTTGCAAGCATTAAAATAATGATAACTCCTTTCAGGAAAGAGGTGAAAAAGCCTTGCTCCATTCCTATCATCCAGAAACCGATTGCAAGTTCAACGATCGTTAATACAGAAAGAATAATGGTAACTCTCCAGACTTCTCTTTTCCCGGCATTATTATCAGCAGTATGTGCCATATTAAATTAGTTGTGCTTTAATTAAACAAGATAAAACATCGTGAATACGAATACCCAAACAAGATCTACAAAGTGCCAATATAACCCGGCCTTTTCAATCATCAGGTAATGTCCTTTTCTTTCAAATACACCATTCAGGGTCATGATAAGCATCACGATATTGATAATCACTCCGGAGAACACGTGAAATCCATGGAAACCTGTAATGGTAAAAAAGAAGTTCGTAAAATTCTGATGCCCTGTTGATTGGTCCATGTTAGAAAAAGGATTACTTCCCCACCATGCATTTTCATGGAACAAATGTGTCCATTCCCAAGCCTGGCAACCCAGGAAAGCCAAACCACCGATAATGGTCCAGATAAGATTCTTTACAACACCAGCTTTATCACCTCTGTGACCAGCATGTACTGCCAATACCATTGTTACGGAACTGATAATGAGAATGAAGGTCATCAAGCTCACGAACAATAATGGAAGTCCGTTACCTAAACCCGGAAAAGATTGAAACACTTCATTCGGATCAGGCCAGCTATTAGCCGAAAAACGAATGGTTCCATAAGCAATTAGGAAGGCACCGAAAGTAAAGGCATCACTCATTAAGAAATACCACATCATCAGTTTACCATACTCCACGTTAAATGGACTACGGCCACCACTCCACCATTTTGTGCCTGTTGTTACAGTTGTTGACATCTGGTTTAAGAAATTTTGGTTCGCAAATTTATTAGCTAAGCTTTAAATCAACGCAGAAAATATTTGCTTTTTCTGCTTCTATATCTGTCTGTTATATCCAGTTAAAAAATATGAACAGGTAAATCCAGAGTGCATCTACAAAATGCCAGTAAGTAGCTGCTATCTCTAAACCTGTACTGCTATATACTTTTCTTGTTCCAATATACGCTCTTAAAAAGATAACCACAAGTGCAATTACTCCACCTAACATGTGTAATCCATGCAATCCACCGATGATTCCAATGAACGAAGCAGAAGGGTTGCTATCAATTCCGAACAACGGAACACCACCAGCTTCTATTTGCTGAAATCCGATTAATTGTAATACTACAAACAAGATACCCAGTATTGTAGTGATGCTGATCAATGATCTGTAACGACTCATTTCTCTTGCCTTGAAAGATTTTACCGCCAAATGCATGGTTACACTGCTGATAACTATTACAACAGTTGAGTACCAGAACACATCCGGCAATCTGAATTCAAGCCAGTTAGCATTTGCCTTCTTTACAATATAAGCACTCGTTAATCCTGCAAACATCATTACGATACTTGCTAAGGCTACCCACATCGTAAACTTGTGTGGATGTAATCTTTTTCTCTCTGGAGAAGTCACTGTTGCCATCATCACTTTTCTATTTTATTTTATCAACTTCAAATCTTAACTCGTCGTCTGTTGTGTCACTCACTTCAGCGTTCCGAACTCTAATCACCTTATTTTATCAGCCAACAAAGCCAATAACACAATCGGTAAATAAATATAACTGCTGAACATTACTCTTCTTGCTGCCTTTACACTCATCTCGCTATATAGTCTTACTGCCTGAACGATCATGAAAATATTTGCAAACAGTACGATCCACATACTCAACTCACCTGTCAATCCATAATAGTATGGAAGCAATCCAACCGGTATCATCAACACTGAATACATGATCGCTTGTAACGCAGTAAATTTAGTTGGCCCTTTTTCAGATGGCAGCAACTTAAATCCAACCCTACTATAATCCTGGTGTGCTACCCAGGCAATTGCCCAGAAATGAGGAAACTGCCAGAGAAATTGTATCCCGAACAAACTCCATCCAGCCATGTTCGATATTTCTGTTCCATTCTGTAATGTAACAGTAGCAAAAGGGTTCACTACATCTGTTCCTGCCACCCATCCGATCAAGCAAGGCAAAGCACCAGGAAAAGCTCCAACCAAAACTGCTATGCTATTCACCTTTTTTAATGGTGTATAGATGTATGCATACAGGAACAAACTAAACAAAGAGATCAGTGCTGCATTAAAGTTGAAGAAATACCACATCATTGCTACACCAACCAATCCTGCGATCAAAGCAAAAGTGTAAGCTTCCGTTTGTGTCATTCTTCCGGCAGCAACAGGCCTTTTACCTGTGCGTTTCATCTGAGCATCTGTATCTTTTTCAACAGCCTGGTTGATTGCATTGGCACTTCCTGTTACCAGCATGCCGGCTAAAAAAAGAATACCGATCATCTTCCAGTCAAACTCTACTACAGTTGGAGCAAGCAGATAACAAATCACACAAGAGAATACAACAGTAAAGCTCAGTGTGAACTTAGTGAGTAACATATAATCCTTCACTTTCGCTTTCAGTGAAAGATCATATGTAGTTGTTTCCTGTAGATCTGCTTTAGCCATCAAACTCATTTTCTTCCCTGCTCGTTTTTAAAACCAATGCCCTGACTGAACAGGGCATTTTGTATATGAAAGGTTGTCAACCTTCTAAAAGGTTGACAACCTTGAAGTCTTAGTGATGATTGTTCTCATTAGCACCAACCGGAGTTGTCTGCTGAATGAAATCCTGTCCATCCTTACCGTAATCGTACGCCCAACGATGTACTTCAGGAATTTCACCAACCCAGTTACCATGACCAGGATTGATTGGAGTAGTCCACTCAAGTGTGGTTGCACCCCATGGATTCTGTGATCTTACTCTTCTTCCTTTCCAGATCGAATAGAAGAAATTAAATAAGAATAATAACTGTACAGCGAATACGATCATTGCAACAGTACTGATGAACCTGTTCAATTCAACGAACTGTTTGAAACTTTCCCATTGGCTGTAATCGTAGTAACGACGTGGCATACCTGCCAAACCTTCATAGTGCATTGGCCAGAAGATGAGGTAAGCTCCTATCATTGTTACCCAGAAGTGAATGTACCCAAGTGTATTGTTCATATACCTGCCATACATTTTAGGATACCAATGATAAATACCACAATACATTCCAAATATACCTGCCACACCCATTACAATATGGAAGTGAGCGATAACGAAATATGTATCATGCAAGTGAATATCCAATGCAGAGTTACCTAACCAGATACCGGTTAAACCACCAGAGATGAATAAGCTTACAAAGCCGATAGCAAATAACATTGCCGGAGTGAATCTCACACTACCTCTCCAAATTGTAGTTAACCAGTTGAACACTTTGATGGCTGATGGAACAGCGATCAACAAAGTCAGCAACACGAACATCGATCCTAAGAATGGATTTAATCCCGTTACAAACATGTGGTGTGCCCAAACCAGGAAGGCCAGAACCGTGATGGCAAACAACGAACCCACCATTGCCATATAACCGAAGATCGGCTTTCTTGAATTGATGGAAAGCACTTCAGACACCATACCCATTGCAGGAAGGATAATGATATATACCTCTGGGTGACCTAAGAACCAGAATAAGTGTTGGTAAAGAATAGCATTACCACCTTCATTTGGTAAAGCACCAACGTTGTTAGTTGCAATGAATATGTCTGACAGATAGAAGCTCGTTCCGAAGTTTCTATCGAATATTAAAAGAATGAAACCAGATAATAATACAGGGAAAGAAAGTACACCAAGAATGGCAGTGAAGAACAATGCCCAGATAGTAAGTGGCATTCTCGTCATGCTCATTCCTTTAGTACGCATGTTGAGGATGGTAGCGATATAGTTAAGACCACCAAGCAATGATGATACAACGAACAAAGCCATTGCGATCAACCAAAGATCCATACCTGTACCTGATCCTGGCTGAGCCGAAGCCAAAGCACTTAACGGAGGATAAGCAGTCCAACCACCTGCAAAAGGACCTGTCTCAACGAAGATTGAAGACAACATCACCAAACTTGCAGCAAGGAAGAACCAGTAGCTCAACATGTTCATGAAAGGAGAAGCCATGTCTCTTGCACCAACCTGAAGAGGAATCAAAAGATTAGCGAAAGTTCCGCTTAGTCCTGCAGTCAATACGAAGAACACCAGCACCGTTCCGTGGATGGTTACCAATGCATAATAAGATTCGGCCGTGATCTGTCCTTTATCATTCACCCATTTTCCTAAAAGGTCTTTCATCCAGTGAAACTCAGCTTCAGGATAACCTAATTGAAAACGGAAAAGCACAGACATCAAACCACCAATGATAGCCCAAACCATACCTGTGATAAGGAATTGTTTAGCAATCATTTTATGATCCTGGCTAAAAACATATTTAGATATAAAGGTCTCATGATGATGGTGCTCGTGATGAGCATCATGAGAATGTACGTCGTGTGAATGCAAAACAGCTTCGTTACTCATATCTGGTCTTTACAAAATATTATTAATTTTTAAGCTCAGCAGTTTGTGCTGCCGGCTTTACTGCACTTGTATCGGTTGTTGCTTTGTTTCTCGGATCTAAATCAGGGAAAGCTGTATAATAAGCAGATTTCTGCATAGCTCTCCAGATATTAAATTCATCTTCTGTTACGACAACGATTGCACCTTTCATTGAATAGTGGCCGTTACCACACATCTGATCGCAGGCAATTTCATAAACAAAGTTTGGATTGCCTGTTATTTCTCTCATTTCTTCGGTTGTATATTGAGGCGTAAACCATAGAGTAGTTGGCGTTCCGGGAACAGCATCCATTTTCATTCTGAAATGTGGTAAACCAACGTTATGAACTACATCTCTTGCATTGATGATAAGCTTTACAGGCTTACCTTTTACAAGGTACATTGTCTGTGTAGCAAATATGTCGTCGAAGTTGGTAGGATCTGCTTTGAAACTCATTTCTCTTGTTCCACCCATTGAGTTTTTGATAGAAATAGTGGTATCTCTCCATATTTGTCCAAGCTGATTACCTGCAGCTTCGTCGATCAACCTGTAATATTTCTTTCCAAATACACCATCTTTTCCAGGATAACGGAACATCCACGAGAATTGCTTTCCGGTTACTTCTACTACCATTGCGTTTTTAGGAGCATCTCCCGTAAAAAGGAACCAGTTTCTTAAGCCAATTACCACTAACACTGTTAATGCAATTGCAGGAATAACAGTCCAGATGATCTCTAATTTGGTGTTATGCGGAAAATAGAATGGTTTTTTATTGTCTTTTTCCTGGTATTTATAAGCAAACCAGAATAAAAGAATTTGGGTAAGAATAAATACAACGCCTGTAACGATTAAAGTGATCCATAACATTTCATCTACCTCTTCACCTTCTACACTGGCAGATTTATAAGGCAACAATGTATCGCCATAGTATAATTCATTACACCACCATACACCCAGAAGTCCGAGTACCAGGAAAACGATCATTAAAAATCCATTGATCTTATTGTTTTGTTTTCTTGATGCCTCTTCACCCTTCAGTATAGATACATACTCACTCGCTTTAGCGATCTGGAAGATCACTACAAAAATTAAAACGATAACTGCTATTACAAAAAACATCGTATCTAAAGTTTTAATCTGGTTTTCTTAGTTGTGCTATTCTAAATTATGTATGGTGTATAATACTTTCTTTTAAGAACGGATGATGCTTTGCATACAACGGTTTGCTTGCTAAAGCTTTTCCTACAAAGAATATTAATATACCAACAAACAATGCTAAAATTCCGAAATCGAACCACCAGTAACTTCCCCAGGTAACATGATCAGGAGAAATACTTCCAATTACCATTTGATAATAATCCATCCAGTGACCAAAGATGATCAGTACTGCCATGAACGTCATCAAAGTATAGTTACGCTTAGATCCTCTTCTCATCAATATTAATAACGGGCAAATAAAGTTGATGATCAGGTTTAGGAAGAAGATGCCTTTATAAGGACCTTTTACTCTATGAAAGAAATACACAGTTTCCTCAGGCTGGTTTGAATACCAGATCAACATGTATTGTGCAAACCATAAATAAGTCCAGAAGATCGAGAATGCAAACATGAACTTTCCAAGATCGTGAAGGTGTTCTTCAGTCACCAATTCCATGTAACCTTTATTCTTCAAATAAATTACAAACAAAGCGATTAAAGCCATGCCCGACACAAAAGAGCTTGCAAAGTTGTACCAGCTATACATGGTAGAGTACCAGTGTGCATCAAGGCTCATCATCCATAACCATGGAACAGTAGAGCCTACAGTTAATGCAAACCAAACGATAAATAAAGAACCATTTACAGTATTTCTCCAGATATAACCCTGACCCTTTTCATTATCCATTGGAGCCTGGTCTGCTTCGTAACTCAGTTTTCTCATTCTCCAGCCAAGCAAACTCCAGAGAGCAATAGCCAATGTTGTCCAGATAACGAAGAAAGTAGGATTTAAGAAACCAAGCTTTCCTTTTAAGATTGGATCGGCTTCAGCTTCATGACTATTCCAGTGATAAATATGTGTTCCAAACAGAACAAACATCAATACGATAAATGCGATGATACCAAAGATGGGAACGAGTGTAGAGATAGCTTCGGATACTCTTCTGAAAACCATTTGCCATCCACCCATTGCCAATGTCGTCGCACAAATAAAGAACATGGCAGCATTGGTGATCAATAAAAAGAAGATACTGTTGTACATTAAAGTGCCCCAGAAAATATGGCTACCTGGTGTGTGATGACCTTCACCACCATGACCGGCATCACCATGATCCATTCCTATAAATATAAATCCAAGTACGAGAGCAACCAGTCCTACAGCTATTAAACCGAGAGACCATGTTCTCATTTTACCCGGAATTTCAAAACGTTCTCTAAGTGCCATCGTTAATTCTTTTGTTATATACCAGTTAGTTTCAATTTACTTCATTGCTGCACCGGTGGTGTCTTTACCAGTTGTTCCTGTTGGTGCAGTAGCAGTTGTTGAAGTTGCTGCAGCACCGGCTTTACCTTTCGCCTGTTGTTGTTTAATATAGTAGATCACCATCCATCTTTGCTTCGTGTTGAGTTGAGCACCATAAGGACCCATCATATTCTTACCATAAGTGGTAGAATAATACATTTGTCCGTCAGGCATTGCTTCATATTTCGGATCTCCTTTTAGTGTTGCTGGCTTAGAAGTGAATTTTCCACTTGCAAACAAAGGTCCGTTACCATCCAGGTTTGTTCCATGGCAAATAGCACATTGAATGAGGTAGAGTCTTTCAGCTTCCTGAAGTTCTTTACCTGGCAAAAATGTAATTGGATTCTGAACTGCCTTTGAAGCAACATAATTAGTGCTGTCTCCCGGTGCATCTTTTGGAATATGAAATAACATTTCCTGTCCTCTTGCAACAGTACCCTGCACAGGTAGTTTGCTGTAAGAAATACCTGCTTCTGCCAGTTCTTCGTTGTCGCTATACGTTTCAATAGCACGGCTATGAGCCATATCTGGCATGTAAGCCTCGTTAGGCTCTCTTTGAATACCACCACATGCTGCCATAAAAACCACGGCAAACAAAGCAACTATGATAGATAATTTTCTCATTTCAATATTATTAAGCAACTACTGCCACTTCTTTTTTATTGTTCTCAAAAGGAATTTCGTTCTTATCGTAACGACCTAACCACCATCCGTCTTCTGCAATCTCTTCATAAGATTCCAACGCTCCGTTAGATGATAAAAATCCTTTCAGGTCATCAATATTTGTCTTTCCTGTTGTTTCAATTACCATTACAAACAGATCATCTGTTGCTCTTGGATGAAAAACATGCTTTTTTACAAAAGGTGCAAGCTGACACAGGTAACAGAAGGTAAGTACCATCCCTACTGCAGCAAATAAAACCGTTAACTCGAATATGATTGGTACCCAGGCTGGTAATGCAAAATTTGGTTTACCACCAATGTTCATTGGCCAATCGGAAGTAAATATCCAGCTGATACAACTAACAGCTGTAGTAGTTCCTGTAATACCGTAGATAAATCCTGCAGTATGAAGACTTGTTTCTCTTAAACCCATAGCATGGTCTAAACCATGTACAGGAAATGGAGTATAAACATCGTGTATCTTGTAACCTGCAGTGCGAACTTTCTTCACAGCCGGAAACAGCACATCTTCATCGTTAAATAATCCTACAACAAATTTCTTTTTTGCCATTTTCTAAGCTTTAAGCTGCAAGCCATAAGCTGCAAGCCTGTTTTATGTTGTCTTTCGTACTTCGTATTTCGTACCTCGTACTTATTTTAATGGTGTTCCATTCCACTCGATGCTCTTCCATGTGCTCCGGTATTTTCTACATGAGCATATTTATGAGCAAACTCTTCTACCTGTGCTGATTCTATATTTCCAACTTTGGCTTTATAGCTTTCTCCGGATGTTTTTAATACATGTTTGATCTCTGCAATTGCAATTACAGGGAAATATTTAGAGAACAGGAAGAAGCAGGTAAAGAACAATCCGAATGTACCGAGATAAAATCCGATCTCCCAGATGGTAGGACTATAATAAACAGACCATGAAGAAGGAAGATAATCCCTGTACAATGATGTAACGATGATCACAAAACGTTCGAACCACATACCTACGTTTACAATGATACTCATGAAGAAAGTGATGAAGAGGTTTCTCCTGAATTTCTTGAACCAGAATATCTGTGGACTCAATACGTTACAAGCCATCATACCCCAATAGCTCCATCCGTAAGGAGAGAAGAGATTAGCACGGCTATACCAGAAAGTATATCCTTCATATTTATTCTGAGAATACCACCCCATGAACAACTCAGTTAAATATGCCACACCTACAATAGAACCGGTTAATACAATAACCTTGTTCATAGCTTCTACGTGACCCATGGTGATATAATCCTGCAGGTTATACACTTTACGAATAACCAATAACAAGGTTTGTGTCATGGCGAAACCTGAGAAGATCGCACCGGCAACGAAGTAAGGAGGGAAGATCGTTGTATGCCAACCAGGAATTACTGATGTAGCGAAGTCAAAAGATACGATCGTGTGTACCGAAAGTACGAGTGGTGTAGAAAGACCAGCCAACACCAATGAAAGTGCTTCATGTCTTTGCCAGTGTTTGGTAGATCCGCTCCAGCCAAATGAAGCAACACCATATAAAAGTTTACGAAGTTTTGTTTTTGCACGATCTCTTACAGTTCCGAAGTCTGGTATCAAACCAGAATACCAGAACAATAATGAAACGGTGAAGTAGGTAGATATCGCAAATACGTCCCAGAGAAGTGGTGAATTAAAGTTCACCCACAGTGGACCTCTTGTATTTGGATAAGGCAGCACGAAGAAAGCCATCCACACACGACCCATGTGAAAGATCGGAAACTGACCGGCACACATTACCGCGAAAATCGTCATCGCTTCTGCAGCTCTGTTCACACCTGTTCTCCATCCTTGCCTGAAGAGCAACAAGATCGCTGAGATCAAAGTTCCGGCGTGACCAATACCTACCCACCATACGAAGTTGGTGATATCCCAACCCCATCCAATGGTTTTGTTCAGGTTCCATTCGCCAATACCATAAGTAACCTCACGATACACGCTGTATACACCAAACAACAGCAAAGCCACAGAAATAAAGAAGCCTATGTACCAGAGCTTGCTTGGCTTTACTTCAATAGGACGGCAAATATCTTCAGTCACCTGGTGATAATCCTTAGTACCATACACCAATGGTTCCCTTAGCTGCGATTCGTATTTTAATGATGCCATAGTTATGAGCTATAAGCCTCATCCGTTAGCTGGCGGAATAAGCTTTGTTATTTTATTTAATCAACTTTCAAATCTCTGTTCAACTTCGTTGCGTCGCACTCTTGTACTTCCTGTCAATTGTCATCAGTCAACACTCAACTTTAATGATGAGCTGCACCTTCCTGTTTTCCTTCACCAGGCTTTACACCACTATTGCCAATGCTTTCTTCCATCAAATCTGTGTTTCTCACCTTAGCCAAATAATTCACATTAGGAAGTGTATGCAATTGCTCTAAGCTGTAATACGTTCTGTTGATGTTAAGTGCCCTGTGTTTGGTGATCTCACTGTCTTTTGAATGAACGTTACCAAAAACAATCGCATCAGCCGGACAAGCCTGCTGGCAAGCTGTCTTCACATCCCACTTATCTCCTTCACCGGTAACTAAAGGACGGCTTTCTTTTTTCGCCTGTAGTTTACCTTCCTGTGTACGCTGAACGCAGAATGAACATTTTTCCATCACACCTCTTGAACGTACTGTAACATCAGGGTTCAATACCATTCTGGTAAGTGGATCGTTCTGGTTTATTCTCAGGTCATCCCACTCATCATGATTACCAGGGAAGCTATCAGCACCTAAATAATCACTCCAGTTAAAACGACGTACTTTATAAGGGCAGTTGTTTGCACAATATCTTGTACCGATACAACGGTTATATGCCATTTGGTTAACACCTTCCTGGTTGTGCATGGTAGCAGCAACAGGACAAACGTTCTCACAAGGTGCATTGTCACAGTGCTGGCAAAGCATCGGCTGGAAAGTAACGTTAGGATTATTCATATCGCCACTGTAATAGCGATCGATCCTTAACCAATGCATGTCGTGGAAACGCATAACCTCACTTTTACCAACCACTGGTACGTTATTCTCCACATGACAGGCTACTACACAAGCATGACATCCTGTACAGGTGTTCATGTCTATGCTCATACCCCATTTCAATCCTGGTTTTTCGTGGTAAGGATATATGGTTCCTTTTTTCTCGTAATCTTTTAATCCACCCCAATGTTTCAACTCTCTTTCTCTCTCATCCAATATTTCTGAAGGATGTTTTTGTAAAGTTGCAAGGCTTAATTCCTTGATAACCTCTGTACGTTTGCCGTGTGGGGTGTCGTATTTATTGTGTGTTTGTGTTAAGGCAACTTTATAAGTATCGCCTGTATGTTTTACCTCAACATTATAGTTAGCGTAATCAACAGTACCGTTAGCCCATGTAGCAAACTGGTAAACATTTTTATTACCTACTGATTCGTCACCGAATACTGTAGCCTTACCAACTGAAGCAAGACGGCCATATCCTACCGCAATACCAATTGCATTTGGATGAGTTCCAGGGATGATCAATGCAGGAAGCTTTACGCTTTTTCCATTTACACTGATCTCTAATACCGGTTTAGCCGGATAAGCTTCGTAAGTATCTGCCTGTCCTGAATTATTCAGATCAATATCCAATACCTCTTTTGCAAAAGCTGGCGAAACGATCACATAGTTATCCCATGTTGCTCTTGTAACAGGATCCGGCAATTCCTGTAACCATGGGTTAGAGGCACCGCTACCGTTACCAATTCCTACTTTCTGGTATAAGAACAATTCGTATTTACCACCTTTCTTTCCGCTAACTGCAGTAACAGCAGTACCAACAGCACCACCATTAAAGCTACCTGAACCGCCACCTGTTGTAACAACTGTCGGAGGAATTGGAGTTGTAGCAATTAATGAATCTGGTCTTGGAGTTGATGTATTTCCAGCTACTGCAGCACCACCAGGATTTAATACTCCATCCTGTAAAATCTTATCCCATCCTGCTTCACCACCAGATTTGCCACTCCAGTATTGCTTAAGGAAAGCAGCATAAGGCATGTTATTTCCACTCCACTTCAACAGACTGTCCTGCCATTGACGTGTTTTGAATAACGGGTGAATGGTTGGTTGTATAAAAGAAAAATATCCTTGTTTCGGTTCTGCATCACCCCAGCTTTCTAAGTAGTGATGATCAGGGATAATGTATTTGCAAAGCGTTGCAGTTTCATCGATCTTAGGATTGAATGAAATAGTAACAGGCACTTTCTTCAAACCATTGATAAATCCTGTTGCATCTACCCATGAATATGCAGGATTTGCACCATGGATCAATAATGCACCAACTCTTCCTGCATTCATATCTGCAACAAGTGTTGCCATATCGTTATCAATACCCTGGCGATAATTCACCGGAGTACTCCAATCGATTGTATTTCCGTTTGCACCGATAGCAGCGTTAATAGCATTTACGATCACCTGTACATTCACATCATTGCTTCCGCAAACTACAAGTCCACCACCTTTCTTTAACTCAGCCGCAGCTCTTGTGATACCATCAGCCAAAGCTTTATCTGCAATACCTGCAACAGATTGTCCGTTGATCGCTCCTAATAAAGCTGCAGCCACCATTCCTGTCTGAGAAGGAAGGTGTAAATATCTTTCATCAGCATTAGCACCAGTCTGGCTTAATACAGACTCAAACTGGAAGTGCTTGCTCATTGCTATAGCATTCGGATCAATTCTTCTTCCTTTAGAATATTGTTTGTTGAATTCGACCGGGCTGAGCCATGTTCCAAGGAAATCTGCTGCAAGACTCACAATAGTCTTTGCATTATCAAAACGATAAGAAGGCAATCTTCTTCCATGCCCGGTTTGCTCATTAGCCAGCAACATACCACTATGAGAAATCGCATCATACATTACATGACGACTTCCAGGGTATTTTGCCAGGAATTGGTTGATCACATCTTTAGTAGAAGGTGATGTGATGGTGCTGGTAAGAATCACAACAGCTTTACCTGTTAATTCCGCAGCGATGGCTTTATCGATCGTTTCGAAAGTAGCTTCGTTGAATTTGTCGCTCGAGCCTTTCATCATTGGCTTACGAACCCTTGCAGTATCATAAAGATCAAGCACAGAAGCCTGTACTCTTGCAGATGTTCCGCCTTGTGTAATTGGAGAAAGTGTGTTTCCTTCGATCTTTATCGGACGTCCATCTCTCACCTTAGCCAATACACTCACCACATCTCCATCCTGCACATAAGTTGTAGCATACCATTGTGCCACACCCGGAATCATATTCTCAGGCTTATTCAAAAATGGAACTGCTTTTTTTACAGGAATCTCACAACCTGCAGCAATAGCAGCTGCAGCAGTACTGAAACCTAAGTATTTTAAGAAATCTCTTCTTGGGGTAGCCGTACTAAGAAGACTGCTGTTGTCATCAACTTCAAATGGCAGTTCTTCCTTGAATTCGTCTTTGGCAGATTGCTGGAAAGCTTCCGAGTTGTTCAGTTCTCCAAAACTTTGCCAGTGCTTTTTATTCTCCATATTCGCCTTATCTCCTTTTTTATCAGGAGTATTTTGGTTTAGCTTATGAAAATTATATAGTCAATTTCACCCGCAATTAAGCGGAATGAGGATTTAGTAGTGACATTTCTGACATTCTGTAGCACCTATCATATCAGCAGTAACGCCTTTCGTTGTATCGATCTGGCCATTCTTTAACTGGTTATGATATTTCTCGTAGATGCTGTAGAATCCATTCTCTTTGAACTGAACTTTTGTTTCCCTGTGACAGTTGATACACCATCCCATGCTGAGGTCTGCAAACTGTTTCACCTCATCCATTTTCTGGATCTCACCATGGCAAGTTTGACACTGTACTTTACCCGCAACAACGTGTTGAGCGTGGTTGAAATACACATGGTCAGGCAGGTTATGGATCTTCACCCATTCAATTGGCTTGGCTTTTCCAAGATCCATGTTCCAGGTGTTAGAAGTTCCGCCAGCCTCAAACCCAACTGCTTTATACAGTTTTGCGATCTCGGCTGTGCCGTCAACTTCATCGCCATTTTCCCTATATAATTGTTCACCGGTGTACTCGTTGATGTTCATGTGACAGTTCATACAAGTATTGAGTGAAGGGATCATAGCATGTTTGCCTTGTTCAGGACCCACGTGGCAATATAAACAGCTGATCTGGTTTACGCCGGCATGCACTTTATGAGAGAAGTAAATCGGCTGCTCCGGTTGGTAGTTTTGGTTGCGGCCCAGGTTGATAGCACCTTTTACAGTATAATATCCGCCAACAAGGAAAAGCACAACAATTCCTAAAGCGATATAAGCTTTGTTTCTATAGAAAGGAACCGGCTCAACAGCAGGAACACCTTCTCTGTCGTCTGATAATTTCTTAAGGCTGGCGTTGACCTGTAATAAGATCAATGCAACAACGGCAAGAATTAAGGTAAGAATTCCAAAAAGAAGAGAGTTGTCGCTTTCTTGTGCTGCAGTTTGTGTAGCTCCCTCACCACCAGGAGTTGGAGGTTTTACAGAATTCACATATTCAACAATTGCATCTATATCCTTATCTGATAGTGAAGGGAAAGCAGGCATCTGAATACCACCACCACCAAACTTGTCAGAAACGCCTTTTGCGTATTCAGATTTACTTGCATAACTATTTGGATTTTTGATCCAGGCATACAGATTTGCTCTTTCTGTCCAATCTCCTCTAGTATCTATGCCACTTAGTGCTGGTCCGGTTCCATCTTTTAAAGGATGGTGACAAGAAGCACAGTTCTGGTTAAAAATCTGTTGTCCACTCTGTGCAACTGCACTGGTAGCAAAAGAGATGAGTAAACTAAAAAACAGTAATGGCAGTATAGTCTTGGCTAGTCCAGGTTTATCAATCATATTCACAAACAATTGTGATCAATGTGGAAAAATTACCGTTAAACGGGTGCAAAAATATGACAGCAAGCTGACAAAAACGCAACATAGTAAAAAAAATTTTTCCCTTGCCTGGCTTGCGTTTCAGCGATTATGTGGCTTAGGTTTATTGAGAGAACTAAAAAACCAATCCAAACAAATGATTTGAATCAGCCTTTCAGATTCGGCTAAATGTTGTGCTTTTTTGATGCAGTTTTGCAGTCATGCTACACCGGTTGAAAGAAAAATGGAATGTTAGCTGGCCACGATTCATACTCATCTTCACCACATTTGCTTTAGGCGGCAGTTCGTGTGGATATCTGGGCAGAAAGGTTTTGGGGTTGCTTGCTATTGAATCTCCTGTACTTTACTTGATATCATATCTCATCATCGTTACATTGCTCTGGCCTTTATGCGTTTTGGGATGGAGTATTCCGTTGGGGCAATTTAACTTCTTTAGAAGCTACTTGAAAAGCATGGGGAAAAGGATGACAGGCAAGTCAAAAGTGAAAAATCAAAAGTCAAAAGCAGAATCTGAAAGCCCAGAGCTATCAACTATCAACTATCAACTAAAAACTAAAAATATAGCCATCTTTGCATCGGGGGCAGGCAGCAATGCTAAAAAGATCATCGAACATTTTAAAGGTCATCCTTCGATAAAAGTTGCCTTGATCGTTTGTAACAACCCGAAAGCAGGTGTGTTAACAATAGCAGCAGATAATAATATACCTGTAATGCTTTTGAACAGGAAAGGCTTTTACGAAACCAACACCTGCCTGGACGAATTGAAATTACACCAGATTAACCTGGTGGTTCTTGCAGGATTTCTTTGGATGATTCCAGGTTATCTTATTAATTCTTATCCGAATCGTATTATAAATATTCATCCTGCATTGTTGCCAAAGTATGGTGGTAAGGGTATGTATGGTGAATATGTTCATGAAGCTGTTATTAATGCAGGAGAAAAAGAAAGTGGCATTACCATTCATTATGTAGATGAACATTATGATAATGGTGATATTATTTTCCAGACCACATGTGCTGTTTTACCATCTGATTCGCCTGATACACTTGCAGATAGAATTCATGAACTGGAACATAAACATTATGCTAAGGTGATTGAAGAGCTGATTAATGATAAGAAGGAAGGTTAGTTCATCGATTTGCTGAAGAGCATAAAAAAAGGCCGTCTCACAACGACCTTTTAAATTATTTTAAAAACATTTTATTTCCAAACCGCCCAATTACTTGATGCGGCCCAATTACTTGAACCAATTGCACCACGGTAAGGAACGACTGTAAAAAATGTAGAAAGATCAGCATCAGTAAAACTTGCCCCAGATAATGCAGGTGAGTTGGAAAGTGGAGTTAAGTTCGGACCATTAGCACTGTACATTGCAGTTAAACCGATATCGGCAGATGATTGCATTAACTGGTTTTTGTTCACCGCATCTATTGCGTAATCTCTCATTTCAGGATCGGCTAAAATTCCATAAAATCCTGCAGGATCCCATCCACGGTCATAGCTGAATGCTTTACTTGCACTATCACTATGTACTAAATTGTTTTTGAAAATTGAACCGTTATTCTGCAACAATGGTGGTCTTGTTTTAGGACAAACCATTAATCCACCTTGAGGATATTCGGCGATAATTGAATTCTCTAAAACGAATCTTGTTCCTTTACGTATATAAATCGATTGATTAAGATTGGTAGGTGTTGTTTCCATTCCCTGTGGACCAACTATGGTCATGTTAGAGATAACCGGTCTGGTTAATGGAATATTTGTTGTAGGAAATTTATCATTATAACTCTCCATTGCATTTGCCCTTAAAGCATGTGTGGAATGTAACTGAGAACGATAAGAAATGATGTATTGCATCTTGCCTGTATATCCATGGTCAAAATCAAAATCATCATCACCATTATTATATGCTATAAGATGTGTGGCATTTACAGTACCTCCAACAAACTGAAATCCATCATCTCTTGAATGAGATACCATCACATGATCTACGGTAGTACCCGAACCAACACTCAATAAACTTAATCCACTCACTTTATCAATGTTCCATTCTTCTTCTGCAGCTGCGTTGATTCCTCCGGCATATTCAACCCGCAAGTATTTAATAGACCCTGAATTATCATTTGACAGATTACCTCCATACTTGGTATCCTCAGAAACCGTTAAGCCCTCAGCATTTCCAACACCAACATTCGTAGGTGCATTTCCTAAGATAATAATTGCACCCCAGTCTCCTGGTGCTTTTGTTGCAGCAGCAGAGGTAAACACAACAGGTTTATCCGCCGTTCCATTTACAACAAGTTTAGAACCTCGTGTAATGATCAATGAACTTTTGTTCGAACGATCATCTGTCTTAGTTGCATAAATAGTAACACCTGCAGGAATGGTGAGTGTTGCATTGTTTTTTACATACACATGACCTGTAAGGGTATAATCTTTATTTGCATCAAGCGACAGATCTGAATTAATTGTAATAGGAAGTGCTTCTACAACACGTGGTACAGGAGGAGGAGTAACAACTACCTCATTTTTTTTGCTGCAAGCCGTAAAAACAAGCACGACTACGAAAGGTAAAAGTTTGTTCTTCATAGGTAAATCTTTTAGTATGGCGAAATAGTGTTTATTGTTTCCTGGAAACAATTATTCGCCGGTTGGCTATAACACAGATTTTACCTGTATAAAAAGATATACCTCCTATCTATCAGCAATGCCCGGTAATAACAGTTCCCATTCTTTTAAATTTCTTTCACAGATTGTGCCACTGTATTTATGCAAGCATACAACACATCGAATTTAATCTGCTGGTCAGAAAGATGAAAGCCTGGGAGATCAGGTTTTATTGCCGAAACAATTTACAACAGCAATTACCAGTAAGGGTACCGAAATCATCAACAATCTGTAATCATGCGTATCATCAAGATAGGAGTTTTTTAAGATGATCGCATTCACCAATAGCATTATCGTGAACAATAAACCTGCTTTTGTAATATGTTTTTGCTGGGGTGCCATTGTAACCTGAAAGTACAATAGCGTAAATAATACTTTGCTGATGTTGGTCAGTTCAATAACCTTTTAATAAAAAAAGCTTTGCAGCAAATGCTACAAAGCTTAAAACTCACAAACTACACGTTTAAACATCTCTTCTTGCACCGCCTCTCATTAATGCTACCAGCAATAAGATAAACACGGCTACACCAATAATCCAAACCCAGGGAGAAGCAAAAAAGTTTCCGCCACCACCTGAATTAATATCAACATCTACTTTTTTAGTTTCTTGAGCAAAACTTACAACAGATATAAATGCAACAGTAATAGCCATTACAAACTTTGTAAACCAGTTTTGCAGCTTAGGAATCATTTTATTGTTTTTCATATCAAATACTTTTTGTTTTTCAATTATGAAGTATAAAAAAACCATGCCATCACTCCTGCTGCAATATTTATTGGGTCTGAATCAACCAGTTGGTTGTTTTATTGATGATTATATTCAACATAAATTGTCGCTTAAAGTATTTGAATTCTCATCTTTTACATGCACTCGTTACTGGCGTTTTTATTGATGTTCTATCTAAAAAGGTTTTAATGACAACAGCCAAGATCATCAGACACAGACATAAATACCATCATTACCTGAACGATGATTTAAAGGAAGTAAAAGAGATTACTTATTTTAAAATTGTTTTTTCTGACCCGATAGAATTTGAAAGATGGAAGAAATGGTGTACCGATAATGGCGGTGAATATGACTACGATAAAGAAAACAGTTGCCAGCGTGGTAAACTTCCAAAGATAGAAATGTTCAGAGATGAAATATGCTGGTGCGATATTATGACCTATTACCTGATGCATATTGCAGGCTATCAATTCTATGCAACTATACATCCGTATAAAGGTGAGGTGTATGTAAAAGACCAGGTATCAAACTACAAATCGGTAGCCAATACCTTTGATGGTAATGATCTCTAACGAAGCATCATCTTTTAAATAGTTTCTAAGTTTAGTAATATAAACATCAAGGTTACGGCTATTGAAGAAAGAATCGTTTCCCCAAAGTAAATTGAGAATATCTCTCCTATCCATTACATCATCTCTGTGGGTCCAGAGATATTTAAGTAATTCACTTTCCCGGTAGGAAAGCTTTTTCTCTTCTGTACCATTTACCAGTACCTGCCTGTTTACATTGTATTGGTATCTTTTGCCAAGATTAATCACATCCTGCTGCAGATCGTTATTGTCTTTTCTTACCCGTAAAGCATTCTCAATTCTAACGATCAGTTCTTCCATGCTGAAAGGCTTACGGATATAATCATTTGCACCAAGTTTAAAGCCCTGCACTACATCTTCCGTCTGAACTTTGGCTGTAAGAAAGATCACCGGGATATCATCATTGATCTTCCTGATATCGGCAGCTATTTCAAAACCACTTTTATTGGGCAGCATTACATCTAATACACAGATATCCGGTGTTTCTTTTTTAAAAACTGATAAGACCTTTGCACCATCATCTTCCATTACCACTTCGAATCCTCTTGTTTCAAGACTTTCCTTTACAATCTTACCAAGAAACATTTCATCTTCTACATATAAAACTTTAATCATAATAATTGAAATACGAAGTACGGTTAACTGAAAACAATCATTTTTCTGCTTTTATTAAGTTCACAATAAAACTGCAGCCTTTTCCTTCTTCACTTTCAATTTCAATAGTACCATTATGTTTCTGAATTACATGATGCACATAACTTAAACCTAATCCATACCCTTTTATATTATGCGTATTGCCATGTGGTACACGAAAAAATTTATCGAACACTTTCTCTTTGTATTCGGCCGGAATACCAATACCATTATCATGCACTTTCAGCTCAAGCGAATTTCTTTTTTCAGTGAGTATTATACTGATCTTTGGATTATCAGGACTATACTTTAAAGCATTATCCAGCAGGTTATAGATCACACTGGTAATATGTAATTTATCAGCTTCAATATTGAAATTTTCTCCGGATGATTCGAAGTTTAATAATGCCTTTTTCTTCTGAAACTGGAGTTGCATTGTTTTTATCACATCTTCTGTCAACTCTTTCAAGTCAAAATTTTCTTTCTTGAGATCGATCTCTTTATTCTCAAACAATGAAAGCTTCAGCACTTTATCTACCAGTAAAGAAAGCCGTTGCAGTTCTGAAGATGAAATGTCAAGATATTCTTTTGTCCTTTCAGGATTTTCTGCTGCATTAAAGTTTTTCAACGCTTCGATTGCCACATTTACAGTAGCAATCGGTGTTTTTAGTTCATGGGTAATGTTACTGATGAAATCATTCTTAATTACTGCAAGCCTTTTCTGTGCTAATAAATTACGATAGAGAAAAATAAAAGAAACTGTTGTTAATGTAATAAGTAAAAAGGAGATAAGAATGGGATAGGTAATTCTTCCCAGTAAATAGGTTGTGGTTTTATCAAGATCTGCCTGGTAAGCAAGTGAATTGGTCAAGCCTACAATTTCAAAACGGGTTTTCAGATTTTCAGTGTCAACGGAATCGATAAAAGCTTTATGGTTACCATTGATCTTATGGGCTGCTATTTTAAAACCGATGTTCACTTTCGCTTTCTTAAGTTCCTGCCTGTAGCTGGAATCTAATTCTTCTAACTTTAAAGATTCACCCAACGATGTTCTTACGATCATTGGTGCTTTTGTTGTTTCAAAACGGCTTCTGTTGATCAATATCCTGTCTTCCACCAAACGGCCTCTTACCATTGTGTCTTTGGTAGTAGAATCGCTGTAAGTAAAGGTCATTGAATCTAGTTGCGAAGCCATTTGTCCTGATGCTGCCATAATCTTCACCAGGAAATTATTTGCACCTAACTTTTTGAACAACGTATCCTCTTTTAGCTTTTGCAGTTGCAGTTTGTAAACAGACTCCCGAAAAAGAATATCGGCTTCTTTTTTAAGTCCCTGCTTTTCATCTTCGTATAATTTATTCAGCCAATAAGCCTGGAAGCCGGCTATCAGCAAAATAGTAGCGATCATCAGGAGTTTTGAAAACCCTAATCTATCCATTGAAAAAAATGAAGATGACTTAGCTGTCATTAAACAAAAATAATAACCTGGCTGTACCAATATGAAGCTGTTAACCTTAATTAACCATCCTCACATCTTGTTTAACGGTTGTGTAGATTAGCTTTGGTGAAAACATAAGATGTTATGAGAAAAATATTTTGTCTGCTGGGTATGGTTCTAAGCAGTTCTGCATTGTTTGCACAGGTAACAGAAGGTGTTATTATATATGAGCGAAAAATCAATATGCACCGAAGAATCCAGGATGAACAAATGAGAGCTATGATTCCTGAATTCAGAACTACAAAGCACCAGTTGCTATTCAGCGATAGCACATCTGTTTATAAAGCTGTTCCGGAAGATGAAATGCCTGAAGCTTTTTCTAATGAAGGAGGTGGTCAAAGATTTGTGATGAGAATGGGTCCTGGTGATAATGGGGAATTATATAAAAATTTTGCTAAAGGAAAATCAATAGAGACAAGAGATCTTGGTGCAAAGACTTATATCATTGAAGATTCTATCAGGAGCAGAGCCTGGAAGTTAACCGGTGAAACAAAAACCATTTTAGGTTATACATGCCGCAAAGCTGTTAGCACTGAAACGATGATGACGGGTGGAACAGTAAGAATGGTTGTTGGAGGAGGTAATGCATCTGCAGATACTAATCTTCCAAAACCCACACCTGTAACAGTTGAAGCATGGTATGCCGAAGGAATTACTGCACCTGTAGGACCTGAATCTTATGGTATGTTGCCTGGGGTAATTTTAGAACTGAATATCGATAACGGCCAGATGATCTATACTGCATTGGAAGTGAAGAAAGAAGTTGCAAAAAAAGATATTAAAGAGCCAAAAAAAGGCAAGAAGATCACCAGGCAGGAGTTCTTTAAAATGCAATCTGAATTAATGGGAAGTGGTGGTGGAAACAGGGTTATACGAATGTAATCCGAATAATTTAAGCTTAATTGACCCGGATTTATTCCGGGTTTTTTATTGCTTTTTGGCAACAACAAGCTATAAAATGACGATTTTGTAATATGCCTGGAAGTTCGAATACATACCTTTGAGAAAACACCACCAACAGGCCAGCAAGTTATTAATGTCTGTTTGTCTTTGCTATCCTCCACTGTTATAAGATATAAAATTAGCTGGCAGATCAGCTACTAACGATAGTTACCATAGGAAATGTTATTAACGAGATGATGGAAAGAAACCTAAACGATATGGTTACATGTATTATTGATGATGATGAGATATATCTGTTCAGTGTAAAGAAGGTATTGGAAATGAATAAACTTTCCGACAAGGTTTTGGAGTTCAGAAACGGACAAGAGGCGATTGATTTCTTTTCTACCTGCTACGATCCTGAGAATTTACCGGATGTTATATTGCTAGATATCAATATGCCTATAATGAATGGGTGGGAATTCATTGAAGCATTCAAAAAATTGAAACCAAATTTTCCAAAAGACATTCTTTTATACGTGGTAAGTTCTTCAGTTGACAGAACGGATGTTGATAAGGCAAAATCATTATCGAATGTGCATGATTACCTCATTAAACCAATGACGGCATCGCAGTTGAAAAATATTTACCAGAAAGCCAGCTAGTACGCTATCAGATATTGATCCCTACTGAAAACTAAGTCCTGCTTCGGCGGGATTTTTTGTTATTCTCTTTACTACAAAAAAAGCAGCTCCTAGAAAGAAGCCGCTTTAGCACATGAGAAAACTACAGTATTTTAATTGATCGTTCTTACAACTGTCCTGGCACCTGAATTCAACCCGCTTTTGTTGAGTGCATAAGTAAAACTCAGCAAGCTGTATCTTCTAAGCACATTGTATTGCAGATCTTCGATATAATTCTGGTTGGCATTTCTTGTTATACCCAGGCTTTTATTGAGTATATCATTTACACTTAATTTGATCTCTGCTCTTTTGTTTTTTAAAAAACTTTTGGCAACAGATGCATTCCAGAATGGAACACCGATGTTAAATCCATCTGCACGACCGGTGTTTTTTGTATAGTTGAGCGTATTGTTAAGTGAAAAGCCACCAGGCAGGTAATTCGTCATCTCAAGATTGTACACCTGTTGCAGGTAATTGGTATTGAGAACAGGTTGTAAAGAATATTCTGCACGGCTGATGTTCAATCTGGCAGAAGCCATGATGTCTATCTTACTATCTATTCCAAAATTCCATGTGAATGAAGGACTAATGCTACGGTTTATAATTTCATTCCTTTTAGTATTGATGAATGAAATGTTTTTAAAGTAACTGGCTCCTAAAGACAGTTGAAATCTTGAATTCAGCTTTTTAACCTGGAATCCTTTGTTGATGCTGGCAAAAGCATTCATCACTCCGTTTACATTCATTGGCTTGCTTGTACGAATACCGCCGGGTTTTATTTCATCAGCATAAACAATTGCATCATCAGTTATATTCAGTGCGGCAAAAGCAAACATGTTTTTTCCTCTGAAAGGATCGGTTGAAAAGAAGTTTACACTTACACTATGATTATACGATCGTTTAAGGTCAGGATTACCAAGGCTGATGTTTAAAGGATCACTTACATCAGCAACTGGCTGCAATTGTCTTGTACTCGGTTGTTGTGTATTGGTACTGTAGTTAACATTCAGGTTACTATACTGGTGAAATTTATAAGAAAAAGTTGCGTCAGGTAATATATCTGTGAACGTTTGTTCTACTGCTGTACCGGTTGTTTTATTGATGCCTTTTAAGCTGGCTGATTGTACAGAACTACCAACGGTGAAATTGTATTTGGTACGATTAGCCCTGTAGTGTATTCCACCACCGGTATAAGTGTAGTTGCTGCGGAACGAATTGCTCAGGTCATTATTTAGATCATCATGTTTACCGGAGAAAGCATCAAAATCATAAATACTTCTTTCGCTTTCACCAATACTTTTATTACCATAGGCCATTATTTCCAATAAAGATTTTTTCCCTATAGGTTCTGTATAGGTAACATTAGCACTGTACATTCTGCTGATAGCATCAATGGTGTTACGTTGGTTCAACACAGAATCATCAGCTATTCCACTGTTGTTGTAGGTGGAGAATTGAGAAAACTGTGTTCCTTTAGATTCACTGTGGTTATACTGTACATCTACATTAGTTGATAACGTTCTGCCTTTCTTTGCAAATTTTTTGCGGAACAATAGGTTGGTACTGAAGTTCATTCCATCTGCAACAGAAACACTTTCTGATCTTCCCTTATTCATAGGAGCCTTCACCAAAGTTTCTGCAGCATAGCTGGATATGTTATGATTCTTATTCTTCTGGAAACTTAACTGCGGTGTAATTTTTAACGAGGTGAGGCTATCGAATTTATGATCCACAGCCATATTGATTCTTTGTTGTTGCACTATACGATCGCTGGTACTGTTCTGTGTATAGTTATAATTGTTACCGGGAAATAAATACTGCCTGTTGATGCTGCGAACAGTGTTCAGGTCAATATCGCTGCCGATCACACTTGCATTAACGGATGTTTTTTTATTATTCCATGTATCATTAAAGTTTAATCCGCCGGCAAAAGTTTGTGCAACACCTTGTTGATTTTGGCCCATACCTGTAACCGGTAATCCATTATCTTCTCCGGGTGTTCCTATTCTGATGCTGATGCCTCCACCACCTCTCATTCCTCTTGCCATTTCTCCGGTGAAATTCATTATATCACTCATAGTGAATCCTTGCCTGTTTGTATTATTTCCCATTCCTAAGAAAGATGTCTGTTGCTCACCTTTAAACTTGTTGATGTTTGCTTGGGCATCATATCTTCCATTCTCACCAGCACCTGCAGTTACTCTTCCGAATAATGCATTATTTCTGTCTTTCTTCAACTTCAGGTTAATTGCTTTTTGCGAATTACCATCATCAACACCTGTAAATTCTGCCTGGTCGCTTTTCTTATCAAATACCTGTACTTTATCAATCGCATCTGCATTTAAATTTCTAGTTGCAAGCTTAGGATCACCGGTAAAAAACTCTTTGCCATTCACCAGTACACGATTCACACGCTGACCATTTATTCTAACTGTTCCATCATTATCTACCGTAATACCCGGCATTTTCTTCAGCATATCTTCTACCACAGCATTGGGTTGAGTCTTGAAATTTTCTGTGTTGAATTCAAGTGTATCTCCATTGATGGTAACCGGTGGTCTTTTAGATCTCACTACTACCTCATCGGCGAATTTTACATCGGTCATTTCAATGTTTCCGAGTTCTGTCATTTGAGATATAACCGAAACAGGTTTCCATACAGGAACAAAACCTACATACGAAGTAGAAACAAGGTAATCTCCATAAGCAACAGACCGAAGGGTAAAATTTCCTGTAGAATCTGCTTTAGAAAAACTGACAAGCATAGAATCTTTCGCTTTAACAAGCGATATCGTTGCATAAGCCAGTCCTTTTTTTGATGTGGTATCGAATACCGTTCCTTTAATTGTTGATGTTTGTGCTGCAGCGCTAAAAGATATAAGTGTGATGAGCAGCGTAAGTAACCTTTGCATGTGAGTTGTTTTAGTGCAGCAAATCTATCTGGCACTTATAGCAACTGCGGTTAATGAACTTGAGAGAAAGGTTAAGCAATGTTAATGATGTATGAGTGGCAGATACTGAAAAGATGGTATCTTGTCGGTCGAAATACATGCCTGCTCCGCTACCCTTTTCAAATTGGTCTATCAGACAAACACTGGACGTATTACCTGATAATTTTACCAGGGCAAGTGTTCATATCATATATACGCTTCTTGTTTTCTCTGTAATAAAATCTCTTGTGGTTATTACAACAGGATATTTTGCCGGGCAAGACAATCAAATTATGCGTGCAAGTGTTGCAATGGTTTTTTATATTGGCTTAATTAAGGTGTTGCTTTATTCCCCTTTAAGGGTAAAACTTCTTTCCCATTTAATGCTGATAGCAGGGATGATCATCGTTATCACCAACATTTTTATTTATACATTAAATGTTAACCTGCTTACCATACAGTTTGTTTTTATGATGGTATTAGGTAGTTTTTACACGTTAGGAAGCAAGTGGGGTATAACTTATTCTATAGCAGGAACACTACCTGTGGTAATCTTTCTATTCTTAAATAACAGGGAGATTCATTCTACCAGTAATGATCAGGAACTGGCTTCACCCGGATTTGAAATACTCGCAGCATTAAATTTCATCACCATTATCATTTCACATTATCTTTTTTACAAAGCCTTCCACAACAATATTAAAGAGAAAGAACATTTGAACGAAAGATTAAGGCTTTCTGTTGCCAAAGCAAATAAACTGGCAGCTTCCAGATCTGATTTCCTTTCTACCATGTCTCATGAATTGAGAACACCACTCAATTCCGTTATTGGTCTAACCGAGTTATTGCTGCAGGATAAACCGGAAGAACGGCAAAAAGAAAACTTGCACATATTACAATCTTCGTCGCATGATCTTCTTTCATTGATCAATAATGTACTGGATATAAACAAGATCGATAATGAAAAAATGGTGCTCGAATTAACACCTTTCAATCTCAGTACCCTTACGAGAAATATTTCTTCTGGCCTGAGAGTGAAAGCAGAAGATAAAAACCTCCAGCTATTGCTCGACATTGACGATGAACTTGAAAACATACAGGTTAACAGTGATCCTACAAGATTGTCGCAGGTGATTTATAATCTTGCCGGTAATGCAATTAAGTTTACCGCCTCAGGAACAATAAATATTCAACTCAAATGCATCAATAAAATAGCTGATAATGTTGAAGTATTATTTTCCATATCAGATACCGGTGTAGGCATTCATCCCGATAAACATGCATCAATATTTGAGATGTTTACACAAGCTGAATCTCATACCACAAGGAACTATGGTGGTACGGGTCTTGGCTTAGCAATCGTAAAACAGGTATTGAAATTATTTGATAGCGACATACAGTTAGAAAGCTATCCGGGAAAAGGCTCAACTTTTTCTTTCGTCATAAAATTTTCAATGGCTGAAGCGGATAAACAATCAAATAGTACAGCTTTACCAAATACTTCTTTTGAGCATTTAAAATTGTTGATAGCAGAAGACAATGATGTAAATAAAATGATCATAAGGAAACAACTAAATAACCTGAATATTTTCCCAGTGATCGTGGATAACGGAGAACAGGCATACAATGCTATGTTGTCAGAAACATTCGATGCCATTTTTATGGACCTGCACATGCCTGTAATGAATGGATATGAAACCGTAAAACAGATAAGAGCTTGTTCGGATCCGATAAAATCAAAAGTTTATATGATTGCTTTCACCGCTTCTGTAACTGAACAGCACCATATACTGGAAACAGGTTTTGATGATTTTCTGTATAAGCCTGTAAGTGTAGATGAGCTTCGGAAGAAACTTGAAAAAGTTAGTTCGAGACTTAAACATTGTTCAAATAAGACAGATGCCGGCAATTAAGCCGGCATCATTTTAAGCATCTACAAGATTTTTGAGTTTTTCTCTTTCCCAGAAACGATGTTTACTCACAGCATCGATGAACTGTTTTATCAACTTGTCTGCATCTTCGTTTTTCTTTGAATTAACCAACCCAAGGTTTGTGCTCAACTCATCAGTAGATTTAAATCCTGGTAAACGGCTAATCTCGAGTAGATCCACTCCTTCAGCGATAGCAGCAATTGGTTTACAATGTATGAAGGCTTCTTTAATAAAGTGAATTACATCTCCCATCATTCTCATCGTTTCTACTGAGGATTTTCCGCCTGGAATAAACAAGGCATCGTACATTATAGACCCTGTGGTTAGGTGGGTCTTATCCGCTTTCATTTCATCTCCATTAATTGAAGTACGCATTCCGTGGTTCTTTGAAATAATCTCCATCATCGCTCCTTGTTTCTGTAACGAGTCTTTTAAAGCCGACACAATTTTACTGTCAAAACCGTCTTCTGCAAGCACCGCTATCTTTCTGCCTTTAATGCTTCGGTTATTCGAATTTTCCTGGCTAAGAGACGGAGCGACATTTACAGATTTCTTTGATTGCAAGAGTTTGGGGAAATATGGTTTCTCCACGTTTGTAGGCATGCTTACACCAATAGCTTCTGCAACTTCGGTGGCCATATCTGTATCAATATGGTAAATATGTTCTACCATCTTTTCTCTGATATGCATGGCCTCTACCTTACCCAATTCAAACTTCCATGCTTCCTTTATGTGTTGTTTTTCAGGCTCGGTCATACTGTTATAAAAAAGCTTTGCCTGCGAATAATGATCCTTAAAACTTTCACTTCTTTCTTTCACTTTATAACCTTCCAGCTTCTCTTCATAATGACTGAAAGCACCAGCATTTGCACCTGCAGCAAAAGGGCATCCACCACCGAGTGAGTTAGGAGAATAATTTACTCTTCCTTTATTCACCGTTTGTCGCATAAATCCATCACGCTGGTTATTTACTACCGGTGCTTCCGGCCTGTTAACTGGTATTTCGGCAAAATTTGGTCCGCCTAATCGTAAGAGTTGTGTATCAAGGTATGAGAACAATCTTCCCTGCAATAAAGGATCATTGCTGAAATCAATTCCCGGAACCAGATGTCCCGGATGGAAAGCTACCTGCTCTGTTTCTGCAAAGAAGTTATCCGGATTTCTGTTTAGTCTCATCTTACCGATTCTTTTTACCGGCACCAATTCTTCCGGGATAATCTTGGTTGCATCGAGAATATCAAAAGCAAAATCATGCTCTTCGTTTTCGGCTATGATCTGTACACCTAATTCAAACTCCGGATAGTTTCCTTTTTCAATAGATTCCCATAAATCTCTGCGATTGAAGTCTGGATCTTTTCCTGCAATCTTTTGACATTCATCCCAGGTAATGGAATGAACACCGTTAACTGGTTTCCAATGAAACTTGACGAAATGTGCAGCACCTGCTTCATTAATTAACCTGAATGTATGTACCCCAAAACCTTCCATCATCGAATAACTACGTGGCAATGCTCTATCGCTTAGCACCCACATAATCATATGCATACTTTCGGGCATCAGGGAAATAAAATCCCAGAAATTATCATGTGCTGCAGAAGCCTGGGGTATTTCGTTATGAGGTTCTGGCTTTACCGCATGAACAAGGTCTGGAAACTTGATTGCATCCTGAATAAAAAATACCGGCATGTTGTTTCCTACAAGGTCATAATTACCTTCAACTGTATAAAACTTTGTAGCAAAACCACGAGCATCTCTAACTGTATCTGCCGATCCCCGGAATCCAGCTACTGTAGAAAAACGAGTAAACACTTTTGTTTCTAAACTTGGATCGCAAAGAAATTTTGCCTTGGTAAATTGCTTCATAGAATCATCGTACACCTTAAAAACTCCATAAGCTGCAGATCCTCTTGCATGCACTATTCGTTCTGGTATTCGTTCATGGTCAAAATGAGTCATCTTTTCCCTGAAATGAAAATCTTCGATCAAGGTAGCACCTCTTACACCAGCTTTTAACGTGTCTTCGTTATGGGCCACTTTAACTCCCTGGTTGGTGGTAAGATGCTGATGTTCTTCCGACGTGTTTGCAGTTGGTTTTTTATCCATGCGAAATACTTTAAAGATGAAATAAACGGGAACAGGTCAAAGGGTTTTCACAAATACTATGCTGAAATGGTTGATAAACAGAATGAAACATGTATCCAACTCCACCAACCGTTTAGTTGCTGAAATGATAAACTGCTATCTTAGCGGCATGCAATTTAATCGTGGCCATTTATCAAATAATGAACTGAAAAATATCTACCGCAATCTTCTTTTACCCAGAATGATAGAAGAAAAGATGCTACTGTTACTGAGGCAGGGAAAGATCAGTAAATGGTTCAGCGGTATAGGACAGGAAGCTATTTCTGTTGGTGCTACATTGGCATTGCAGCCAGATGAATGGATCATGCCTTTGCACAGAAATCTTGGTGTATTTACTTCGAGGAAAATGCCTTTGCAAAAATTATTTATGCAGTGGCAGGGCAATAAAGATGGTTATAGTAAAGGAAGAGAAAGAAGTTTTCACTTTGGTACGAAAGAGCATCATATCTGCGGAATGATCTCACATCTTGGACCGCAATTAGCAATTGCCGACGGTGTTGCGTTAGCCTATAAACTTAGAAAAGAAAATAAAGTTTCTCTTGCATTTAGTGGTGATGGCGGAACGAGTGAAGGTGATTTTCATGAAGCTTTGAATGTTGCTGCCGTGTGGGATCTTCCAGTGATCTTCATCATTGAAAACAATGGATACGGTTTAAGCACTCCAGTAAACGAACAATATCGATGCGAAAGCCTTGTTGATAAAGCCAAAGGTTATGGCATGGAAGGGATAAGGATAGATGGCAACAATATTCTTTCTGTTTACGATACTATTAAAGGCATACGAGATTATTGCATCAGGGAACAAAAGCCTTACCTGGTAGAATGTATGACATTTAGAATGAGAGGTCATGAAGAAGCCAGCGGAACGAAATATGTTCCGAAAGAATTGTTTGAAGCATGGAGTGAAAAAGATCCGATCAAAAACTATGAGGAGTACCTTCTATCTGAAAATGTATTGAATGCAGGTGAAGTGAATAACATCAGAAGCGAGTACAAGAAATATATTGATGAAGAATTGAAGATCGCTTTTGAAGCAGCGGAAATCAAACCTGATGTTGAGGAGGAAGTGAGGGATGTGTATTGTACAAGTACGAAATACGAAATACGAAATACGAAAGAACAACCAATCATTGCTGAAAGAAATGCAACAGAAATACGCTTTATAGATGCAATTAAAGAGGGTCTTGATCAATCGATGCAAACTCATCAGAACCTTGTTTTAATGGGACAGGATATTGCTGAATATGGAGGTGCTTTTAAAATAACCGATGGATTTGTTCAGAAATACGGTAAAGAAAGAGTACGCAATACGCCTTTATGCGAAAGTGCCATCGTTGGCTCTGCTTTAGGCCTTAGTCTCGAAGGTTATAAAAGCATGATGGAAATGCAGTTTGCCGATTTTGTAACGGTGGGTTTCAACCAGATCATAAATAACCTGGCAAAGATCCATTATCGCTGGGGGCAAAATGCTGATATTGTTGTAAGAATGCCAACCGGTGGTGGTGTAGGTGCAGGACCATTTCACAGCCAGAGTAACGAAGCCTGGTTTGTACATACCCCGGGTTTAAAAGTCGTTTATCCATCTACGCCTTATGATGCAAAAGGTTTATTGATCGCAGCACTGAATGATCCGAACCCTGTTATGTTCTTTGAGCATAAAGCTTTATACCGAAGTGTCAGCGGAACAGTTCCGGCAGAATATTATGAAGTAGAGATCGGTAAAGCCAATCTGGTAAAAGAAGGAGACGATATTACTATCATAACTTATGGTTCAGGAGTTCATTGGGCTTTGGAATACCAGCAACAATACCCGGGTATTTCACTTCATATTTTAGACCTGAGAACCTTATTACCCCTTGATTACGTATCTATCAAACAAGCCGTTGCTAAAACCGGGAAAATACTTTTGTTGCATGAAGACACGTTAACAGGAGGTGTTGGAGCTGAAATCAGTGCATGGATAACAGAGCATTGCTTTGAAATGCTGGATGCACCGGTAATGAGATGTGCCTCTCTCGATACACCGATACCTTTTAATATTGAGCTAGAGAAGCAGTTTATGGCGAAAAGCAGGTTAGATAAGTATATACGGCAATTACTAAACTACTAGTATTAGAGTTGACGGCCTTTAAAAAAAGATTAATCAATGATTAAGACTTAGTATAATCTCTTATTTAAATATCAGCTAAGTCAAGGAAGAGTATATTTGTGATTATACAGGGCAGTAGAATTGAAATTAGTTATAGACCGGACTCCTTAAAGCCTGATAATTTTCCATACTAACTACACTATTGAGTGCCTATTTTATTGCATTCACTGACGAGTTTGTGATAATATAAACATGAAAACTTGAGGTACTTTGTATCGCGTCTAATTAATTTTTCTAAACAGATGAAAAATACTAATAAATACAGAGGTAAATTTATTTTATCAATCTTATTGCTAACCGTTAGTTTTTCAGCAAGCGCTGTTGATTATTATCTTAAGACTCTCAATCTTGCAAATGCCCAAATAGCCTCCAGTTGGAATACTGATCCATTAGGTACAGGATTAGGAACGAATGCATCAAACTTCACTACAAGTGGCGACAGATTCATTATTCGCTCAGCAACTAATGGGACAATTGCTTTTAATAATTCTCTTACTATAGGTAGTGGAGTTACTTTAAGATTCGAAAATACATCCACACTTACAATTGGTGCAGGAGGTAATAACCATACAACCTCTTTAACCATAAATGGCACTATTGAATTTGCGGGTACATCAGCAAATCAACTAATTCTCCCAACAGGTGGAAATCCCAAAACATCTACAACATTTACTTTATCAGACGGTGCAAATTTTATTACAGTAAATGCCAATGGTGTTGGGGGAACTAATGCATCGGTATCATTAGCCGCAAACAGTGGTCGTGCTTTTGTAAATTACAGCACCAATGCTAACTATACTTTCAATGGTGCTGCTCAAGCCACATCCGGTATGCCTGCTACTGTAAACGATCTTACATTTTTAGGAAGCAACACAAAAACACTCACCGGAAATACTGAAGTAAGTGCAGCATTAATTGTAGCGGCAGGTGTTACGCTTGCAAACGGTGGATTTTCATTAAACTCCCCAACCAGTACAACTTTATCTGGTGGTGCTACAATAGGCTCTACTATTTCTGGTACAGGAGTATTTACTCTTGGGGGAAATGTTACAGTAAATGATGCAACAACCGGAACAGCTGGAGCAACCATTTCCTGTCCTATTGCATTAACCGATGCATCTTCCAGAATTTTTACTGTAGCTGACGGCTCTGGTGCTACAGATTTAACCATAAGTGGTTTAATAAGCACTACAGGATCAATAACCAAAGAAGGAGCTGGCACAATGGTATTGTCAAATGCCTCAAACTCTTATTCAGGAGGAACAAACATTAATGCAGGCACATTAAGCGTGGCGGCAGACGGTCATCTTGGTAATACTGCAGCAGATCTTACTTTAAATGGTGGAACACTTGCTGTAACTACAGGCTTTACAATGAATACCAGTCGTGATATAGCTATCGGTTCATCTGGTGGTACAATTAATATTGCAGCCAGTCAAACACTTAGTTATGCAGGTACGGTAACTGGCGGTAATAACTTAACTAAATCCGGAACAGGTACATTGACTTTCGGAGCAGGAAATGTTACAGTCAATAATCTTACTGTTTCCACAGGAACATTAAATGCTGCTACAAGTACAATCTTTATTGCAGGAGATTTCACTAATTCAGGAACTTTCAATCACAACTCCGGCACTGTTAATTTTAATGGTAGTGGTAGTCAATCAGTTGGCGCTGCAACTTTTTTCAACTTACAAACATCTACAGGCGGAACTAAAACTTTATCCGGTACCATTACGGTTAATTCAATTCTTACCATAGGAGCTTCAACTACACTCAATGGCAGTACCCACACAATCAATCTGCCTGCTTCAGGAACACCTTTAGTAATTACCGGAACTTTTACTCCATCTACATCAACTGTAAACTATAATGGAACTGCTCAAAATATTACAGCAGCCACTTATAATAATCTTTCACTTTCAAATGCTAATACTAAAACTGCATTAGGTACATTGACTGTTGGTGGTAATCTTACAATAGCTTCAGGTGTTACACTTGCCACTGGAAATAATGCACTTAGTCTTGGTGGTAACTTCACGAATGCAGGCACATTTTTTAATGCCGGAAGTTCTCAAATTACTATCACCGGAGGAACCACACAAAGCATTGCCGGATTTACTACTACAGGAAATGTTGTTTTAAATAAAAGCGGAAATGTGGCTACTTTAACAGGTAATGTAACCGCTACAGGCCTTGTATTTACAGCGGGGACTATCAATTTAGGCACAGGCTTAAACCATACCTTTTCCGGTCAATTCACAGGAGCCGGAGGTACTTTACAGGGAGGTTCTAGTGTATTAAACTTAACGAATGCTACTCCTGTGGCAGTAGCAATAACATTTACTCCACAAACCAGTACCGTAAACTTTGCAGGAACCGCTCAGTCAATTCCTGGAACATCATACTATAATGCAAGTTTTACAAACAGTGGAACCAAAACCGCTGCCGGAGCTATTGTGGTAACCAATACCTTAACCGTGGCTTCAGGAGTAATCCTTAACATGGGTAGTAACCAGCTTTCCGGTTTTTCTTCCGGAACAGGGAATGAAGGAACTATACGAACTGCACGTTCTTCTTCAGCACTTCCTTCAGGTATCACCTGGGGTGGAACAGTTGAATATTATGGTTCGGGGCCAGACGTTATTGGCGGTACGTACGCTGCATTCCTCTATACAGCTTCCGGTGTTTCTGTTCTTACCAGCGATATTACTGTGCAAACTGCGTTAACATTAAGCAGTGGCTCTATAGAGACCGATATATACACATTTACGATTGAAACAACGAACATAACCGTTTCATCTGGTTCTCTTGATGTATTTGATGGCTCTGTGGTTTTTAATGTTAACGGAACCATTAACCTTGTTGCATCCAATCCATTATTCGGAGGACAACCTATTAAAAATCTCACATTAAACGGTGGTGTTATTTTAAACCTTGCTACGGACCAGGAAATATCGGGAAGCCTTACTATCACGTCTGGGAAATTAGGTATGGCACCTAGTAAGGTCCTTATTATTGCAGGATCAGTTAGCATGGATTCTACTAATTGCCTGAAAGGAGATAAGCTTGCCAATCTTACGCTGTTACATCCTTATCCTGGCTCGGTAACCATTTATTTTGATCAAACAGGTCCTTTTACCAATTATGTTAATGATCTTACATTGGGTAGGATCGGAAATCCTGCTGACATAGCAGTAGCTGTAACTGTTGGTAATACACTAAAAGTAAGGGGAAATCTTACTCCACTAAAAGGTTCAGTAAATGCAGGAGGTAATTTAACGATTGCCTCTGACGCAGCAGGCAGTGGTAGAATATTGCAAATTACGCCAACCAACTTTACCTTCAACGGAAATGTAGTAGTAGAACGATATGTAAAAGATAAAAACAGCAGACGCTATATCTTTATTGCAAGCCCAGTTGCCGGACAAACTGTAAGAGAAGCATGGCAAGATGATATTTTTATTACTGCTCCAGGAACTGGTGGTACCCCATGTGCTGCTGGTACAGGTAATGGAGGTGTAAATGACAAATATAACAATAATGGAATGGATGCCACCATTTACAATGCGGTAACTATGTATTCTTATGATCAGTATTTGCCAACACGCTGGGTAGAAATACTAAATTCAAATACTGCAGTTGAAAGAGGTAAAGGCTACAGGGTTTTGTTTAGAGGGCCTCGAGGTTTGAATGATGCCAATTGCTCTACTTATTTACAAACGAATACACCTCCTTCACCTTCAGAAGCTATACTGAATGTGTCAGGTCCAGTTAGCGGTGATTCGCTAAATGTTACCGTTTCAGGTAGTACGAGTACTACCGCTCCAATCCCTATGGGTTATACCTTATTGGGTAATCCTTATGCCTGTGAACTCGACTTTACCATTTTTCAAGGACAGAACAACTCAGTAATACCTCCTAAATATTGGACATTTGATCCTAACGGGCCTGATGGAAATATTACTACCTATCTTACTTATAGTCTTGGTGATGTTACCGGAGGGTATCATTCAGGAAGCGACCCGGATGATTATAATGGTGACCTTATTGCTTCAGGGCAGGCATTCTTTGTAGAAAAAACCGGTGCCGGAGATGCTACAGTTACCTTCAGAGAGAATCAGAAAACCGGGCAGCCACAAGCTGGACTATTCAGAACCTCCAGTTTGAATAAAAATAGTAGAATAAGAGTTAACTTTTTTAAGGCAAATAATGCCTTCATCGATAATATTATCATTAGGTTTTCCAACGATCCGACAGTTACTACTGCTGAAAGTCCGGTATGGGATGCATCTACGTTCAACGGTGGTAATTTTATTGCAGGTTTAAAAGGAACGAGAAGCCTTGCGATACAAACTAGACCTATAAATTTCACAAACGATACCGTTGGGTTACGAATTGTTAGTTCATCACAGGGTAGTTGCAAACTAACCTTTACTGAATTTGCGAATTTTACAGAGGCTGCAGAGATTATTTTGTTAGATATGTTTCTGGGTACTCAGACTAATGTGAGAACAACACCTTTTTATGATTTTGAGATTACATCAAGTTCTGCATCACAAGGTGGCAATCGTTTTAAGTTAGTGTTTAGATCTCTGAGCAGTGTTATGCCGCTCTCTTTCTTAAATATAACCGCAATAAAAAAAGAACAGGGTGTAGATGTTTCCTGGAGATTAGCATTTGAACAGGATGTAATCAAATATATTGTTGAGCGAAGTGAAAATGGCCGTGATTTTATGGCAATAGGAGAAGTTGTATCAAAAGGTAATAGTACAGCATCAGTTGATTATAATTATTTAGATACCAGAACAACCAATAACACTGTTTATTATAGAATAAAGAGCATAGAAGCTAGTGCCAGCAAGTTTAGCGCTATAGTTAAATTGAACGGATCATTTAGCAAATCACCATTTACACTTTATCCAAACCCTGCAAAAGATAATTTATCTATTATATCTAGTAATAATGATCTGATGGGTGGAGCAATTGCAGTTGTAAGAAATATGGAAGGCAAAACTGTATTACAGCAGTCTTTAAGTGGTGGCAATGGTATAAAGAACCTTGATGTATCAAAACTTGCACAAGGCATATACTTTTTATCAATAACAAGCCGTGATGGAAAAGTTTATCTGGAAAAGTTTATTAAACAGTAGTAATAACTTATAAAGTTTAAACGGTGCAAACTGCACCGTTTTTTGTTAAGTTACTTATCTCGTAATCCTACGAGGAAAAACCCGTCGCCAGTAATCCTCAAGTACTATAACATAATAAGCACACCAACATAATTATTTTCAGCAGATTTAATGTTCTTTTTCCAGTGCTTTATTAAAGGGTATAAAAAGTCACCGCAATAATCATAACATTTATGCTTGCTAAAAACAAAAAGAGGCATTTGTTGTATTTTGTGATGATTTTATTATACTACTTAAGGAAAAGTTTGAGGAATTTTGTTCTTGAAATAAAGCAACTGTTATGAGCCGCTATGTAATAACAAAACTTCCTTACTCTTTTTGTTATTATTTAAAGGCAGTCTCTCAGTAATAATCCATCCGAAAATCAAACTATGGCAAAAAAAATAACAGCGACAATGCTGATGGCTATTGTATTGTCTTTATCGAGGGTTTTTGCCAATCATAATGGCAGGGAAATCGAAGTGCCCGTAACGGGCTATTTGTGTTTAATGCTTGCAATCGGAGCCTTGTATTTTCTGTTTCTACTAATAAGAATGAAACGTAAAAACTTCAATAAACTATAACCATTAAAGCCAGGATCATGAAAACAACAATTAAAACAATGGTATTAACAGCTGCAGCTTTCATCTTTTTTGCTACAGAAGCAAGTGCACAAAAAATATCCGCTGCCGTAGTAATAGATCAAGATTATGCAACTCAAACATCTAGCTACAAACTTATGATGATTGCCCTTGCTGGAGTTTATGCATTATATGTTGTGCTGTATGTAAAAAGAAAAAAAGAAGTAAACCGCTTCATGGGTAAGATATAATCCCCAGGCTATTTGTAAATGCGATTATTCTTCCAGAAATATAAGATCAAAATTTTCTTACTGGCCTTTATGTGCCTTGCATTTGTTATGCAGGTACTTGCACAAGACCCGTTTGATGATGACCCATTTGATGATGATAGTGGACCTGGAGGTTTTGAACCTCCGCCGGAAAACGATGTTCCATTGGATACATACCAGTGGATCATGCTTGCATTTGCAATAGGGTATGGACTTTATATATTCTGGAAACACCACCAAAAAAGCAAAAAAAGGCGGTGTAAGTTGACTTAATTTAATACACAAACAATAACAATTAAAACCATAAACAATGACTCAATATTTAGTATTTATCGCCATTTTGATAGTGATCTATTTCGGCTATTTAATTATTCAGGTCAGGCAACGTAAACGCATGATGAAGTATTACGGTTACTCAAGAAGAAGAAGTGTGAACAAACTTAGGAAAGTTGCTTAAGCCTATAGAAAAACTCTAAAACATTAGTGATGAATGCCAAATCAGCGCTTACGAGCAAAATAATGCTCTATAAAAAGGTGGGCTTTCTTCTAATTGGGGTAGCAAATACTTTAAACTGTCTTGCACACGATGGAGCGAACCATGTTCCAGTTAAGAATAATGCACCAATAAACTATTACCAATCATTTATGATCGGTGTAGCTATAGCTTATGGATTATATCTTTTAATTCGAGCCAGAAGACGAAAACGAAGTAGCCAGTATAACAATAATACAGCACCAACAACCTTATCATCAAGGAAAATGGTATAAAGAACATAAAATTGATAGTACTTTTTCCATATAAACTCGTTATGCTTTATGCATAGTTCATTTTATCTTTTGACGATTGTATTACATATTCCAGTGTATAATATAGACATTTTTGCAATGTTTATAAAACCTGTATATGAGAATAAGGGGATTAGTAATTATTTTTTACCTGTTATTGATTTCGATAAAAGGTATATCACAAGTAACTTGTAATGTTAGCTTACTTGCCACACCGATAAATGCCAGCTGCGATAATGCATGTAATGGCAGCGTTTTGTTAACTCCTTCTGGTGGAACCGCACCTTATTCTTTCAACGCCTTTGACCATTCTTTTAATACAGCTAATATTGATGCTGCTTTATTTGATACCTACCAGGGTAATTTTTCAATTATTACACCAGGCCGTTTAACTGCACAGGCAAATGCTGCTATCAATTCGAGTTATGCAAACAGCATTGCAACCAAACAAGCATTTCCAGATAATGGAAAACTGGTACTTGAGGCCAGCTTTTTTATTGATTATAATGCTTACACTTACTTTGGGCTTAGCTTAAATGATGACTCTATTTCCAACAGAAATCAGTTTGCTTATTCTTTCTTTTTTAGTAACGGTACTCTTTTTATTTTTCACGAGGGAAGTTCCTCCCCTGTTTCAACATATTCCAGTAGTACCTGGTATGACTTTAAAATCGAAAAGCTTGGTAATACCGTAAATTATTATATACGCAATACAGGTGTTTCTGCTTATACGCTCATTTCTACGAAGCCGGCAACATTTTCGAACCCAAACTATAAACTGGCGGCGCTTTATCGCAATAGTTTTTCTTCATACGGAGGATTTAGTACTACAAACTGGAGAGTAGGTGGCAATCCGCCAACAACAGATTTGTGTCCAGGCACCTATACCTATACCGTTTTCGATGCCTTAGGTTGTTTTGCTACTGCCAATGTTACCATTGGTGGTGGTGGAGGTGCAAATAGCCTTCAATTAAATGGAACTGTAAGTGCTGCAAGCTGTGGTGCTGCCTCAGATGGTGGAATTAATCTTACCCCAACCGGAGGTACCGAACCTTATTCTTATGGCTTTGCTCACGTTTTCCAGGGTGGTAGCATTAATACAAACATCTTTGAGTTAAGAAATGGTAATTTTTCACAGGGCACAGATCTGAGACAAGGCACTAATTACAATACTTTAAATAGCTGGGATAACTCAATCGCTACAAAACAAAGTTTCAGTGATGGTGGCTACCTGGTAATGGATGCAAGTTTTAAGTTTGATGCCAATGCAGAAGTTATTTTTGGGTTTACCTCTACAGGAGTAATCAACGACTACTCAAAAATGTTAGCCGGGTTTAGAGTATCTAATGGATCTTTATTATACGCCTATAATAAAATTGCAGGATTACACCCCGTAGGAACTATTAATCCCGACACATGGTATGATTTTAAAATTGAAAAAGTCGGCTCATTAGTGAAGTTTTATAGCCGACCTTACAACACAGGATCATATAATTTACTTTATACAACCACTTATCCAACCACCAATATTGAATTTAAAGCTGCTGCTTTAAACTTTGCAAGCTTTTATTCTTCATCTGCAGGGTATAATACCAAAGGATGGAATATTCAATCTACACCGAAAGTTACTCAGCTTGCACCTGGAACTTATACTTATACCATTACCGATGCTAACGGATGTACCGCAACTTCTGTTTTCAATGTAGGTTCAAATGGGAATAACAGTGTATCACTGAATGCCAGTTTGATTAGTGGTTCAATTGCAAATACATCTACCGGAGAAGTTAGTCTTACGGCTATTGGTGGACTATCTCCTTATAGTTATGTACTTGCCCCGGATTTTTCTGGTTCAGTTATCAATAATGCTGTTCTCAAAGTATTAAATGGAGACTTTATACAGAACTCAGGAAGTATCCGTTCCAATAGCACTTCTTCATCAATATGGGAAAATAGTATTGCAACACATCTTTCATTTACAGATGCTGGAAAATTAAGCCTAACCGGTTCTTTTTCTTTTGATGCAAATTCAAATACCTATTTTGGATTTACAAGTAACGCTAATTTAATTGACCCTGCACAGGTTCAGATAGGTTATTATATCAATGGCTCTCAACTGTATGCCCGTTCCGGAAGTAATAATTATCTAATCGGTTCACTAATATCTTCTAACACCTGGTACGATCTGAAGATTGAAAAGACAAAATCTTTGGTTCGTTATTATTTGAGAAATGCCGGAAGCGGATCATATAATCTCATTTACACTTTGCCATATACTGGCTCAACAACTGAATTCAAAGCTGGTGTATTAATGTTTGGCACAAGTGGGGGTTTTAATACAAATGGATGGATAGTTGATTGTAACCCTTCAACAACAGGATTAGCTGCAGGTTTGTACACATACAGAGTATACGATGCAAAAGGTTGTTATGCAATAGCAAGTATTAATGTTCCGGTAAGTGGTTCTATTACCTTAACGGCACAGGGCAACAATAGCTCGGTTTGGAATGTTTGTGATGGATCTGCAACTGTCACTTCAAATCCTGCAAATAATTTTGAATTGGTTTCTAAAGTTTTCCAGGAAAGCTTCACTGGAACACAATTTAATTCAACTCGTTTTACCAGAAGAAATGGTGCATTTACCCAAAATGATGCATTACTTTCCGGTACTAATTTTAATAATTCAGGCTGGGATAATTCAGTAATAACTAATGATGCTTTCGCTGATAACGGAATTATTATAGCCGAGATGGAACTTAGCTTTAAAAACAACACTGAAGTTTATTTCGGGCTTGCCTCAATCAATCAAGCATTAACATCATATACTTCAATGCCCTTTGCTTTTTCATATCAAAAAGGTCAACTTTTAGCTTATTCCTCACAAGCAGGGAATATTGTTTTAGGCAGTCTTTCTGCAAACCAATGGTATGGATTTAAGATCGTTAAGAAAGGTGCTTCAGTTACATTCTACCTGAGGAATGCAAATGATATTCAATATCAGCCAATATATTCATTATCAACTACTGAAACAGGCTTGAGCTATAAATTAGGCCTCATCAATTTCTTTAATACACAAACCGGGATTGATAAAGGTTATTCAAGTAAGAATTGGAAAGTTTACAACCAGGCTATTACAACAGGTTTGTGCCAGGGCAATTATAACTATGCACTTGTTGCCAACGGAAATACATTAACAGAAGCAAATGTTTTAGTAGGGACCACACTTTCTGTAGTGCAAACTATGACTGGACCGGCGAATGTGGTGGTAAATACAGATGCAACAAAAGATTTTGCTACCGGAGTAAATCTGGGTTCTCCGACATTCAACGGCCCTACAACCAACATTACTGTTACCAATGATGCACCTACAGAATTTCCTGTTGGTATTACAGAAGTAACATGGATTGCTAATGATGGAATTAAAATCGTTACAGGTATACAAACCGTAACTGTTGTTGATAATGAAGCTCCATCTATCACAGCACCTGCCAATGTAAGTGTAACTTTGTTTGCCGGACAAACCACAGCAACCGGTGTAATTTTAGGAACTGCAATTGCTAATGACAATGTAGCCGGTGTTACCGTTACTAATAATGCACCGCTTCAATTTCCAATTGGCAATACTACAGTAACCTGGACTGCTACAGACGTTGCAGGTAATACAGCTACAGCTACACAAATTGTTACTGTAATAGAAACATCATTGCCAACAATTACTGCACCAGCGGATGTATTAGTTGATACAGACACAGATCAATCTTACGCATCAGGTGTTAATCTGGGTACTCCAAATTTATCTGTTAATATTTCTGGTATTACGATCACTAATAATGCACCAGCCCAATTTACACTAGGTACAACAACTGTAACCTGGACAATTTCAGATGCATTTGGAAATTCAGCAAGTGTAACCCAACTTATAACGGTGATAGATAACCAGCCTCCAACCATTTCTGTTCCTGCAGACGTAACTGTTAGTGCAAATACTGGAGTTTCCTATGCTTCACCTGTTAGCTTAGGTACTGCAACAGCAATTGATAATGTTGGTGCTGTCATTACCAATAATGCCCTCACTCAATATCCTATTGGAACTACTTTAGTTACCTGGACTGCAACAGATGCTGCTGGCAATATGGTTACTGCAACACAGAAAGTGATTGTAAAAGATGATCAATTACCAACCATCACTGCTCCTGGAAATATTACAGTAAATACCAATCCAGGTGAGGCTGTTGCAATAAATGTTGCATTAGGAAATGCAACTGTTTCAGATAATGTTGGTGCTGTTGCATCCAACAATGCTCCTGCTTCTTATAATATCGGGACAACTATTGTTACATGGACTGCAACAGATGCTGCTGGCAATTCTGCGAATGCAACTCAAACTGTAATTGTAGTTGATAATGAATTACCAACAATTACTCCTCCTGCAAATATTACTACAACGGTTGGTGTGTCTCAAACTCATGCAACTGTTACATTAGGAACTCCTGTATTTGGTGATAATGCACCTGGTGCGGTTGTTACAAATAATGCTCCTGCTCAATTCCCAGTAGGAACAACCATAGTAACCTGGACTGTTACAGATGCTTCCGGTAATTTCAATACAGCAACTCAAACTATAACAGTAAACGTAGCCGACGAGCCTCCTGTTGCAAAATGTAAACCTGTTGAACTATTTTTAGTGAATGGCCAGGCAACTCTTTCTACATCGCAAATAAACGATGGAAGTATTGCTGCAGCAGGTATTGCTTCTATGACATTGAGCAAAACATTATTTGGATGTAATGATATTGGAGCCAATGCTGTAGTATTTACTGTTATCGATAACAATGGCCTCAGTTCAACATGTACAACAACCGTAAATGTGATTGGAGAAGTTCCTGGCATTAGTATAACATCAATGCCTACCAATAATACATTTACTGGAGGCAATGCTACCAACCTGTACATTGGCTATGGAGCTCAATCAACAACGTTACAAGTAAATGCACCTTCAACTGGAGCTCCATATACTTATTCATGGATTGGTACTGGATTAAGTAGCACTACAGCAGCAAGCCCAACGTTTACACCTGCAACAGCTGGCAATTATGTTTTCGTAGTAACAGCTAAAAATAAATTTGGTTGCAATAGTGTTGCGTCAATTAATATCTGTGTTAAAGATGTAAGAGTTGTTGGCAAGAATGGTAAGAAAGATGACAAGAAAGTTTACATCTGCCATATTCCACCAGGCAATCCTGCTAATGCCCATACCTTGGAAGTAAGTATTAATGCAGTAGCAGCGCATTTACAACATGGAGACGTATTAGGAAGTTGTAATCAATTATGTGGAACGGCAGCAAAGGCACCAATAGCTATAGAAGAAAACTTCGATGTTAAGGTTAGCCCTAATCCAACTTCTAATTACTTTGTTATACAAGTGCAAAGTTCGGATAGATCAAACAATATATCGCTTAGAATGATGGATGCTTATGGCCGAACTATTCAAAAAGAAACTATTGGTGTCGGATCAATTTTTAAATTCGGTGAGAACTTTGCAAATGGCACCTACTATCTTGAGGCTATTCAAGGAAAAGAAAAGAAGGTGATAAAACTCTTGAAACTATGATAGATTAAATAGATTTTACAATAACAAAGAGCTATTCGATTGAATAGCTCTTTGTTATTATGATTTATTCACTTTCTTCAGATCACTGGTAACTACAACAATTAAGTGGGTGAAACAAAAATTCTAATTGCAAGAATGTATATTGCAATAGATCAGTTCCAGTTCTTGAAAAGGATTAGTTAGAAATTGAGAGCAATTGCTGTTCATTCATTTTATTCAAATATTCAAGCGTATCGCCGGTGCATTGATCAATATCGATTTCATAGCTACAAATCAATTTTTCTACTAATTGCTCAACAGAAATTGGTTCTTCAAGTAATTCCCAAATAGCTCTACCTGTTTCATTTAAGCCAATATAATTTCCCTGGTCAATATCCATCATTACTAGCTCATTTCCCAGTTCTGAAACAAGTAAACCTTGTTTTCTTTTACAAACAATAGTTTTCAAATCAATAACATCCATAGAAGAGAAAAGATTATTATATCGCCTCAACGGCGAATTTTTTATTGGCAAGTTGACCTGGTGTAAAGCCGAATTTCTTCTTAAATAGTTTACAGAAATATGCCACAGAATTGAACCCTAAGCGATAAGAAATTGTTTTTACATTGCCAGAATTTTGACGCAACATTATCTCTGCCTGCAATAATTTTCTATCGATAATATATTCTTTTGGTGTAAGACCGTATATTTTTTTGCTCCAACGTTCAACAGTAGAAACACTCATTGAAAGATTCTGAGCTATTTCTTTAATAGAAAAATCATTAGTAGAAATCAGGTTATCGGTTATCTGCTCAAATTTCTTCTTGAAATCCATGTGCATAGAGCTGAGTGTAGTATCAGTTTTCATCAACAGTTTTTCCTGCGTATCTAAAACTGTTTTGGATTTCAATGAAACAAGATTCTTCAGCTTAAGAAAAAGATGAATGAAGTTGAAAGGCTTAACTATATAGTCCGTTGCACCAAACTCTAATGCTTTGGTAATTTTATTTTCTTCATCAATAGAACTCATCATTACCACAGGTATATTAGCTAACTCATCCATAGATTTCATCTTCTCTAATAACATCAATCCATTGATGGAACCTTCTACCATAATATCCAATAAAACAATATCCGGCTGAATTCTGCTTATGTTGGTAAGTGCTTTTTTGGCACTGTTAGTTGCGGTAACTTCAAAAGCTTGGGTGAGCATCTCCGTTAAGGTATAACTCAATATCTCAGAGTCTTCAATTAAAAGAAGTTTTGGTTTACCTGGCAATTGGGTGGTTTTTTAGATTTCAAATTTAACTCTTACATCTCATTTAACGAAGTAAGATTGTACCATTTCTGCTACCGTTATGTTTACCTGTATCTAAGGTTATTGATCCATTAACTAATACATATTTGAATCCGGTAGAATATTGATGTGGTTTTTCAAACGTTGAGAGATCAGCCACCCTTTTTTCATCGAAAATCACAATATCGGCCGCAAATCCTTCTTTTAATAAGCCACGATCTTTTAGCCTGAACTTCTGAGCAGGCAATGACGTCATTCTCCTGATGGCTTCTTCCAACGTAATAATCTTTTCTTCTCTTACATATTTTCCTAAAACACGTGCATTGGTTCCATAACCTCGTGGATGTGGACTTCCCTGCTGCCATACCCTGATGCTTGCATCGCTTGCAAACATGTTAAACGGATACTTCATTATATATTTTACATCGTTTTCACTCATACCATGAAGCACCATGCTGGCTCCGCCTTTTTCTATTAGTTCTAAAATGGTTTCGGCTTCCTTTTTAGCTTTATGTTTCCTTCCTTTTAAACGGTTGATCTCTTCTATGCTTTTACCGTTTAATGTAGTATCTGCACGATGATATGCAACAACAGCATAACTAAAATGTTTAAGCTTTCGCTTTTTTAGTCTTTGCAGCATGTGATTTATTGCTTTTTGCCTGATCTCCTTCCTTGCCAATCTTGCTACAATCGAATCCTGACCATCAGCTAAAATATCATCGGGTAATAAAGTACTTAAACCGGTGCTGCTGGCTGTATATGGGTATTGATCTATCGTTACATCCAATCCTTCTTCTCTTGCTTTGATTATCATCGGTAACGTAATGTTACTCTTACCCCAGTTATTTTGACCACTTAACTTGAAATGAGATATTTCTACAGGTATTTTTGCTTCTTTGCCAATTCGTAAAGCTTCTTCTATAGCCTGTACAACACTATCACCTTCATCTCTCATGTGACTTGCATATACACCATTATATTTTGATGCAACTTTTGCCAACCTGATTATCTCTTCCGTTTTAGAATAAGTACCAGGTATATAAATAAGACCAGTGGAAAAACCTAAAGCACCATCTTTCATTCCTTGTTCAACAATGAATTCCATTCTTCTTAATTCTGACTCTGTTGGTGTTCTACTGCTTCTACCCATTACTTCTTTACGAACATCATTATGACCAATAAGTGAAGCAACATTTATTGAAAGCCTTAAGCTATCTAAAAACTTGAAGTATCTTTTTATATCAATATTAGAAGCACCACAGTTTCCGGTAATTACTGTTGTTACGCCATCATAAATAAAATTGGTGGCAAAAGGATTCCTTACTTCATCGTCTTCTATATGAGTGTGCACATCAATAAACCCTGGAGCGACTATCAGGCCTGTTGCATCTATTATCTTTCCTGCCCGCCAACCACTTAATTTTCCTATGCTTAATATTTTGCCCTCCTTAACTGCGATATCTCCATAAAACCACGAATTACCGGTACCGTCTATGATCTTTCCGTTTTTAATGATCACATCAGCATAATTCTGGGCTAAGCATAAGAAAGGAAAAAAGAAAAAAAGTAATAACTGTGTTAATCTGACCATATTACAATATAAGGTGAATTATGATAGTATTGCTGGTTGAGGACAAAGAACAGCTTATCACCTTGGAAACCTATTGCCGGTCATCAAAAAAATGATGTTAGTGACTTGTTATCTAAAACAAGAGTAGCGATTCTAATGCCTCGGCTTCACCTTGGAGTGAGAAATTTGATCCTGCGGATTTGCAGATTGTCGGACATTATTAGTTGGAGAAGAAAGAGTTACTTCTTCAGTATCGCTGGGAATATGTTGTAAATAAACAGCTAAAGACTTCATTTCTTCGATCAGGGGTTGCAATTCAACCCACGATGTTCCATCTTCTACTAATTGTAGAAATTTTTTATTTAAGTTGATATACTCCAACCTTCCTTTATTCAATAACTCACTATTCATACAATAGTAAGATCAATAAGTGTGCAAATTGGCAAATGAATTTAAAATCAAAACAAATTCTAATAAATAGACTTTCATTCCATTCTATAATAAAGATGAACAGCTTAATTTATTAGCGACAAAACAATGTAGCCAATCACTATGAACAGAATGAGTATCCAGTTGTATGGAGCAGGATCATCCTTACTATCTTGTTCAGGTGAGCTGATCGGCTTTTGAACCGGCGAATAAAGTTTCATGAATATGGCTTTAAGTTCCTGTTTTGTTAAACACACAAAGTGTTCCAATAAATATTAATCCGTGCAGAGGCTGAAATTCAATACCCGCAATGATTATGTGTATAAAGGTCACATGCTTGTGATGCTAAATTTCTTCAACTAAAAAGAATCTTTAATAGCTGCTCACAATCAGTTTTTAAATACTTCACAGGCAGTATCTTTAATTTTTAAGCAAAATGAAAAAAGTACTTACCTCCGGTTTGATTGTGGGAATCATCCTGTTCATTCTTAGTTATGGTGGACTTTATGCCGCAATCAATTTTTTCCCTGACCTTTTTGTAGAATATAATAATCCGCTTTTTAACTCAGATGGAAGCAGAGATCTTTTGTTTTACTCTCATGCTTTTATTATAGCATTTGCCCTTTCCGGTTTTTGGGAAAGGTTTAAAGGATTATTTAAAGGTCATCACTTCTTATTAAGAGGATTTGAGTTTGGAGCTTTATATGCTATGGTAGCTCTTTTACCGGTAATGTGGATCACCTTCAGCTCACTTGACATTACCATTATTACAGTTGCCAGTTGGTTTTTCTACGGATTATTTCAGTCGTTAGTAGCAGGAATTATATTCGCTAAGATCAATCCTTAGGAAGCACTTTCATCTTCAGGTTGAAGACAACACTGAGTTCATTATTGGTCTTGATCATTCCGCCTAACTTTCTTGGCGGAGTTAAATTGAAGTCGGAGAAATTTACTTTACGTGAGCCTTCCAGGTTAATCATTCCTTTTTCAGCAGAAATAAGTTTGTAATCAACATCAAAATGTTTGGAAACACCTGCTAATACAATCAGCACAGATCCTTTGATTCCCCATTTACCAGGCTCAGGATATTGATTCATATTCACAAAGAAAATCATCATCTTAGGATGATCTTTATGTTTCAATGTTTTTCGCAAATCAGCTGTCATTATCAGGTTATGGCAATCAAAATTTTGTACGTCTAATTGAATGTTACCGCTCAGCTTCACAGGTTGATTATTGCTGCTGACTGTAGTTATGGTATCTGGCCTGTTATAATTTTCAATAACACAACTGAAATTGTTTACGTTCGTGCTGCCATTCACTTTAAGAGAGCATCCACTGGTGATCACCCATTTGGTAACAACTGTTGGCTTATCCTGAAAGCCTAGCACCAGGAATATTATCAATATGTACAGAAGTTGTTTTGCCATTGAATGAACTGCGGAATTTGACTCAACAAATAACGAATCTTTTAAATAAATTTTTTATAACCAATGTCATGCGAAAGTGATGTGAATACTGCTCATGGTCAGTTTTCAATAAGTTAATGTGTTCAAAATAAAAAGATTCCACTGTTTTAGCGGAATCTTTTTATAACCAACAAACGCTGCTGTTGTTACCTCAAGCTTGTATCACTATCGCCTTTTTTAAATTTTAGCAATACCTGGCTGCCTTGCATTAAATGCAGTTCATCACCAACGTATGCATAAGAATCTACACGTTTTAGCATATCAAGCAAAGGAGCTTCATCAAAGCCTCCCATACAATCAATCGCTGTTGATGTATTTGTATTTAAAAACCTTAACCCTGTGCCTGTTACTTCAACTCTTCCGCTTATGCCATTGCAACCTGTATAACCAGTAAAGCTTCCATTATCTAAGAACAAGTTGAATTTTGGTAATTGATACATATTACCATTAGCAGCATTATAATTAATGCTGTTTATATCCATTACACTAGTTGTACTGTTCACGCTTGTTGTTGTATTTACAGAACCATTTACTCCTGCATCAACACCTGTAGTTTCAGTAGTGCCTAATGTACCATTTGTTGAACTAGTAACTCCAGTTGTACTCAGAGTTGTGTTTGCATTTGCACTAACCGTTGTATTTGCAGAGCTGTTAGCAGTTCCTCCGTTCATTTGATTTACCACTGTAGCATTACCTGAAGCACTATTATTCAGCCCATGTGTACCAGCATTAGTCCCTGATGAAAGTGTGGCTGCATTTGTAGAGCCGTTCACCTGCACCGAACCTTGTGTATTCGTAGTTCCGGTGGTGCTACTTGTTGCATTACCAGGCATAGCTGCATCATTATAAACAGGGCTTATACCATTTGCCGAACCGTTCACACTCGTTGTTCCATTTACACCTGCACTTGCATTAACACCTGTTTGGGTGTTGAATGATTCAGATGCTGATAAGTAGGTGTTACTTTGATTCATCCAAAGAGAACGGCTGTTGTCTTGTCTCCATGCGGTTACTAATTCAGGAGTCATTACCAATTGCCAGCTACCATTAATAGCACTATTATAAGTACCTGCTGCCGGACGATCATACCCCGGATAATTTAAATCATACGTCCAATGTTGACCATTGGTTCTTTGCCAATGTTGGTACATAGGATCGTTTGGATCCATTGTTATTGTTGCGGTTTCTGTTGATGAAATAGTGCCTTGTGTTGATGTGTTGTCGGTAATGATAGTGGTTCCAGTAATTGAACTTGCAGTAGTTGTTTCATCGCTAACATCGGTTGAAGTTGTAGCCACATCTGTTGTAGTTGTTGTGCTGGCTGATGTAGATGTTGCATCTATATCCGTGTCTGTTGTAGTTTGTGTGTTATTTGGGCCACTGCAATATGCCAGCACTATTGCAAGAGGCAACACCATCATGAGTTTCTTCATAGATCTATTGTTTTGTGGTGTTGCCTCTATATTTATGCCATGCCAGATAGCAAAATCTGTCGCTTTTTTATAAGCACCTGATTTGGCTGAAGTAGCGTTTTATAAAATTCTTTTAATGGTTGCTATATAGCTGCTGCAATTCGGTGATTAAATAAAAATATTGTAGAGCCAATTACAATCGTAACATTTAAATATAAAGAAAAACAGCTGGCATAATTAATGTTCTATCAGCAGCAATAGTCAGCAATATGGAAATACAAACCACCCATCAGAAATATCATGAGTTGATCTTGACTGCAGAATCATCAGGAGTGTTGAAGTTGCATGTAAGGGAATTAAACAATATACTATATATAGATGGGCATGTTCCTTCCGACAAAGTGAAGGAAGATCTCTGGAATTTATACAATAAAATAGATCCTGATTATCGTTCTGGAGATCTGGTATTAAGTCTTCATACTTTACAAGCAACAGGCTAACCGGCAATTGCTAATTCTGTTCCAAACTTCACCTATCAACTAATACGATTAGTAATATCTCTGAGCGAAGTAAGCCTCTGTATTATACTGCTATTCCAATCACAACATCAGCATTATTCCATAAAACCAAAATCTCATTTCTTACAATATCCAGATCTTAAGATAGTAACTGAAAAATGGAGGTGACTTAAGTAACTCTTAATAAGATTGTATTTATATTTACGCTGGCCACCCTGTATGAAAGAGAGACGAACCTATTTTTATAAAGCAGCATTTTTCACCTATAGCCTGGTGTTGATATTTGCCTTTTCATCCTGCACTACTGATGCAAGTCAAACAGATTCAGGTATTAAACATATTGAGAGATTATTGGAAAAAGCTGCTGCACAAAAAGCCAGCGACGATCGAATTAACCAAATATATTTTATTGATTCTGCTATTGCCGGAGAAAGGTTAACTATAAGGGAGCAAGCAAGAGTATTAGCATATAAGGCTGATATATACAATAATCAATTACGTCAATATAACAAGGCTGAAATTTTTGCAGATAGCCTTTTTGCTCTTGTTGCAGGTTTGGATGCAGAAAAATACAAAACAGAACAAGCACTTGCTGCTTATACTAAAGGAGATGTTTTATTCAACCAAAAAGATTATAACAAAGCTTACGAGTATTACTATAAAGCCAGGCTTATAGGAAAAACCAATTTAGACTCCTGCACTTTAGGGGAATATAACTTTAGGCTTGCGCTAATACTTTACAGGCAAGGTCGTTTTAGTGAAGCGGCTCAAAGATTTGAGAGAACTTTCCAGGAGACCAAACATTGTTATCTCAATTTTGAAAAGTATTTTAGGTTACAGCAAGTATTAAACAATGTAGGTCTGAGTTATTTTAAGGCAGGGAACAATGATAGTGCTTTGCATTATTACACCAAAGCAATTCAGTTTATTAAAGATAACAGAGCAAAATTTTCTGACCGGCAATATTTGAATGATGTTGCTCTTGGTGTTGTATATGGTAATATTGCAGACATTCATAAAAGCAACGGTGATTTAACCCTTGCAAAGGATTTGCTTAAATTAAGCATCAGTATCAATAGCCAAAAAGGTTATGATAATTTCGATGCCCAATTTAGTCAGGTAAAGCTTGCAGATATTTACTTTGATGGAGGATTATTGGATAGCAGTTATTTAATCTTATCTCAACTTAATACAAGTCTAAGAAATGCAAAGAATCTCAGGGCAGAAATGGATTGGAATAGGCTAATGTGGAAGTTCCATAATCATAAACAAAATACCGCCCAGGCATATGAACATCTAAAAAATTTTACGGCCTTACGAGATACATTAGAAAGAGAATCTCTTCAATTAAAATCCACAGACCTAAGCCAGCAAATTAAGCTAATAGAAAACCAATACGAGATCCAGGCACTTCAAAAAGACAATGAACTTAAAAACGTTTATCTCTGGATTTTCATTCTTACGGCAGCTCTTGCTTTACTTTTTATTGCTTTTGTTTTTAGAAATCTTAAACGGTCTAAAAAAAATGTGTCCCTGCTACAATCATTAAATAAGCAGGTAAATGATCAGAAACTTCAGCTTGAAGAGGCTTTATCTTCCCTAGAAGAAAAAAATAAACAACAGGACAGAATACTAAGAGCCGTTGCACATGACCTGAGAGGACCTGTAGCTACAATATCTATGTTGTCTGACCTTGTATTAAATGAAGATGATAAAACCTCAAGAGCAGAAATGATTGGTTTTATTAAAACATCGTGTAATAATTCATTGGAGTTGATCGCTGAAATACTTGAGGCTGCTGATCAATCAAAACGTAAAGAACAGGAAAAAGAATTCATTAACATTAATCAACTTGTAAAAAATACGGTTGAATTACTGCAGTTAAAAGCTTCGGAAAAAAATCAGGCCATTATCGCAGATCTTCCTGCAAAAGATCATTTTCTACTGGTAAACCCTGAAAAAATTAAGAGGGTAATTAACAACCTTATCACCAACGCTATAAAGTTTAGCCCGAAAGGTGAAGAGATAAGAATATGCTATGCCAACGATGGCAATAAAAATATCATTGCTGTTAAAGACAAAGGAATTGGTATTCCGGAAGAAATTCAGTCGAAGGTTTTTGATATGTTCACTGAAGCAAAACGAAAAGGAACTGCTGGAGAATTACCTTATGGTTTAGGCCTCTCTATTTGTAAGCAGATCATTGATGCTCATAACGGTTCTATCTGGTTTGAAAGCAAACAGGGGAAAGGCACTACTTTCTTCGTACAGCTTCCCTAATTTAATTTAGCCCTGAGATGGTGCAGAAGTTTTATTCAAAAAAATCGGATCAATATTTAAGGTGGCAAAGTCAATTCCGGATTGCTCTATAACTTTCATTATTTCAAAGTTAATTTCCTCTTTAAGCGAGTTAAACTGATCATCACTTAGTTCCATCCCGGTAAAATATTCAATGCTAATAACATTTGCATTTTTACCGGTTTCAGTAAAGTGTACACTGCTTTTTTTAATAGATGTATTTTTCAGAATCTTTTTAACTGATTCAATGAAATTCTTTAAATCGTTTGTATTAACCGAAAGCTTTAACTCCAATCGCATTTCAACTTTGCGTTGAGTTCTCAGGCTGATGTTATCTACAATACTATCGACCATTTGTTTGTTGGGAACAGAAATATAAGTTTTATCCAATGTTCTTATTCTTGTACTTCTTAGTCCGATCTTTTCTATTGTACCAGTGAAGTTGTGTACTTTAACCGTATCACCTGTTACAAATGGTTTATCAAAAAAGATGATAAACGATGCGATAAGATTTTCCAGGCTTTCTCTAGTTGCCAGGGCAATAGCAGCTCCTACTATGCTTAGACCGGTAAGGAGGTTGCCAATATCTTTATTAAAAACAAATCGTATAAAAAGCAATCCACCTATAATTACAAGGAGTACTTTGAAGAAATCTTTAAAGAAAACAACAAGCTGGTTATCCGTCTGACTTTTAGAAAGGTTTACTTTCTCTTCTAGTACAGTTGCAATAAAATCAATAATGCGAAGACAAAGCAATATAAACACCACAACCATTGTTGCTGTAGCGAGGGCTTCAATAAGATCAGAAAGTTTTAGCTTATAAATGGTTAATTCCCATTGTGCAGGATAATTGAGTTTATCGAAAGAAATTATAACAACCAATACCAGTAGAAAAACTTCAAGTGGTTCAATCAAAAGATTACAAAAAGCTTCTTTATTAAATTTCCTTCCTGCCTTAACTATCAGTTTAAATAGAAGTGTAGTTAAATATTTAGATACAAATCTTTTAATGAATAATGCAAGAATAATAATGCCTAGCACATAAGCATAACTACGAACCGTGTTATCGAGAATTTTATATTCGAGAAAATCATTCATGTTGCAATTTACAAAGCATCGAAGATTTCTAACCTGTCAGGGAATAATATGTACGCTTGTTTGGAAGAGTGTAAAATTTTTATAGCAGTATTTATTGATGCAGGTAATTTTACTGCTTTAAAATCGAAGTCTGTTACTTTTGCAGTAAAGATTTGATGCCGATCTCTTCCTATTAAACTATTATTCAAAACTTGTACATCATTCCAGTTTAAGAATGCCTGCTTCTTTTTGAATGCGCCATAATAATCAAACGTAAACCATCCTAGTTTGGGATCGTATAGGTAAAGCGAGTTATTGCTATCGAATACAGATTGAAACGATGGTGCAGATGAAAATACAGTTCGCAGGTCTGCTGATTGAAAGATCAGTTTTCCATTGTCATCAATTTTTTTGATCCTGCTTTCTAGCTCATCAAACACCCAGATGTTGTTATCGTAACTAAGCCTGATAGATGTAACGCCTTGTATATTTGATTTGCGCAGATCAATTACCTGCCTCACACTTAATAAACGATCGAGAATAACAATTGTAGAAGTGGTTTTATAATAAACCAAGATTTTTAATGGATTGGTTACATCTACTGAATGAATATTTCCATATTTCCGGATATCATTAAAAACAGCAACTGAATCTCCGTTTCTATCAATCTTTTTAAGTTGAGATTCGTTTATGACGAGATATATATTCCCAACTTCATCAATGGTAAAATCAGTATAACTTCCTGCAAATGATTTTTGCGGTTTTGCCATGAAGACAGTATCCTGTGCATTAACACAAATACAACATACTAATAGTGATACTAAAATGATCAGTCTTCCCATTTTTTTAACTGCAGATCGTTCCCATCAAATTCTGCATAAGTGAAGTTACGTATCCAATCTCCCAGATTAATATATCGACTGTTATTGTTTAGTTTATAATCTATTGGATAATGCCGGTGGCCGAAAACAAAATAATCAAAATGTTCTTTTGCAAGCATTTCTTTTGAGTAGATCATTAACCACTCTTTATCTTCTCCTAAAAATATCTCATCGGTATTACCGGTTTTAACCCTGCTTTTTCTGCTGAAATAATTTGCAACAGAAATCCCAACAGTTGGATGCAGTAAACCAAAAAGAAATTGACAAACAGGATTTCGAAAAATCTTCTTTAACGCTTTGTAGCCATGATCTCCAGGACCTAGTCCATCACCATGTGCTATATAAAATCGCTTATTGTTATAGTTGAATTCCTTGGGTTCATGATACACCTGCATATTCAACTCTTCAATAAAATAATTCTTCATCCACATATCGTGATTGCCAACGAAAAAATGCATCGGTATACCCAAATCAGAAATCTCTGCCAGTTTACCCAACAATCTTACATGACCTTTCGGAACCACTTTTTTATATTCATACCAGAAGTCAAACATGTCTCCCAGTAAGAATATTTCATGAGCATTATGTTTGATGGAATCTAAAAATGCAACGATCTTTTTTTCACGAACAAGTGAATTTACTGCATCAGGTGCACCTAAATGAAAATCTGAAAGAAAGTATATTTTTTTGCCAGGGGCAACACTCATGTAATAAAGATAAATAAATCGGCTTATGAGCCTGGTCTTTCAACAAGAAAACAAAACACTTCTTTGGGTCCATGAATACCTACTACCAGTGTTTTCTCAATGTCGGCTGTACGGCTTGGACCTGTAGCCAATGTAATTAGTGAAGGGAAATTTTCTTTATATTTTTTTCGCATCAACGCTAACCCATCTTTTATATCGTACACCAGCTGATCAGTATAAGCAATACAAATATGAACTGGTGCATATACACTTGTTGTTCTTCCACTTTTTTGCCCCGTACTCATTAAAAGACTTCCGGTTCTGGCTACCAGCACTTCACAATCTGTGATAGAAGCATCACAGTCATTTACATTTGCCGCATCAAAATTTGAGAAGCCATTTGTGTGAAGATTATGTTTGATAGATGCCTCTCTGCAAAAAATATTCTTCCATTCTCTTGCTTTTGCTAAGGCATTTAGTTGTTCTGCCAGTTCTTTATGATCTGCACAAAATGAAAACTTACCCAGCAGTTTCGTAAAATTTTCAGCGAATTCTACTTCTAACTCCTGTTGAGAAGGATGGTAAAAATTTTCTGAATTCTCGGTGTATGGAAAAGGAGCAGGCACCGGTGTTGCCAGTGCCTGTCGTATTTTTTTTAGTATATTATGTTTAGCTGATGACACGTTGCGAAATTACTTCACTTCATCCAATCATTCAACTATGGTTTTTTCGGGTGGTGCTGAAACATCGGGAAGTCCGTTATCTACATGAGGTTTCTTATCTTCAAAAGGCCTTTTACCGATCAACTCTTCTACATCACTTTGATGTAAAACTTCTTTTTCCAGTAATTGCTTAGCCAGCAATTCAACTGCAGCTTTCTTCTCAGTTAAAAGTGCTTTTGTTCTAACATAAGCTACTTCAATCAATTTTCTTACTTCCTCATCTATCAGCTTTCCTGTTTCTTCACTAAATGGTTTTGTGAATTGGTTTTCCTGTGAAGGATCATAATAACTCACATTACCAATCTTCTCATTCATACCGTAAACAGTAATCATTGAATAAGCGATCTTGGTTATCTGTTGAAGATCGTTACTTGCACCGGTAGAAATTTTGCCGAAGAAAATTTCTTCTGCGGCTCTTCCACCAAGCGTCATACAAACCTGGTCCATCAACTGTTCGGTAGTATATAGATATTGTTCTTTAGGAGTGTATTGTGCATATCCCAATGCTGCAGTACCTCTTGGAACAATAGTAACTTTTAGTAACGGATAAGCATGTTCTAAATACCATCCACAGATAGCATGACCAGCTTCGTGATAAGCGATCACTTCTTTTTCTTCCGGTAAGATGATCTTATTCTTTTTCTCCAGACCACCGATTACTCTGTCAATAGCATCCTGGAAGTCACTCATATCCACGGCATCTTTTCCTTTTCTTGCAGCGATAAGAGCAGCTTCATTACAAACATTTGCAATATCTGCACCTGCAAAGCCAGGAGTTTGTTCTGCTAGCTTAAATACATTGAGTGTCTCGGAAACTTTAATCGGAAGAAGATGAACTTTGAAAATATCTTCCCTTCCTTTTACATCAGGACGATCAATAGTTATTTGTCTATCAAAACGACCAGGACGTAAAAGTGCAGTATCTAATACATCAGGCCTGTTGGTTGCAGCGAGAATAATAATTCCGCTTTCACCACTAAAGCCATCCATTTCAACAAGTAACTGGTTCAAAGTATTCTCTCTTTCATCGTTACTCATTACAGCATTTCTACCTCTTGCTCTACCTATTGCATCAATCTCATCTATAAATATGATACATGGTGCTTTTTCTCTTGCCTGTTTAAATAAATCTCTCACACGGCTGGCTCCAACACCAACAAATAATTCAACAAAATCAGAACCACTCATAGAGAAAAATGGAACCTGAGCTTCACCGGCCATTGCCTTTGCAAGCAAAGTTTTACCGGTTCCCGGAGGACCAACAAGCAATGCACCTTTTGGAATTTTTCCGCCGAGTGCTGTATATTTTTTTGGATTCTTAAGAAAGTCAACAATCTCCATCACTTCAACTTTCGCTTCATCTAATCCGGCTACATCGGTAAAGGTGATGTTTACTTTAGTTCCTTTTTCAAATAACTGTGCCTTTGATTTACCAATATTGAAAATTCCACCAGGACCACCACCACCACCAGGGCTTCCCATCTTTCTCATTAATAAAATCCAAAGACCAACTATCAATAATAAAGTAACGAATGTGTTTGCCAACGGTCCTAACCAATCAGGATCTTTTACAGTGTCTGTTACAACAGTAACATTCTCTGTTTTCTTAAGATCAACTAACCTCTCTTCAAACTTTTCAAATGAAGTAACCTGGAAATCGAATACAGGTTTCTTTTCTGCAGCAGCCTTTTTTGCATTCTCTTTTGCCTGGGTAGTTTTCAGTTTTGTAGCATACCATGGTTTGTTAAGTGCTTCCGGTTTAATGAAAACACGAACAATATCTTTATTGCTTACTTCATGGATCATTTGAACATCACCTTCTCTGGCAAGTGTCTGAAACTCCTGCTCGGTAATTCTTAAAGTATCTGGACCCATTTTACCCCAATAACTGGCCGCAATAAGCACAACAGCGATCAATGCATATATCCAGTAAATGCTAAATCGAGGTCCTTTCTTTTGACCTTTTTCATCTCCACCTGGTCTGTCTTGTAAACCCGGCCTCATATTTTTATTATCCTGTGCCATCTATTCAAATTGGTTAAAGGTTGTGCTCAGTTATTATTATTAATGATCAGAATGTTCAGTGAGCACTGAATCACTCCACATTTCTTCGAGTTTATAGAACTTACGGTTTTCGGGCTGCATAATGTGTACCACTACATTAACATAGTCTATCAACACCCATTGTAATTGCTGATAACCTTCATGCTTGTATGGTGCTTCGCCACATTGTTGTTTAACCTGGTCTTGCACACTTTCGGCAATAGCTCGTATCTGTGTACTACTGGTAGCTTCGCAGATAACAAAAAAATCTGCTACAGCTTCCGGTATTTTTCTAAGATCAAGCGAAACAATGTTTTCGCCTTTCTTATCCTGAATTGCCTTTATAATGGTTTTGAAAATCCTTGAATTCCTCGTCAGCCTGGTTTCACTGCTCTTTTTGCGGGACTTTAAAACAGATAAGGGTGCCAATAATTATTCAGATTTTAAGTGATGAATTTGTTCGTACTCCGGCAGTTGTACATAGTAGCTGCCTTTTATATTTTACGACTAGTATCTTCGCCAAAAATAGGAATCTTTTGTCATCCCATTCTACGTCGCAAATTATTGGCAATCCATTCATACAACTGGTAGAGGTTGATAGCACCAACAACTATGCCATGGCACAGATACACAATGGGTTGGCAAAACATGGCAGTACCTGGTTTACGTTATCTCAAACAGCTGGAAAGGGGCAACGTGGTAAGCAATGGAAAGCTTTCAATGGAATGAATATCCTGCAAACAACAGTATTGAACGCCGATGCTTTTAATCTTGCTTATCCTTTTATATTAACTGCACTTGCTGCTAATGCTTGTTACGACTTTTTTAGCGAATATGCAGGTGACGAAACAAGTATTAAATGGCCGAACGATATTTATTGGCGTGACAGAAAGGCAGGTGGTATTTTAATTGAGAATATAATAAGAGGAAATACCTGGATGTGGTCTCTTGTAGGAATCGGCATTAACATCAACCAAACTGAATTTGATAATCTACCTAATCCCGTTTCTTTAAAACAAATCACGGGAAAAACATATGATGCCACTGAACTGGGAAAAAGTTTGTGTAGCTATATGGACAAGCACTATCATCAATATCTAAGTGAAGGTTCCGCAGGAGCATTTGAATTATACAATAAGCATCTGTTCAAAAAAGATAAAGTGGCAAAGCTTCGTAAAGGTGATAAAGAATTTACCTGCACCATAAAAGGTGTTTCAGAAAACGGAGATCTATTGGTAGAAAATTGCAATTGGGAGAAATTCAGTTTTGGAGAAATAGAATGGATCATTTAGCTAATAGCGAAATCCAATAATATAGAAGCATCTCTTTCTTTACTTCTTGCTTCCAATTCAAACTTGTTGTTTCGGTAACCATTTTTAATACTTTCCAGCATATACATAAACAGGAATTGTAGGCAACCATATTTTGCATATTGCTTTACATGAGCCAGTTCATGACAAACCCATTTTTCATTTCTTAAAAATTCTTCCCGGGATGTATTGTGTAAGTGTATGGTTTTGCCAAACACCATAGCCATTTTTGGTGATCTTAACTTTTTTGCAGCAAGTTTTGCCAGCCATGAATTTTCTTTAATTCGTACAATCATATATTCATAAAAACGAGAATCCTGCCAGAGAATTTTTATGTTGCCAGCTTTAGCAATTCTTTGCATCGTTCCTTGCGTCGCACTCTTATACTGAAGAAATTATTGCAACAAATAGTCTTCTATTTCAATTCCTTCCATGCTTTTACAATCTGCTCAGCATGTTTTTTATTGGTCGGCTTTAAAAATATTTTCCTGATTATTCCTTTTTCATCAATTAGAAAAGTGGTCCGGTGTAATCCATCATAATGACGACCATATAAGACCTTTGGCCCCCATACACCATATTTTTCAATGATGGATTTTTTTGGATCGGCTAATAAAGTATAGGGTAAAGAAAATTTTTCTTCAAACTTTTTGTGTTTGGCTTCATCATCAGGACTAACACCCAATACTACAAACCCTTCTCTCTTTAATAGTGAATAATTATCTCTTAAATTACAAGCCTGAATGGTACAGGTTGGTGTATCATCCTCAGGATAAAAATACAAAACCACTTTCTGCCCTTTGTAATCAGCCAATGAAACTTTACTTCCGTTCTGATCTTTAGCAGAAAATGCCGGGGCTTTATCTCCCTCTTTTAAATGTGTTGCCATTAACGTTTCTTCTTTACTTTTTTCTTTGTCGTCTTCTTTTTCTTAGGAACAACAATCTTCTCTTTTAGTTCAAAATTATAAACCGCTGTTGATTGATTTCCGGCAATATCCTCCACTATGATCTTTAATTCATGATTACCAAGACTGGTTTTGTCATCAAACTTGTAAGTGAATGTATTCCCTCTTCGTGAAAACATCAACCATTTACCATCCAGTTCTGCTCTGAAATCTGATACATAGCTTCTATCATCTTTTACAGAAACATTGATAGAACCATTTTTAGCAAACACAGCATTATTCTTCCAGCCAATAGGAGTTACAATAGGGGAAAGTGTATCTTTTTCTAAAAACAACATTCCAAACTTATCAAACCTGCCAGTAAATTTTCCATTTTCAAAAATTGCATTTTGAGAATAACTATTATTTCCTGAAACTAGTCTCCAGATAGTTTTTGAGGGATCCGGTTCACTCTCAGGCTTCACAGATACAGTATAGGGCTCGTGTAATGGAACATACTGATAATGCAATTGATGTATTGGCAAATCATTATGTCCGGTATTTGCTTCGGAATGGAAAAAAGGAATAGTATCATAAATAGAGGTAGCCGGAAATTTTACCTGTATGTTATCTCTAAAGAAATTATTCTCCTGATTAGGAACCAACTTCTCTGTTTGTTGGGTGAAATATGGTTGATCATATAATTCAGGTTTCCAGGCCATCTTAAAATCAAGTACCGATTCATTCCCTGTTGCATCTTTCAATTTAATCGTTACCTGGTGTGGTAATGTATCTGTCAAATTGATAATTCCATCGTTCAAACCTTCGTAAATACTCAACTTGTTGCCTGGTAATTTTGAAAGATGCTGAATCAGACTTCCATCTGAATAACGCTTTTTGTAATCAATAGAGGCATTCATATACTTACTGTCATCATAATTCAACTCATCTAGCTTGAATGATGATTGCAAAACGCTATCTATCCAAACTTCTGCATTATAAATGCCATATCTGAAAGTAGAAGTGTTTCCAAGATCTTCTGCACTTATTCCAAAACTAATCTTACCTGAACCTGTCTTAATCAATGTATCTGTCGTAACATATTTCCCTTTTGATCCTTTTATTTTTATTTCTGTCGGACTAATGGAATAAGTGCTGTAATTCCTATCGTACAAAAACACTTTGTACAGTAACGGAGAAATATTGTCTTTAATAGCAAAGCCAAACAACAAAGGATTGATATTATTTCCCGTTTTCGAATCCCTGATCTCGAAATGTAGATGTGGACCTTGAGAAGCTCCTGTATTTCCACTATAAGCAATAAACTGTCCTTTACTCACCGGAAACTGGTTTTTCGTAAACTCAATTTCCTGCTCCCATTTTTCTTCTTTGTATTGTTTTGTTTTTACGAACTGGTGTAAGGCCGGAAAAAAATCATTCAAATGAGCATAGAGCGTTACATATCCATTAGGATGAGTAATGTAAATGCCTCTTCCATAACCTCCCGGTTCAATTACAACTTTGCTGATGTAACCTTCAGCAGCAGCATATACCGGAAGATTTTCTCTTTGATTTGTTCTAAGATCAAAGCCCATGTGAAAATGATCTGTACGAACCTCACCAAAGTTGGCAGCTAATTGCATCGGAATTCCTAAAGGATTTCTGAAATAGCCTTTTGGATATTGAGCTGATGCAAACTCAAAAACAAAAAATGAGAAAAAAGAAATTAAAAAGTATCGCATGTGCATTCGACAATGTTGTTTAGCAAAAGTCTGGCTAATAACTTAAAATCTTTTACTAAAATAACTGCTGATGATTTGCTGTCCAATCTTACATTTGCACAATTTGTTTTTTTGTTGAAGACGGAACAGAAACCTGAAGAGTGCGACGCAACAGAAGATCAATAGTAATTCATCAGCTGATCTCATAAAAACCTATCATGCCTAAAGACAATTCCATAAAATCAGTTCTCATTATCGGTTCAGGACCAATTGTTATCGGTCAGGCTTGTGAATTCGATTATTCCGGTTCACAGGCTGCAAGAAGTTTGAGAGAAGAAGGTATTGAAGTGATACTGATAAATTCCAATCCTGCTACCATCATGACCGATCCGATGATGGCTGATAGAGTTTACTTACTTCCATTAACTGTTGAAAGCATTGAACAGATACTACAGGAAAATAAAATTGATGCTGTACTGCCAACAATGGGTGGACAAACAGCTTTGAACCTTTGTAAAGAAGTGGATGAATTGGGTATCTGGGAGAAATACAATTGCCGTTTAATTGGTGTTGATGTTGCAGCAATTGATACTGCAGAAGACAGGGAAAAGTTTCGTCAGCTGATGTTTAAGATCGGTGTGAAAGTAGCACCAAGTAAGGTAGCAAATAGTTTCCTGGAAGGAAAAGAATTTGCACAGGAAATTGGTTACCCGTTAGTAATTCGTCCATCGTTTACCCTTGGTGGAACTGGTGGAGGTTTTGTACACAACAAAGACGAATTGGATGAAGCTTTGCAAAGAGGATTAACGGCCTCACCGATACATGAAGTGCTTGTTGAAAAAGCGGTACTTGGTTGGAAAGAATATGAACTGGAGTTATTGAGAGATCAGAAGGATAATGTGGTGATCATTTGTACAGTTGAAAACCTTGATCCCATGGGAATTCATACAGGAGATTCCATCACCGTTGCTCCTGCTATGACATTGAGCGATTCTTCTTTCCAGGATATGCGAAACAAGGCTATGCTGATGATGCGTAGCCTTGGAAATTTTGCCGGTGGATGTAACGTTCAGTTTGCACAGGATCCACAGACAGAAGAGTTGATTGCAGTTGAGATCAATCCGAGAGTAAGTCGTTCATCTGCTCTGGCATCGAAAGCTACCGGTTATCCGATTGCGAAAATTGCTGCGAAACTTGCTATTGGATATTCGTTGGATGAATTGAAGAACCAGATCACTCAAACCACATCAGCATATTTTGAACCTGCATTGGATTATGTAATAGTGAAAGTACCAAGATGGAATTTCGATAAATTCAAAGGATCGAACGATACACTTGGATTGCAGATGAAAAGTGTTGGTGAAGTGATGGCAATCGGCAGAAGTTTTACTGAAGCCATTCAAAAAGCTTGTCAGAGTTTAGAGAATGAAGCTGTTGGTCTTGGATATTATGGTAAAAGCTTGATGAAGAGTGATGAATTAGTGGAGTACATTAAAACACCAAAATGGGATAGGATATTCAGGATAAAAGATGCTTTGATGGCTGGTGTAACTGTAAAGACAATTGTACAGGCTACAGGAATTGATCGCTGGTTCATTTACCAGATTCAAAAGATATGTACGATAGAAAAGGAATTAGCAAAACATAGCTTTGATTCGCTGCCGGAAGATTTGCTGAAAGAAGCAAAGAAGAATGGCTTTAGCGATGAACAGATCTGCAGAATATTACACGGAGATTGTACAGAAGACCAGATATACGAAAAACGAAAAGCACTTGGAATAACAAGAGTGTTTAAAATGGTTGATACCTGTGCTGCCGAGTTTGAAGCAAAGACACCGTATTTCTATAGTACGTTTGAGGGGTAAATATTTTTAGATAAAAGAAAAAGCTGTCACATAAATCTGTGACAGCTTTTTTATTTTTATCTTTTTGAAGTTGCTGTTTTTCTTGATGAGCTAGTTTTTGAAGATGATGTTTTCTTCGCTGCAGAAGAACTGCTCTTCTTTGCTGTTGAACCACTCCTTGACGGTGTTGATGCACTTCTTGAACTTGATGTTGGAGATGAAGTTCTTGAAGAAGCACCTCTGCTTTCTGCACGACTGGTTGATGGTCCTGATATTTCAGCTTTTTGATTTAATCCACCAAATACAGCTAATTCTGTCAACAACACATCAGCTTCATATTCTTCAGCCAATGTTTCATCCAACAGTTTTACAACTTGCGTTAAACCTAATTCTTTTGCATAGGCTTTTAAAGTTCCGTAAGCACAGATCTCGTAATGCTCTACTTTCTGGCAAGAAGCAATTATGGCTGCATCTAACACTTCAGGATCGATATCTTCTTTCATAATAGAATTCCCCTCAGCAATAATGCCTTGCATTCCTTTACATTTTTGTCCGCCTCCAAATAAACCAAAGAGGCCACCTTTCTTTCCCTTGCCTTTTTGTTCTTCAGAAACTTTCAATAATTGCTGTACTTTATCTAGCCTTTGCTTTTGAGTTCGGGTTACTTTGAGATGATCTTTAAGCGATGCTTTCAACTTTGCATTGCTTGCTGTTTCAATCATCATTGGCAGGGCTTCTATGATCTGCTCTTCTGCAGAATAAACATCCATTACTTCGTGGATGAGTAAAGCCCTTAGATCTTTAAGTTTTTCCATAACATGGTTTTTATTATTAACCTGCCATAAAAACTATGCCGTAACGGCAGTGAAGAAACGCAAAGCTCACAGCGAAAACTCAGAAATCGCAAAGAATAATTTAGTTCATTTCATTTTCACTTGTGAAAATCCCTCTGCGAACTTTGCGTTTGAGTTTTCGAAACAAAGACTGTTTTCATCTCAAATCGAACATCTAAGTAAAGAAGACAAATAAAAACTCTGCGTTACTCTCTCTTTCTTCCTTCCCAAAAGTCTTTATCTTCATCAGCACAACCTCCACTATGCAGAAAGGCGTTGCAAGACTGATCGGAATAGTCTCCGGTATAATAATATTTGCGTTATTGATTTGGCTGAATCCATTTCATCTGAATAGTTCTTCCTCACAGGTTTTAGCTGTTGCTGCATTGATGATCACCTGGTGGGTCTCAGAAGCTTTGCCAATGCCGGTTGTGGCTTTGTTACCACTGATATTATTCCCTTTATTAGGTATTTCCAGGATTGATGAAGTAGCTGCACCTTATGCAAATCCTGTTATCTTTTTATTCCTTGGCGGATTTATGATCGGACTTGCCATTGAAAAATGGAACCTTCATAAACGTATTGCACTTTCGATTGTAAAAACTACAGGAACCAGTGGTGATAGGATTGTACTCGGTTTTATTTTAGCCACAGGGTTCATGAGTATGTGGCTGAGCAATACAGCAACAACCATGATGATGTATCCGATTGCTATGAGTGTGATAAAGGTGATGGAGGATAACAGTGAAACAAAAGGAAATCTGAATAATCTTGCTGTTTGTCTTTTGCTGGCTATTGCCTATGCAAGCAATTTTGGTGGAATAGCGACGATTATCGGTACACCACCGAATGTTGCTTATGTAGCATTTCTCGAAAAACATAACGGATACACTTTTGAATTTGCAGACTGGATGAAATTATGTTTGCCAATATCTCTGATCCTTCTTTTTACACTCTATTTTGTAATGACCAAACTGCTGTATCCCACAAAGATCAAAGCAGATGCAGCTGCTAAAGAACATATTGCTTTGGAGTTAAGCAATATGGGTCCTCTGTCAACAGCTGAATCAAGAGTATTGCTTGTATTTGTTACCACTGCTTTGTTATGGATCACAAGAGATATTATCAACAACGGTCAATCATTTTTCAGGCTGGATGATAATATGATCGCAGTTTTTGGTGCTGTGCTTTTATTTATGCTGCCTTCAGGCAAAAGAGAAAGTAAACCATTGCTGGAATGGTCAGACACTTCTAAAATGGCCTGGGGAATTTTATTATTGTTTGGAGGAGGTATCAGTCTTGCCACACAACTTGAAAAAGCAGGATTGATTCAAAGCCTTGGAAGTTGGATTGCAGGTTTTGCCACAGGAGGCATCATGTTGGTTTTTATCATCACCATCGTTTCCATCTTCATCAGTGAAGTGATGAGTAATGTTGCACAGGTTATTGTTTTTGCACCGGTTGTTGCAGGAATGGCTGAGGCATTACAAATTGATCCGTTGCAGATCGGTGTCGCCATGACTCTAGGAGCAAGTTGTGCAGGAATGTTACCAATGGGTACTCCACCAAATGCCATTGTATTTGCCAGTGGAAGATTGAAATTAAAACACATGACTATTACCGGTTTCATTATGAATATTATTTCTGCTGTGCTAATAACATTGTTTTGCTGGTGTTTGCTTCCGGTTTTAGTGAAAGCGATTTAGATGGACCAACCGCAGCGACACAAAGTAGCAGAGGCGTCGCTTAGAATCTTCTAAACTTAATCATCCAAATTTGCTTTGCGAAATCTCTCATTCTTCCTGCCTCTGCGGTTAGTGTTTATCTTTGAACCTTGAGCCAGGTATTCAAAACAAAAGGCATTGTACTTCGTACGTTGAAGTATGGAGAAACAAGCGTTATCGCTTCTGTGTACACAGAACTTTTTGGTGTGCAGAGTTATATTGTAAAAGGGGTAAGGCAAAGCAGTAAAAAAGGACAAAATAAGATCAGTTTTTTTCAGCCTGCTGCGATTTTAGAAATGGAGGTCTATCATAATGAATTCAAGAATCTACAATTCATTAAAGATTTTCAATGGGATCATATTTATACTTCACTCTTTTTTGATGTGGTGAAGAATGCTGTAGCAATGTATATGATAGAACTATTACAGCATACACTTAAACAACCTGAAGCAAATCCAGAATTATTTTCACTCATAGAAGATTCATTGAAACAATTAGATAAAGGAAATGATGCATTAACCGCTAATCTGCCTTTGTACTTTACACTTCATCTTGGAACTGAACTTGGTTTCCAGATACAAGGTGAATACTCAAAAGAAACACCTGTTATTGATCTTGCTGATGGACAATTTGTTGCAGAAGCTCCTTTGCACTCCCAGATTCTTGAAGGAGAATTAGCAAGAATTACTTCAGAAATAAATGCTATTTCATTTTATTCTGATCTTGAAAAAATAAAACTCAGCAGGTCAACAAGAAGACAATTACTAGAAGCCTACCAGGCTTACATTGCTTTTCATGTACAAGACTTTGGTGAAATGAGAAGCTGGAAAGTGTTGCAAGAAGTGTTAAGCTGACTTCTTCTTGGGAAACAAACCCATTATTGCATGCCATGCAAGTCCAAAGCAAATAATGAGCAAAGTGTACAGCATCCAATCCTGTGGTTCAAAAAAACGAAAGCCGATCTTACCATTATTCAACGACAGATAAATTGAAATGGTTTTGTAGCCGAGATAAGTACAAGCAGCAGCAAGCGCAAGTAAAAAAATTTGTTTCATTGTTAAAGCAGTCGTTCAATAAAACTAAGGTTTTCATCGAAAAAAACAACTCCCGGCTTTTTTCGTTTTTCAAAATTTCCAAAGCTTTGTTGCATATCCAGGGCTTTTGCTCCATTAAATGTTGCCCATTGCAATATCTCTTCTAAGCGAATGGATGGAAAATTTTTCCTGATTGTTTTTATCTCATCTGCAATACTTAAACTCCAGTTACTAGCCAGGCTATCTGTTCCCAGAACGATGTTGCAATTGTTATTTTTTAAAAGTTCTATTGGCGGAACAGCATCTTCTATATATTGATTGGCATTAATGCAGAGGCAGAAGAATGTCTGATGTTGGACGTCTGATGTCAGATTTCTGATGTATTGGATGTCTGCTTCTTTCGTAAAGGTGTTATGGACGAGAAGAATGCTTTTTGCTGATGATAATTTTTTAAAATATGATTGAAGACTGGATCTTCTTGTTGGCCGATGATGCGTATTATCGATCTTCATCATCTCATACATTCGATTGAAATCTCCGGTTCCTTCCAGGAAAAATTCATCTTCGAAAGCTGTCTCCTGGTTGTGAATGGAAACTACTTTGTTCTCAAAATAAAGTTGAATGAATTGCCAGAGTTCGTTTGAAACGGAATAAGGTGCATGAGGTACGATGGACAGTGTGGAGTCTGGAGTTTGGAGTTTGAAGTTTTGGAATAATTGGCTTGCTCTTTCAAAACGGATATCAGCAACAGAGGGTAGCCAGCCACTTGCTTCTACAAAATTGTAATAAGCTATTCGCTGTTTTTGCTTCTGCCGAATGGTGAGTACATTGTTGCAAATGTCTCCTACGGCCACAATTCCATTCTGCAGCATTTCATCTTCAGCATCTGAAATGGCTTGTAATATTTCTTTTTCAGGGTGATGCCTTTCGGTAACAACTTTCCAGACAAAATCTACCAATCCTGTTTTTTCAGGAATACGGCCTTTCATATGGCTTAATTCCAGGTGACAGTGGCAATTGATGAACCCTGGTGAAATAATTCCTTGTAATTGCTGAATATCATTTCCGGCTTCTTCAGCAGGCACAATGCTTTCTACTATTCCATTTTCTTTGGTGATGAGAACATTATGAGGATCAAGAAATTTTTCGCCGTCGAATATCTTTTCTGCCTGGAATTTGCGGAAAGCCATGTAGTAAAGTTAAAGGCTGAGGCGGAAGTGAAATGGCATAAATTTGCAGCCGTTTCTCGCTGAATCCGCCGAAAACGCAGAATAATTCAGCGGCTTCTGCGATTTCTGCGAGAGCTGTTCTAAAAGTTGAAGAGTGCGACGCAACGGAAGATTCATAGTACTACTTCAGCTGGCTAAACAAGAAAAATATGTTAGATCAATTTGAATCGATAAAAGCAAGGTTTGAGCAGGTAGGTATAGCATTAACGAATCCCGAGATCATCAATAATCAAAAGGAATTCGGCAAACTAAGTAAGGAATATCGTGATCTTGAAAAACTGGTGAAGCCTTTTGAAGAATATCGAAAAGTGTTAGACGATTACAATTTTGCGAAAGAGAGTTTGAATGGAAGTGATGAAGAAATGAGAGAACTGGCGAAAATGGAATTGCCGGCTTTGGAAGAACGTAAAGATATACTGGAAAAAGAGCTGACAAGATTATTGATTCCGAAAGACCCACAGGACGATAAAAATGCAGTACTGGAACTTCGTGCAGGAACCGGTGGTGATGAAGCTTCGCTCTTTGTAGGTGACTTGCTTACTATGTACCTACGCTATTGTGCAAAGAAAGGCTGGAAAACAGCTATCGTCAGCGAAAGTGAAGGAACGGCAGGTGGATATAAAGAGGTTGTTGTTGAAGTACAGGGGGAAGATGTATACGGCACATTGAAATTTGAAAGTGGTGTGCACCGTGTACAAAGAGTTCCTGCAACAGAAACACAGGGAAGGGTTCATACTTCTGCTGCCACTGTTGCAGTAATGCCTGAAGCGGAAGAGGTGGATTTTGAATTAAATCCTGCTGATGTAAAAATGGAAACAGCCAGAAGTGGTGGAGCAGGTGGTCAGAATGTAAACAAGGTAGAAACGAAAGTAATGCTCACTCACATTCCAACCGGAACTGTGGTGATCTGTCAAACAGAAAGAAGCCAGTTAGGTAACAGGGAAAAAGCGATGACCATGCTTCGAACTAAATTATACGAAGAGCAGGTGAGAAAACACGAAGAAGAAATTGCACGCCATCGAAAAACATTGGTAAGTACCGGTGACCGAAGTGCTAAGATCAGAACCTATAATTGGCCGCAAGGCAGGGTTACAGATCATAGAATTGGACTAACGGTTTACAATCTTGATGCTGTGGTTAACGGAGAGATTGATGAATTTATCGAGCAGTTGCAGATGGCTGAAAATGCTGAAAAAATGGTGAAGCAGAATTAATAACTCTCGGAAAACGCAGAATTCACGGAATATTTTCTGCGACTTCAGCGATGTCTGCGAGAAAATAAAGTCCAGCAATGCTGGACTTCTTATTTACGGATTCTTTTGTTCAAACTTCTTCTCTGCCTCCTTGGCTTTTTCAAAATCCAAAACAACTCCATTAATACAATATCTCAATCCTGTTGGTGGTGGGCCATCTTCAAATACATGTCCGAGATGTGCTTTACATCTGCCACACTGCACTTCGGTTCTTTCCATACCATGTGTATTATCAGGAGTATAAATGATCGAAGCTTTGGAGATTGGTTCATAAAAACTTGGCCACCCACATCCGCTTTCAAATTTTGCATCACTCTTAAATAATGCATTGCCACAAGCTGCACAATAGAATGTTCCTTTGTCCTTCAATGTTTCAAACGGACTGGTAAAAGGTCTTTCCGTACCCTTTTTACGGGCTATATAATACACATCTTCGGGTAAAGCTTTCTTCCATTCTTCTTCCGTTAAAACCACTTTTGAAGTATCGGTTCTGGAATAAATGGGGTTAGTTGATTTTTTGGTGCTATCCATTTTTACTGGTTTACTGGTTTGAGAGATACAACTTCCATGCAGGAGCGCAAACACAATTATAAAACTCCATTTATACATAAATCTGAATGTTTGATAAAGTTACGAGGCTTTCCTGCTAATGGATTGTGGAACTTGCGACGGCTGTAACAGACAATCCTTTCAGATATGACCGCAATTAGTTGTTTATTAATGCTGAGGCTTTATATTTGACCCTCATAGGCAAGAAGTAAGTAACATGTTTAACATTATTTTGTTCGGACCTCCCGGAAGTGGAAAAGGAACCCAAAGTGAAAGACTGATCTCAAAGTATGGCTTTAAACATCTTTCTACAGGTGATCTGTTGAGAAGTGAGATAGCCAAACAAACTCCATTGGGTATCGAAGCAAAAAGTTTTATGGATAAAGGTCACCTCGTACCTGACGAAGTGGTGATAGGAATGATCAGTTCCGCTGTCGACAATCATCCTGAAGCGAAAGGCTTTTTATTCGATGGTTTTCCAAGAACAGAAGCTCAATCAGAAGCATTGGATAATCTTTTGAAGCTTAAGAATACAGCGATCGGAGTGGTATTAGCTCTTGATGTTACTGAAGAAGAACTCATCAAAAGATTATTAAACCGCGGCCTCACCAGTGGAAGAAGTGATGATACCAATGAAGAGGTTATTCGTGCAAGAATTGCAGAGTATCACAAAAAAACATCTGCCGTAGCGGATTATTATAAGAAGTTTGATAAAGTAGTGTACATACCTGGTGAAGGTTCTGTAGATGATATTTTTGAAGGTTTGTGCAGCGAGATCAACAAAAGGCTGTCTTAATTATATCGTAACCAATACCAACTGCAACGGTCCTGCTGAATTTTAGCGGGACTTTTTTATAGCACGAATTACGTTAATTGAAACGATTTAATGCTAATGGTTATTTAGCAAGGGCTAGTACTACTATTGGACTTATGTTGTGTCACTCACTTGTACTGCAACAATTCTATTCAGCTGAATTAGTTCTGTATCTTAGACAAACAAAGTACATAATATGAATCAGGACAAAGCTGATTTTCTTCAGCATAAAGTCATTCCACTACTTAGAAATGCAGATCCTTCTACTAAACCAAAATGGGGCAAGATGAGCTTTCAGCACATGGTTGAACACATGGTGCTGGTGATGAAAAATGCCAATGGAAAACTGAAAGCTGAAATGAAAACCCCTCCTGATAAAATACAGGCTTTCCAGGATTTCATAAGAAGTGATAAAGTGTTCAGGGAGAATACAAAATCACCAGCCTTTCCGGAAGAACCTTTACCGCTTCGATTTGGTTCAGTGGAAGAAGGCATCAATAAACTCGAAACAGAAATAAAAGACTTCTTCAATGTATATGAAGCTACTCCTGGTTTAAAGATCACCAATCCTGTTTTCGGAGATCTTGATTATGAATTGGCAGTAGAACTTTTATATAAACATGCACAACATCACTTAAAACAGTTTGATTTATTATAACACTATCTGCAATAACTTTATAATATGAAGATTTCCAATTTACTAATCATTGCTATTCTACTTCTTACAGCATGTAAATGCAATAACAATCAGGATAAGCCTGTTGCAGACGATTCTTCTATCATTGAAATTCCGGATACATTATTGGTGTATGATGTAAATACGGATAACAAAACCTGGAAGAGGTTTACTGAAGTTCCGGATTCTGCTTTTACTGCCATTCGTATTGTAAATGGATTAAATCAAAAATATCCTGAAGTACAGCTCCGGTTTTTAAAGCAAAGCAACGACACATTATATGTTTCAGTGCCAGACAATGAATTCCTGGGCGAAAGAATGGGAAATGCCGGTGCCGTTTCCTGGTTTTCAGATGCTGTTTTAAATCTTACCGGCGTTCCGGGAGTAACGTATGTTAATATGCAGATGGAAAAAAGAACACATGCTTTGCCTGGTGTTTTCACAAAAGAAAATGTAAAGGGTTTTACTGAAAGGAGAGATTCAATTCCTGTTTCTTAAAATACCTGGTAAACGATCCAGCTCATAACATAAGCCAATACCGTCATGTATATTAATTGAATGGTTGGCCATTTCCAGCTTTTGGTTTCTCTTTTAACCACGGCTAATGTACTCATACATTGCATGGCCAATACATAAAAAACCATCAGTGATAAAGCAGCAGGAAGTGTATAGACTTTGCTACCATCACTCCAGGTAGCAGATCTCATTTTATCACGCAGAGAAGAATCATCATCTTCTTCAACGCTATACAATGTTGCCATCGTTCCAACAAATACTTCTCTTGCCGCAAATGAAGTGATGAGAGCAATACCAATCTTCCAGTCAAAACCAAGCGGTTCAATTACAGGTTCTATTGACTTACCTAAAATACCAGCATAGGAATTTTCCAGCTTTTCTGAATTGAATTGTTTATCAAGTGCTGCTTTCTCTTCTTCTGTAGCTGTTGCCTGCATGGCAGCATATTTAGTTTCTACAGCATCCATTCTGCCGGAAGGTCCATAGAAGCTCAGAAACCAAAGCAACAAACTGATGATCATTATTACTTTACCTGCATCAACCACAAATATTTTTGCTTTCTCAATCATCGTTACACCAACATTTTTCCATCTTGGTTCACGATAAACCGGTAGTTCAAGAATGAAAAAGCTCTTCTCTTTCAGGTTGATGAACCATTTCATCACATAGCTAACAATGAGTGCCATTACAGTTCCTAATAAATACAAACCCATCATCACCAATCCTTGTAAACTCAGAAAGCCTAAATAATAAGTATCCGGAATAACAAGAGCAATCAATATTGTATAAACTGGAAGTCTTGCACTGCAGCTCATCAATGGCGTTACCATTATCGTGAGCAATCTTTCTTTTCTATTTTCAATATTCCTTGCACTCATGATTGCAGGAACAGCACAGGCAAATCCACTGATCATTGGCATCACACTCTTTCCGTTCAAACCAACTTTTCGCATTAACCGATCAGTCAAAAAACTAATTCTTGCCATATAACCTGAATCTTCCAGAATAGTGATGAGTCCAAACAAGATCATGATCTGCGGCACAAAAACAAAAATGCCACCAAGGCCTGCAACAATTCCATTCACCAACAAATTACTCCACCATGCATCTGGTAGATTATTATTTAGAAAGCCACTTGCTTCAGAGAATATCCATTCAATAGCATCCATCGGATAGCTTGCCATCCAGAATATACTTTGAAACAAAAGAAACAACACAGAAAGTAAAATAGCATAACCCCAAACCCTGTGCAGCAAAATATTATCAAGCCTTTCGGTGAATATCTTTTTCTGCAACGGATCAGGTTCTATCACATGCTGCTGCATGATCTGCCTGATATGCGTATATCGCTGCATGATCTCTTCAGCCTGTGTTTTAGTAGGATTGAACTTGTTATCTATTTCAATCTGCTCAATACTATCCTGCGTGGCTTTATCAAAAGGAAAGTTCTCATGGTTGATCAGGTAATGAATCGACGCATAATCACTTAACTGCGGAAATAATTTCTGTACACCTTCAATAGATGCCGGAGATAATTGTTTGTTGTTTATTAAACTTCTTGCTGGCGGTTTTAAATTCAACCTCACCAGTTGAGACAAAGTTTTCTTCAGTTGGGTCAGACCTTTATTTTTCCTTGGATTTACTGACACCACCGGAACACCCAATTCAGTTGCTAATCCTTCAACATCAACCTTGATTCCTTTTTTTGCAGCAAGATCATTCATGGTTAAGGCCATCACCAATGGAATCTTAAGATCTATCATCTGGCTGCAGAACAATAAATTCCTTTTCAGGTTACTGGCATCAGCAACAAGAATAACCACATCAGGTTTCACATCAGTATCCATTCCCATCAACACTTTATAAGCCACCCATTCATCTGCTCTTCTGGGATAAAGACTATACGTTCCGGGTAGATCAATGATCTCTGCCTTTGTCGTTTCATCTAAAGAAATACTTCCCGTCTTTTTATCTACCGTTACACCTGGAAAATTTCCAACCTTTTGGTTAAGGCCGGTTAAAGCATTAAACAATGAAGTTTTGCCGCTATTCGGGTTTCCAACTAAAGCAATATTTAACCTGGGGGAAGACATTCACGGCAAAAGTAGCTTGTAACGATGGCTGTAGATTACGAGTTTGGGAGATTAACGAAGGTTTTAGTGATGATATTGGTCATTAGCTTAATCTAACACACCTATTTTTGTATAATAAGCCAAACCAATGAGTAGATTTTTATTGATACTGGTAGTTTTTGTTTCAGCCTGTTCATCTCAAAAAGGAAATCGTGCAACCGATGACAGGTCTGACGCAAGATTGTTAAACAATTTAAAAGAGCATGTTCAGTTCCTGGCAGATGATAAACTGGAAGGAAGACAAACCGGAACAAAAGGTGAAGAGCTGGCAATGGAATATATCGCCAATCAATACAGGCAAATTGGTTTGGAACCCAAAGGAACCAATGGATACATTCAGCAATTTGAAATAAATGAAGGAAAGCAAATAGCATCAGGTTCGTATTTCAGAATTAATGGAAGTGATCTTACATTGAATACTGAATATTTTCCACTTGCATTTTCTGCAGCTACAAATGTGAAGGGCAGTGCAGCTGTTTCATTAAGAGAAGCAAACTCACCATGGTTTGTTGATGTGAAAGGTTGGCTAGATGAAAACAAAACCAATCCACATTTCGATATCAATGAAAATATTATCAAAGAAGCAGCAAGGGCTGCATCAAAAAAAGCTACGATGCTTCTCTTATACAACAGCAGTAATGATGTTGATAATATTCAATTCAACAAGAATGATAAGTCAGCTGCCGCATCTATTCCGGTGATTTATGTTACTTCAGCAGGAACAAAAAAATATCTTACCGATAAATCTTCAGCTCTTGATGTTGAAGTTTCAATTGGCATGAGCAATAAAACAAGAACAGCAAGAAATGTTGTGGCTTATCTTGATAACGGTGCTGCCAACACAGTCATTCTTGGTGCACATTACGATCATTTAGGTTTCGGTAGCGATAAAAATGCTTTGGATACAGGCCATATCATTCACAATGGTGCTGATGATAATGCCAGTGGAACAGCTGCATTGATAGAGCTGGCCAGGATGCTGAAGAGGGGTGAAGTAAAAAATAATAACTATCTCTTCATTTCTTTTTCAGGAGAAGAACTTGGATTATTAGGAAGTAAATACTGGTTAGAAAATCCAACAGTTACTATCAATCCTAATTATATGATCAATATGGATATGGTTGGAAGATATGATGGTGAAAGAAAGCTTACCGTAGGTGGTTTTGGAACATCTCCGGTTTGGAGTGAAGTTGTTACAACTGCCAATCCAGGTTTAATTGTTAAGTTAGATAGCAGTGGTAGCGGACCAAGTGATCATGCATCATTTTATAGGAAAGATATTCCGGTACTTTTCTTTTTTACCGGAAGTCATAGTGATTATCATAAAGCTACAGATGATGCAGATAAAATAAATTACGAAGGACAAAAAGAAATCACGAAGTATATCTATAATATCATTCGTGCAACAGATAACAAAGGCAAACTTTCTTTCCTCAAAACCAGAGAACCGAATATGGGAGGCTCCACTCGTTTTACGGTTAGCCTTGGTGTAATTCCTGACTACGGATATTCAGGTACCGGTGTTAGAATAGATGGTGTGAGTCCCGGTAAACTTGCAGAAAAAATTGGATTAAAAGGCGGTGATATTTTATTGCAACTCGGCGAATACAAATTTGTAGATGTAACAAGCTATATGCAGGCTTTAAGTAAATTCAAAAAAGGTGATAAAACTGTCTTACGCATTAAAAGAGGAACAGAAGAAAAATCATTTGATATAGAATTCTAAATGATCAAGTATCGTTTAAATACTGAAGATCTGACTGACGACTTCTTTGATGATACAAGGTTGTTTGGCATTATTGCACCCTTAAGAAATTATCATTTCTGCTGGCAGTTAAATAATGTGAGTGGTTATGATTTTCGCTTGAATCCGGAAATAGAAATTCAACTCAGGAAAAAAGAACGAAATTATTTTTTCTCTATTTATGAATTTACTGAGCCGGCAAATTCACTAACACATTATATCTACCACAATCATTACGATGGTGAATATTTACTGCCGGAATTTCGCCATATGGATTTTTTATGGCTGATGAAAGGCAATATTTATGATGAAGAAAAATGCAATTGGATATTGCAAACTGTTCGACAAATCACGGGTGTACAAATGATAGCCGAACTAACGAACGAGAAGATTAAGAACAAAGGAAATATGATCTTTTAATTATCGAAGTATGTGGCAAGAATCTAATAACAAGCTTTATCGACAATTCAAGTTCAAGGATTTCTCAGAAGCATTTGCGTTTATGACAAGAGTTGCCATAGAAGCAGAGAAGATGAATCATCATCCAGAATGGAAGAACACCTGGAATACTGTTGAGATTTGGCTTTCAACACATGATGCAGGTGATATTGTTACAGAAAAAGATTATTCGCTTTCTAAGAAAATTGATTCATTACTCAGCTGATGCCATTTACTTCTTCTATACTCATGGTTCGTCCGGCTTCATTTGGTTACAACGAACAAACAGCTACCAACAATTCCTTTCAGCAAAATATTTTAGCCGAAGATATACAGCTTAAAGCTTTGATAGAATTTGATGCAATGGTAAATGCCATTCGTTCAAACGGTATTAATGTATTTGTTATTGATGATACTCCTGATCCGGTAAAGCCAGATGCAGTGTTTCCTAATAACTGGTTCTGCACAATGGCTGATGGATCAGTTCATCTGTTTCCAATGTTTGCAAAGAATAGGAGGGTTGAAATAAGAATGGATTTGATCGATCAATTAAAAAATCACCTAACAGTCTCAAAAGTAATTGACTGGACTAAGGAAGAAACACATAATATTTTCTTAGAAGGTACCGGCAGCATGGTGATGGATCATGATCATAAGATTATTTATGCATGTATCTCGGTAAGAACACATCCAAAACTCTTAGAAGAATTTGCTGAAGCCATTGGATATACTGTGGTTGCTTTCAAAGCAACAGATAAAAATGATCTTCCGATTTATCATACCAATGTATTAATGTGTATTGGAAATAATTTCTGTGTGATCTGCGATGAAGTTATTGATGCTGCTGATAGAAATACCATACTTCAATCTTTGCAAAGAGCAAACAAGGAAATAATCAGTATTTCATACGACCAAATGTTACATTTTGCAGGAAACATGCTTCAGTTACAAAATAAGAAGGGTGAATATTTTCTTGTAATGAGCCAATCTGCATTTAATGCTTTGAATGAAAATCAAATCAGGCAACTTCAATTACATACACAGCTGCTTGCTGTAAACATTAATACAATAGAAACCATAGGAGGTGGTAGTGCAAGATGCATGATAGCTGAAATATTTCTTCGATCGAATAATAAGATATAGCCATAAAAAAAGGAGCTGGAAGAAATTCCAACCCCTTTTTATCCTACCCTATGCTGCTGTAATGTAAAGCCGGTTGTATCGGCTAATATGTTTCACTTGTTGCGTTTCGTGTTATAATGTTTCAAGTACTATGCCAGTGGAGAAAAATCATTCAATTGCAAAACGTAAAAACATTACGATGTTGGTTATCAAAACACAGCTTACATTTTCATTTCATTAACGATGTGTGGCGTAAATTGATAGTTGTAGAATATAATACAACTTACACATCATTACAGCCGATTATAATTTCTCATATAACAGTCTCAGCCTTTCTCTCGTCATCTGCTGCTCCCAATCTTTTCCAAGTGCATTCTCCCAAAGCGGCTTCATTCCAAGAGAAACATCAATCATAGCATCAAACTGTTCTTCCGTTAATCCATTACAAATGCCGGTTGGTATATCAATATTATTCAGCTCAACCATCTTCTTGAACTCAGCTACACCTTCAGGATAAAATTCTTCAAGATGATTCATGACTATACAATTACCAATGCCATGTTTTGTACCAAGTAAGTAACTCAATCCATAACTTACTGCATGTGCAACACCAACCTGTGAATAGGCAATACTCATTCCGCCAGCATAAGAAGCCATCATTAGTTTATCATCACATTCTTCATCCCACACCTGCTTTTCCAGGAAAACATATTGACAAAGTTCCAGTGCTTTTTCTCCATAACTTTTACTGAACTCATTCAAATAAGTTCCTTCTAAACTCTCGATGCAATGGATATAACAATCCATGCCTGTATAAAAACGTTGATTATGTGGAGCACCTGCTGTTAATTCCGGATCAAGAACGATTTGATCGAAAGGAGTAAAGTCACTGTTCATTCCCAACTTTCTTGTTGGTCCGGTTAAGACTGTTGTTCTCGAAACTTCAGCACCTGTTCCGCTTAAAGTTGGAATACCTACTTTATATACACCCGGATTCTTTACAAGATCCCAGCCCTGGTAATCTGCAGATGAACCCGGATTATTCATCATTAGTGAAACAGCTTTGGCAAGATCAAGTGTTGATCCTCCACCAATACCAATAATGCCACTCACTGTTCCAAATTGTTCTTTCAGCATGTTTGCCAATGAGTCAACATAAGTTGTTTTAGGCTCATAGGTTACATCAGCACTAAACACTTTATCGTTACCTCGAACAGGAATTCTGCTCAGCAAAGGCTTTCCTTCAAAGAAATGATCTACCAAAAAGATCATTGGTGCATCACCCTTTCTATGTGGTGCAAGTATCTCGTCTAATTGGTTGAAACTACCTCTACCGTAGACAACATAATCAACCATTTTAAAGTTTCTGAATTTCATAAACACGAATTGAATAGTAGGTAAAGATAATTTTAAACACAGAGGACACAAAGTGAAAAACACAGAGAACACGGCTAATAAATAAGTCTTTTGATGCCTTCTTTTAATTGTTTAACATTAAAGTTTATAAGCAACCCAACTTTTGATTTCGATAATCTTAGATAAGTAAGAACCTGTGCAATATGAATATCAGCTAATGCCTCTACTGATTTTACTTCTATGATAACTTTAGACTCCACAAGAAAATCTAACCTATAGCCAGCATCAAGCTTTATTTCTCTGTATACTAATGGAAGTGGTTTTTGTCGCTCAACATATAAACCTGTTTCTTTCATTTCAAACTCGAGGCAAGCCTCATAAGCTGACTCAAGCAAACCAGGCCCTAATGCAGAATGAATTTTGAATGCACAATCAAGTATTGCTTTTGTTATTTCGTTTAACTCTTTTGTGCTCTCTGTGCTTTCCACTGTGATCTCTGTGTTTGATATTACAACAACTTCGAAGCCTTTTCCAAATCTTCAGGTGTATCTATCTCAACACCCATATAATCCGTAACCACCATTTTTAATTGAATACCATTTTCCAAAAAGCGAAGACATTCAATCTTCTCTGCTTTTTCCAAAGGTGTCATTTCCCAGTTTGTAAAATCTATCAAAGCCTGTTTTCTGAATGCATACACACCAATATGTTCATAGTATGTAATCGGTGCTTCAGTATCTCTACGATACGGAATCGGTGATCGGCTGAACATGAGTGAGTTCATGTATTTATCAACCGCAACTTTTACATAATTCGGATCAGCGATAAGCTTTTCATCTTTCAACTCCTGCATTAAAGATGCTACTTCAACATCTACATTCTCATCATCTTCATCAAATACGGCGATCAACTTTTCTAAAGGTTCTCGTTTTACAAAAGGTTCATCTCCCTGAACATTCACGATTACATCAACATTCATATCAGCAGCAGCTTCAGCAATCCTGTCTGTTCCGCTTTCATGTTGTTGTTTACTCATTACAACCTTTCCGCCGTGAGATTTGATTTCGTTGAAGATGATATCACTATCCGTAACAACTATTACTTCATCAAATAAACCGGTTGCAACTGTATTATCGTATGTATGCCGGATAACAGTTTTGTTTCCCAGCATCTGCATCAGCTTAGCAGGAAAACGGGTAGCAGCATATCGTGCAGGAATAAAAGCAGAGATTTTCATTTGGCAAAGATGAAGATCATTTTTCCATTCGTCCAAATGGTTTCTTCATCAATTGAACAAAATTTTCATCTTGTTCGTTGGGATAATACCTGTCAAGGCCATACCGTATTTCTTTATGATCCAACTTCATAAATGTTCCAAGCAATCTGTCCCAAATTGAAAACACGGCACCATAATTACTATCGGTATACGGTTGTTTCCAGTGGTGATGAACTTTGTGCATATTAGGAGAAACAAATACAAAGCTTAAACTTCTATCTATCCATTTCGGCAAACTAATATTGGCATGCGTAAAAGCAGTTGCTAAAACAAGCAAGGTTTGAAACAACATTACAGCATACATTGGTGCACCGGAAAGCAAAATGCCGGCAAAGAAAAATAGTCCACGTAATACACTTTCTATAGGGTGATGCCTTAAACCTGTAGTAACGTCAACATTATTATCAGCATGATGCACTACATGAAATCTCCATAACAACGGCACTTTATGTTCAGTGATATGGACCAGCCATCCACCAAAAAAATCTAAAACAAAAATTGATATAAGTATCGTTCCCAGGATGTTTGCATTTGTCCAATGCACTAATCCAAAATCATTTGCCTTACACCAGTCACTCAAAAAAATAATGATGATAGCAAGAAATGTATGAATGATCAGGTGAATAAGTGTAAACCCAAAATTTACTGCAGCATGACGGATCTTGTTTTTCTTGTACTGCATCTGGATCAGTGGAATAGACCCTTCGATGATCCAAAAGATCAGCAAACCACCAACTAAAAAAGCTAGCCTTTCAACTGGTCTTTGCTCTAACGTTGAAAAATAATCAATGATACTTTCAAACATTAATCCTTGTTTTCAATTTCAAATTGCTCGATCAATTCTAATGTTCTGTCTAATTGTGCTCTGGCAACACACAACTTAATTCCGCCAATTGCATTCGATAAAAACGGGTCTATCGTAACACTATACTCATCTCTTAAATGACACACAATATTTTCGTTTTGCAATCTTCCAAGCCAGATATGTGCAGTAACATAAGAATCAAATGACTTCACAGGAATAAACTCCATCTTCTAAAAATAAAAAACCCTGCTCACAATCGGAACAGGGCTTTAAATATTTTTATTTTAATTAATTGTTCAGCATCAAAGGCATCACCAGCATAAGCAGGTCTTCATTTTCACCCTGCTCAATTGGTTTTAAAATTCCTGCTTTTGTCGGAGTTGATAATTCCACCTTTACCTCATCAGTATCGGCTGCATTCAACATTTCAATCAAAAATTTAGCGTTAAATGCAATCTGAAGATCTTCACCATCATACTGGCAATTCATTCTTTCATTTCCTTCAAAAGAAAAATCAACATCCTGTGCAGCCATTTGTAATTCACTTCCACTGATACTTAAAGCTACCTGGTTGGTACTTTTATTACTGAATACGCTTACACGTCGTAATGCACTTTGAAAATCTCCTTTACCTACAACAAGTTTATATGGATTATCAGTAGGTATTACTACTTTATAATCAGGGAATCTTGCATCAATCAATCTGCAGATCATCTTTACATCACCATGGTTCACGAAAAGATGATTGCTGTTGTAGCTGATAGTTATCTCATCATCATTATCAGGCAAAGCATTTTTCAAAAGATTCAAAGGCTTCTTAGGAACGATGAATGTATCTGTCTTCGGTGCTTTTGCATCGGTTCTTTTATAGCGAACTAAACGGTGAGCATCTGTGGCTACAAACTGAACACCATCTTTCAGTAACTCAAAGAAAACTCCTGTCATTGCCGGACGAAGATCATCATTACTTACAGCGAATAATGTTTTGTTGATGGCAGTAACCAAAGCACTGCTTGTCATAGTAAAGCCTGTAGTATCATCAGCAGTCGGCTCTTTAGGAAAGTTATCAGGATTTTCACCCATCACCTTATACTTACCGTTATCGCTGGTAATTTCAACACCATAATTTTTATCGATGTTGAAAGTAAGTGGCTGATCAGAGATATTCTTTAAAGAATCAAGAAGTATCTTGGCTGGAATACAAACCTTACCATTCGTTTTCGATTCAATATCCATTTGCACCCTCATCACTGTTTCCAGGTCTGTGGCAACAACATTCAGTTTTTTATCTTGTATCTCGAACAAAAAATCTTCAAGAATCGGCAGCACTGTATTTGCATTAATAACACCACTGATCTGCTGCAGGTGCTTTAGCAAAGAATTAGAGGATACGATGAACTTCATTTCCGCAATTTTTTTGGTTGATGATCCGCAGTAAGCGGTACTCGCAAACCTACTGCAAAAAATTATTAGTCGTCAGGATGATTTTAACCGTTTCAGGTTATCAACAATTCAATGTTAATCGTCTGTGGATTGGTTATTTTGCAAGCAGCGAAAGCAATTCTTCAAAACGGCTTCTGCCAACAGGTTTAATAATGTAATCGTCTATCACCCGATAGTCTTTGCTCCGCTTCATATCAGTTTCATCCACTGATGAACTGACCATATATAAAGCAATCTTTTTGCAGAGTTGAAGCTTCTGATATTCCTCTACAAACTGCCATCCATCCATTATCGGCATATTGATGTCTAAGAAAATGGCATCGGGCAAATCTTCAGGATTAGAAATATGTTGTTTTATAAATGTAATGGCTTGCTCACCATCGGTAAAAGTGGAGACACGTCCGGAAAGACCCATTGATTCCAGGGTCTTTTTTGCAGTGAACTGGTAAATATGATCGTCATCTACCAAAAAAATATTCAAATTTTGCTGGGGCATGCATCACCTTTTCATAGTTAGTTGGATGTGGGCAAAACAAAAATAGGGGTTTACAGCATGAATGAACGATTTTCCAGGAGTTTTACGCCGGAACAGGCTTTTGCAAAGGCTAAACATTATTGTGCATACCAGGAAAGAAGTCATGCAGAGGTAAAAGAGAAATTGTACAGCTACAGATTAAATAAAGTGGAAGTTGAAACGATCTTATCCCAACTCATCGAAGAAAACTATTTAAATGAAGAACGATTTGCCAAACAGTTTGCCGGAGGAAGATTTCGTTTGAAGAAATGGGGCAGAATAAAGATCAGTTACGAACTGAAGCAGAAACGGGTTAGTCCTTACAACATCAGGATTGCTTTAGAAGAAATAGATGAAGAACAATATCGTGATACTTTGAAGAAGTTAGCCCAGCAAAAATGGAAAGCTTTAAAAAACGATCAGCATATTGTTCGGCAGGCAAAAACGCAAAAATACCTGCAGCAAAAAGGGTTTGAGCCAACTCTTATAAGAGCCATATTGCTCGAAATAAGAAAAGCATCTTCAGAATAAATTGGAATTTGATATTTCTTATTTGAATTTTACTGCATGTCAGCACTCACCATATCAACCATCCAAACTGCATTGCATTGGGAAGACAAACAAAAGAATCTCCAGATGCTGGAAGAAAAGATCAACAGCATTACCGAAAAAACGGAAGTGATCATTCTGCCGGAAATGTTCAGCACAGGATTTAGCATGAAGCCGGAATTGCTAGCCGAATTTATGGAAGGAGAAACGGTTGCATGGATGAAGAAAATGTCTCTGGCAAAAAGAGCAATTGTAACAGGAAGCCTGATAATAAAAGAAAACGATCAATATTTCAATCGTTTGATATGGATGCTGCCCGATGGAAAATTTGGTTACTACGATAAACGTCATTTATTTGCGTATGCCGGAGAAGATCAACATTACTCACCAGGCAACAAAAGATTGATCGCTTCTGTAAAAGGGTGGAAGATCAACCTACAGGTATGTTATGATCTTCGTTTTCCAGTTTGGGCCAGGCACAATTTTGCTGCTACCGAAGGAAATCCTGAATATGATCTCTTGATCTATGTTGCCAACTGGCCCGAAAGAAGAAACAATGCATGGAAAACTTTATTGCAGGCAAGAGCTATCGAGAACCAATGTTTTACAATTGGTGTAAACAGGGTTGGAAAAGATGGCAATGATATTTATCACAGTGGTGATAGCATGATCGTAAACCCAATGGGAGATGTCTTATATCACAAAGCACATGATGAGGATATTCATACGATCACTTTACAAAAGACTGAAGTGGATGATGTGAGAATGAAGCTGCCATTCTGGAAAGATGGAGATCAGTTTATGTTGATTGGGTAATTGGAGAACTGGTTGATCTGGAATTTGGGATTGGTATTTAGTAATTAGTTACTGAAGATCTCCCTAGCTCCATCGGAGCGATATGTTAGTGTTATAGGTAAATGTCTCTTGACAATCTAAGTTCCGTAGGAGCGATATGTTAGTAGAGGGTAAGTATCTCTTTTAATAATTAAGCTCCGTAGGAGCAACATGTTAGTATTATAGGTAAATGTCTCTTGACAATCTAAGCTCCAGAGGAGCGATAGGTTAGTAGTAAAAATAGAAATGTCTCTTGATAATCTAAGCTCCAGAGGAGCGACATGTTTGTAGCAACGACAGGAAACAAATCGAACAATGCAAAAACATCAGTCAACATATTCCGCTAAACATATTTTCACCGGTGATGAATGGCTGAATGATCATTCAATTATTGTTGAAGATGGAGTCATTATAGATATCATTCCCTCAACATCGCCAGCACAACATCATACGATATTACCGGCCTTTATTGATCTGCAATTGTATGGTGCTTATGGTAAACTATTCTCTGTTTATCCCACAGCAGAAACATTATCACTCATTCATCAATACTGTTGTAAAGGTGGTGCTTACTGGTTTCAGCCAACGGTTGCAACAAACACAATTGAAGTATTTAAAAAAGCAATTGATGGTGTTAAAGATTATTGGCAAAATGGTGGAGAAGGATGTTTAGGCTTACACATCGAAGGACCATGGATCAGCAAAGAAAAAAGAGGAGCACATATTGAAGAGTTGGTGCATTCTCCTACGATTGATGAAGTAAATAAATTGTTGCACTGCGGAAAAGGAGTGATAACAATGATCACCCTGGCTCCTGAAGTTTGCAGCGATGAAATAATCAAAACGATTGTGGATGCCGGTGTAATTATTTCTGCCGGACATAGTAATTGCACTTATGCAAAAGCAAGTGAAAGCTTTGACAAAGGCATCACAGCAATTACCCACCTATACAATGCAATGAGTGGATTGCAACACAGAGAACCGGGATTAGTTGGTGCTGCTTTCACCAATCAAAAAGTAAAGGCAAGTATTATTGCAGACGGACATCATGTAGATTTTCCAGCCATAAAGATTGCTCACCAAATAATGAAAGATCGTTTGTTCCTGATAACCGATGCTGTTACAGAAACAAGTGAAGGAGCTTACCAACATTATCTTGCCGGTGACAAATATGAAGCTGCCGGAATTTTAAGTGGCTCTGCATTAACAATGATGCAAGCCTTAAAAAATATGATCGAGTTTGTTGGAGTAGATAAAACAGATGCAATTAAAATGGCTTGCAGTATCCCGGCAAAAGTGATGAAGATGGAAAATAAGATCGGTAGAATTGCAAAGGGCTGTGAAGGGAAGTTTGTGATAACAGATGAAAGTTTTGATGAATCCGTGAAGATGTCCTACACTTTTAAAGTGTAGGACATCTTTATTACCTAATAAACTTGCTTATTGCATATACTCTTCCAAGAAAACCTTTCCACTTCATATACAGTTTTGGGATTGATTCTAGGTGTTACCTCCTCAAACATGGGTTGACAACCTTTGGAAGGTTGTCAACCCTGCTATTTAATCACCTCTTCTTCTTCTCTATCAACTCCTTTACCGTTGTGATCTTCGGATCATATCCTTCCTTCAATGCAACAGAAGAAGGATCTACCAAAATATCCGGAAAAATACCTCTGCCGGTTTTTGGTTTAGATGCATCCATCACCAAACGATAGATCGGCAACACCACACGAATTTTTGTATTCGGTAAAATGATCTGCGGCAGATGCACAGCTGAGTTTCCATAACTGCCTCCACCGGTTTCTTCACCAACAACAGTTACATTTTGTTGTCCTTTTATTGAGTTGATGAAAAGTGTTGTTGCAGAAAATGAATAACCTCCCTGTATCAGGTAAACATCTCCATTAAAATGATGTTTCTTCTTTGGCTTGAATGTTTTGTTTTCGAAGTAAGCAAAATGATATCTTCCGTCTGCTCTTTTTCTTCTCGAAGTAAAGAACATACTTATCTTATAAGCCAGTGATGGACGAATATAATCTCCATATCTGAACCTTCTGCTGATGGCTGCAACAGTATCTGCCAGTTTAAAAGGTTTATCAACCAAATACTGTGTAAGCCTGGTGCTGTTCATTATATTACCACCACCGTTTTCTCTCAGATCAAGTACCACGTTAGAAATGCCTTGCTTATGTATGGTTCTGAAACTTCTTCTAAAAAACTGTTTCAGTTTGCCGGAAGAAAATGTGGCTAGTCTTATATAAGCTGTGTTCAAAGGTGTATCAATAGTGATGCTTCTTCTGCTCAATCGCTCAGCATCTTTTCGTTCTCTTCTTGTTGGAACAACTACAGGTGCTGGTCTTCTTCCTTTTCTTGAAACAGTGTCGGTTTTTGGATCGTAATTACGGATCATCACCGTTCGTTGCATCCCATTTGAATCGACGAAACTTATTTTGTGCAGGCTGTCTAAGCCAAATGCATTCGCATAATGAACACCAAAGTTGAAACTAACCACCTGGTTCTTGAAATTATCTGCATATCCATCAGTGCTGATGAATTGAAACATAGAATCAAGTATTTCTCTTGGAGAACGATCATTAATTGATAGAATGATTGTTCCTCTTGTAAATACAGAATCTCCCCTGAATGCACTGGCTAAAACAACAAGACTGTCTTTCCATGCTTTTAACGCCAAAGGAAATACCGGTAGTTTCGATTTGCTGATGGCATTATTATATCGGCGGGAAAAACGTACTGTTGTATGTCCGTCTCGTATTTTACTAACAGCCCAGGCAAGTTTATTCCTGAATGTTTGTTCATTCATAGAATCGGTGATGCTGTTGAGTACTGTATTAAAAGCCCAGTCTATACTGTCTTTAGAAGTGTACCAATACATACTTGGATGATTGGCTTCGAGAGCACCTTTTAAAATGCTGAAATCTTCGGCAAGTTCTGTGGCAGAAAGTTTTCTATTTACATCGTACTGAACAGAAGCTGTTTTACAGGAAAAAAAACAAAGGCAAACAATGCCATATAAGATTGAATGAACAAAGCCTTTGGATCGATGAATTTTTTCCAAGTCCGTGATTCTTATTGTTTAGCAAAAGCATTCCAGCCCTGAGCAGTTATATCAAATGTATTGCCAGCTTTGGTGATGATCTTGCTGCCTTCACCGGTTTCTGTCATATAACCAATAACACTGATCTGTTCGTTTAATGTGATCTTATCATGATCTTCCTGTTTCAGCGTAAAGATCAGTTCATAATCTTCACCACCATTCAATGCACAAACGGTAGGGTCCATACTGAACTTGAATGCTGCTTTTCTTGTTTGTTCAGCAATCGGCAATTTCTCTTCATAAATTCTGCAACCCAGATTACTTTGTTTGCAGATGTGCAATACTTCACTGCTGATACCATCACTTACATCCATCATAGATGTTGGCGTGATGTTATTCTCTGCAAAAAAGCTGATGATGTCTTTCCTTGCTTCGGGTTTTAAAATTCTGCCGACGATATAATCTTCCTGTTCAAGATCTGGTTGCACCTGTGGATTTTCGAGATAGATCTTTTTTTCTCTTTCAAGAATAGTCAGGCCAAGAAATGCAGCACCGAGATCACCGCTAACACATATAAGATCACCTTTTTGAGCAGTGCTTCTTTTCACAAATTTTTCCGGAGCTACTTCACCGATAGCGGTAACAGAAATCACAAATCCTTTTTGAGAAGATGAAGTGTCACCACCAATAAGGTCAACATTATATTTTTCACAGGCAAGATAAACACCTTCATAAAACTCATTCAAGGCTTCAACAGAAAATTTATTGCTGATGCCGATGCTTATGGTAATATGAGTGGGCGTTGCATTCATGGCATAGATATCACTCACATTCACCACCACCGATTTATAACCTAGATGTTTAAGAGGAGTATACATCAGGTCGAAATGCACACCTTCTAGCAAAAGATCAGTGGTAACAACAGTTTGTTTACCAAAATGATCGATTACAGCAGCATCATCTCCTACAGCAACAATGGTGGATGCGTTTTGTATTTCAAAATTCTTCGTGAGATGTTCTATTAAACCAAATTCTCCGAGAGAGGCTATTTCTGTTCTGCTTTCCATATTAAGTACGAGTTACGAGATACGAAGTACGTATCAAGCACCATGATTGTATTTTAGATTTACTCTGTTCGAGGTTTGTTGTTATATATCTTTTCTCTTGATGTGGTAATTGATTTTACTATAATTCTTAATAATTCATCAGCTTCTTTAAGCAGATATTCTATTCTTTGAGATAATTCTTCATTAAATACTTTTAAAAGTTCTAAAAAATACATTGTCTCATCAGCTTCTTCCTCCACTATCTTCAATTTATTAATAAAGTCAGCATCAGATTTTGCTCTTTTAGCTGCCCTGTAGTTTGCTCCAACTGATGAGGAACATCTGATCAGTTGTGCTGAATAAGCTTTATTTACGGTGTTATATGGTAATTCAGCAATCAGTTTACCTACCTCAACAGCAAAGTTGAATGTTCGGGTTTTAAGGTCTTGCATATTAAACAGTTTTTGTTTGCTGAAACTTCATGCACCGTACCTCGTAGCTCGTACTTCGTAATTACTCAATGTTTCCTCCATTCACCACTTTCATCAACGCATCATGTATTTTTCCGTTACTGGCAATAATCCCTGGCTGGTAAGGATCATAATATTCACCATTTAGTTGAGTCACTTTTCCACCTGCTTCTTCAACAATAATAAATCCTGCCGCACTGTCCCATGCACTGAGTTTATGTTCGTAAAATCCATCAAATCTTCCTGCAGCTACCCAGCAAAGATCAATGGCAGCACTGCCTAACCTTCTTACAGGAATTCCCTTCCTGATAAATTTTTCAAACACCTGCAAAGGACCATTTGGTATATCAAGATATGTATACGGAAAGCCGGTAACCAAACAGCTCTTGATCAAAGCACTCTGCTCACTAACCTTAATGGTTTGATTGTTTAACGTAGCCCCCTGTCCTCTCTCTGCAAAAAACATTTCATTAATGAAAGGATTATAAACTGCTCCCAAAACCATCTTACCATCTTTTTCAATACCTATACTCACACAACAAATAGGAATTCCATTGGCATAATTCACTGTGCCATCAATAGGATCAATGATCCATTTATAAGATGAATCCTGTATAAGTTCACCAGACTCTTCACTTAAAATATAATGATCTGGAAAATCCTGTTTGATGATGCTGAAGATCACCTCCTCACTTTTATGATCCACCTCCGTAACAAGATTATTGATTCCTTCTTTATTGCTAACAATAAAAGAACTGTTGAAGTATTGTTTGAGAACTTGTCCGGCCGTTTCGGTTGCTTTGAGCAAAGTGGATTTCAGCATCTCACAAAAATAAGAAAAGCTTGCTGCCAATTTGGTTTCCTGTTGAATGCTTTACTTTAGAGGCTTGATGCAACTGTCGGTTATCATAGTGAATTATAATGTAAAGCACTTTTTGGAACAGTGTCTATACAGTGTATTGGCTGCAGTTGACAATATGAAAGCCGAAGTGATTGTAATAGATAATAACTCAACAGATGGAAGTATACCCTATCTGAAACCATTATTCCCTAATATTCACTTCATCCAAAGCGAACACAACCTTGGATTCGGTAAAGCCAATAATCTTGGTCTGCAACATGCCAAAGGAGAATATATTCTTTTCCTCAATCCCGATACATTGGTTCCGGAAGATTGTTTTACAAAATGCATTGCCTTTCTGCAGAGTCAGTCAAAAGCCGGAGCATTAGGCATAAGAATGTTAGACGGCAGCGGAAAATTTTTACCGGAAAGCAAACGATCATTTCCAAATACAACCACAGCTTTTTTCAAACTCACCAGTCTTTCTTCATTATTCCCAAAATCTCCTGTATTCAATAAATATGCATTAGGCCACCTTGATGAAAATCACAATCATAAGGTTGATGTTTTAGCAGGTGCTTTTATGATGTTTAAAAGATCAGTGCTGGAAAAGATCGGTGGATTTGATGAAGCTTTCTTTATGTATGGAGAAGATATTGACCTGAGTTATCGATGCAAACTTACCGGGTTCGACAACTGGTATTTCGCTGAAAGCAGCATTATTCATTTTAAAGGCGAAAGTGCAAAGCAAGGTTCATCGAACTATGTAAAAATGTTTTACCAGGCAATGATCGTTTTTGTAAATAAACATTACCAGGGAAAAGGAGCTCCCATCTTCAGAATGTTTTTGAACACCGGCATTGTAGTAAGAGCTATGGTGAGTTGGTTTAGCAGCGTTGTAAAAGTTGAAGCGAATCGTAAACAGGATATAAAAAGGAAAACCCTGGTAGTTGGGACAAAAGAAGAATACGAGAAAATTGAAAGATCATTAGCTACAAAAAATGTTATTGATAGATTTAGTATTCACAATGATGATACTTCTTCTATTGGCTATATAGATCAACTAAAAAGTATATGTGAACAACAAAACGTAAACGAAATCATTTTCATTCATAGTACTCTTTTGTATAGTATGATAATTCAGTTAATCCAGGAACTCGGACCAGATTATCACTATCACTTCCATACCTCATCAAGCAACAGTATTGTGGGCAGCAGTTCGAAAAATCAAATTGGTGAAGTGATTATTCTGCAATAATCTTTATAGTCGCATTCACTTCATTTTAGTACACTTATGCTGTTGATTTCTTAGCTTCGTGCCTCAATAACAGCTATGGCTATTTTCGAGATAAATCTTCCCGATTCAATTTCAAAAGTCCTGGGGCTTCCGCAGAAAAGTCCGAGAAGACAACAACTGAAAGTATTGAAGAAGTTATTGCGAAAGGCCCGTTTCACAGAATTTGGCCAGGCTCATAAATTTGATGAGATCTTAATGACCAAAGATCCTTCAAAGAAATTTCAGCAACTGGTTCCAACCTGTAACTACAATAAAATTTATGAACGCTGGTGGCATAAGACTGTTGAAGGTAAAGCAGATGTTTGCTGGCCCGGAAAAATAAAATATTATGCACTGAGCAGTGGTACAAGTGAATCTGCCAGTAAATACCTGCCCATCACCAAAGAACTGCTTGCAGGAAATAAAATGGTGATGATTAAGCAGCTGCTGAGTCTTAGAAATTATGAAGGACTTCCAATGAACTCCATTGGTAAGGGCTGGCTGATGTTAGGTGGTAGCACCGATCTGCAAAAAGCGGGTGATTTTTATGCAGGAGATCTAAGTGGCATCACTGCTAAAAAAGCACCTTTCTGGTTTCAACCTTTTTATAAGCCCGGAAAAAAGATAGCAAAGCAAAAAGACTGGAATAAAAAACTGGAGGAGATAGTTGAGAAAGCGCCTGATTGGGATATTGGTTTTATTGTTGGTGTTCCTGCCTGGATACAGATGTGCATGGAAATGGTGATTCAGCGATACAAGCTCAAACACATTCATGAGATCTGGCCGAACCTTGCTTTTTTTGTTCATGGTGGTGTAAGCTTTGAACCGTACAAAAAAGGTTTTGAAAAATTACTCGGTAAGCCTTTGATCTATATTGAAACCTATTTAGCAAGTGAAGGTTTCATTGCTTACCAGGACAGGCAGCATGCAAAAGGAATGAGACTCGCTACTAATGAACACATCTTTTTTGAATTTGTTCCATTCGATGATAAAAATTTTGATCATGATGGAGAGTTGATCGATAATCCGCAGGCATTTCTTATTGATGAAATTGAAGAAGGAAAAGATTATGCAATTCTCTTAAGTACATCTGCAGGAGCCTGGAGATATTTGATCGGCGATACGATTCGTTTGGTGGATAGAGAACGAAACGAGATCATCATCACCGGCAGAACAAAACATTTCTTAAGTCTTGTAGGTGAACACCTGAGTGTTGACAATATGAACAAAGCTGTGAAGATCGTTGGCGAAGAAATGAATGTTTCCATTCCTGAATATACTGTTGTGGGTAAACCTCATGGCAGTTTTTTTGCTCACCACTGGTATGTGGCTTGTGACGGAAATGCCGATGCCGAAGAAATGCGGAAGAAGATAGATGCAACGCTTTGTGAGTTGAATGATGATTATGCTGTTGAAAGAAAAAGTGCGTTAAAAGAAATATTTCTTGATGTACTGCCCGAAGAAACTTTCATGGGTTTCATGAAAGCCAAAGGGAAGATCGGTGGTCAACATAAATTTCCCCGGGTTTTAAAAGGTAAGATGCTGGAAGACTGGCAGAAATACCTGAAGGGTGAGCCTATTTAACTAAACCGTATTTTTATTGAATAACTATCGCTGAATGATCGCTGCCCTACTGAAAGGAATTGCGTTAGGATTTATGCTGAGTATTACAGTAGGTCCTGTTATCTTTTCCATCATAAAGCAAAGTGTAAACAATGGTTACAAAGGTGGATTTGCTTTTGTAGCAGGTGTAAGTGCTAGCGATATTGCTTTAGTATTGATTAGCCAGATATTTACAGAACTCTTCAGCGACCTGATCGAATTTAAAACACAGATCGGTATTGGTGGAAGTACCTTGCTTATCATCCTGGGTGTTTATGTTTTCTTCTTTAAAAAAGTAAAGGTGAATGCTGAAGGTGCTCACATCATCAAGATGCGAAAACGGGATATGTTGAAGATATTCCTGTCTGGCTTCTTCATGAATATTCTCAACCCAGGTGTCATTGCTTTTTGGTTAGTTATTGCTACTTCGGCGCTTGAGTTCAATACTCAATATCGTATCGTAATGTTCACTACCTGTCTCATTTTTGTATTGATCGCAGATGGAGCCAAAGTATTACTGGCAGGCAAACTCAGAAGTAAACTCACACCACATAATATTCATATCATTAATAAAGTTTCAGGTGTGGTGTTAGTCGGGTTTGGTATAGCACTGATTATCGGAACATTATTTTATGGAGAAAAGCTTCACTAGATAAATGGCGGTAAAGAAGAAAAGAAGTTTGTTTAAACGAATACTTCGAAAAACATTGAAGGTGCTCCTCATCATGTTCATCACATCTACCCTTTATCTTGTATTATGTAAATGGATGATGCCGCCCATAACAATAACACAGGCATCCAATTCATTCACCCACGGTTTAAAAAGAGATTATGTTAGCTGGGATGAAATTTCGCAGCATGTAAAACTGGCTGCTATTGCCAGTGAAGACCAGCTTTTTCCGGTACACGATGGATTTGATTGGGTGGCGCTGGAAAAAAGCATGGAAGACAATCCAAAAAGAAAACGGAAAAGAATAAAAGGTGGTGCCGCCAGTACCATATCACAGCAAACAGCAAAGAATGTTTTTTTGTGGCAGGGCAGTGGAATCTTAAGATATGTTCGCAAAGCTCCTGAATTCTATTTCACCTGGTTGATCGAATTGATCTGGGGCAAACAAAGAATACTGGAAGTATATCTAAACACAATCGAAATGGGACCAGGCATTTTCGGAATAGAAGCTGCGGCACAACAGTATTATAAAAAGTCTGCAAAGCATTTAACAAGAGAAGAAGCTGCAACGATCATTGCATGTTTACCCAATCCAAAAAAATACACTGTTGTTCCAATGAGTCGTTGGGTAAAGTGGAAGAGAGGATTAATTCTAAGACAGATGAATAATATTGCAGGTGATAAAAAAATACAGGCAATTATTCGATAAGATTATTTACTGCTGCAATGGCTTTCTGTAATCGCTCTTCATAATTTCCTGCAATCTCAATCCAGGGTGTTGATTGATTTATCATCAGCTCTTTATAGTAACGGAATATTTCCTGCCTCGATCTTTCATCAGGATGTTCTCTCAGCGTATCAAATGTCCACGGCAGATCAATATTACAAAGCAGGTATAGATCATATTTCCTGCCTACGATCTCGTCAATAATAAACTGGTGACATTTCTGAAAAACATATTCACACCACACCTGCATCACATACATGTTGGTGTCAATAAAATACAAACCATTCTTCGCTTCCAAAAGTTTTGAGTCTTCTAACTCAAGCTGACCTTTTGCTATAGTTAGCAGATCATCATAAGAATATTCCTTTCCTTTTTCTTCCAGGTAAGCTCGTGCATATTCCGCACACCAAATAGTATTGTAATGATCGGCTAATTGATTGCACAAAAAACTTTTGCCGGTGGATTCTGGTCCTATAACAACGATCTTCTTCATACAGTATTCATCCTTGCTTTTCTTTTCCATTCACTCAACCCGTAAAAAGCCAATATCAACAACACCAGGTAATACACACTCGTAAACACATATTGCTTCACAAAATAGAGTGGAATAGAAGCAATATTTGTAGCGATCCACCAGTACCAGCTTTCAACTTTTTTCTTAGCCATCAACCACATTCCCGTAAAAGCGGTTGCACTGGCAAAAGCATCAGCCCAGGGTATTGCTCCTTCAGCAAATTCTTTTTTCAGGTAAGTCAATGCTGAAAAAATAGACACATAAAAAATCAAAAAGAATATTACCTGCTTTAGCAAAAACTTTCCATCAGAAAACGTGATCTTTACTAAGGTATGTTGCTGCTTGTCTTTCTTACTCCAGAGCATCCATCCATATACACTCATTATGGTGTAGTATAAATTCACACTGGCCTCACCCAATAAATGTCCTTCTATACTTATGTAGATATAAATTATGGTATTGATCAACCCTACAGGATACACCAGGATATTTTCTTTTCTGCTATACCACACACTTAAAATGCCTGCAAAAACGGCCAGGTATTCATACCATGTGGTGAGCTGCATTCCGGTTATAAACTGTTGCCATATTTCTGACATAAAGTGAAGATAAAATATTGAAAGCACTTTGACCGCCAAGACACGATGACACTATGTTCACATAAGATTAATGCGCTTACCTTTTTTAAAGTGCTCAGCGTTCTCAATTGATCTACTGCATTGATTCTTTTTAAAAAAACGAATTACAAGTCTGCTATTAATTCTACCGCATTCTTTGCGCCTTAGCGTCTTTGCGGTTAACTTCTACCAACAAAAAAGCTGCTCATTCTCAGAGCAGCTTTTGTAGATGGATAAGAAACTATTTATTGTTTAATAAACTTAGTGAATGATGCATTTCCATCAGCATCTTGGTAACGTAAAATATACATTCCCTGGCTCAGCATAGAAACATTGATCGTCTCAAGATTTCTTCCTGTTGAAACACTCATATTTTGCTTGATCATAACTGCACCTTTACTATCTATCACCTGCAACTCAAGTTTACCGGCTCTTTCTGATGTGTATTCAATATTCAATACATCTTTAGTTGGATTCGGATACAACACCATCATTGAGTTGTCTTTCGCAAAATTCACTGCAGCAATATTGCTATATGTAAACTTGCCGTCAAGATCAACTTGTTTAATACGATAATAATTCCATCCCCTCAACGGAGCAATATCATCAGCACGATAATTTAACTGGGCATTACTATTACCTGCAGCCTGTACTCTTCCGATCTCTGTACCAAACTCTGTTCCGTTAGCAGAACGCTGAACGGTAAAGTGGCTGCTGTTTTGTTCTGTAACAGTTCCCCAATCAAGATTTACTTTTTCTCCATTCTTACGAGCTTTTAATGCTGTGAATTGAACAGGGAATGTTCCTGTCACATTTACAGTCACACTATTCTTACTTAAGCTTGCACAGAATGTGGTTGGATTATTCTGCATTTGAGTCAGCAGGTTGGTTAATGACTGTCCAACATAAGAACTGAGATTAGAAATGGAACTTGCATGTGATAATCCATACACAGTGTATTGTGCCGGAGTAAAAGTTGAACTATTGGTGAGATCAGATGATCCAATATGTACAATGTTATTAGTCGAATTCTTCACTACAACATAAGAATAACTGAAGCCGGCACCTGGATTTGTATAAATACCAGTGCCGCTATAAGCATTACCACCTGCAGGAGGTGTTACGGTTACTGAATAATTGGCTGGCAATGATGGCTGGGTACCACTGAATGTAGTTATTGCTAAAACATATGTTTGGCCTGCAGAAAGAAACTGAGAGTAGCTGGTTGCAATGCTAACATTCGTACCGTTATAAGTTCCGTTTGACTTTAAAAAGTTAGCGCAAGGGCTGCCAGGATTAAATGAACCTGTATAAATATTCATCATCGTAGCACTTGGAGCACTAAGGGCAAAATTATAATTGCCTGTTGTTGTTACAATAAAAGGAAAAAGATCATACTTCGTTGGATTACCACCAAAACTTTGACAGCTGGATGTGGATGAATTAAAAACAGCCAATGAAGATGCAGGGTCTGTAGATGTAAGTGACCCACTTGGTGCTAATGGCGTAGCAAACTCCGGTGAAAGATTCAAATTTAATGAAGCGCTACCCGTTAACGCTGTAACAGTGGTGGTTGGGGCAATGGTAGCTCCTTCTGCGTTACAGGAAGTACTGATCGTTATGTCGGCACTGTTTACATTATAAAACACATTATTGGCTCCTTTGATCATGATTCTTCCTTTATTTGTTTTAATAGAAGGAACAGTGATCACTTCGTTGCCATCATTAGCTGTAGAGGCAAGAATAGTATAGGGGAACGTCAAACCACCATCAGCAGAAAATGCAATAGAAACATTCGCTGTATTTACTGGGGCTGCATTCGTTCCTGCAACATTCCATGTAATGGCAACAGGAGATCCGGCCGTCCATGTTTCAGGGCTCCATTGTGAAGTTAATTGAAACGGACCTGCAGTGCCATCTACTGTAATGATCATATCATCAGAACAAATTCCTGCGCCGCCTGCTCTATTATCTCTCGCTGTTAATCTAAAATTCAACGTTTGAGCTGTTGAAGGTATAAACTCACCTATAATGGTCGTGTTGTTTATTACACTGGATAATAATGGAAATGATCTGTATGGATGAGGATTAGGCGCAAATGATCTGAAGAAAGGCTTATTTCCTGAGTTCCAGTTACTACCAGTACCACCTCCATTGTCTATTTCCTCCCAGCTATAAGTAAGCACCTCTGTATTATTTGCATCTGTTGCAGAACCTGTTAACATAAAAGGTGTTCCTTTGGGAATAACATAGTCAGCTCCTGCATTAACAACAGGTATTGCATTAAAAGTATTTTGAACCGAACCACAGGTTGAACCGGCACTTATGGTAATATATGTTCCAATCTGGTTTTGACTTTGTGCATGGAAATATGGAATACTGTTATTTGCAAGATCATTGCTTGAATTACATAATCCTGCATACCCCATAATGGTTATACCACTTCCGGGTTCTACAGAATTGGCGGCATTCCTGTTTGACCCTCCACATCCACCGGTTGTTGCGTTAAAAGTATGGCTACCGCCGAATTGGTGTCCAATCTCATGCGCCACAAAGTCAACGTCATAAGCATCTCCTGTTGGTTGGTCACTTCCGGTAACACCTCTTGCTTTTGATGAATTTAAACATACCGCAGGAGATTGAGCTAAGCCACCTGCTCCGGTACTGAAAGTATGCCCTATATCATAATTGTTGTTTCCAATATTTGCATCAATTATAGTCTGGCTTTCATTTATCAAAGTGCTTGCATTATTATTCCCATTAAATGGATCTGAGCCTACAAAAACAACAGCACTATTATTGTTTACTAATACCAAACGAACAGATAATTCACTTTCAAAAATTCCATTCACTCTGTTTACCGTTGTTGCAATGGCAGATAAAGCCTGGGCCACTGTAGAGGCTCCTACTGCTGCAGAATATTCCATTGTACAGGCAACAGCTAAGCGATACGTTCTTAATTGAGATCCCAAACAAACACCGGCATTTGTTCTTGCTGCCAGGTCACCCATATTATCAACCTGCTCTTCTATCACTCCTTCTTCAATATGTTTTTTTTCAGGAAGATCTTTCTTAAAATAAGAGATATACTGTGTAGTCTCTCCTTGTACATATGGATCTATATAAAATGTCTTATCTGCAAAAGCAGAACGTACCTGGGCATGAAAACCAAATTCTGTCCAATCCATTTTTAATGTAGCAGTAGGGTCATCAATTCCTTGCCCGTTATAGGTTCTGATATTAGGAAATTCAGCCTGTAACCCTGGTTCCATCATCGGAGAAAACACAACAGCAAACCTGCTGAAACTTCCATCAGGCATTGGCAACGATAATATCAAAGGATTTGTTTGTGCTGTTGCTGTGAACTCTGTCGGGGCAGATCTTAATGCATCCAACAAAGCTTGTGTGTCTAATTTTAAAGACCTCGATACTGTGGGAACGATCAGTCTTTTTTGAGATTCCGTTTTGGTGAAACTGTTTTCTGAAACATCCTGCCAAAAATTATTATTCTGGGCAAAGGATACTGTAAAACCCACTGTTGATAATAATAGCATCAACACTACGCGACGTAAAGATTTTGACATATAAATTATTTGTAAAGACCTTAAAAGTACGGAATATCACAAAAAGAAAACGCCGACAAGTTTGATATGTCGGCGTCTTACTGAGTTTATATAGGAAAATTTACTCTGCTTCTGCAACTACTTCTTTCACTTCCGGTATCATTCTTTTCATCATTCCTTCAATTCCGGCCTTTAATGTTATCATAGAAGATGGACATCCACTACAGCTTCCCTGTAACATCAAACTCACCACTCCTTCATCGTAACTTTTAAACTGTATTGCTCCCCCATCCATTTCTACAGCCGGTTTAACGTAGTTATCCAATAATTCTTTAATGCGTTTAACCACATCATTATCATCTGCAGAAACCACGTTCGACGATTCCTGTTTCATGGCAGCAACCTCTTCCTCATTCACTACAGGCTTGCCTTCTTCCAGGTAATCTTTCAAAAATTGCTTGATGGTTGGTATTACATCATGCCAGTCATCAGTATCCGATGTTTTGGTAAGGGTTACAAAATTGCTGGCGATGAAAACGCTTTTTATAAAGGGAAAACTGAAAAGTTCTTTGGCTAAAGGTGAAGGACCAGCAACCGCTTCATCAGGAAAATCAATGCTTTTTCCTGGATATAAAAGCTTATTGGCTACAAACTTCATCGTTTCGGGGTTCGGCGTCATCTCTGTATAAATGCTGATCACCGGGTTACCTGTTTTTATCATACTGCACTATTTATAGAACAAAAATAGCCAATTGTTCACACCAAATAATGCAGCGAATTGTTAAGCACTCGGATATTTCGTTTATCGAAACACCCGGGGTATGCAGAACCAGGAACATTGATTTACAGCCTGAATCCTACACCTACTGTTACATAAAACAGGTTTTCCCCTGTTTCAGATACGACCAAATTCTGTGGTATTACATAAGATGGCACCACGTAAGCATTCAGTTTACCTGAGACAAGTACTACAGGTGCTGAAAATTCATAGGCTAAAATATTAAACCGTTTTACCTGTTCGGTTTTTTCTTCCGTAACCGGTAGCCCTAAGAAATTATTACGCTTTGTATGGGTTGTGGTAAAATTTTGCGTTCCGGCATTTAGTGTAGCAGAAGGCATTATTGCTATAGCCGAATTTTGCCAGCCTTTTATAGGTGTTACAAATAAATGATCTATTCCTGCTGTAACCCCAATGTCTGTTTGATCGCTGAATTTAAGATCAGCGCCACCATTTATGTTAATATACTTGTTTTTGTACGAAAGGTTAATACCGGTCTGTGCCTGCAAAACAGATTGAACCAATGTACTCTGGTCTTCATAAAAGAACTTCGACACAAATACGTTTCCTTCAAAATTCTTTTTCTCCGGAAACTTATATCCAAGCTCTACTGATGCTCCGGTATAGTCAAATGGCTGTGCTGCATTCTGAACAAACACTGCTGTTCCCTGTGCATATAATCCATTCTTGAATTCATAGCCGAGTATAGGAAACAATCCACTGCTTTTAAATGTATCAACTCTGCCAAAAAAATGTAACTGTGATTGATAATTAATGCTGCCTGAAAACACATTCTTTTTACTGGCCGAATCAGATTGTGCAGATGCAACTACCGAAGTAAATGCAAACGATATAATAATAACGATCCTTTTCATAGTGTTGGTTATAAAAAAAGGAGCTGCAATACTGGTTACTGCAACTCCTTTCATAATAGTTTTACTACTGCTTACCTGCAGCAACCTTTCCCTTTGCTTCAACTTTACCTTCAGCCTTTACAGATGGCTTTTTAGTATCCTTTACTTTCTCTTTTACTTCTACTGCCTTTTCTTTTGTTTTCTCTTTTGCTTCAACTGCTTTTTCTTTTACTGCTTTTCCATTGGCTTTTACTGAAGTTTCAGATGTAACTTCTGTTTGTCCGCTAGTGCTTATTTCACCACCGTTTACAGTAGCCTCATTTGTACCATTCGCTTCTGTTTTATTGCTTATGTTCAATCCTGGTTTAATCTCTTTTCTTTCTTCCTGTGCTTTGTCTTTGATAGATTGAGCTTCTGTTACAACCACTTCTTTTACCTCTGCTGATTTTCCTTTGATCTTGCTTCCATCAGCTTCAACATTTGCATCAACTTTTACTTCACCATTAGTGGTAGTTGATGTTGTGGCAGTATTAAATGCACTATTTGCAGCTGCGTTTACCTTTGCACTTTTGCTTGCATTCACCGCTGCATTAGTAGTAGTTTTCACAGCTCCTGTCGCAGCTTTGGTAGTTGTTTTTACTGCACCGGTTGCAGCTTTCGTAGCACCTGTAGCTGCATTAGTAGCTTTAGTAGTGTTTGCGGTTACCTTAGTGGTAGATGTTGCAGCACCTCCAACTTTTACCTGTGCATTAACTGCTGAAAATACGATCGTAGCTAGTGCTGCAGTAGCAGCATTCCTGATAAGAGTGTTCATAGATTATTGGCTTTAAATGAAGTTAATTTGATTAACGCCTGCTTAAAACCGAAAACTATGCCAGTCAAATTTTAGTGCTTGTTAATAGCGAGCAATAAGGCAATAATATTTTATTTATCAATTCATTACTCAGTCTAAAAAATTTTTTTCAGGGCCTTTTGCATCCTAACTTTCAGCTATGCGAACAAGCCGATACCTGAATTTTCTATTACCGCATTTCAATACTCGTCGTACAAAAGAAATATTTCATGTAAACCAATCGGTAAATCCCGAACGTACAGACAGTTCAGAAGTGAAGATACAGGTGTACGAATACGATGCTGCCGGCCTCGAGACTTTCGAATTCGCTACCATCGAAGAAACATTCCAATTCAGGGATACCACCAAAACTACCTGGATAAACATCGAAGGCATTCGTAAAGCAGATGTTGAAAAGATCAGCAAACATTTTGGCATCCACCCCTTGTTGATTGAAGATGTACTGAGTATGGCCCAACGTCCTAAAATGGATGAGATCGATGGCCTTTTATTCTGCCTCCTCAACATGCTCTATTTCGATAAACAAAAAACCTGCGTTGAAACAGAACAGGTGAGTATTGTTTTAGGGGAATCATTTGTTATCTCTTTCCAGGATGATGCAACAAGAGATGTATTCAACCTTATTCGGGAGAGGCTTCGCATCAACAACAGCAAACTCCGTATCAGTGGTGCTGATTATTTAAGTTATGCCTTATTAGATACCATCGTAGATCATTATTATGAAGTGATGGAACTACTCGGCGAGAAACTGGAACACCTCGAAGAAGAGATCATCCGCCGAAGCAATAAAAGATCACTGGCAAGAATCAACAGCCTACGCAAAGAACTCATCATACTAAAAAGAAATATCACACCGGTTCGTGATATGATCTACAACATCATCAAAACAGAATCGGAACTCATAGGCGAAAGAACTACCAAGTATTTTAAAGACGTACACGATCATATTGTTCAGGCTGCTGATCTTACAGATAACTATCGTGATATGATGTTGAACATGCAGGACCTCTACCTCAGCAATGTAAACCTCAAGACAAATGAAGTGATGAAAGTCCTGGCTATCGTTACTTGTCTTTTGGCTCCTGCAACAGTTATCGGCGGCATATTCGGAATGAACTTCGATGTTATTCCTTATGCACACCAGCAATGGGGCTTTTATCTTGCTGTAGGTTTAATGCTCATCATTCCAATCGGAATGCTCATCATTTTCAGGAGACGTGGATGGTTTTAATAGATGGTATCGAGTTTAGGTGGTCTTACAAATTCTCCTTTTCTTACTCCTTCAAAATGCTTGTAACATTTTTGAATGTACACACCCAATTCAAGATCATTTACTGCTAATAAAAATTCATACGGTGGTCGATAAAACAGCATAAAACTATCCAGTGATGCTTCTTTCAAGCTTGTGATCTTCGTGATGAATCGTTTGCTGAATCGTTTATCTATATACTTATCCTGCTCCTGCTGCAATAATCTTTTCTGCAATGAAAGTATTTGCCTGTTACGTTTAAACCGGAACATATTAATGATCTCTGTAAGATCGAATGCAGCACCTACACCACCTGGTGTATAATTCGGATTGGTAGATAACTTTAATGTGGGCTTACGATAGTTGAAGATCTTTGCATAATCTTTTCTGTTCTGGATGGAGTCCAGCAAATAATTCCTGTTCTTCACCGTTACTCCGGGAAGTTCATTCGCCATCACATGAATAGAGATGTCGAAGTTGAGATGATCTTTTATGTCTGAAACGGGGAACTTATTAGTGTTCTTGCCCATGAAAGAAAAATAGATCGTATCTGTTTCTCTTGCATTTAAAGTATATCTACCCAAAGAATCGGTTATAGCACCTTTGCCGCTATTAGTTAATACAGCTACAGCTTCTAACGGAGTTTTTTTGCTGATGTCAAATACCTTTCCCTGTATAAGCACCTGTGAAGAGCTTATACCTGCAATAGAAAAGAATAAGATTAAAAAAAGTAGCCGTAGCATGTCAGCCATGAAAGTACCACAGTAATAGCTAGATTGATAATGAAGCGGTTTTATTAACAAGCATTTTTCAATTAAGAAACGAATGTGGGCTTTATCACATCCAGCTTGCATTTTTTGTTTAACTGCTCTGCCAGGTATAAACTTAGTTCCGGAGAATAAGCCTCATCATGCATATGCATAAAGAAATACAGTTCCTGCAATCCGGCATCCAGCCATTTCTTTATTCGCTTAACCCAATCATCTATCCTTGTATAATCTGTTTTATCCAGGCTATTGCCTACAAAACGAACAAAAGTTGACGGAGTGGTCAAATGCATATGACAACAATCTCTTCTGCCTGCAGTATCTGTAATTACTGAACCGATATTGAGTTGATATAAAGTATTGAACAAATCTTTCTGTTCAGTTTCTGAGAACCATTCAGGATGTCTTACTTCAAAAAACCATTTTACATCTTGAGGAAGTGTTGCTAAAAAATCAAACAGTTCTTTTTTCTTCTTCGGACCAAACTTATCACTCACCTGTAAGAATATAGGTCCCAGGTGTTCTTTGAATTCACTCACAGCAGCCAGGAAATCATTCAGCTGATCCTGTGTACCCGGCTTTTGAAACGCAGAACTGAAATGAGAAATACTCTGCGGCACTTTCGGACAAAACAAAAAATCCTTACCCGCCACCTTAGCATTCCATTTCACAATATCAGGAACACTTACACGGTAATGCGTTGCATTTAATTCAATGGAATTATAATGCTTCACATACTCATCAAAAAAATGTGCTTCTTTGGTTTTTAACGGATAGATCTTTCCGATCCATTCTTTCCTGCCCCACTTGGCACAACCCACAAGTATTTTGGGAGAATCTGTTTTACCAGCCTGCTCCAATACTATTTTATTGCCTGCAGGATCTTTAGGCAATGAGAGATCAATTGTATGTAATTCCGCTTCGGGAACTCTTCCAAAATCCATGGATTGAAGATAAACAGCGTTGTTGAATATGCAGTATAATTTCTAGCCCTTTCTTCTAGCCCCTCTCTTTTGGATAGAGGTTGCAGTGAGGTCTATTCACGCTCTACTAAAATGAACAGGAATATTTCTTTGGCCAAACCAATCTATAATTTCCTTAACCCGTTCGGGAGATTTACCTAATCTGCTTTCATCCTGCACCAGCACAACACTGTACTGCTTTCCGGCTTCAACTTGCTGCATCAGTCTTTGCAGTGCTGGTCGTTCTTCAATACCAGATGAGCCTCCGATATTATCGCCATAAATATCATCTTCCGTTACTATGTATTTGCAGGCAGCATATTGTTTCAATGATAAGATCTGGTTACAAACATTGGCCTCGGTTGAACAACGTGCAAGTATAGCAGCGTTTTGTTGTAATACTTCACTCATACTACCAAAATTACTGCATCATTGTAATTGACATTGTCGCAACAACAAAACAAAACTGGAACTAAACACAATAAGCCCAGCCAATGATTGCTTAAGACAGTTCTTTTACAAACCCCCTACCCCGTATATGTCAGAAGTCATAAAATAGCCTGTTCGCAATGGCTAACTTTATTCCGGTTATGAAAACCCTCATCAGCACATGCTTCATATCAATGCTTCTGTTCACCCAAACGCCTTTGGGGCAGTTATTGAAATTGCCTGTACTGGTACACCATTACAACGATCATAATAAACAATCCGGTCTCTCTTTAATACAGTTCCTTCACATTCATTATGCCTCAGATCATACAGACGATGATGATCAGGCAGAAGACGATCAACTGCCTTTCAAAACAATCGAACTGCAATCCATCGGTTTCGCTATTATGCCGGTGACAATAAAACCTGGCTTCGTTTATAACACGAACGAATCAAACAAAGTAGTATTACCGCATTTCTATTAGCCACAACAACATCTCTATACCATCTTTCATCCACCAAGAGTCTAACGCTCATCAAATCGGTAACTATATACCGGTTGGAACAAATGATCATCAAAGGTCAAAACTTTGCGTGTATCATTGCGTTCTCAGCGTTCTTTGCGGTAAACCTAATTGCAAAGAATACTTAGTCCCAGGAATATATATAGTTGCCATCAAATCTGTTATTGATAAACTCTTATTCATTCAAAACATATTTTATGAACAGCGTTCAAATACATCTGGCATTAACCCATGTGCCTGTCATACTATGCCTACTGGGATTAGCCATGCTCATCACAGCATTAATTATTAAAAACAATGCTTTAGTTAAAACAGCTTATATCCTTTTGCTCATCGCCGGCATTTCAGTTTTACCTGTATACTTTACTGGGGAAGGTGCAGAAGAAACAGTTGAACATTTACCCGGTGTTTCAGAAGCATTGATCGAGGAACACGAAGACATGGCAAAATTCGCCTTGGTCTCCATTCTGGCTACCGGAACATTAGCATTGGCCACTTACGTTTCATTACGTTGGATAAAAACCAACCAGGTGCTTAAGATCTTCGTTATACTCCTGGGTTTTCTATCTGCCGGGCTAATGATTCAAACAGCACATCTCGGTGGACAAGTACGCCATTCAGAGATCAGGAAGGGAGCTGTTGCAACCAACAACCCAGAATCTACAGAAAACACCGGTAATACATCAAACGAAGAAAACGAAAACGATGATTGATCAACTAAAATAAAATACCATGAATAAAACAATTATCATCCTGGCGCTATTTTTTATGGCCTGCACCAGCAACACACAAAATGCAGAAGCAACAAAAGAAAATGATCACGAGCAACACGATTCAACAGAACTAAAGAACGAGGCAAAAGAAGCAGATGATGATCATACCTTACAACTGAACAACGGTGTAAAATGGAAAGCAGACGATGCCACCCGTAAAAATGTAAAAGCAATGGTGGAAACGATCAATAACAATGCGAACACCGGTTTGCAGAACAAAGAAAAATTCGTTCTGCAGTTTCAATCGGCTATAGACCTGCTCATCAAAGAATGTAAGATGAAAGATGCCGACCACGATGCATTACATGTATGGCTCGAAAAAGTGTTACACGATTTTAAAGAATTGAAAAAAGAAAAGGATACCGAATACCTTGATGCTTATGCAGAACTGAAAGCAGACGTAGAAAGCTTCTATACTTTTTTTGAATAGACAGTATCGTCCTCCTATAATAAGACTGCATCATTTCCGATGCAGTCTTTTATTTAATAGAGATGAAGAAACCACAATGCCTTATCCGGCAGAATAAATCACCAAAAGATTTTTGTAAATTCAGTCCTGCAAAAGCTCTATGCCGCTTATGAAAAAGTGGCTGTCTTCAGTTATGATACTCAGCATTCCTTTCTTAGGAATATCACAGCATACGTCAAAACAATCAAAAGCAGTGGGCTTCACCATCTCTTTACCATGGGTAAACAACTATTCTTATTACAATCATCATTCTCAAAACACATCATCAAAGTCCGGCTTTGTAGGTTTCGGTGCATCAGCTTATTTCAAAACGGGTGAAAACAAGTTTTCTGTAAACCTCGGTTTCACGGGTGACTTACCAGCACCCATCGGTGCATTTGACTATGCAAAAGAAGGAACCAGATCAAACATTCTTTCAACCTTCGTTGAAGGAATCTATCATAAAAAACTGGTCGGGAGAGTAAATATCATTGCAGGTGTAAACCATGTAAGATATCGCTACAAGTTCACCAGTTATGTAAACACCTTGCCTTCCTATTCAAAGTTTGACAATACGCTCGGCTTCACCATCGGAAGCGAGTATCGTTTCAGCAGGAAATCATCTATCGCTTTGTTGTATCGCCAGGCAATTATATCACTCAACCAAAAAAACTACAGGCATTTGATTTCTTTAGATGCAAGATTTGACATCAGCTTGTGGAACTAGACTAAAAACCTACATCCCGGATTTGGTGCTAATAATAATGCTTTACAGAGTTTGAGAAAGTTGTATTGCCGCAACGACAATATAAAAAGTATAACACTAAACTGTTGGATATCAATATTCAAAAAATAACAATCATGCCGTCTAATAGCCTAAATTAGCGTGTTAGCAGCAAGTGTAAAGGACGACACCACAACGACAAACAGACGACTAAAAAATAACAGAAAGCAAACCATTTTGACAGGTGACCAAAGACATAGAAACGATATTACAAACGGACAGCATCTAAACCGACACGCTGACCGACCCTATGTTTTTTATTTTTTTCCCACCGCACAAAAAATTTTGAAATGCGAAGCATTCACGAACACAATTGAAAATATTAGTTCCGTGAGTAAATTCAGCCAACGCACAATTGGCACATTTGCAAGCCGCACAAGCCAACGCACAAACCCAAGCTTGCAAAAGAGCCAATTCACCCACCCGCCAAAGACAGACAATAAGGGTGAAAAAACGTATTTTAACCGACTAAAATTTGTATTGAACTAAATGGCTGAAAAAGAAGCAAAGGCGAGAATTAAGATTAATAAACTGCTTGAAGAAGCAGGCTGGCGTTTCTTTGACACTGACAAAGGTAAAGCGACCATCAAACTTGAATCTTCCATCAAAATGGACGATTTGGGTGAGGACTTTGAACATTCTAAAAACGGCTTCATTGACTTTTTACTGGTTGACGAAAACCAAAACCCCGTATTGGTTTTAGAAGCGAAAAAAGAAAGTTTAAATCCGCTTGTTGGAAAAGAACAAGCCAGAAATTACGCCAAATCTCAAAAAGTAAAGTTTGTAATTCTATCCAACGGGACACTTCATTATTTATGGAACATTGAAACTGGAAATCCTGAACAAATTCAGGTCTTCCCGACACTCGAATCCATTAAACAATATTATGAGTTCAATCCCGACCCGAACAAATTAGTAAGCGAAGAAGTAAGCGCTGACTATGTTGTATTGACGCAGCTACCGAATTACAAACAAATACCGGAGTTTCAGGACGAGCAGAAAAAGAAGGACTTAATTTTCAATTTAAAACTTCGCTTCCTAAGATATTACCAAGTTGAAGCAGTTCAAGCTGTTCAGAAAGCAGTAAGCGAAGGCAAAAAACGTTTCTTGCTTGAAATGGCAACAGGAACAGGAAAAACGCTGACATCTGCTGCCATCATCAAACTGTTTTACAGAACGGGCAACGCAAGACGAGTTTTGTTTTTGGTTGACCGTTTGGAACTCGAAGAACAAGCAAGAAAAGATTTTACAAACTATTTGAAAAACGACCTGACAACGGTTGTTTACAAAGAAAAACGCAACGACTGGAGAAAGGCGGAAATTGTTGTTACCACCATTCAATCATTGATGGTGAATAACAAATACAAAAAACTGTTTTCACCAACCGACTTTGATTTAATCATTTCAGACGAATCACACCGACTTTTAGGAGGTGGTAACAGCCGAGCACTGTTTGAATATTTCTTAGGTTACAAATTGGGCTTGACAGCTACACCAAAAGATTATTTAAAACATCTTGACACCCAAAATATTGAAGACCCAAGAGAATTAGAACGAAGAATGTTGCTTGATACTTACACAACCTTCGGTTGTGAGAGTGGCATTCCAACGTATCGTTATACGCTTGTGGACGGTGCTAAAGACGGCTATTTGCGACAGCCGATTGTAGTTGATGCAAGAACCGATGTAACTACCAAACTGCTTTCGGAGCAAGGTTATGGCGTAATGGTTACGGTTGCCACCAGTGAGCAGGAAGATGTTTTGGAAGAAGTGAAATACAAACAGAATCACTTTGAACGGAAATTTTTCAGCGATGAAACCAACAGAGTGTTTTGTAAGACCTTTATTGAAAACGGACTGAAAGACCCCATTACAGGAGAATTTGGAAAGAGTTTGGTTTTTGCCGTTTCGCAAAACCACGCTGCAAAATTGGCTCAATTACTCAATGAGTATGCACATCAATATTTCCCTGGCAAGTATCAAAGCGACTTTGCCGTTCAGGTAACTTCCAATGTGCAGAACAGTCAGCAAATGACCGTTGATTACAGCAACGACAAATTATTGGGCTTTAGCAATTTTGCCAATGGCAATGAAATTTTGGAATCATACAAAACCAGTAAAGCAAGAGTTTGTGTAACGGTTGGAATGATGACCACAGGTTGGGATTGCCCTAACATTTTGAACTTGGCTTTAATGCGACCAATATTTTCTCCAACTGAATTTATTCAGATAAAAGGACGTGGAACCCGTGTACACACTTTTGAGCATAAATTCAAAAACGAATTGGGAGAAGAAGAAACGATTTCCGTTGACAAAACCACTTTCAAACTCTTTGATTTCTTTGCCACTTGCGAATACTTTGAAGAAAAATATCAGTACGACCAAGTATTGAAATTGCCGAAAAACTTTGAGCAAGGCGATGACATTCCAAACGTTGATGACAATACGCTAAAACCAAAGCGTGACGGTTACGAATACAAGGAAAACGATAAAATTGCCACTTGGAACGAACAGCAAGTTGACTATACAGGAATGAAAGTTGACCGAATGTTTTTCCAACAGTTTGAGGAGAAAGTAAAAACCGATGAAGAAATAAAACAACTGATGGAAGCAGGTGATGTTGAAATTGCCACCGCAAGAGCCAAAGAGAAATACGACAACAAACCTGAAGAGTATTTTGATTTGGAAAAACTTCGCAGGTCATTAAAGATTGACCGCAAAATTGGTTGGCGTGAATTATTAGAGCTAATTTATTTCGGCAATCAAATAAAAGGCAAAGACGATTTGTTGAGTGATGAATTTGAAAAATTCATTAGCACCAACAATGTAGCCGACATTAACGATTTACAAGGTTTACGCTATTTCTTTTATGCTTACATCACCGACCCAAGTGTAAGAGAAATTATAGACCAACAAGATTTTACAGAATTGTATCATAACCCAACGTTTAACGTGGATGATTTTAACCGTGTGCCGGACGAAATGAAAAGCAAACTGCCCTACTATGTTAAAACCTACGTTCCGTTGAATAAATTTTTATCTGTTTAATTATGCCCGGCACTTTTACACAGATCTATATTCAGGTTGTGTTTGCTGTAAAGGGCAGAGACAGTCTTATTCATTCGTCTTGGGAAGAAGAGTTATACAAATACATAACCGGTATTGTGAGAAATAAAGAACAGAAAATGTTGGCTATAAATGGAATGCCTGATCATATCCATTTCCTTATTGGAATGAAGCCATCGTGTTGTTTATCAGATTTAGTAAGAGAGATTAAGAAATCAAGCAATGAATTCGTAAAGGATAAGAAATTGTCAAAATTCAGATTTCAGTGGCAAGAAGGGTATGGAGCTTTTTCATATAGTCATTCATCCTTGGATAATGTAATTGGATATATTAACAATCAGAAAGAGCACCATAAAAAGAAATCATTCAAAGAAGAATACAAAGAGTTTTTAAACAAATTTCAGATTGAGCATAAGGATGAATATTTATTTGAATGGATTGAATAATTCAACCGCGAAGTAGTCAAATGTTTATAGAATGTATGACCACCAATTCAATCAGACCACGAAGTGGTCAAATGTTTATAGAATTAAATATTACGTGCAACATACGACCCCTTCGGGGGTCGAACAATCCGAAACAAATTTTGGCTATAAACATTCAATCCCTTCGGGATTAAAAACATTGAAACTATGCTTGATAACATAACAAAGAAAAATATTGACGATTGCCGTGATGTGCTGGTAGGTAAAGTTCCCGACCCGAAAAGCCAAATTGAGCAAATTACACTGGCTCTTATCTATAAGTTTATGGACGATATGGATAAGGAAGCCGTTGAGAAATTCAAAGGTAAAGCCAAATTCTTTACAGGTGAATATGCCAAATACGGTTGGCGTAAATTGTTTGACCCATCATTGAGCGGACAGGATATGCTTTCGCTTTACAGTGAAGCATTGGAAAAACTGAACACCAATCCGAATATTCCTGAACTGTTCCGCAACATTTTCAAAAATGCTTACCTGCCCTACCGCGACCCTGCCACACTGAAACTGTTTTTGAAACACATCAACGAGTTTGAATACAGCCACAGCGAAAAATTAGGCGATGCGTTTGAATATCTGTTGAGTGTAATGGGAAGCCAAGGCGATGCCGGTCAGTTCAGAACACCCCGACACATAATTGATTTTGTAACGGCTTGTGTAAACCCACAGAAAAACGAAACCGTGCTTGACCCTGCTTGCGGTACGGCTGGTTTCTTATTGAGTGCATACAAACACATCTTAAACCAAAACACCGAAAAGCGATTAGGTGATAAACTGAAACCAGACGACAGGAAAAAACTCGCAACCAATTTTGTGGGGTATGACATCAGCCCCGATATGGTGCGATTAAGTTTGGTCAATATGTATTTACACGGTTTTGCCACTCCGCAAATTCACGAATACGATACATTAAGCAGTGAAGACCGTTGGCAGGAAACCTTTGATGTGATATTGGCAAATCCGCCATTTATGACACCTAAAGGCGGTATACGGCCACACAAAAAATTTGGCGTACAAGCCAACAAAGCCGAAGTATTGTTTACCGATTACATTGCCGAACACCTAAACAGCAACGGACGGGCAGGAATTGTAGTCCCCAACGGCATTGTAGCTACCAGCCAAACCGCTTACAAGCAATTGCGAAAAATGTTGGTGCAAGACAGTTTGATAGCTGTAATTAGTTTGCCCGCAGGTGTATTTCAACCTTATAGTGGTGTAAAAACATCTGTGCTTATTTTGGATAAAAAGCTGGCGAAAAAAAGCCAACACATTTTGTTTTTGAAAATTGAAAACGATGGCTTTGACCTTGGAGCACAACGAAGAGAAATTGATAAAAACGATTTGCCCTTGGCTTTGCAAACTTTAGAAGCATACAAGGAATGCTTGAGTAATGATGAAGTTTTTGGGGATTTACCAAGTTTGGCAACTTTGGTTGAAAGAGAAACAGTAATCAATAATAAAGATGTTGGATTGAATGCTGACAGGTATTTTGAAAATGAAATAAGACAATCAAACTATGAATTAGTAAAACTGGGAGAGGTTATTGATTTGATAATGGGTCAGGCACCTGCTGGTGATGAATGTAATAAAGATGGTATTGGAACTCCGTTTGTTAAAGTAGGTCAATTCGGAGAAATAAAACCGAATATAGATGAATGGACTACAAAGCCACTAAAAATGGCAAAAGAAGGTGATGTTTTAATCTGTGTGGTTGGTGCCACTATTGGCAAATTAAATCTAGGTATTGAATGTGCAATTGGACGTTCAGTTGCTGCAATAAGACCTGATAAAACAAGGCTTGAACAGATTTATTTATATCACCTATTAAAGGAATGGACTTTAAAGCTTAGAGAACAGTCTCAAGGTTCAGCTCAAGGTGTTATAGGAAAGGATATTTTGAATGAAATAGAAATCCCACTCCCACCGCTTGAAGTCCAACAACAAATAGTAGCCGAAATAGAAGGCTACCAAAAAATAATAGACGGAGCCAAACAAATTGTAAACAACTATAAACCCACTATCAAAATAAACCCTGATTGGGAAATGGTGGAGTTGGGGGAAGTTTGTGAAATTACTTCGAGTAAAAGAATTTTTCAGGAAGAGTATGTAAGTGAGGGAATACCTTTTTATCGTTCAAAAGAAGTCATTGAATTGAGCAAAGGGCTTGATATCAAGACTGAGCTATATATTTCAGAGAAACGATACAATGAAATAAAAAGTAAATTCAATGTTCCTAAAAAAGGAGATATTTTATTGACAGCAGTAGGTACAATTGGAGTAACGTATGTCATTCCTGATGATACGCCTTTTTATTTTAAGGATGGAAATTTGGTTTGGTTGAAAGAATTTAAGGCACACAACTCTTATTTTTTAAAAATTTTATTGTCGCAAAGGATTAAAGAAGAGTTTATCCATTTGGCAGACGGTGCAGCTTATAACGCACTTACAATTGATAAACTAAAAGGTCTAATGGTTAGTAGACCTTCTCTTGAAGAACAGAAAGTAATCATTCAAGCGATTGAAGAAGAGATGCTATTAGTAAATTCCAACAAGCGGCTTATTGAAATATTTGAGCAAAAAATAAAAGACAAAATCAGTGAGGTTTGGGGCCTGAAGGCGGAAGTAGAAGCTGCCATTTAAAATTGTAAATTTGCAAAGTGGAAGAACAAGGCTACATAGAAGTTAAAATTGATGGTTCAGTTGGCAATAAGCCTCTGAAACCCATTGATATTGACATTGCTGAGATAAAAGAAATCATTAGTGATGTGGAAACCTTTTTGTACCCAACCAGGGGCGAAAAGGCTGAACGGCCTCATATTTCTTATAGAATTGAAGAAGGTTCTGCCCGAAATTTGTTTTACCTGCCTATTTCAGGCGTACTCCTTTTCAATGGTTTAAGTAACGAAATAAAGAGCAGAGGAAACATTGATTTTCTGGACAATAAACGAGCTGAAATTATTGATAAGTTTCAGCGTAGAGCAGCAGAAAAGAATCTCGAAATATCATTTTACAGTTCCTCAACCAAAGAACCGATTTTAAAAATCAATAAAGACACGACATACTTTAAAGTTGCCGCCACTTTTATTGAAACGGAATTTGTGTTGTATGGTAAAATAAATGAAGAAGGAGGAAACAATCCAAATTTTCATTTACTCACAAAAGAATACGGTAAGTTGGTAGTGAGTGCAACCGAGCAACAACTTTTAGAGGGAGAAAAACGCTTATTCAAAATTTATGGCGTACGGGCAAAGGGGAAACAAAACCTTGCTGACGGAAAACCATTTGACTTAAAATTAATTGACTACATCACGTACAATCCAAACTATGATGAACATAAATTGGATTTGTTAATTGAACGAGCCTCAACAAAATGGAATACGGTTCCCAATGTAGATACCTGGCTTCAACAAATAAGAGGAGGTGCAAATGGATAGTATTTTACTCGACACCTCTTTTTGTATCAGGCTGCTCAAAAGCAATGACGATTTACACCAAAACGCAAAAGATTACTTTAAATATTTTTTGGAAAAGAAAATTGAGATTTACTTATCGACTATTGTTATTGCAGAGTACTCTGTAAAAGATGACCCTGCCAATTTACCCTTGGATTTTGTCAAAATTATTCCATTTGATTTTTTCGATGGTAAAACTGCAGGTGAATTTCATTCGATTTTACTCAATGATAAAGAACTAGTAAAAGAAATTGGTAGGGATATCGTTAAAGATGATTGTAAATTAATTTCACAACTGTTCAATAGAAATATACAAGGATATATTACCAAAGACCGCAAATCATTCAGTAAGTTTTTTGCACCTATTCAGTCCTCGAAAAATTTTCAAGTGGAACTTCTTGATTTAGAAATTCCACTAAAAGATTTTAAAGGAGAATTATTTTAATCAAGCCAACGCACAAGTGTAGGCACATTTGCAAGCCCCGCAAGCCCAAGCACAGGGCAAAGCTTGCAAAAGAGCTTCCACCTCTCCCGCCCTGACAAAATTGAATTAAAAAAAATCTCCTCCCCTTCTGAAAATAAAAAATACGCAACCGCACAGACCATCACGACACAGACAATGACGCAAAACTCAACAATGACAATGGTTTGCAACGGTGGACAGACAGAAGGCCTACTGGTAACAGCGTGTTGCCTCAATTGGCGGTGACGTGCAAAATTGAAGCTGAGTGCTACTATCAAACTTTTGTGCAGGTTGACAGTGAAGTGCTCCTAAATCACCAACTGCGGCAACACGCAAAACGTTAGCTCTATAGCTTCCCCTCCTTCAAATGCGCATAATGATCACTCGTTACTGCTAACTTCTGTTTAAAATAAACCATCGTAGCAGAGATGGATATTTCCACCTGTGGTAGTATCAATAATAAATGTGCAAACTCAGTACTGTTCACCATGTGCAATTCAGCACTGCCATAACGTTGCATCAATTCCTGCTGAATGATCTTAATGTCTTCATCACTAAAATCACGGATAGCTTTACCGGTACAATCATCATCTATACAATCAATAAAAGGTTGAAAGTCTGCTGCGGTTTTTAATAACGGGTAAGCAGGTTTTGTATCCAGTACATAACTACGGCTCAGTTGTATATTTCCGGCAGGTATGGTGATTGGCTTGTCAGTCAAAAAACAATAGAAACGCTGTTCATTCTCTTTTGCTGGTTCATCATGTTCAGCAAAGCGAAAACTGTTTTCATCCGATGCAATTACATAATGCAGCTCACGGTTACGAAAACCTGGCTGCAACGAATGCAGGTTCACATTCATTTCTAATTGAGCAAGATTCATACACTCACTTTAAAGCAGGTATCACAGCAAAAATGCAGCCTTTATTATATTCACTGTCTGCTTCATGCTTCGTTATAATAAACAGCTAGCACATCTGCTGCCTTACATTCTTTATCATTCATTCGGTAATAAGCACCATTGGTATATTGATAACACAATACTGCAATCACCACAATATGTATTGGTAGATCTGTCTTCAACCGGTGTGTAAAGCTGAATGTTTTAATAGCATCAATAACCGCTAATCCACCATCCTCTACCTCCGGTTCAAAACGTTTCTCCATAAAATCAAATCCGCAAACAGCACTCACTACACGGTAATGTGTACTTGCTTTCAGCGATCCCATCTCGCAGCTCACGCTAATGCTAACCGCATCTCCTTCTCTGCTGATCTCCGGTTGCCGGTATATGATCTTGCTAAGTGGTGTTTCTCCAAAGCTGAAATCCTTTAATAGCTTTATCGCTTCACTTTGAAACACATTGGCTAGATCCAGTTCTTTCGCTGCACGATAAATATTCCATCCCTCTTTCATCAGTCTCTTGTCAACCTTATTATCCGAAACATTCACCACCACCGGTTGAAATCCTTTTCTGATCAAACTACAGGCAGACGAGATCATGCCCATCACATTATTATTCGCTTTCACCGCTGCATAGGCAGGATCTTTTTCTATGCGTTCTTTACTCGGACCATACCTGGCCCTGGCTGCCATTCCATAAAAAGGATGTTCGTAATAAGTAATGTTGCCAATGCTGCCCCTGAGTGTATGCTGCCCTGCTTGCTTAGCCATATTCACTTGTTTGAAACACTAATATACTAAAATATTTAGCAAATACAAACGCTTTTATTTCCGGGTCTCTCCCGCTTCGTTAACTATATACCACTTGGAACAAAATGCATAGTAAGCGCTAAACTTTGCGTTTTACATTGCGTTCTTAGCGTCCTTTGCGGTTAAATTTTACCGCAAAGAACACAGAGTAACCGCGAAGATTCGCTAAGAAAAGCTTAGTCCCAAGTGTATATAGTCACCCCCGCTTCTCTAAGGCTTCTGTCTGGGATATGTCTGGGTTGTCTCTGGGAGTTTATAGGATAGGCATTCGTTTAGCATTGGGATATAATAAGTATCCCGGCCGGGTTTGCGATATCTCTTGGTCTAGCGGCCCATATACACCATCAGTATCTGCACATCACTTGGGTTTACACCGCTGATACGGCTTGCTTGTCCCAAAGTTTGGGGTCGTATTCTCTTGAACTTTTGCAAGGCCTCATTGGAAAGAGCAGATACTTTATCGTAATCGAATGAATCAGGAATAACCAGTTCTTCCATCTGGCTCATACGGGTTACGATCTCCTGTTCCTTCTCTATATATCGTTCATACTTGGTTTGTATTTCGGCCTGCTGTATCGTTTCTAATGGATAGCTTTCTACCGCTTCTTTCAGTGAAGGAATATGCTGCACCATCGATACCAGGTCAACATCCGGTCGCAATATGATCTTACTGGCTTTCTGCTTTTCAGTGATAGGATTGGAGTTGATAGATGTCAGGTAGTCATTGATCTGTGATGGTTCCACCGAAACCTGGTTCAACACCTGCTGCAATTCCTTCACACCATTTCTTTTCGCTACCACCTTATCCATTCGCTCTTGTGATGCCAGTCCAAGTCTATAGCTGATCTCTGTTAATCTCAGGTCAGCATTGTCCTGCCGCAGCAATGTTCTGAACTCAGCCCTCGACGTAAACATTCTATAGGGCTCATCGGTTCCTTTACTAATAAGATCATCGATCAACACACCAATATATGCTTCACTCCTTTTCAGTATCAGCGGTTCTTGTTCCCTGACTTTTTGATGGGCATTGATTCCTGCCATAAGTCCTTGACAAGCAGCTTCTTCGTAACCCGTTGTGCCATTGATCTGGCCTGCAAAGAACAGGTTGGCTATCTGCTTGGTCTCTAACGAATACTTCAGCTGTGTCGGTGGAAAATAATCATACTCTATGGCATATCCCGGCCTGAAGATCCTGCAGTGCTCAAAACCCGGCACCTTCGAAAGTGCTTTGTACTGCACATCTTCAGGCAACGAAGTAGAGAACCCGTTTACATAGATCTCCACCGTGTTCCATCCTTCTGGCTCAACAAAAAGCTGGTGCCTTTCTCTTTCAGCAAACCGGCTGATCTTATCTTCTATACTAGGGCAATACCTTGGTCCCACACCTTCAATTCTCCCGGCAAACATCGGGCTTCTGTCAAACCCCGTTCTCAATACATCATGTACTTCCTGGCTGGTATAGGTAACGAAGCAGCTCCGTTGTTCAGATGCTTTGATCTTTGGTATATCTAAATAAGAAAAGCCTGTGACCTCCTCATCTCCTTTCTGCTCTTCCATCTTGCTATAGTCAAGGCTACGGCCATCAATCCTTGGAGGAGTTCCGGTCTTTAGCCTGTCGCTCTCAAATCCAAGTTCAATCAATTGCTCGGTGATTCCGGTTGCTGCTTTCTCTGCCACTCTTCCACCACCAAACTGCTTTTCACCTATATGAATAATACCGTTGAGGAAGGTTCCACTGGTAACAACCACTGCTTTACTCCTGATCTCATGACTTAATCCTGTAACTACTCCACATGCCCGGTTGTCTTTTATAATAATGGATCGAACCATATCCTGGTAAAAGTCAACATTCGGTGTCTGTTCCAGCATCTCTCTCCATGCTGTGGCAAACATCATCCGGTCGTTTTGAGATCTGGGGCTCCACATTGCAGGACCTTTACTCCTGTTCAACATCCTGAACTGTATGGTACTCTTATCAGAAACGATTCCGCTATAACCACCCAAAGCATCAATCTCTCTTACGATCTGGCCTTTGGCAATGCCACCCATAGCAGGATTGCAACTCATCTGGGCAATGGTCTGCATGTTCATAGTGATCAATAATACCTTACTGCCAAGGTTAGCAGCAGAAGCGGCAGCTTCACAGCCGGCATGACCAGCACCAACTACAATAACATCATATTCAGGAAACATAGTTTGCAAAGATAAAGGTGAATAACAAAGCCGTTCCACGTGAAACGGCCTTATTCTGAATTATAGTAAATCTTAACTGGCGCTTGATTTATACACTGTTCCACGTGAAACTACTGCTGGTTACAGGCAAAATCCTGTACATAGAACAGCTGGTTCGTTCCATAGTTGGTTGCGCCAATGCCTATATAGATGTACTCTTTATTTAGAAGTGTTTTCCGATGTCCCAGGTTTTCTAATCCATGATCTAAATACAGCATTGCAACCGACATTAACACGTCTCCATTGCCAAGGCTCATATTCTCACTGCCACAATTCCTTACCCCTACACTTTGAAGTCTATCTACAAAGCGGGTTCCGTTAGTGGAAGTATGGCTGATGCTGGCAGTTTTCAATCCAATATCTAAGGCGTGATTCTTCGCTGTGATATTCAATGTATCATTCAGGCCAAACATCGGAAGCCGGCCGGCAGCAAAAAGATCCTGCTTTAAAGACACGGCGAATTTGCCTCTCAGCTGTGGGAATACACTTAGAATAGGAACCATCACACTATCCCAAAACCTCACCGGGTCTTTCCGGGAATAATTGGTCCAGTAGAGAATCTCCTTCTCCTCTTTCGAAAGGTTATTATACGAATAGAAAGACCGATTCCAGTCTTCCACTTCTTTATCTATTGAAAGATTGAAATTGATCTTACGTTGCTCCAATACAACAATACTCTGCGTAGAAGCAATAAATGGTATCAGCAACAATACCAGCAACAGCTTAATAGGATGCATTTACTTTCCGGGGTTTGTTATCTCAAATTTGCGTAAATATTCAGACTCTTTTTCCCTCATTAAAGTTATTTCACCTTTTGTTTTATCTCTGTATCCACACAGGTGCAAAGCTCCATGAAACAGTACACGTAATAACTCCTGTTGAAAAGGCACTCCAAACTGGGCAGCATTATCTTTCACCCTGTCTATACTAATATATATCTCGGCATCTACTGCTTCCCCGGAGCTCAGGTCAAACGTGATGATGTCAGTATAATAGTCATGCTGCAGAAACTGCTTGTTGATCTCCAGAAGATATTCATCCGAACAAAAAATATATTGTATGTCTCCTGCTACCTTCTTCTCTTTCTGAAAGAGACCAGTAATAAATGACTTTATAAAGGTTTTACCCTGGGCAGTAAACTTTCTGTCGTGGTTGATGAATTTAATCATTCGTTTTGCTAATGCTCCAAAATTCGTAACTAATTGCCAGAATGGAACGATACATTTGTAGGAATGAAAAAGTTATCTGATATCCGTGTAGGAAAAACAGCGATCATTCATTCTTTCGAGAATGATGACATTTTCATTAAACTCATGGAAATGGGCTGCATACCTGGTGAAAGAGTAAAAGTAGAACAGGTAGCTCCATTGGGAGATCCGATCTCTATAACAGTGGCAGGCTATAACCTCAGCCTCAGGCTTAATGAAGCCCGAAACATATTGGTAGAAGAGGTAATCATCTGATAATCAATTATTTGAATGCAAATAGGCTTGTATTTTGGTTCTTTCAATCCCATTCATGTCGGGCATCTCATTATTGCAAGTCATATAGCCGATAACACTTCAATTGACCAGGTCTGGTTTATTGTTTCGCCCCAAAATCCCTTAAAACATTCGGCTTCTTTACTGAACGAATATCACAGGTTGCACCTTGTTCAAACTGCAGTAGATGGTGATCTTAGATTTAAGGTATCGGATGTTGAATTCAAACTGCCTAAGCCTTCTTACACAATCGACACACTTACTTACCTAAAAGAGAAATATCCCGAAAACAGTTTTACGGTGATTATGGGAACAGATAGTTTTCAAAATCTGCCGAAGTGGAAAAATCATGAGCTGCTGTTAAAGGATTATTCTTTTGTACTCTATCCACGTCCGGGATTTGAAGTAGAAAATATTCCGAACAATGTCCAGGTAGTAACAGCACCATTAATGGAAATTTCCTCTACTAACATTCGCAAGAATATAAAAGAAGGTAAATCTATCAGGTATTTATTGCCAGATATTGTTAGAGAAGAAATCGAAAGATCGGGATATTATAAATGATCAAAGCAATACTCCTAAAGCAAGACATCCCAGCACGATTAACGGTGGAGGAACTTTTGTTCTTACAAGCAAAACAAGTGTTGCCGTTATTACGATCAAATCAATCAAACCTAAAATATTCCCATCTAATATCTGGGGTATAGCAAGATCTTTCATCAGGTATAAAGTAGCTCCGGCCATTACGCCAACAATACATGCATTGATCCCTTCAAGCGATCTAAATATTACTGCATACTTCTTTAGATTATGCCATACCGGGAAGAAGAACAATACCAATAAAACGCTGGGCAAAAACAAAGCAACACAACCAATAATGCATCCCAATAACTGCATCGGCTTTCCTTCATCTTTCATAACCATTCCACCGGTATAAGCACCAATAGAAAATACAGGTCCGGGTATCGCTCTAACCAATCCTGATCCGGTTAAAAATTCCTGCTTGGTCATTCTTGCTCTCTGCAAACTGTCCGGTCTTTGCGATGGACGAATTACATACTGTTCATACATCATTGGCATCAACACATCTCCTCCGCCAAAAACCAAACTACCAAACCTGTAAGAGTTCTCCATCAGGTTGTACACTTTTCTGTTTTCCCAATTTTCTTTCCTGGCTGTTTCACTGAAATAACCAACGATGGCAAAGAATAAAAAGAACAATAAAATATTACCCCACTTAATCTTCTTTGGAGGAATGCCTTTCTGAGGAATACGCTTATCACTGAAGTTTGTGGAAATACCTGCAGCTACAATTAAACCAGGAACTACAAATGGATTATGAAAGAATAGCAACGTTGCTATTGCTGCAACAATCATTATGATATTGGTGATAGGATTATGTACGGCAAAATTGTACAACCGGTAAGTTGAATAACCTATAAAGCCAATAGCCATTGGTTGAATAAATTTGAACCATCCTGCTTCTATAGAAACTTTATAGGTAAGTAGAAAGGATAGACCACCCATAATAAAACAGGCAGGTAACATCCAGATCAGTAAAGTAAGAACAGCTAATGGAAGCCTTCCTCTTTTATAACCTATCAACAAGATGGTTTGTGTAGAAGAAGCACCAGGTAACATCTGGCAGAAAGCAGTATAATCTATCAACTCCTGTTCAGTAACGTCTTTTCGTTTATGCACAAAAGTTTTAAGCATCATACCCAGATGACCTTGCGGACCACCAAACGCAGTAAGACTATAAAAGAAGACAGCCCTGAGAAAAGGTATGTGACGGAGTAATATCATTCACCTTTGGTTGAATGAAAGTACATTGGTTTCACAGATAAGTTATTCCTATTTTATTAACCTGTCTTATTAATCGGTGAATGGTAAGGTAAAGGCAAAAAAATACCTCGACAAGAATGTCGAGGCCTTAATATACATACCCCCAATTGAAAGACTACTGTTTTATAAACCTGATGGATTTCACAAACTCACCATCATTAAATGCATTCAGCACATATGCTCCATTATTCAGGTCATTAAGATCAAGCGCCAGTTTTTCATTAACAGAAGAAATAGTTGTAGAAAACTTCTTGGCCATTCTTCCGTTTACGTCCAGCACTTTCAAGGTAACACGACCGATGCTGTTAGCCACCAATTCCAGGTAGCTGCTAGACTCGTTTGTTTGTGTTGGTTGAAAATTCTGGATTTGCATAAACCGTTTTATCATTTAGATTTTATCGCCTGATGCTTATCATAAAACAATTTGAGTGCCAGACTTGTGAAAGCCTTTTAACATGGGTCTTTAATATTAGAAGCGGATAGAATTGCTGCAGCGGGCTCATCCATTAATGCATATTTCTTTACATCCAGAATAAACATCTCATCCAGAATATCAACCAGGTTCATATAAGATGCTGATGCTGTCGGACGAATTAGTATTACCGTTTCATCTGCATTTCCAAACTTCTTTCGAACTGTATGCTGCATTTGTCTGATAATATTCCTCACTCCTGATGGGGAAAAATCGGTACAACTCTGGTTCCCCACCTCATTTCCGATATAATAATAAATCTTGTTATCGGCTGCCAGAACGAGGTTTAAGGTTTTACTTTCTGCAGTCTGAGTACTATCGCCTTCTACAGGAACAATAAAATTCAGGGCCTTAGGTTCTGAAAGAGAGGTTGTGAAAATAAAGAATGTGATCAGCAGAAAACCAAGGTCTACCATTGGAGTAAGGTCAACCCGGGTTGACAATTTATTGCATTTTGTTGCCGATCTGTTTCGGTTAGCGGTAATTAGCTCTGCCATAAGGTGAAGTTTTTCTAAAAGACACCTCAGACGAGTTATTCCATAATAAAAAGTCCCGCAACGATTGCAGGACTTTCTTTCACGCTGTGATAAATTCTTTCAGTCGCCGGAACTGTTTCTTCTCCGGTGACTCAAACAGCATAGTCAATTGGTGAAATAATCTGGCCATCGAGAGTCGATTACTCCTTTTAGCCTTGTAGGTGCCTTTCATAAAAATTGGATTTAGTTGGATATTCTCCAAAATAACTCAAGCAGCTGTATAAAAATTCAACTACATATCAATTCTGTCCGATTGTGATATTACTAAGTCTTTTATAATCAACAAGCCCACACGAATTACGAGTGGGCTTGCATTATTACGAAGTGAATTTACGAATATTAGTTTCCGTACTCTGAAAGGAACTTTATACGCATGATCTTTAATTGTTCCCAGTTATAATCTCCATCAGCTAATTCTTCCTGTGCCACTTCAAGAGAAGAAGTATCGCAACTTCTGAAGTAATCAATGATCTCATCCTGCTCTTCATCGTCCAGCATATCATCAATGGCATAGTTCAGATTGAGCCTGGTACCGCTGGCTACAATTGTCTCCATCTCTTCAAGTAAGGCATCGATCTTCAGATCTTTATTCTTAGCAATGGTATCGAGTGGTATCTTTTTATCTACGTTTTGAATGATGTAGATCTTATTGTTATTCTTATTGGCAACACTCTTCATCACAAACTCATCCGGCTTCTCAATATCATTCTCCTCTACATACTTTGCAATCAGGTCAACAAATGGTTTTCCGTAACGAAGTGCCTTTCCTTTACTAACACCCTGGCATTTTTCTAATTCCTGGATTGTTGTCGGATAAACCGTTGCCATGTCTTGTAGAGAAGATTCAAGGAAAATAACGAACGGCGGTAATCCTTTCTTCTTCGCTTCTGTATGACGAATTTGCTTCAGCATTTCAAACAACTTGTCATCAGCCGAGGCTACAGCTCCACCACCATTTTCTCCTTCCTCATCATCTGCATTCGCTTCTTCAAACAGATTGTTCATTACGATCTTGAAAGATGTAGGCTTCTTAATAAACTTCTCGCCTTTCTCTGTCAGCTTAAGTAACCCATATTCTTCAATATCTTTCCTGATAAGATTCTCCAATAACATCTGGCGGATAAGGCTATTCCAGTAATGTGGCTCCTGGTCTCTTCCTGTTCCGTAAACATCAAGGCTATCGTGACGATACATCCCAACCTGTGGATTTGGTCTTGCAGTAAGAATGGTAACTACATAATCTGTAACAAATCTTTCGTCCAAAGCTTTTACAGCTTTCAATACCTTAACTGCTCCGTCTTTTGCTTCAATGGTTTCTTTAGGGTGAAGACAGTTATCGCAGTTCTTGCAATTCTTTCCATCCCAGTCTTCACCAAAATAATGAAGCAACACCTTCCTCCTGCAAACAGAAGATTCAGCATAAGCCACAGTCTCATTAATCAACTGTGCACCAACTTCTCTTTCAGCCAAAGGCTTATCTCTCATAAAATGTTCAAGCTTGGAAACATCTTTATGAGAATAATACAGGATACATTTTCCTTCTAAACCATCACGTCCGGCTCTTCCTGTTTCCTGGTAATAATTTTCAATTGACTTTGGAATGTTGAAGTGAATAACAAAACGAATATCCGGTTTGTCAATACCCATTCCGAAAGCTATTGTAGCAACGATCACCTGTACATCTTCATTCAGGAACTGGTCTTGTCTTTCAGCTCTTATCTTTCCATCAAGTCCTGCATGATAAGCTACTGCTTTAATATTATTTGCTACCAATATCTCAGCAAGCTCTTCTGTGGTTTTACGATTCAATGTGTAGATGATACCGCTCTTGCCTCTATGTTGAGAGATGAACTTTACAATGTGTTTAATAGTTTGCTCTTTCTGAACCTTAGGCTGTATCTCATAATACAGATTAGCCCTGTTGAAAGATGAGATGAAGATGTTTGGTTCTCTTAAACCAAGATTTTTTACAATATCACTTTGAACTTTCGGCGTAGCGGTAGCCGTTAAAGCCATGACAGGCACATCAGGATTAATGATGTCCATCATCTCTCTTAATCTTCTATACTCAGGTCTGAAATCATGGCCCCATTCTGAGATACAATGAGCCTCATCTACTGCAAAAAATGAAATATTCAAATCAGAGAAGAAATCTAAGTTCTCCTGGCGGGTTAATGTTTCAGGAGCCACATACAAAAGCTTGGTCTTACCTTTTGTAAGATCATCTTTTACTTCTTTCTGTTGTGTTTTATTCAGAGAAGAATTCAGGAAGTGAGCAACATTATCATTCTCACTATAACCTCTTACCAGGTCAACCTGGTTTTTCATCAAAGCGATCAATGGAGAAACAACAATAGCACAACCATCTTGTATCATTGCAGGTAACTGGTAACAAAGACTTTTACCACCGCCTGTAGGCATAATAACAAAAGTATCTTTTCCACTCAGCAGGCTGTTAATAGATTCTTCCTGTGTTCCTTTAAATGCATCGAAGCCAAAGTACTCCTGGAGACCTGAATAAATATCTGTATTTGTCTTTGCTTTTTTGGGAGCTGATCTTACAACTGCGGTTTTTTTGGCGGTACTCCTTACAGCAGTTTTTGCCGGAGCTTTTTTTGTAGGCATATTTTTCTCTTTACCACATTAATTATCAAACAATAAGGTATGCACTTTTCCCGGAACAATACGCTTAAATTTTGATTGAAGAGTAAGTTGTACCGGTGTTGGGTTTCCGGTTTCGAAAGAACGGTACATCCGTTTTTTGAAAGGGAAACGAAGTTAATGTTTGAACGCTCAAATCTGAAGTACTTTGTTGTTAAAGTTTACCTTTGCAAGTCATGAGTTCCTCGATAAAACAAACAGCCCTCAAAACCATTCATTTAGAAGCAGAGTCAATTTCCGGACTTGAATCTTTTGTAGACGATCGGTTTGAAAAAGCAGTGGAATCAATCCACAAAAGTGGTGGCAGATTAGTGGTGAGTGGAATTGGTAAAAGTGCGGTTATAGCACAGAAGATCGTTGCTACGCTAAATTCAACAGGAACTCCTTCTTTGTTCATGCATGCTGCAGATGCCATTCATGGAGACCTGGGTATGGTTCAAACAAGTGATGTAGTGCTTATCATCAGCAAAAGTGGTGAAAGTCCGGAGATAAAAGTGTTAGTTCCATTGATCAAAAACTTCGGAAATCTTTTGATAGGCATGGTAGGAAACATGGACTCATTTCTTGCAAAACATTCTGATCATATCCTCAATACAACAGTAAGTAAAGAAGCTTGTCCGAATAACCTGGCTCCAACCAGTAGCACAACTGCACAAATGGTGATGGGTGATGCCTTAGCTGTTTGCCTGATGGAATTAAATGGATTTACGGGAGATGATTTTGCTAAGTTCCATCCTGGTGGAATGCTGGGCAAGAAACTCTATTTACGGGTGAAAGATCTGTATGCCGATAATGGTAAACCAATGGTTACTGCTGATGCAAGTCTGAAAGACATCATTGTTGAGATCAGTGAAAAACGCATGGGTGCAACTGCTGTAATCGATGAATCGGAAAAAGTTGTAGGAATTATTACAGATGGAGACATCAGGAGAATGCTGGAACATGGTGAAGATTTAAATAACATCAAAGCAAAAGACATTTTTTCACCTTCACCTAAAACAATAGAACCACAAGCCTTGGCAGTTGAAGCATTAGACATCTTACGAAAAAATGACATTAGCCAATTAATAGTTACAAAAGATGGTAAATATGCAGGAATGTTACACCTGCATGAACTGGTAAGGGAAGGAATCGTTTAATTATCAAAGTGAACAATTACTTTTGCCGCCTTATACACAGATGATGAATAAACACCAGTATGTTGCTATAATGGCCGGCGGAATTGGAAGCAGGTTTTGGCCTAAGAGCAGGGTTGCCTATCCAAAACAATTTCTTGATATACTTAATACTGGTAAAACACTTATCCAATGGACTTATGAAAGATTTGCTTCTTTCATTCCGGAGGAGAATATTTACATCGTAACATCTGATGAATATACTCACATTGTAAAAGAACAATTACCGCAGGCTAAAGTAGAAAACATCTTATCTGAGCCAAGTAGAAAGAATACTGCTCCATGTATTGCATGGGTATCGTATAAACTTTTACAGAAGGATCCCGAAGCTTCTCTCATAATATCACCAAGTGATCATCTCATTACTGATAATGAAATTTTCAGGAACACCTGTTTAAAGGCTCTTGATTTTGTAAGTCACATAAAAGCTTTTGTAACATTAGGAATTACTCCAACTAATCCTAACACAGGATATGGTTATATTCAACATGAAGCCTTATCAGTTGCTGATGAAATTTATAAAGTAAAAACCTTTACAGAGAAGCCTAACCTGGAGCTGGCAAAAACTTTTATTGCTAGTGGAGATTTTCTTTGGAATGCCGGCATTTTTGTTTGGCAGGTAAAGAACATCATTCATGCTTTTGAACAATACGAACCTGAAATGTTTGAAGTGTTTGAAGCAGATAAACATCATTTCAACACTGAAAAGGAACAGGAAGCAATAGAAAGAATTTATCCACTTTGCACCAATATTTCCATCGATTATGCAGTGATGGAAAAGGCTGATAATGTTTATGTGATTCCTTCAACTTTTGGTTGGAGCGATCTGGGAACATGGAATAGTGCTTATGAGAATCTGGATAAAGATTATCTCGGAAATGCTGTTGCCGGAAAACAGGTTGTTGTAATTGATGCAACAAATTCTATGATCTCTGTGCCTGATGAAAAGTTAGTTGTGTTACAGGGATTAGATGACTTTATTGTGGTTGATACTGCTGATGTTTTACTGATCTGCAAAAAAGAAAAGGAACAGGACATTAAACAATATGTTGCTGAAGTAAAGAGAAATATAGGGGATGCTTATCTCTAACTCATTTCTTCAGTTGTTGCAGCTGGTTTTTTAAGTAACCATATAGTATATCGAATAGCGGCAAAGATCATTAATACTCCTGCAGCAATCTGAGCTATTGTTGCCACAGTTGATCCGTAAGTAATTTCTGCAATACATACCAGTACGATCAATACGATCAGTAATACCACATGACTCTTGAACACATTAAAATATCTCTTTGCCATAATTTCTCCTCTTTGTTTACATATCCGATTTAAAAGTATCTCCCTGGCTTAGATCTCCTGTTTGAAATCCTTTCTTAAACCAATACATTCTTTGCTCAGAAGTGCCATGTGTAAAGGCATCAGGTACTACATAACCTTGTGATTGCTTTTGCAACCTGTCGTCACCAATTGCATTTGCAGCTCCCAGCGCCTCTTCAATATCTCCTTCCTGCAAAACCTGCTTCGCCTTTTGGGTGTGATGTGCCCAAACTCCTGCCAAAAAATCTGCCTGCAATTCCAACCGAACTGAAAGTTTGTTCATCTCTGTTTGAGAGATTCTTCCCCTCATTCGATCTACCTCATCTGTAATCCCCAGTAAATGTTGTACATGATGCCCTACCTCATGAGCTATTACGTAAGCCATTGCAAAATCTCCCGGTGCATTAAACCTGTCCTGGAGTTCCTGGAAGAAAGAAAGATCAATGTAAATTTTTGAATCTGCCGGGCAATAAAAAGGTCCTGTTGCTGCACTTGCAAAACCACACCCACTCTGATCGTTACCTGTGAACAATACTAATCTCGGCTCTACATAATCTCTTCCTTGTTCACTTAACAATCTGTTCCATACATCTTCAGTGTCTGCCAAAACTACTTTGCTAAAAGCTGCTAATTGATCTTCCGCTGCTTTTTGCTCCTGTGTCATTGGTTGACCCTGGCTTTGCAAAAAATCTCCATCACCACCGTTACCGCCGCCAAGAAAGAAATACAGAATTGCAATGATAATACCTCCAATACCTCCACCAACTGCCATACCTTTTCCACCCATTCCTCGTCTGTCGTCAACATTGCTACTTTGTCTTCTTCCCTGCCATAACATAATTCAAATCTTTACAAGTTAAACCTGCTTTCTTCCAGGCTCTCATCCACTACTCCTCTTTTAATCTTCATTCATCTAAATCTATATCCATTCCTATCATCTTAGATCTTCACCCAGGAAATTAAGATCTTGTCTCACTATTTTCAGGATCGTTTGGATCAACATCATGCATTGTTAATCCACGATCATTTGAACTTTTAAAATATTTATCAGAAACTTCATTTTCCTTTTCTGTTGGTTTTTCTTCTCTTACTGATTCACTACCTGTTGCTGTTGTATCACTTTCATTACTGAAATCAGTTCTCCAATTATTTTCACGTTTCAATACATCTTTACCGGCAGGATTATGTGGAAACCCAGGAAAATCCTGCTTCATCTTCTTATCATTCGATTGAACCTTACCGGTAGTATCCATTGCATTCTCCGGATTGTTTGTCTTATTAGGTTCCTGCTGATTCATTACTCTTTTTTATACCTAAAAGAAATTACGTGCCAAAACATTTATGTGGAAATGCTGAACAGATAAGGATTACAGCAGATGACTTGTCGACTATCTAAATACAGTGATTTACAATGCAGAAAGCGTTAGAGAATAAATTTCAATAAAGATTATTTCTCCCGCAGCAACTTATCAGCAATAAAATGTTAACTAAAATATTGAGGAATATCTATGTGGAATATGAACTGTTCTTTCCAAAAACAAACGATATAAGACGTGGGATGGACGATCTGTCGTTATCATCAAACCACTCCTCCATTCGAAGCAGCGTTAAATTATTTTCAGTTGCTGCTGTTAGATAATCTGTGATGTGATGAGTAAAAAAAGTTAACACCTTCGTTCCTCCAGATGTTTCAAACCTGGCTTTGCTGCCGTTATATTGTTTGAAAGGATGTAACTCACAGATGTAAAAATGTCCATTCTCTTTTAGATGATTTTTTACCTGTTGAAAGATAAAGGATAGATCTTCTATGTGTTCAAGTATAAGAGAACAGGTTATTAAGTCTGCTTTACGGTTGGTGAATAGCCAGGGTTGATTGATGTCTGCCTGCTGAAATACAACATTGTTGTTCCTGATCTTCTCTTTAGCTTTTGCCATCATTTCTTCAGAGAGGTCAATACAAGTGAGATGTGTGGCCTTTTCGGCCAGCCATTCTGTATTCTTTCCTGTTCCACAACCCAATTCAATGATTGAATCTGCTGAAATGTTTGACAATAGTTGCTGACAAGCAATCCTTTCAAGATCACGGATTTTATTTTCTACTTCATCATAAGTAGCAGACCATTGATTGTATAAAGCTTGAGTTGACAACTACTTCTTCTTTTTCTTTTCCGGCAATAATTCAAAGTAGGTCACTTTAAAACGATCACCAACAATTTCACCCTGCACTTTTGCTTCTCTTACTGCTTTACAAAAACCATCATTTGCATGAGCATCACCATGATCATCGATGGTTGTTCCATCAATAAAATAAGCTTTGCCGTTTATTCTAAGAGCAAGATCACAACCATGACCTGATAAACCCAGTTTACATTGGCCACAGGCAACTTTTACTGTCTGAATCTTCTTATCAGGATCAGGTTTATTGGTGCTATCAGTTTGTGCTTCTGCTGTAAAAGCAGCAAAGCAAAAAGAAAGGGCTAATAGTAAAGTCTTCATATCGATAATTGAGGGCTTTAAAAATACTTGTTTTCAGAAATGAAACACTGGATTTAACAATAATCGCATCTCTTTTAATCCTTCGGCACCAATCCAGCTTCCCGACTTATCTCTAACATTTTATCTATAGGAGCTTTTGCCTTCAACCTCAACTCCTCATCCATTATAATTTCCGGTGTTTCGTATTCCATTGCTAAATACAGCTTTTCCAAAGTATTCAACTTCATATGTGGACAATCATTACATGCACATGAATTATTCGGAGGTGCTGGAATAAATGTTTTATGCGGTGAAGATTTCTGCATCTGGTGTAAAATACCTGTTTCAGTAGCTACAATGTATTCTTGAGAGCTGTCCGTCATTGTGTATTTCAATAAACCTGTTGTTGAGCCGATAAAATCTGCTTGAGCAAGCACAGCTTCCTCACATTCCGGATGTGCCACCAGTTTCGCATTAGGATGCCTGTGTTTTAGCTTAACTATCTTTTCCAGGCTGAATATCTCATGCACCATGCAGGCACCATTCCAGAGCACCATATTACGTCCTGTTTGCTTGTTCAGCCAGGCTCCAAGATTTTTATCCGGAGCAAATATGATCTTCTGGTCTTTTGGCAAACTATCAATTATAGCCTTTGCATTGGTAGATGTACAGATGATATCACTCTGAGCCTTTATAGCTGCAGTGCAATTGATATATGTAATAACAATATGATCAGGATATTTTTCTCTGAACCTTCGGAACAAATCAGGATTTGCCGATTCAGCCAGTGAACATCCTGCCTTCAAATCAGGCAAAACCACTTTTTTTGTTGGGTTAAGGATCTTGGCGGTTTCAGCCATAAAGTGCACTCCTGCAAAAACGATCATGTCTGCAGTAGTACTCTGGGCTTTCTGTGCAAGACCTAAACTATCACCAATATAGTCTGCAACGTCCTGTATATCGGGCTCCTGGTAATAGTGAGCCAGCACTATGGCATTTTTTTTGATTTTTAAATCTTGTATAGCCTGGAATAAATCTAAGGAAGGATCTATATCAACATCAAGAAATCCGATCTCTGACACTTTCTCTTTTGCAATGTTCATATCCATTGTAATAGTATTTAATAATACATTATTTATATAACCCACTATTATTATTACGGCTGTGGATTTCGGGAGAACTTGTTTATCCCCACCATGCAAAGTTAATTAGTTGCTACACTATCCACGCTAACTAACATTACATCCACAATCAACTTTCCAATACCATTAAGAATTTACGTTGCTTGTTAACAGGTGTTGGTAAAACTTATGCTTTCATCCACATTTCAAAAACCACAGCTTTTACACTGTTAAGGCACAGTAAGTAAATAGTGAGAACAAACTCTGGTATGCAATCATCTTACCATATGATGTTTACTTGTTCTTTTTGTTTCCCCGACAATTTTTTCGAATGTTGTGTTTATCCACCGTGGAACATGGATGTTCACAGGTGTCTGTGGAATTAAAAATTTGTGTGGAATGTGTTCTGCTAATTCCACACAATACTCAAAGAATTTTTTAAATATATCCTCAGAACAGAATTGTTGATTGGCGTGGATTTGATGAGTTTATCCACAATTTGTTCAAATGGTATATTCTCCTATTTTTGCCACCCTAAGAATAGAATCGCAAATTCTTAAATCCCAAATTCCAACTGCTTATCATCTGCTTTCCTGGAATCCGGATTTTCTTTTTGGATTTATTCATGGACCTCAATTGTAAACACACACATATAATAGTATGTCAGTTATTCAGAACATCAGGGATAAGTATGCTGGATTTGTGATCGCATTTATCGCTCTCAGTTTGATCGCCTTTATTTTAATGGATGCTTTTAGTGGTCGTGGTGGCGGAAGTTTGTTCGGCAACAGCACTACTATAGGTAAAGTAAATGGTGAGAAGATAGACAAAAGAGAATTCGACAGGCAAATTGAAGTGTTCAAGACCAATTATAATATGGCCAATGCTCCATACGATCAATTGGTGAACAGGGTTTGGGACATAAGCGTAGATAATATTATTATGCAGGATGAATATGAGAAGCTTGGTTTGGCTTTCTCAGCAAAAGAGTTGAACGCTACTTTGTTTGGCAATAATCCTCCTTATTGGTTGAAGCAGAACTTCACCGATCCCAATACTGGTGAATACAATGCTGCACAGGCTGCAGAATACTTTAAACAAATCAAAGCTCAGAAGAACGATCCGAGAGTAGCTGACTTTTACGAGGTGTATATCAAGCAGCAAACCATCGATCAAACGCTGAGACAAAAATATTTGTCGCTCATCAGCAACAGTGCTTATGTACCAAAATGGTTAGCTGAAAAAACATTGGCAGATCAAAATGCCATCTCCAGCATCTCTTATGTTTATGTGCCATACAATTCAATTTCTGACAGCACATTCAAGGCAACGGATGATGAGATCAAAGCTTATGTAAAAAAGCATCCTTCTCAATTCCAGGCAGAAGAAGAAACTAGAACTGTTTCTTATGTAACCTTTGATGTAAAACCAAATGCACAGGATTCACAAGCTGTATTAACACAGATTCAGCAATATAAAAATGAATTTGCTTCTACTCCTGATTCTATGCAAGGCTCATTCCTTGAAAGAGTAGGTTCTGAAATGCCTTATTATAATAGTTACCTCGGCAGCAGCAGAATTCAGCATGCTTACAAAGATTCTATTGCTAAGGTTGGTGTAGGAAATATCTATGGTCCTTACATGGATGGCAACAACTATGTTTTTGCAAAACTGATCGGTGTAAAATCATGGCCGGATTCTGCAAGAGTTCGTCATATCCTTATCAAAACAGGAGATCCAAGAACAGGACAAATGTTGAGAGATGACAGCAGTGCAAAGAAAAAAATTGATAGTATCGAATTCGCTATTCAAAGAGGAGCCAGCTTCGATTCTTTGGTGTTGAAATTATCTGAAGACGAAGGAAGCAATACACCAGATAAAAAAGGTGTGTATGATTATTTTGCACAAGGACAAATGGTAGAAGCTTTCAATGATTTTGCTTTTGATAAACCGGTAGGTTCTAAAGGTGTGGTGAAAACAGAATTCGGATATCATTACATGGAAGTGTTAGGACAAAAGAATTTTCAACCTGCTTATAAGATTGCTTATTTAGCGAAGTCTGTTAACCCAAGCCAGGAAACAGTTGATGCTGCGATGGCAGAAGCACAGAGATTTGCTGCAGCAAGCCGTAACCAGAAACAATACAATGAAAGTGTAACGAAATTCAATAAGCAATCATTACAGTCAATGGACATCAGGAAACATGATGCAACTATTGGTGGTATTGGTGAGAACAGGAGTTTTGTAAGATGGGTGTATGAGAATGAGCCTGGAGATGTTTCTGAACCATTTGATATGAAAGATAAATTCATCGTTGCAATGGTTACTAACATCCAGGAAAAAGGATTGATGAATGTTACCAAGGCAAGACCAATGGCTGAGCCTTTTGTAATGAATGAAAAGAAAGCAAAAAAGATCATTGCAGATAAATTCAAAGGCAATACACTTGAATCATATTCACAGTCTGCAGGTGTTGCAATTAACAGAGCTGACAGTATCAACTTTACTTCATCTTTTGTACCTGGTGTAGGTATGGAAGCAAAAGTGATCGGTACTGCATTTAACCGTTCATTGATAAATAAAGTAACTGAGCCTATCGCTGGTAACTCTGGTGTGTTTGGTGTAAGAGTTGAAGTGATCGGAGCAAGACCTTCTGGCGGAAACCTGGAAGACCTTCAGAGAACAATGGAAGGACAATTAAAGAGCAGCGGATTTGGTGCTATCAATGCACTGAAAAAAGCAGCAACAATAAAAGATAACAGGTTTGATTTCTTTTAGTAGATAAGATAATTGAAATGAAAATCCCGCTTAGTATATGCGGGATTTTTTTTTCAATTTTTAAATCAGGATTACTTTTCGTTTTATGCTTTTAATTCTTTAGAGTTATTTTCTAATTGGTACTGCTCATAAATATTATCAAAGGCATTATCCCATATAACGGAATTGTTTTTTTTCAATTTTTTCCAATTCCATAGATGCATGTACTTAAATAATATTTCTTTACTCCATTCAACGTTCACACAACTACTTAAAAAATCGAAATCTAAAACATCGGAAAACTCATTGATAAAATTACCGGTAAAATAAAAATTTTCTAGGTGTGATAACTTTTTAATAATCCAACCATTACTATATACTATTGAGGTTTCGTTCCATTCTAGTAGATGTTTATATTTTCTCAATATTTCGTAAGTCCATTTTACAGAAATGTTCTTGCTTAAGTTTCTAAAAAAACTATTTCTAAACTTTGCATTATGCGAACTTTCTTCATGTGAAATTAAAACGCATAATTCATCATGAATGTATTCTAACACATCTGATGAAAAATTAAAATGTTCATTAAGAGCTAAGAGATCCCAATCAAAAAGAAAATCGCTTGAGGTCAAATATTCGAGATCAATTTTCAAATTCGGATTTAATAATAAACCATTCCAGGCATTCACCTTTTTATGTTCGTAATAATCATCCTCCCAAGTAAAATTATCAATATAAATGGCAAATTCTTCAATAGTTCTTTTTGTCCAGCATATGCTTTCATTATTCAATAATTTTTTCCAATGCCAATAGGGTGAAAATGTTTTTATTAAATTCACACTCCATGGTATGATTAGAGATTTACTTAAATATTCCCAATTTTTTCTTGAATAAAAATGACCTATATATCCCTCACAAATTGAGTAATCAAAGTTTGATATTCTATTGATTAGCACCTCTTCGGAATAGATGTTTCTTTTCCAGAACTTTTCAAATACTTTGTCAAGGCATTTCAAATACCTTTCGTAAATAAAATCGGAGTGATAAGATTTATCTTCAGTTATTTCTCCAGTGTGTGAATTATAGCGTTGATCTATGAAAGGACCACAACTTTCCCTAAACCCGTCATATTCGAAGATAAATTCCTTAACCGACCAATCTATGTCCAATTCCAAGAACTCCGTTTGTATTGGGATCCAATAATCATGTAGGCGTTCATCAATTTTTAATTTGTAGTAATCTTCTTTGTTCCAATTAAGCTTTGATTTGGAAAAAACCATCCGCCAATCGTCACACCCTAAAGCCAAACTTAATAAATCTGTGTTTTTCCAATTGATACTATCATTCTCTATTAAATAACACCAATTTAAATGATCCCGAAATTCTTCAATTATTTCTTTACTCCATACAATTTGTCTGTTTTGTGAAACTAGATCCCAGTTAAGCTTGATTGCATTAGCCTTTAAAAAATTAAAGTCTAAAGAATTAGATAGTGATATTCCTTCGAAATCTTTTGAACCCATATACTCTTATTTAAAGGGTTAAGCTTAAATATAAGCAAAGGCATTAAAAGAGCAAGTCAATTTCAAATACTTGTTAGGTAATATGTCTTCAAACGTCCTTAACAAATATCTTCTTTAATTTTACGCCATGGAGCCGATAGTTAATAAAGTAGCAGAGAGCAGCATCATTACATTAGATCTTGAGCAATTCTACCCTAAAGGTGAGATTGCAGTGTTCGATATGAAAGATCACCTGTTCATGGGATTGATCTTAAAAGAAAAAGATTTTCGTACGGCATTACAAAATCTTGACTGGAAAGAATTCACCAACAAGAATGTTGCAGTTACCTGTTCTGCAGATGCTATTATTCCTGTGTGGGCTTATATGTTGGTGGCAAGTTATTTACAACCGGTAGCAAAAGAAATAATTTTTGGTGATGAGCAGACATTGATAAAAGACATCATTTCTAAAAATCTTTCTACGATAGATACTTCAGAATACACAGACAAAAGAGTTGTAGTAAAAGGCTGCGGCGAAATAAAAATTCCTGATGCTATTTATATGGAAGTGACTGCAAAACTTCGTCCGGTTGCAAAAAGTATTATGTATGGTGAGCCCTGCAGTACTGTTCCGATCTACAAGAAGAAAGCTAATTAAGCCGCTTCATTTTCACATTTTATAGCCGATCATAAGGCCTGCTTTTTGGTGCCATGTTTAATTATTTAATTAAACAATCGTTATGGCAAACATTGAGGGAAAAAAAGTAGCGATACTCACAGAAAACGGATTTGAACAAAGTGAATTAACCAGTCCGAAAGAGGCATTGGAAAAAGCCGGGGCAACGGTACACATCATTTCTCCGCAAAAAGACAAAGTGAAAGCCTGGGATAAAGACAAATGGGGAATTGAAGTTCCGGTTGATGTTGTATTGGATGATGCCAATGCTGAAGATTATGATGCATTGATGTTACCGGGTGGTGTAATGAATCCGGATACATTGAGAGAAAATAAAAAAGCAGTTGCATTTGCAAAACATTTTCTGGAGGCCGGAAAACCTTTGGCAGCAATTTGTCACGGCCCACAATTATTGATAGAAACAGGAATGTTGGAAGGCAGAAAGCTAACGTCATATTCATCTCTGCAAACCGATCTAAAAAATGCCGGTGCAGATTGGACAGATGAAGAAGTAGTTGTTGATAATGGCCTTGTAACATCCAGGAAACCGGATGACCTGGAAGCGTTCAATAAAAAGATGCTGGAGGAAATTGCTGAAGGAGTTCATGCATAATCCATCTTTGTGAAAAGATAACCTGTGAGGTTGAATTAGCCTGACAGGTTATTTGCTTCAGTACAAGTGTGCGACGCAACGAAAGCTTCATAGTAGTACCTCAGCTAAGTATATAAAAAAGAAAAACTATTTGGACCAGCTCGGATGGTTTTTAGTAACCTGTCAGGTTGGTTAATAAATGATAATCTTGCTGATAGAGATTACAAGAGTTGCATGAATTAACCTGACAGGTTATTGCTTCATAAAAAGAAAAACCATTCGGACCAAGCCGGATGGTTTTTAGTATCGTAGCAGCGTATCAGAAATTAAACCCTGCTTCTGCCGCCGATCAAACTCAACAAGAACAATACAATAAAAATAAAGAAGATAATCTTTGCAATTGTTGCTGCTCCTGCTGCAATGCCTGTAAATCCAAATACCGCAGCTATAATTGCGATGATAAGGAATGTGACTGTCCAACGTAACATATCTTAGTGTTTTAGGTGAAACATATTTGTTGCATTGTATAAAAGTCAGAAAGTGTGCCAAACCATTTTAGGAAGATAGAAACAGTGTAAATCGCACAGCATCAAATTATTGATGAACACCAAACTGCAAAGAATATTTGTAGAATAAATTTTCACAGCTGCATCCATCCCATTGTTCCATTAAATTCAACATAGCTGAAATTTTCATAACTACCTAACACATTTACCGATGAACCTTTTTCGATGATCATTTTTCTTGCAGCGTTTGCATGAGGAGCATCAAACATAGCCAGTGTATTTGCAAGTGAATTTTTTTGCAAACGATTTAGTTGTTGTGTTGCAGATGAAGAAATGAAACCAATAGTCCTATCCGGCATTTGAATTTTGTACCATGATGCAACTGCAGCTTCCACTTTTAAAGGGGTATTCTTTTCAATAGTTTTAATTGTGCTTGATTTATTATCCGGTGAAGCAAGAATTTTTGTGGAAACTCCTGATCTAACATGTTTGTTTATGTTTTCAATATTGGCTGTAATGTCCGGCACTTTGTTTTTTACTGGCTGAATAAATAATAACGGATCAACAGCACCGGACGAAGTATAAATTCCAAAATGTAAATGCGGTCCTGTTGTTTTTGCATTGCCTGTGTTGCCAACCTTTCCTACTACATCTCCTGCTTTTACTTGTTGACCTGTAGTGACCAGTTGTTCATCAAGATGTGCATAATATAACGTGTAATTTTTATTCTCCGGTGTTAACCATACTACCTTACCGCCAATGTTTGTTTCCTCCACTCTTGTTATTCTGCCTGAAGCTGCTGCAAGAAGTGGTGTTCCTCTTGCTGCGAAAATATCAACACCTTCATGCCTTCTTGCACCTGCATCTCTATCAGCTCCCCAGAAACTTGATATCGTTGGCTTATTTGTTTGAACAGGAAATGCCAGTGATGGACCGTTTTGAACACTGAATGTATATTCTCCGCTTGATAACAATTCGGGTTGAAGACGAAGTATATAAGTTTCATCATTTTCTACATCATAAGTGAAAGATGATTTTAGCGTATCCAGTGTTTCAAGAAGTTTTCGGGAGGTACTTGCTGCAGCATCTCTCCATAATTCAACATAGATAGTAAATGAAGAAAGTGGCTTTTTATCGAGACTTATCGTAAGTCTTTCGCCCCTTTTGGCAGAAAATCGTACACTAACCGCTTTTGGTTGATCAGCAGGAAAATAACCGAACTCTTTATATGGGATATTTATGTTGACAGGACTACTCAAACCTTCTTCAGCTGCTTTAAACCATGCTACACCGAGAGCAGTATTTTTCAGGCCTGCCGATTCAAGCTTTTCGCCATATTGTTCATGTAAAGATCGTTTACCAAATATGGATGGTCCTGATGTTTTGCATGAACCAAGCAGTAATAATGCGCTTAAAATGATGCAGGTTAACTTCATTGCATGAATTTGACAGTACCAAAAAATGGAAAAGATTGTGCCACTCAAATACATGGCATGGAATTGTTTATGAATTTTTTATGTACCGGGAAGTAAAGAATACATGGAAGAAATTCTGGGCAAGCCTTGCATTGCTATCGATTGATGTAATCGTTATACTTGTTTTGTTCATAATATCATTGATAGCATTTATATGGATAGCTAAGTATGTTTTCCTGGATGATAAAACAGCGTTTGATGATAATGCTTTTGCTTTTCTGCAAGGATGGGTAAGTGATAATATGACCGATGTGATGAATGCCTTCACCTTATTGGGTAAGATAGAATTTTTAATTCCGGCCAATATTGTACTTGTTGGATGGTTTTTATTTATCCGTCGGCATAGATGGTATTCAATTAAGGTTCCTGTTATTGGTGTAAGCAGTGGATTGGTAATGTTTTTTATGAAGAATCTTTTTCAAAGGGAAAGACCATTGATACCATTACTGGAACCTGCCGGTGGTTTAAGTTTTCCAAGTGGTCATGCATTATGCAGTATGACGTTTTTTGGTTTGCTGATTTATTTTGTTTGGCGAAATACAAAGAACCTTTATGTGAAATGGATAATGATCATTGCATTAAGCTTTACCATCTTTATGATTGGATTAAGTCGTGTGTACCTGAGAGTGCATCATGCAAGTGATGTAATTGCAGGTTTTGCATTTGGACTGATATGGCTGGTACTTTCTCTTAAAATTTTAAAAGGAATTGAGAACAGAACCAAAGTTAAAGTGGCACCTGTTGTAGGTTATGGTGAAGCGCCAACCGTTAAAGGAAATATAGAAACTTCCAATACTTCGAAATAGTTTAGCGGATAAAGAGCCAGCCAAAAATTAATTTTGAAAAAAAAGTGACGTAAATTTTATACTTATATCATTACGATCGCAAAAAGTATAATCGTCAGAATGTAGAAAACAAAATCGTTTTCTTTTATAGTTACGTTTTCCATGGTGGTTTTATTAATAGGTTAGTTAAGGTGTTGCTGTTGTAAATTACCGTATTCTACAGCAATTACAGCATTTTGATATTAAAACGAATAGCAGTGTGCTAAAATTGTGAGTAGTGGTTAAATCTGTATTTAAATTATAAATAACTCAACCACCAATTTTTATGTGTTTGTTTATATCGATCATACCATTTGCACATAAAATATAAAATCACAACAAGACCAAACCAAACCATATATGTTGTGGCTAGGCTAAATCCATATCCTTTTAGTTTCGGTTCAAATGAAACCCAGGTTGTTAATACCATATCGGTCCAGTTGTATCCTGATAATTCGGCAGCAACCATTGCAGCAAGATGTATCAGGTAAATATGGACGAGATAGTAGAACATAGGTACTCTGCCGATTACCTGTAATCTTTTTCCAAGCCATCCATTACTTTTTTCGGTAAAAGCCAATAATATCATTGCCGGTCCAACAGTTATGAGCAAGTATAGTAGTGATGGCGGGTATTTCATCAGGCTTAAGAAAGAAAGCACGGTAAATGATGCTGACGATTGTGTGCTCCATTTTATCGGATCACCATACCAGTTAGTAAATCGTAATGCAATAAATAATAATGTACAGGCTAGTCCGATCTGCCATAAAAGTCTTTGTCTTTTTTCTGCATCGTAGCTTTGTTCATACCATGTTCCTAAACAATAGCCAAACGACATCACTCCAATCCATGGAATTAAAGGATATAGAGCAAAGAAGGTAAAACCATCAAAAGGATAAACCTTTGGCTCATGCAGCAAAGACCAGATCACAGATGTTGCACCATTACCTTCAACATGAAAATCATCCAGCAGGTTATGCCCAAAGATCATTGCCAGACTTATTGTAAGTATCGCAGCTTTTGGTAAATGAATGAGTGCAGATAAAACGATCATACTCATGCCTAAAGCCCATATAACCAATGTACCATTATTGGCAAATCCAATGTCGAAGAACCATCCAAAATTGATAATGGTGAGTTCAAGAAATATCAGCCATAGCCCTCGTGTAAATAAAAATTTTGTAAGTGCTCTCTTTCCTTTTCTAATACCAACCAGATATGCGGAAGTACCACTTAATAACATAAACACAGGAGCACAGTAGTGTGTGATGAACCGTGTAAAAAATAAAGGCACATTTGTTTTTGTAAGATCAGTGGGGTCAAACAAAAAAGCATCGGCATGAAAATAATCTCTTACATGATCAATGGCCATGATAACCATTACCAGGCCACGCAACAGATCAATGGAACTAACTCTTGCAGAAATATTTGGAGTAAGGTCTTGTACAAACTGTGTTTTATTGCCCAATCGAAACAAGGAAAATCGTTTAGTGCCGGCTAATTCCATAATGAAGGGTTATGAAGTGAACAATACCGGTCTTATCTATATCCTGTACAAGTAGTCTTTAGATTTAGCTGGAATGAATATAATTATTTTTTTAAAAAGCATTCAATGAGAGTTATTCATCAACCCACTCTGATTTAAATTCAACTGATTTTCTTAATGGTGTGGATGGAATTTCTGCAACAACTGCTGCAAGATAAAAGCCCATCAATTTATCATTCTCGGTAAGATTGAAAAATGGTTTAGCAGAATCGTAATAAGTAACACCACCAGTTGTCCAATATCCTCCATAACCATAAGCATGTAATGTTAATGCGAGGTTCTGTACTGATGCAGCTACGGCAGCGATCTCTTCTATCTCCGGTATTTTTGTAGCAGGATCTCTTTTTAAACAAATAGCGATCACATGAGATGCCTTTAGGTAATTCTCTTTTAGTTTTAAATATTTTGCTTCAGTGAATTTCTCGCCACTTTGTTGTTTGTATTGTTCGGCCTGGAAGTTAGAAAGCTTTTTTATTCCTTCACCTGTATAAACAATAAAATGCCAGGGTTCTGTTCTTCCATGAGTGGGTGCCCATGTTGCATTGATCAAAGCTTGTATAATTATGTCATCAGGAATTTTCTCGCCTACTTTAAATTGATTTGGTTTAACAGATCTTCTTTGTTGAATGATATCATTTAGCACCTGTGGTAATTGTTGCATGATGTTAATTGTTTAGCAAATGTAAGTAGCATCAATGCAAGAGGTGTTTCTACATCTGCAAAATAAAAACGCCTCAGATATAGAGGCGTTTTTTATAAGGTGGTTTTATATTATTGAGCTGCAGTAAGCGTTACATTATCAAAATAGATAGAACCATCGGTAGTTGATTGCCATGACGCATCAGCACCACCACGGAATGTTTCAAAACAAACCCTGTTGATCAATCTTTTCAGATCATTGGTTGTCCAGCGAATGGCCTGGTCCATAACTGTTGTTCCGTTGATAATGATCTGAATTCTTCCATTAGTATTATAACCCGTATTACTTTTCACCAGCATTTTTACATTATACCATGTTCCTTTTGAAACACTTCCGGTAGCCGGATATGATTTTGCAAAGTCATTACCATATTGTCCTGGCTGATCTTTATAATATAAGTATGGCTTCAGGTAAACACGGCCATCCCATCCTTTATACCACATCAATCTTGCACTGCCACCATTTCCATCTGTACCAGGAACACCACCGGTGTATCCTTCACCTAACAGGAAGCCATAACCAACTTTTCCTCCGGCACTAAAATCGAACTGGCTATCGAACATCATATCAAAGTTCAGTTGATATCCGGCAGCATCCGGAACATCAATCCAGGATACAAGACCACCATCTGGTCCTACAACATTTTTAGTAAGTGTTGTTTTCATTCTTCCTGATGCAATACTCATCCTGGTAGGAGCCCATCCCAACACATTTTTAAAATCTGTTGTTGCCTGCGTTAATGAATAAAGACCATCAAGCCAGGTGAAGCCAACGTTAAACACATAAGAAGGTGTAGTTGTTGTTGTAGTTGTCGTCGTAGTAGTGGTTGTTGTAGTTGTCGGAACAGTTGTAGTGTTTCTTAGCGGTTTTTTACCAAGAGACGACTTTGTACATCCAACGAGCAAAGCATTGATAAGGATAACGCCTGCCATAGTAGCAAGCCTGGATTTTGTGAACAGCATGGGGTATGTTTTTATAGGTATATAATAGATCTTCTTTCCAAAATGAAGATACGTTCCGCTAAAGGCAAGTGACATACCAGCGGCTGCAATAACAGCTTATAAGAAAATTATAATGAGAGGACTGCTTAAGTAATATTTCAGGATTGCCTTAACTGAAAAAGATAATTGCCAGTTTTTTAAACAGTTATTGCTTTAATATTTTTTTAGTGATGTTGGTAGCTGGGAGTTTTACCTAAGTAGTAATATCCATCCGGTTGTTTTTCTGCCCTCTCCAATATCAATAAGGTAATAATAAGTTGAAGGAGGGAGTGGTTTGCCTTTCGATTTTCCATCCCATGGATTTCCGTAACCTTCTGAAAAGAAAACCTGTTGGCCGTAACGATTGTAAACAAATACTTTACTGGTTGGATAGAATTCAATGTTAGCAATTCTCCATACATCATTTATATTATCGCCATTTGGTGAAAATGCATTTGGTATAACTAAAGGGAAAGTGATCCTCACCATCATCTTATCTTCTGCAATACATCCGTCAACAGAAGTTACCTGTAATGTATATTCTGTTGCAGTAACCGGAGAAGCGATGGGGTTTGGAATAGCAGGATCACTCAACGTACCAACAGGTGACCATAAGTAACCTGCATTATTTGAATGTTGTGTGGCATTCAATTGAGCAGTTGTGTTTGTTGGAATAACAATATCAACCCCGGCATTGGCTACAGGCATTAGTTTGTATAAAACATTTACCGAGTCAATTGCAGAACATCCATTCAATGAAGCAGTAACACTATATGTTCCCGAATCTGAAACAGGAATAGAAGATGTTGTTGCTCCTGTATTCCATAAATAAGTTGCACCGGGATAATTTACACTTAACACAATAGTATCGTATTCACAAATAGAAGTATCGGGGCCAATATTAATAACAGGTGCTGTTTGAATAGTGGTGTTTATTGTATCTGTTGCTGTACAACCATTCAAAGTATTAACCACCCAATATGTTCCTGCTGTAGAAACACTGATCGAAGATGTTGTAGCTCCTGTACTCCAGTTATGGGTAGCACCAGCATATGCAGCATTAAGTTGTAAGGTGCTATTCTCACAGATAGAAGTATCAGCCCCGAAATTAACTATTGGTGCAGGTGTAACAGTTACATTAATCGTATCTTTTGTACTGCATCCGTTTAAAGAAGCGGTAACTGAATATTCACCTGTTGTATTTACTGTGATAGTTGAAGTGGTAGCACCTGTGCTCCACAAATAAGATGCACCTGTGTTGGTAGCATCAAGCTGTAATGTATTATAACTGCAGATGGATGTATCATTTCCCAGATTCACAACCGGTGCTGATGTTACAGCAATATTGATGGTATCTTTTGCTATACAGCCATTCAATGTATTGATCACAGAATATGTTCCGGCTGTGTTAACCGTAATTGATGAAGTAGTGGCACCTGTATTCCATTCATAAGTTGCTCCTGCATAGCTGGCATTCAATTGAATGCTTCCACCTTGACAAATTGCTGTATCTACTCCAAGATTTACTGTTGGAATAGGGCTTACAATAACATTGATCGTGTCTTTTGAAACACAACCATTTAATGTACTGGTAACAGAATATTCACCTGCAATGGAAACAGATATTGATGCAGTAGTAGCTCCGGTGTTCCAAACATAAGTTGCTCCGGGATAAGTTGCATCTAACACAACACTTCCACTGGCACATATTGCTGTATCCGATCCAAGATCAGCCACTGGAGCAGGCTTCGCAACAATGGTAATAGTATCAGCTTTTATACAACCTTGTTTCTCACCCGTTACCCAATAATCACCAGGAGAAGTAACCTGGATAGAATTAGTTGTTGCTCCGGTATTCCATACAATAGAATTGGCTGTGCTGTTTGCTGTTAAAGTAATGGTTTCACCCGGGCATATTTGTTCAGGGTCGGCATTGGTGATCTCAACTGTGGGATCGTTAGAAACAACTACAAACGTATCTACATTCAAACATCGTTCAGAATAAATATGCGTGGCAATATATGTTCCTGGTTGATTAACTGTTATGGTTTGTATAGTAGCACCGGTATTCCATGTATATTCATTGGTTACACTTGGCTCAGGTGCATGAGCTGAGACATCGATAGGATTAATTGTACAAAGGGAAGTATCAAACCTGCTTCTGTAAATAAGTGAATCTTTAATATAAAGGATTGCACTATCTACAAATATTGTGGTACAGGTACCTTTTGCAAAACGGGCAACGATCTTTTCTGTGCCTTCGTTCAATGCATCTGCTAAGGCAGTGAAGTTGTATATCTTTTCATTCTCGTTAGCTGCAAATGTTACAACGGTAGGCATGTCAGTCGTAAAGTCAACATTTGGAGTTGCTGTACCTGGGTAATTTGCAAAAGATGATGTTAGGGAAAAAGCACCGGTAACTTCAGGATTTCTCGTGAGTTTTATCTGTCCTGTTTTGCAGGCTTCGATCAATGTTGCCTTATCACCATTCTGTGGATCTGTATAAGGGCCTTGTGTAGAAGTATTAATCTCTTTTTTTGATTTGAAGCTGTTGGCTTCGAGAAAGACACCGCTATCTAAAATTCGGTCAGTACCACTGAGACTACCATCTGCAATTGCTAGTTTGATATGATAAACAGCACAGGGAGTAACCTTTGCTCTTGCCGTAAGCACAACGGTACGGCCATTATAGGTCATGGTGACTCCGATTTGATTATCTACATAATATTGCGGAAATGGAGCACCAGAACCGATCGGTTCTTGGCATTTTGAAAAAACCCCTCCTGCTGAGCCTGGAACCCCACTGTTAACTGAATTAATGGTTACCGCAACAGTACTGGATATATCTGGAACGATTGCAATATTTTTGACGCTGCCCGGTGGAAAGAATCCAGGCCCACTAATGAAAAAAGCAAATACATCATTGAAGTCGGTACATACGTAGTCGGGGTATTCATCTGATGCAAAAACGTATCTTACAAAAATGCTATCGCCTTGAGGAATAAAATCAAATTCAAGAATGCATGCATCTAGCGTTCCTTTACCACTATATGAACTAAGAGCAGCATCGCCAGGTGTATTTGAGGGATAAGAAGGATTTAAACTCGCAGGACCGTCTACACCTGCACTACCTGCGATACTTTTAGCTCTTCCGGTAGTAAGTACAATTCCTGAATCTAAAGGGAAACTTCCAGGTACAGCTTTGAATATTCCTGCCGATACAGTACTTCCAGTATACTGAGGATTTGAAATAGTAACACCCGTTCCTAATATCTTACGAGCTAAATTTAACGGATTGGTTTCTGTTGTGATAGTCAACTGGGCATTTACAGAAAAGCTTTCAAGAAATACAATAAGTAATATAGCTGTACCGGTGAGAATCTGTCGCATCATATATAAGTCTGGAGATGCCTAAAGATAATTCTTATGACCGGAGCAAACGCTTAAAATACAAAGTTCTAATAGAGATTAAAAAAAGTACGGCCTTATAATGAAGGAGTTGTATAAAACATGCAACTATGTATGAATCAAGTAGGAAGGAATTATGAAGGAAGATGCAATGGAGGTACAGTAAAGGAATTCTTCACATCAAGAGAAGTATGAGACCTGATAACAAACCACTTAAGAAACCCTCTTGTAAATTGTTTCTGTAGCCTTTGATTCTTCGCCTTCCGGAGAAATATTGTAAGCCGTTACCACCACTTCATCATCGCTAACAATATTCAGTTCTGTTCGCCAGCCCCAGAATTGTTCTGTGTCAGGTGTAACATAGGCATAACTGCCCAGCATTTTTGCTTCACCGGTATTTCGTTTTCCTTCTGAGAACATGATGGCAGTGCCTGTATGAAAACTATCTATCCATGCAGCCTCAAATCGTTCCAGCATAAGGTTGTATCCATAGATCGTTATTCCCTCCAAAGGTTTTCCCTGGAATGTACCTTGGTATTCACACAACACAAAACGGCCATCCATTATAATTTTCATAGTAGCAGTAGAAGGTGATTCATCTACAGGATCACCCGGCTCGAACCAAACCTTTGATATGCCTTGCCAGTTACCTGCAAGACGCATTAATTGTTTATGATAACCGGAAGCTTTAGATGTTTCGAATTTACTCATACTGCAGTTTGCATAAAGATAAGAGCAACTGAAATATCAGATGATCATTCTTCTTGCTGCCTCAACATTACAATCTTCCAACTCAGTATTTTTAGACCGGAATATTTTATAGATCCTTGGCATGAGATTGATCTTTGGAAGTGTAAAGGCAATCACCTTGGTACAGAGTTGAAGATACATCACTGTGAAATGTTCACGAATGTTTATTGATTTTACATACTGCAGTATGAGCCTGTTAAAATACCATTGCCGGGCTAGTGAATGATAGCGAATGATTCGTTTCAGATCTCCCGAAGGCTCTTTACTTTGATAATGGATAGTATTGTTATCATAAACAGATTCAATCCTGTTCAACGTATCATAACCTGTAACAATAGAATGCGGTTGACCTGAAACCTGATCTTTCCAAATGCTTTCTGCTATCCACTTATCATCTTTCAGCACTACATAAAATTCTGCATCGTTAATGCCCAGCATTTTTCTTATACGATGCAGGCAATATGCAACACTACCAATAACCAGTATAAATAATAAGATCACCAGCATAATTGTCGTTTTGCTAATCATGAGCCAAAACGAGTGACACTTCATTAAAATTGCCGGGCAAGCATAAATCAAGTCTGATCGGGGTGTGATTTTGTTAATCTGGTGGTGTAAAGGGATGACATCCTTCCGAAGGATGTCATCCCTTTACGATCATTTCCGAATGTCGAATTCATGGCGATAACTCTTATATCCCAGTAACCTGCTTAATGGCGTAAGTAAAAAGCCCATTGTTTTCTGAACGGCCACAGGTGGTCCTTCTGCTAAATAAGAATCAAAACCCTCACTGGCAAAGAGGCTCATCTGTAATAAGGTGCCGGGTCCTTTTCCAAAAGAAGAATCTTTATCCATCACACCATATACCTGTGGCAGATGGTATGCAAACTTTTCGGAGAACTCAGCCAGTCTTTTTGTCCTGATGGTTGCACCTGTTTCATTGAAGGGCTTATGTGCAACACCTTTACGAACATGTACAGTATCACCCTTATGAAGTTTATGCACTTTGCCATCCATCCATAATGATAACTCACCTTCTTCTACTTCAAATATTTCATCAAAGCTGGTATGAATGTGCTTTGGTGGCCCATCTGCAAAAGGTTCGATCTCTACAGAGCAATACACAATTCCGTTTTCCTGCCTGATGACTGTTTGTTTAAATCCTTCGGCTTTACTGTAAAACTGCTGGCCTGCTTTAAAATAATTTGACACTGCAGGTTTCTTTTCAGGGAATACAATAAGATGTAAAAAATAACCGATAGCCAGGTAGGCTGCAATTGCTATTACAAAATACATAGCGGATCTCTTAATAATTTTTTTCATGACAGATGCTTTTGTTTACAATGCAAAGCTGCAAAAGCAAAGCTGCAGAGAATTGCATCAGCAGGACATATACATAGTGATGACATCCTTCCGAAGGATGTCATCATTTTAGATCTGGCAATTATGAGAATAAATGAAAAGGAAGATCGCTCTTCTGTTTGCGATACTGGTTAGGAGTAATACCTGCATACGATTTGAATATACGACAAAAATGTGCCTGGTCGTAAAAGCCACTGTCGTAAGCAATGGAAGTCAGCGGATCGTTATTAATATGCATCAGCTTTACTGCATGCAAAAACTTTTTATAAGTGATCAACTCTTCTGCTGATATTCCAAACAGGCTTTGTGATTTGCGATTGAGATGACGTGTAGAATAGTGTACTTGCTTGAAAGAATATTCATATCGCCAAACCCTTCAATATCATCTGATAAAAACAGGTTGCATAACTTCTGTGTTCGTAAGCAAACTGCAGCAGATAAAACAGGAAATTCATCTTCCACGAGCTTCACCCTTTCTTTAAATGATTGAGCTTCTTTTAACTGGTGCCAAAAAATATGAAAGCCAGGTTTGATGAGTGTAAGATCAATGAGTGTATTCTTAAGTTCAGATGGCATGATGCCCAGTAATCCTTTTACCATTCCCGGTTGTAATCTTATACCAAAGAGATGGTGATGACCTTGATAGTTGACTTTTAAAATCTCAGTATTCACACCTTGTATAAAACATAACGGAGATGTAAAAGCATTTAACTCACCCAGAGTTCCTTTAGCAATATCACCAAGGTTGAATATGATCTCAACAACACCCTTAAGGTAAAATGGTTTCATTAACATCACGGTTACCACTCACCTCCCAAACGCTGGTAACATATTCACTCAATTGTGAGGTGACGGGTATGTGTAGATGGGCTTCCATTCGATCGCTGATGCCCAATGAAGATAATAATATCCTGTCACTTCCAGCAGCGATCCGAACGGAATCGTTATAATTACCTGGCCTACGCAGCAGCATTTTTCACTGCAGGTTTTGTAAGACCCATGTATAAAAAGACGGCACATGCAAACAATATTACTGCCCTGATAATACTCAGTATTTCCCAACGACTTCCTCTTGCAGTTAGTGTTTCGTCAATAGTATTGCTGTAAGCTGTATTAACAAGATCCAGCAGTTCAGGAACAAACCAGGCAAATGTTGTAGCCAGTATCAGGATATATGTAATGAAAGGAAACAGCACATTTTTCTTTCTATCGGTTTTCCAGCTGATGATAAGTGCGATAATAAAAAGGATCAGTGTGATAGGGTGTATCATCATCCAGAAAAGTCCATTGTTCATGGCATATTCACCCTGGAAAGCAGTAAGTGAAGCAGGAATGGCAGCGAAGGCTTTTGGCCATACAACCATATGTTCATACACTGCAGCACCGCAGATAAGTGAAAAAGAGAGGCAGAGGAGTATATAGATCAGGTTTTTTGGTTGCATGGTTCTTTAAATTTTTTGCAAAGGTGCATGTAGAACCAGGCTATGGAATTGTATTAAACGGACAAGATTAAATAAGTATAGGTGTCCTACACTTCCAAAGTGTAGGACACCTTAGAACTTTTATTATATTTAGATATGCATCTTGCAGAAGGGTATATTTATCATGTCTATAATCGGGGCAATAATAAAAGATCTCTTTTCCTTACAGACGAGCATTATCTGCATTTTCTTCGTTTAGTTAACAGAACCCTTGTGCCGTATTGTGATATTCTTGCCTGGTGCCTTATGCCAAATCATTTTCACTTTTTGGTTGCTGCAAATGAAACATCTGTTCACACAATTAACGATGGCAGTTTTCCAAGACAAAGATTCTCCCAGCAAATCAAACAACTACTCAGCTCTTATACAAAAGCTGTCAATAAACAGATGGGGTTTACAGGAAGCCTTTTTCAACAGAAAAAAAAATCTGTTTGCGTAAATGTTGATTCGGAATATTCTTATGCACTAACAGCTTTTCACTATATACATCAGAATCCAATCAGGGCAGGATTGGTGAATAAAATGGAAGACTGGGAGTTCTCTTCTTTCAAAGACCATCTTGGTTTAAGAGCTGGCAAGTTATGTAACATACAACTGGCTGCAAGTTTACTCGATCTTGATGTGAAGCATCTTTATAAAGAGTCTTATAAAATCATTCGTGAAGATGTATTAAGCAACATTATAGATAAGACTTTTATTTAGCAGTGTAAGATAAAGGTGTCCTACACTTCCAAAGTGTAGGACACCTTTATTGAAATTCAATCAATGCAAGCTAATCACCTTTGTTATCTTCCAGCTACCCTGTTCATTCTTCCAGATGATGATGAACCTGCTTGGTTTTGGTTTGGCATCTTTCTCCTGGTTATTATGAAACTGGTGCATACCCACTTCTACAGCACCATAACCGGGTAAAGGTGATACTTCAAGACTTCCTTTTATCAGCTCTCTGGTTACTTTACCGCAGATGTATTTTTTAGTGCAAGCCAGTATATTTTGTTTGGAAGTATCAAGGCACTTCTGTCGTGAAAGAACTAAGATAAAGGTGTCCTACACTTCCAAAGTGTAGGACACCTTTATTGAAATTCAATCAATGCAAACTAATCACCTTTGTTATCTTCCAGCTACCCTGTTCATTCTTCCAGATGATGATGAACCTGCTTGGTTTTGGTTTGGCATCTTTCTCCTGGTTGTTATAAAACTGGTGCATACCCACTTCTACAGCACCATAGCCGGGTAATGGCGATACTTCAAGACTACCTTTTATCAGCTCTCTTGTTACTTTACCGCAGATATATTTCTTAGTGCCAGCCAGTATGTTTTGTTTGGAAGTATCAAGACCACTTCTGTCGTGAAAGAACTCGATCTTATCTGCATAGAACGATTCTTGTTTTGTCATATCGCAGGTATTGTAGGCATGAAAGAAAGTGCTGTCGAGCTTGGCAATGGTTCGATGCAATTCAGCATCCTGGGAAAAGCTGTGCAAGGAATAAATGGAAAGAAGGATAAAGAGAAAGAGTTTTTGGGAGGTCATTTTTTTATACTTTAATATAACTGAACGAATATCTTAATCTTCCGTAAACGAAAAAATTAATGCCGGATATTATTTCTTTGTAAAATGGCAGGAACTAAGAAACAACCAATATTGATTGCATCATCATATGATCAGTTTCTTTCTTCCGTAGTATATCGTTTAATGTGCGTTGCTGGCATTATTTATTGTGGTTTTCACTATGAAGAAAATCCAAATGTATTAGGTACGCTTTCCGTTATAATATTTATTTTTTTCATGCTTGTAGGGCATGAGCAGATATGGGTTTATGATGATAAAATCATAGAAAAATCTGATAGTATTATTGGGTTAATATTCAAATGGAAATACAGGGAAATAATAATTTCTGATATTAATAAGGCCAGCCTTATTCCAGAAGAAAAAACTCCAACATCAGAAAAAGTATACCTGTTTATCTTGTCTGTTATTTTCAGAACAAAGCCACCTCGTCAAACTGTTCACCCGGTTTTATTCGAAATGAAAAATGGTGAAACATGGTTTTTGAAAACTGATACAGGATTATCTCAGAGAACAAAAATTGTAGATACAGTCAATAGCCTGGTTGAAAGAATAAAAAACAGAAATAAATAATGTCTTATTAAGTGCTTTTTTTGTCTTAGGAGATCTTTTTGAGATAAAATGAGGTTCGTTTTTGGTTTGCCAGTTTCTGCAATAGACTTGTGCCATTTGCTCAACAATGCTCCAACCGTACAAGTGAGTGACACAACCCAAGCCCCATAGATATACAACACCCTGCTACACAATAATAATTTTCAACGTGCAAAAGATTGCTTCTTCAAGTCTCGCAATCACAAACACGAATTGTAAATTGCACGCCTTATGCCCTTCGACAAGCTCAGGGTGACAAAAGGAAGATTATAATTATGAATGATTACCTGCAGGGATTGAATGAGCCACAAAGAGAGGCTGTTACACATATCAATGGACCATTAATGATCGTTGCCGGTGCCGGTAGCGGTAAAACAAAAGTGCTTACTACACGTATCGCTCACCTGATGGCAAATGGTGTAGATGCTTTTAATATTCTTGCCCTCACCTTCACCAACAAGGCTGCTGCAGAGATGAAGGAAAGGGTAGAAAAAACACTAGGCAACACCGATGCAAGAAACCTGTACATCGGTACATTTCACAGCGTATTCGCCAGGATATTGAGAGCTGATGCCAGTAAACTGGGCTATCCCAGCAACTTCACTATTTATGATACGGATGATAGTCGTAGTGTACTGAAAACAGTGATCAACGAACAGAACCTGGACGATAAACATTACAAACCAAACGTCGTACACAATAGAATTTCATCTGCAAAAAATGCATTGGTGGGTCCTGATGAATATGCCAACGACTACTACATCCAGCAGGAAGATATGAGAGCGAATCGTCCGGCAATAGCACAGATCTATCGAGCTTATGCTGCACGTTGTTTTAAGAATGGTGCAATGGATTTTGATGATCTTTTGCTGAAGATGCATGAGCTGTTGAGAGATTTTCCGGAGATGCTGAGTAAATACCAGCGTAAGTTTAAATACATATTAATAGATGAGTACCAGGATACGAATCCGGTGCAGTACCAGATAACAAAACTACTGGCTGCCATGCACGAAAATATTTGCGTGGTAGGTGATGATGCACAAAGCATTTACAGTTTTCGTGGTGCAACGATAGAGAACATATTGCAGTTCCAGAAAGATTATGATGATGTGAAGGTGATTAAACTGGAACAGAATTACCGCAGTACACAAAGTATTCTGAACGTAGCCAACGAGGTAATCAAGAAAAACATGGGGCAAATACCAAAAGCCCTGTGGACAGATAATTCGGAAGGTGAAAAGATTAAGCTGGTCCGCACCATGACCGACAACGATGAAGGAAGATTTGTTGCCGACCAGATACAGGAGATGAAACTCCGCAAACATTTTTCTAACCGTGAGTTTGCTATTCTTTATCGCACCAATGCACAAAGCCGTGCTTATGAAGAAAGCCTCAGAAGAATGGGTATTGCTTATCGTATTTACGGAGGCATATCGTTCTATCAGCGTAAAGAGATCAAAGATTTTATTGCATACTTACGAGTGATCGTTAATCAGCAGGATGAAGAAGCGATAAAGCGTATCATCAACTATCCTGCAAGAGGTATTGGTAAAACCACAGTTGACAAAACGATTCTGCTTGCCAACCAGAATAACATCAGCATGTGGGATGTTCTGGCTAATGCAGGAATGTATGGTTTCAGGGCAGGCACATTGGAAGCAATTGATGGTTTTGTTACCACGATAAAAATGTTCCAGAGTGAGTTGCAAAAACGAAATGCCTATGATCTTGCAGTAGCTGTAGGCAAAAGCACTAACATCGTCAGAGAATTGTTCAACGATAAAAGCACTGAAGGTTTGGCCAGGTATGAGAACATTCAGGAGTTGCTCAACTCAATAAAAGAATGGACTGAAAGTCCGACTTATGAAGAGACAGGTGAAGTAGGTGATAAAGGATTGGGTGCTTATTTACAACAGATCACTCTACTCACCGATGCAGATGATGATAAAGGTGAAAGCGATACCGTGAAGCTGATGACCATTCATGCTGCTAAAGGGTTGGAGTTTGCCAATGTATTTGTGGGTGGCTTGGAAGAAACACTATTCCCAAGTGGAATGAGCATTAATACAAGAGAAGAACTGGAAGAAGAAAGAAGATTGTTTTATGTAGCTATTACAAGAGCAAAGAAACATTTGTGGTTAACGTATGCTAATAGCAGGTATCGTTTCGGAAACCTTGTACAGAATGAGCCTTCCCGTTTCCTGGAAGAAATGCCGGAAGCACATATCGACAGAACGTATGCCGGTGGTGGTGCAAGAAACCAGAGCAGCACCAGTAATATGGGCTCTGCTTTTCAAAGAATGCACAGAGGTTTTGGTGATAACAGTGCAGCACAGGCTGAGAAAAGATATGGACCTCCACCGAGCAAACGGTCGACGGTCGACGGTCGACCGTCAACCGAAAGACCTTCTTATATTGGTAATCCTCCTGCTAATAAAGTAGTTGAACATGTTCCGAGTGCTGATTTTGTTCCGAGTGATACAAGTGTGTTGCAGGCCGGAATGAAAGTAGAACACCAGAAGTTTGGTTTTGGTGATGTAACGAAGGTGGAAGGTTCAGCACACAATCCTATTGCAACAGTGATGTTTGAAAAAAATGGAGAGAAGAAGATCATGCTGAACTATGCAAAGCTGAGGATAATAGAAGGCTAACCGCAGAGAACAAAGAATAGGAGTTTTCGCAGAGAGAAGTTGAACCGCAAAGACGCTTTTTCGCAAAGGATACGAAAAATAAAAAATTGTGTTTTTGCGACATAGCGGTTCACAATCATTTCAGTTTTTCATTCGATAAGAATACATGCAAGCTCGTCAAATGATTCCCGAGATAGGTACAGCTGTAAGCATTATTTTGTCGAACATATGGACCGAAATAATAGCTGAAGGAAAGCCTGTAATCACCAGGTTTGTTAACAGTAAATATTTCATTGTATTGCGGTTCTCCTTTGTCTGAGCAAGCATTCGTATTGCTTTTATAGCTGGAATGTTGAATGCCGGGGTGAACTTTCTCGAGATCGGCTTTCATCTGCTGAACATAATTTTTATCATATTCATATCCGCTGAACCTGTTGAAAGCAGTTGTTGTTCGAATATCAAATGCGATAAACTGAATTTTTTCTTTTTTAAAACCTACATTATAATTTCCGGCTCCACTGTTCCCGGTATAAGGAGCAAATCCATGAACCTTTGCATACCTTCCAATAATCTCAGTGATAAACACATCATATTTAGTGTACAGGTTTATCTTAGCAAGTTCATCAACCTGTTTAAATTGAGTTCTGATATCAGATTCAAGACTTCTGAGAAATGCCTCTCTCTTTGCTTCTTTCTTTAGATTGATGCCCTGCTTTTTCCTGATAGTTTTCCAGCTATTATCAACGTTATGAATATAATAAGCTTTCATTCTTTCTACCACGAAATCCTCTACAAATTGTTTGGTGGAGTTAAAGTTGATGTCTTTAATAAGAAAATCATCTGTCTGGGCTTTTGCAGCTAGAGAAGAAACAAGTGATACAATAAGAATGAAAACTGAAATACGCTTTGTCTTCATGTAGGTTTGAATTTGTATTGGATGAAGATAAATATAGTATCAAACTTTTAAGCTAGGTGATTGAAACTGTTTTGGAAATGCTAGTTGCAGAACGAAAGATTAAAACCTATCAGCTGTGTAGATATGTTTGAATAGCAGTAATTTTATAGATCACAATCACCTTAATCAAAACTAATGAAACAAATTCTACTTTTTTTTCTTGCCATATTCTCAACGGCAAGTATGTGCCTGAATGCACAAACAGATGCAGTAGATCTTAAGGATGGTGCAGGAACCGTTTTAGGATCTTATAATTCAGTTACCGCAGCTTATGCTGCTATACCGGCTACATTAAGTAATGCTTATGTTATTGAAATGAAAGCTTCTTACAACGGATCAAATGAAACATATCCGATTAGCTTTACTGCAAAAGCCGGAGCAGATGATGTGAACACCATCACAGTAAGACCGGCTGCAGGAGTAACATCACTAAGCATAACAACAAGTGTTACCCCTACTACCAGTGCTGTATTCATACTAAATGATGCTGATTATGTAATTATTGATGGCAGACCTGGAGGTGCTGGTACAACCAAGGCACTAACCATTGGAAATACCGCTACAAATTCCAACACTATACAACTGATCAACGGAGCTTGCTTTAACAAGATCCGTTATTGCATACTGCAAAATAATAGCGTAGGCAGTGCAGGCAGGGCATTGCATTTATCTACTTCTGCATCTAATACAACCGGAAATTCGGATAACAATTTTGAATTTCTAACAGTAGTAGGTAGCCGCTACGGCATAAATAGCGGCGGAACGGCTGCAAATCCAAATACCCGCAACAGGTTTTTTGGCTGCGAATTCACTAATGTAATCTTTACAGGTATTTGGTACCAGGCCGGTACAGCAAAGATGATCGTAGACTCCTGCAAATTCACTAATGCTTCTGCCAGTGGAACTACACCTTACGCTATATTGTTCGACAGCCAAACCGATTCGGCTATCCTTACAAGAAATAATATTGTGGGCCTGATGGCTTCAGGTTCTTCTGCAGTCAGGGGATTTTATTTCAGAACTACCGTAGGTACCAGTTACTCGTTAATTGCCAATAATACGATCGCACTTACTGCTGCCAATGGATCTAGTATAAATATTAACGGAATTCTTTATGAAGGATCGGTAGCTACCAAAGCAGAAATATACAATAACTCAATTCTTATCGGCGGTACTTTAAACTCCGGAGGCACAAGTGGTAATGTTATTTCTGCCGGAATACTTAAAACGCATTCAGGTACCGGAGACGAGTTTCTGATAAAAAATAACCTCATTGTAAATGAACGTAGCGGAGGTAATGCTGGTGTGCAGCATGTAGCCTTAGCCCTCAGTAATACCAGCGGAACTTTTACTATGAACTATAATACGTATAATGCCAGCAGTGGTACGCTGGTGCGCTATGGAACTACTACGTATAGCGATATTGCCACATGGCAAGGTGCTGCAGCATCAAATGAAACGAATTCTAATAGCGAACCAGTTGTGTTTACATCTTCAACTGATCTTCATTTAAGTGGTGCATCATTAGGTAACATGAATTTGGTTGCAGAACCTTTAGCAGAAGTTTCTGTTGATATTGATAACGAACAACGCAATGCAACCAACCCATACAGGGGTGCTGATGAAAATACATTTTTTGTATTACCTGTTCGCATGATCAGTTTTACTGCTACACCGGAAAATAAAAACGTACTGCTTCGTTGGAAAACCTCAAACGAAAATGGTAATGCCGGTTTTGAAGTTCAACGATCATTTAATGGTGCGGAATTCTCAAGCATAGGGTTTGTTGCAGGGTCATTAAACAATGTTGCAATTAAAGAATATTCATTCACCGATAATGATGTTGCGCATAGCGGTAAAGTATTCTACCGGTTAAAGCAAATCGATCATAATGGCCGTTATCATTACTCAGCGATATGCATTGTTTCTTTACAGTTGAAAGATCAATTTGATGTTATTGCATATCCAAATCCATTCAGGGATAAGATACAACTCAATATTTCAGCAAAAGAAGCAATGAAGGTCAATATTCAGCTGTACGATATTTTCGGAAAATTATATAACAGCGAGAATCATTTAGCAAGTAAAGGAACCACCAGTATTTCTTTACCTGATATTGCAAACCTTTCGAAAGGTATCTATATAGTAAAAATAACAGGAGAAGGAATTGTAAAAACGATCAGGCTGGTTAAATAGTCTCAAATAAAAAAGAGCAGCTTACGGGCTGCTCTTTTTGTAGGCTTCCCCTTTTTAGTACAGTTCAAAAGTAGAATAGTTTTTTAATAAGCTATTGGGCGAAGAGAAGCGAAGGCGTAGCCGAAGCCCAATAGCTTGCTCTTTTTTTCGTCTATATACCTTCGGCGGCAATCCACCACATGCATCATGCGGTCTGTGATTATTATAATCATCAATCCACGTTTGCGATACTTCTCTTACCTCATCAATATGATCGAACATATAGGCATCTAATACACCTTGCCGGTAGCTTTTATTAAATCGTTCTACATAGCCGTTCTGTGTAGGTTTACCCGGCTGAATATATTTAAACTCAATTTCATTTGCTTTACTCCATGATTGAGCAAGTTTAGCTACGAACTCAGGACCGTTATCCATCCGTATTTTCTTCGGCTTTCCGAATCTGTTTATTAAGTGCCTCAGCACCCATATTACACGACTGCTCTTTAAGGAATAGTCTACCTCAATAAACAGTACTTCTCTGTTGTAATCATCTATCACATTAAAAGATCTAAACTTTGTTCCATTACTCAATACATCTGTCATAAAATCAATACTCCAGGTTTCGGTAAAGCCTTCTGGCACTTCCAAAG
>JAEWJK010000011.1 GCA_023386555.1 Bacteroidota bacterium | reverse complement strand
CGCAGACCTTACTTAATCCGAGTAATACGACGGCAGGAACGGTAGAGTATTTAATTACGCCGACGAGTACGGGAGGATTATGTCCTGCGGCGGCACCGTATGTTGTAACGGTAACGGTTAATCCAACACCAGAAGTAACCAATGCACCACCTGCAGCTATCTGTAATGGAGGTACTTTCAACATCAACTTAACATCCAGTGCACCAAGTACATTTACATGGACTGTTGGAAACATCGTCGGTGGTATTACCGGAGCCAGCAATGGTTCAGGTAATGTGATCAACCAGGTATTAATCAACCCAAGTTCAGTTTCGTCAGGTTCAGTAGAATATCTTGTTACACCAACATCATTAGAAGGATGTCTCGGACCCGTTTCCAGTATCATTGCCACTGTAACAATCCACCCAATACCTGTAATCACTAATCAACCAACAAAGGCAATTTGTAATAATACTAATACATCAATACCATTGACGGTTAGTACTCCAAGTACATTTACATGGACATTAGGAAATGTTAGTGCTAATATTAGTGGTGCTACAGCAGGTAATGGAACAGATATAAATCAAATATTAATTAATTCAAGTAATAGTGTAGCAGGTACAGTAGAGTATATCGTTGTTCCTACTTCTATTGCTGGTGGTTGTGTTGGAGATTCATTTAGAATTACCGTAACAGTTAATCCAACACCAGAGATCACTGGAGTGCCTAATGCCTTTAGTATTTGTAATAATACATCAACTAATATAGTACTTAATGCAACTGCCCCGTCAACATTTAGCTGGACTTTAGGCAACGTTAGCACTAACATAAGTGGTGCTTTAGCAGGAAATGGATCAACTATATCCCAAGTATTAACTAATAATAGTAACAGCACACCTGGTACGGTAGAATATCTGGTTATGCCAACATCTACAGATGGAAATTGCAATGCCAGTTCGCTGTACCTGATAACTGTAACTGTAAATCCTACACCAGAAATAACCGGTGTGCCAAATGCATTGGCAATATGTAATAATACATCTCCCGATATTGCTTTAACAGCAACAGCCCAATCAACCTTTGCATGGACGTTAGGCAATGTATCTGCTAATATCAATGGTGCTGCTGCAGGAAATGGAGCTACTATATCTCAGGTATTAACCAATACAAGTTCCAGTGTATCAGGAACAGTTGAATATTTCGTTACTCCAACTTCAACTGTTGGAAATTGCCCTGCAAGTTCACCCTACATGATAACTGTTACAGTAGAGCCTACCACAACAATCAGCAGTGCAGCTACCGGAGTTGTTTGTAGTGATGCAGCACAGAATTATATATTCACAAGTCCTGTTATAGGAACTGTTTATACATGGACAAGAGCTGTAGTAACAGGAATTAGTAATGCAGCTGGAAGTGGTTCTACTAATACAATAACGGAAATATTAACTAACACGACCGATGCTCCTGTTGATGTGGTATATATTATCACACCTTCAATAAACGGTTGTCCAAATCCGGTTAATTTCACTTATACCGTAACAGTTAATCCAACACCAATTATTAACAGTGTTGCTGCAGAAGCAGTGTGTAGTGGATCTGCTTTGAATTATCTTATTACAAATAATGTTACCGGTACAACTTATTTGTGGGATAGAGCTGTAGCTGCAGGAATAACCAATGCTGCAGTAACTAACCAAACAAATAATCCGATTACAGAAACATTGATCAACTCAACAAACGATCCTGTTAATGCAACATATATCATTACTCCATCTGCAAATGGATGTACCGGACCAGATTTTCAATATACAGCCATTGTAAATCCAACAGCAACAGTAAGCAGTGATGCGACAGATGTTATATGCAGTGGTGTGGCACAGAATTATGATATTACGAGCCCTGTTTCAGGAACGACTTATACATGGAGTCGCAATGCAGTAGCAGGTATCTCTAATCCGGCCGTAACTGCACAAGCTGCAGATCCTATTACAGAAACATTAATCAACACAACTAATCTTCCGATTAACGTGGTGTACATTATTGTTCCGTCTGCAAACGGATGTATTAATCCTGCTCCATTCCAATATACAGTAACAGTTAATCCTATTCCTGTAATTACAAGTACGGGTACCGGAGTTGTTTGTAGTGATGTTGCACAAAACCATTCGTTCAGCAGTACAGTTACGAATACAACTTATGCATGGACAAGAAGTGTAGTAGGAGGTATTTCTAATCCTGCTTCATCTGGAATAAACGATATTACAGAAGCACTTACAAATACAACTAATACACCTGTCGACGTTACTTATTCTGTAATACCTTCTGCAAATGGTTGTGCTAATCCTGTGGCATCTACTTACACGGTTACAGTTAATCCTACACCATTAGTAACAAGTCCTTTGTCTGGAATTGTTTGTAGCGCCATTAATGATATATACAATATTGCAGGTAATGTAACAGGCTCAACATTTACATGGACGAGAGATGCTGTTCCAGGAATCAGCAATCCTCCAGTTGTTAATCAGCCTTCAGCTATTATTGATGAAACATTGAATAACACAACCGGTTCAACGATTAATGTTCAGTACGAAATCATACCAACAGCAAATGGATGTACGGGACCATTATTTTTATATTCAAAAGATGTGAAGCCAACACCACTACAACCTGTAGTAAATAATAATGGGCCTTTCTGTGTTGGTGCTACGCTAAGTTTAACATCGTCTCCTTATTCTGGTGCAACATATCAATGGAATGGGCCAAATGGATTCAATTCAACGCTTCAAAATCCAACAAGGTCTTCATTAACATTTGCAGATGCAGGAACATATAGTGTAGCGGTAACTTTTAATGGTTGTACAAGCCCTAGCGGAACTACAAATGTGGTGGTAAGCAATCAACCATCTATTGCCAATGCAGGAACAAATGAGATAATATGTGCAGGTAATACATTAACACTTAATGGATCTATTACCGGTGGAAGTACTTCTGGTGTTTGGTCTACATCTGGTTCGGGTATTTTTACTGCTAATAATACAGATTTAGGAGCTACTTACATTCCAAGTAATGCCGATACCGCATCAGGTAGTGTGACACTTACATTAACATCAACAAATAATGGTGCTTGTGCATCATCATCATCATCAATCGTAATAACTATTAGCGATCGTCCTACTGCAGATGCTGGTAATGATCGTGGTATCTGTTCATATGGTACTGTTCAATTAAATGGTAGTGTAGGTGTTGTATCAACCGGAATATGGACAACTAACGGTACAGGTACATTCCAACCTTCTGCTACAGATCTAAATGCGACATATATTCCAAGTGATGAAGATATCAGAAACAGGAATGTAAGATTTATATTAACCACCACGAACAATAATGGATGTATTCCGGCACAGGATTCTGTGTTAATAGATGTAATACCTGCACCAACAGTAAATGCCGGTGGATTAAGATATGTTCTTGAAGGAAACTCAATAAGTTTAATACCTGTAATTACTAATGGTGTTTCTTATTTGTGGACAGGACCAACACAATGGTTGAATAGCACCACACAGGCAAATGTTGTAGCTACACCAAGAGCAGATGCTGAATATATTATCACTGTAACAGGCCTAGGTGGTTGTACTGCAACAGATACTGCTAACATCATTGTATTACCTCCACCGGAAATTCCAAATGTTTTCTCACCGAATGGTGATGGTACCAATGATACATGGGTGATAAAAGCTTTGGAAAAATATCCTAATGCAGTTGTACAAGTCTTTACCAGGTACGGTCAGCAGATATTAAATAGCAAAGGAAAATACACTCCCTGGGATGGAACGTTTAAAGGAAAACAAATGCCTGTTGGTACATATTACTACATTATTGAACCAAATAATGGAAGACCAAGATTCTCGGGTTATGTAGTTATTTTACGGTGATAAAAATTTGGAGTCAGAAGAGTTTAATGGGTGCTTTTAAGCTAAAGCTTAGCTCTTCTTTTTGATTTCCTTTTCTTTGCTTTCATGCAAAAACATTTGACTGTTATTGGAGGAGGTGCGGCAGGTTTTTTCTGTGCGGTAAATGCTGCAGCAAATAATGCTTCTTTAAAAGTTACAATTGTTGAAAAAAGCACCAAACTGTTGTCAAAAGTAAAAGTGAGTGGTGGTGGCAGATGTAATGTTACACATGCATGTTTTGATATAGACGAACTGATTAAGCGTTACCCAAGAGGAAAGAATTTTCTGAAGAAAGCATTTCATTGGTTCAGTACAAAAGACACCATTAACTGGTTTGAAGAACGAGGTGTGAAACTAAAAACAGAAAGTGATGGCAGAATGTTCCCTGAATCTAACACATCACAAACAATCATCGATTGTCTGATAAGAGAAGCCAATAAATACAGTATCGAAATTCTGATGAACTGTGAAGTGACAGAGATTAAAAAGTTAGACGGATTCTTTGAACTCAAAACCTCAACCTCAAAACCCCGAACTTCAAACTTTCTTTGCATCGCTTCAGGTGGTTATCCAAAATCCTCACAGTTTGATTGGTTGAAAAAAGTTGGTCATACGATAGAAGAACCTGTTCCTTCATTGTTCACTTTTAATATTCCTAACGATCCCATCACTGAATTAATGGGTGTAAGTGTTGAACATGCAACTGTAAAAGTAGTAGGAACAAAATTGCAAGAGCAAGGTCCTTTATTAATCACTCATTGGGGAATGAGTGGACCTGCTATTTTAAAAACTTCTGCCTGGGGAGCAAGAGAATTGGCAGAGAAGAATTATCATTTTCCCATTTTGGTAAACTGGCTGAAGGATTACAACGAACAATCATTACGAGAAGAATGGCAGCATCTCCGTAATCGTTTTTCTTCTCAGAAAATATCAGCTAAGAATCCGTTTGGTTTGCCAAATCGTTTATGGGATCATCTTTTAAAACGATCATCTATTGATGTAAACAAAACATGGAGTGATATCAATTCAAAAGAGCAGAATAAGCTGATTCAATTATTAACTGCATTTCCATTTGAAGTAAAAGGCAAAACCACTTTTAAAGAAGAGTTTGTAACATGTGGTGGCATTAAGCTTTCAGAAGTTGATCCTAACACCATGCAAAGCAAAAAGCTCCCTGGATTATATTTTGCCGGTGAAGTATTGGATATTGATGGTATTACCGGGGGATTTAACTTTCAAAATGCATGGACAAGTGGATATATTGCTGCCAAATCAATTGAAAGCACTAATAAATAAGCTTTGAGGAGATGAATTCGCAGATGATAAGTTCGTCGAAAGACTCAATAAAAACAATAGTATATTTTTTCTTATAAGGAACACATTTATAGCCGAATGCTATTCGTTTATCATCTTTGCAAAGCGGATAAGATTTTCTGTTATCAGCAAGTTTTATAAAATAGTCGTAAACACTTTCTGAGAATTTCTCTGCGGTTTTTATCAATCCTTTTGATTCAATAAACCATGCAATTGCTGCAATGTTTTTCGCAGCAGATTCTTTGACCATTATTTTTCGGTAGCCCATTTGTTTATCAGTTTCTTGCTATAAGCCCGGGCTTCCTCAATATTCAATATTCTTTCTGGTTTGTCTTTAAGTGCAGCTTTTTTTTGCAAGGTTTCATATTCCTTTTCAGGAATAAGAACATATTTCTTCTTGTCTATAACTATCCTTGTCATTGAATGTCTTTCATCAAATTTAGCTAAAAGAACATATCACGGTTAATATTTGAATAGACTTAACAGCCAAATCAATTGCATCAGCCTCAGCCTAGTAGATATTAGAAAGTACAAGTGAGTGACACAACAAAAGCTGAATAGCAATACTTTAGCTGGTTTCCATGAGCTTTCGCCAATCACAATATCCTAAAGCCATTCATAATATTCATTTCCCTTTCAGGAATATTCGCACTACATTCATTGCCTGAATTTGCGGCAGATGAAACAACCATGTTACATCTAACCTATATAAGAATTAAAAAACCAAACAGATGAAGCAAAATTTCCTACTTGCATTAGCTGCAGGCTGTGTACTCAGTTTGTCAGTTAACGCACAGGCACCAACAACTGGTGCTAAGCCTGGAGGCGACAGTTCTAAGACTGCAGGTCCAAAAAAGCCTACGTTGGCTGAAAAAACCAAAGGCATGAAAAAACATGCTGGTCTTTTTACTTTATATCAGGATACTACTACCGGTAGCCTCCAGATGTATGTAAAAAAAGATCAGCTTGGTAAAGAGTTTATTTACCAGAGTTTTTCTATCAGCGGTCCTACTTCTTTATTCCTTCACCAAAGTATGCACAGGCAAACTGCAGTGTTTAAGATCGAAAGAGCTTATGACAAACTGGAGTTCTCTGAAGTGAATACAAGGTTCTGGTACGATCAAAACAATCCTGTTAGCAAAACAGCGAATGTTGACAAACCAGAAACAGTGCTTTTCATTGATAAGTTCTCTGTTGAAGATTCAGCAGGTTACCTTATCAGCGTAGATCCACTTTTTTTAAGCGATAAGATGGATCCCGTAAAACCTGTAATGGCACCAAGTCCAATGTCGTTTATGATGTTTAACCTTGGTAACCTTAACCCTACAAAGTCTAAGTATGCCAATGTTAGATCTTACCCTAACAATTCTGATGTTGTAGTTGATCTTAACTATGATAATCCGAATGCAATAGTAAGTGGCGGAAATGATATTACCGATCCTCGTTATATCCGTGTTCGTATGCAACACAGTTTTCTTGAAATGCCAAATTCTGATTACAGGTCTAGGCAAGATGATCCTCGTGTAGGTTACTTCTCCCAGGAAAGAAACAACCAGACAAGCATTCATACAGTGAACTATAAGGATATGATCAATCGCTGGAACCTTGTAAAGAAAGATCCTTCAGCTGCATTGAGTGAGCCTGTTGAACCAATTGTATGGTGGATTGAAAATACTACCCCACATGAATATCGTCAAACGATCATTGAAGCAGGATTGAAATGGAATGAAGCTTTTGAAAAAGCTGGTTTCAAGAATGCTGTTGTTATGAAAGTTATGCCTGATGATGCTACCTGGGATCCTGCTGATATCCGTTACAATGTTATCCGTTGGGTATCTTCGGCTAATCCTCCTTACGGTGCTATAGGACCAAGCTTCGTTAATCCGAAAACAGGACAGATATTAGGTTCTGATATCACAATTGAGTGGTTCAGTGGTAGTGCAACTCCAATCTATGACGAATTAGTTTCTGCTCCTTCAACAGATAATCTTCATTTCCCTGGAATGGATATGAATCATCATACAATGTGTACACTTGCAGGTGAATTGAAGGCTCAGTTCACTTCAGGTTTAACTACATTGGAAGTAGCTGGTGCACCTGAAAGTGAGATCAAAGAAATGCATAAGCAATTCCTGATCTACTTAGTTATGCATGAAATGGGTCATACCCTTGGTTTGAATCACAACATGAAAGCTAGCCAGATGTTGTCTCCAACAGAAGCACATAATAAAGAGATCACTCGTAAGATTGGTTTGATTGGTTCTGTAATGGACTATCCTGCTATCAACATTGCTTTAGACAGAAGCAAGCAAGGTGATTACTATACAACTAAAGCTGGTCCTTATGATCTTTGGGCAATTGAGTTTGGTTACAGACCTTTCAACAATGAAACTGAAGAGAAAGAAGGTATCAACAAGATCCTTGCTCGTAGCACAGAACCTTATTTAGCATTTGGTAATGATGCTGATGATATGAGAGCCCCGGGTAAAGCAATTGATCCTAGGGTGAACGTTAACGATATGAGTAATGATCCGATTGCTTATGCTGAAGATCGTTTCAAATTGGTTAATGGTTTAATGGGTAAATTGGTTAGCAAGTATAGCAAGCCAGGTCAATCTTACCAGGAGCTAAGAGCCAGATATGGTACATTACAAGGACAAAGAGCTGGAATGGCTGCTGCTGTTAGCCGTTTCATCGGTGGAGTTTATGTAGACAGAAGCTTCCCTGAACAGAAGTCTACCAACAAACCGTTTACTGTTGTTCCTGTAGAAACCCAGAAGAAAGCTTTAAGCATCTTAAACAAATATGTATTTGCTCCGGATGCTTATAAAGAAGATGCTCAGGTGTTTCCTTACCTGCAGAATCAGCGTCGTGGTTTTAACTTCTTCTCATCTACTGAAGATTATAAGATCACAGGTAATCTGAATAACATTGGTGCAAGTGCATTAGCACATATCATGCACCCAACAACATTACAGCGTGTAACTAACAGCCGTATGTACGGTAATACTTACAGCGTTGCTGATGTATTGAACGATGTTGCTAAAGGAATTTTTGATGCTGACATGGCTGGTAACGTAAATGTTTATCGCCAATACCTGCAAACAACTTTTGTAAAGAACCTTGGAAACCTTGTAAAGTCAACTCAGGTGGATGAAGTTACAAAGGCTGCTGCACGACATACAATGAAGAAATTGAAAACAAGATTAGCTGCTCCAGCTGCGACAGCTAATGAAGAAACAAAAGCACACAGAAGCAATCTTATCTTCTTAATAGATGATGCTACTGCAGTGAAATAATCTTCTGGATTAATTCATAAGCGAAAGGCGAAGAGTGATCTTCGCCTTTCTTATTTTGAAAGAGTAAACAGTTCTACATTTTAGAAAGTTATTCCAAAGGTTCTCTGTATCCAGCCTGTTGCAAAACCAACCACCACCAATACTACCAAAACCAATAAAATGATCCAGACAATGCTTGCAGCAGATGATCTTCTCTTTACATATTTTTTTTGTTCTACTGAAGCTTTGCCTAATTCAGTATCGGTCAAAAGCCTTGTCTTTATTAGCATCCCGGCATGTTTGGAAGTAAAAAGATCTACCTGGGATTGAGTGTACACTATTTGTTCTGCAACAAATAATTCCTGGGTTCCTTTAGTATTATAAGCTTGTACAGCAATGGGAAACTGGTTGTCTTTAACCTTCATACTTAGTATTTTAGTATGAATGCACAGCAATTATGCTGCCAGCAGTAAGGATGGAAAGACAGAGAAGAATTAATACATTAACTGAAGATCACTAGCTTACCTTTCTTCTTTCCAGCTCTTTTTTGATAAGCTGAAGTTCTTTACCGGTTTGTCCGCTTACACTGCTATTCTCCTGTGCTCTTCTCATCAGGTAAGGAATAACATCTTTCATTGGGCCAAAAGGAAGATACTTGCTCACATTGAAACCTTCTTTGGCAAGGTTGAAAGTGATATGATCACTCATACCGAATAGTTGAGAGAAATGTACATGCGGATGATTGTGTGGAATGCCTCTTTCCTGCATTAATGTGGCTGCAAGAAAATTGCTTCTTTCGTTGTGAGATCCTACACATACTGCAATTTCTTTAAGATTATCGATGCAGTATGTAACTGCAGCATCATAATCACGGTCTGATGATTCTTTGTTTGGTTGAATAGGAGAAGGATAGCCATGTTCAATTGCTCTTGCTCTTTCTTTTTCCATATAAGCACCACGTACTAACTTTTCACCAAGAATAAAACCTTGTTCCTGTGCAATTTTATGAGAAAGTTTTAGAAAATCTAACCGGTCGTGTCTATAAAGTTGAATAGTGTTGTAAACAACTGCTTTTTCTTTGTTGAACTCCTGCATTAATTCCATAGCCAATCTGTCAACAGGATCTTGTATCCATGTTTCTTCAGCATCAATCATTACACCTATGTTCTTTTCCCTGGCTACTTCGCAAATGCGGTACATTCTTTCTCGTACTTTGTTCCATTCTTCCTGTTCCACTTCATTGTCGTGAATACCACTTCTCAATCTTGGTGCTTCGTGTAATGTCTGTAACAAACCAAATCTTGCCATACCCGTAAGCTTTATACTGATGTATGGAATGTTCGGCTGGGTAGCAGCATACTGTATGTTCTTAATGAATTGCTGGCAGGCATGTTCAAAATTTGCTTCACCTTCTTTTCCTTCAACACCGTAATCGAGTATTACCTGCACATTAAACTCGGCCAGCTTTTGGGCTACAGGTTTTGTTTGTTCCAATGTTTCTCCACCAACAAATTGTTTGAAGATGGTATTGCGGATCAAGGTATCAATAATTGGAAGTTTTCCTTTAACAATTAAAGGTGTTACTCTTGTTCCTACACTTACCAACCACTGGTATCCCATAGTGCTGAAAAGTGTTTTGGCTCTTTTAAGATCTTTATCAGATTTGTAAGCGAAAGCGTTTTTAGTGTTGTCGAAAGAAAGCTCCATCGTCTCAAGATTCTTGGGTAAACTAACAATTGTTTGTTGCGAATATCGGTATAAAAGATTACTCAAAAAACTAACTTTCGTCATCTGTATCAACATATATCTTTGCTGCAAATTGATACAATGGAAGCCAAGAAGGTGAGTGCAAGTTTTACAATAATGAATGAGATCGTTTTGCCGAATGATACCAATATCTTCGGAAATCTGATGGGTGGAAGATTAATGTACTGGATGGATATTGCTGCAGCAATTGCTGCCGGTAAACATTGTAATGCACCTGTAATGACAGCTTCGGTAGATAATATCAGCTTTAAAACTCCTATCAAACTCGGAAATGTTGTACATATAGAAGCACAGATAACGAGGGCTTTTAATACATCAATGGAAATACATTTAAAAGTTTGGGGTGAAGATCCATTACACCAGTATCGTTATGTAAGCAATGAGGCTTACCTGACCTTTGTTGCACTGGATCCTAATGGTAAACCCAGACCGGTACCTCCGGCTATAGCAGAAACTGAGATAGAACAAAAACTATTTGAAGGGGCATTGCGAAGAAGACAACTCAGGTTAATACTTGCAGGTAAAATGAAACCAGATGATGCAAGTGAATTGAAAGCTTTGTTTGTAAAGGAATAATTGCGTGCATGAGAATGTCAGCAGCTATTTATCTATCGCATTCATGAGATGATGTTTTCCTTTCAGCATGAACTTTTTGCTTTGCTCAATGGCATCCATTACTTGTTCAAGAATAACTTCTGCAGGACTATTATAATCAAGAGCTAGTGGTTCTTTAAATCGAACAGTTAAAACTGACCCTGTTTTTTTGAACTTCAATCCTTTTTTATTGAAGGCTCTCCAGAATCCATTGATTACAACAGGAACAACAATTGGTTGTGTTTGTTTAATGATATAAGCAGTTCCTTTTCTGCCCGGTGCAAAAGGTTTTGTTGTTCCCTGCGGAAATGTAATTACCCAACTATTGCCTAAAGCTCTCTCAATCTTTCTTGTATCAGAAGGATCTAAGCCTCTTCTTACTTCTTTACCTTCCGACCTCCAGGTACGTTTAACCGTTAAAGCTCCGGCAAGTTTGAATAAACGACTGATGAAGCTACCATTCATTGTTTCTTCTGCTGCAACATAATGAACTCTTGTAAATGGATTCAATAAATAATATGGAATACCTAACCTGTTTTCTTTTCTCCATTTAACTGCACAGAAAATATGGAGGAACATGATCACATCAGCAAAATAGGTTTGATGATTACTGACGAACAACACATTTTTCCTTGGAAGATCTTTAATGTTCTCAGTACCTTCGATTTTGATCTTGTTGAATAGAGCAAAACCGGGATAGGTGAAAAGGCCAACAACAAAATAAACAACAGCTCTTACGATTCTTATTTGTTTAAGTTTTTCGAAAAGGCTCATCGTTAGGTTTTTAGCTAAGTGCGGACAAATGTAATGTAAATAAAATGTTAACCAAATCAACAATATAGAAGCTTGTATGCAATTTGTGTTTCATCTGCATCTTGATAAAAATATTACTATGAAAAATTTATTTATTGCGCTATTTACTCTGTTGAGTATTGGAAGTTTTGCCCAGGATAACAAACTACCCCGTACAATTAATGTTAATGGAACGGCTGAAATGGAAGTGGTTCCAGATGAAATATATGTGCAGGTAGATCTGAGGGAATATGATAAAAAAGGAAGTGGCAAAGTTGATATTGAAACCATTCGTAATAAGTTTCTTACTGCTCTAAAAGCTATTGGATTAACAGAAGCCGATATTAGTGTGCAGGGCTATAGTGGATGGGATGGTAATTACTGGTGGTACAAGAAAAACAAAAAGCAGAATCCTGATATGAAAGCTGGTATCACTTACTGGGTTAAGGTGAGTAGTACAGCAAAGATGGACGAACTAGTAGGGAAGATGGATGATGAGGCTACACAGAATTTCTTTATTGCTAAAGTATCTCATAGCAAGATCCAGGAGTTTAAAAAGCAGTTGAAGATACAAGCTATAAAATCAGCAAAGGATAAAGCCATTTATTTATCGGAAGCAATTAATGAGAAAGTAGGAGAGGCCATTACTATTAATGAACCAAATGAAGTTGGATTTTATCCTCAGCCAATCTATCGAAATAAACTTGCCAATCAAAGTATGATGGTTGAAAGTGCTGCAGATGCCTCAGCTCCGATGAATGTTGACTTTAAAAAGATAAAGCTTCAATTTGATGTGAATGTTGTTTTTGCTTTGAAGTAGATGAGAGTACCGGACGTACAAGTGGGTAACTCGGTATTCTGCTAATAAATTTTTGTTTCGGTGAATCTCCTTCGTCGATTTGACACAACGAAGTTTTCAAAAGTTAATAAAGCTGGTCTCAAAAAATATAAACCTTGCTTAACCTGCGATAATATCTTTGCAGCCTTTAAGCAAGGTTTTTTTATATGCAATTAAGATCCGTGATATTTGATATGGATGGTTTATTAATAGACAGTGAGCCATTATGGGCAGAAGCAGCAGATGAAGTTTTCAAAACATATGGCGTTAGTTTAACGCATGAACAATACGTAACAACTACCGGGTTACGAACAAGAGAATTTGTTCAATGGTGGTTTCGGCATTTTAAAATCGGCAATGAAGAATTAAGTCGTGCAGAGAAAAAGATTGTTGAGATTGTGATCGATAAAGTGAGGCACAAATCTTCAATGATGCCGGGAGTAGATCACATCATTGATTTTTTTATTCGCAAGAAATTCAAAATTGGTCTGGCATCATCTTCACCATTAGAGTTGATTGAACTTGTTGTTGAAATGTCGGGCATTAGTAAGTTTTTAGATGCTGTTGCTTCGGCAGAAGATCTTCCTTATGGCAAGCCACATCCACAGGTGTATTTGAATTGTGCTGAAGCCTTGAATGTTGATCCTTCTGAATGTATCTGTTTCGAAGATTCATTTAACGGAATGATCGCTGCAAAAGCTGCAAAGATGAAATGTGTTGTAGTGCCACATCATGCACAATTAAAAGATGAACGCTGGGGTGCTGCTGATCTGAAACTTTCTTCGTTGCAGAATTTTGGAGAGTTGCACTTTAATCTTTTACGATAACAGAACGCTGATTCTTATAATGATTAAGATCGGTTAAGATGAGATGTTATCATAATCATCTTAATTATATGTACTATTCATAAAAAAATCCCCTCAATTGCTTGAAGGGATTTTATTTATTATTCCACTTAAGATTACTCTTCAGTAGGAGTAGATGAAGTTTCAGCAGCTGCATCTCCTTTCTCACCAGCCTTCAACTTCTCTTTCAATTCAGCCAAAGCACCCAGGTCTCCTAAAGTTGTTTTTTCAACTTTGCTCTGGATGTTCTTAACAGCTTTTCTTGTAGAATCAGCTTCAGCTCTTGCTTCTTTCTTAGCTACTTCTTTCTCTTCTGCTTTTTGCTGCTCCCAGATTCTTGCATGACTAAGTACGATACGTTTTTCGTTACGATCGAACTCAATCACCATGAACTGTGCAGTTTCATCAGCAGCGATTACTTTTCCATCTTCTTTACCTAAATGTCTTGCAGGTGCAAAACCTTCAAGGCCATAAGGCAACTGTACTAAAGCACCTTTGTCGTCTCTTCTTGTAACAGTTCCTTCATGAAGTGATCCGATAGCAAATGTATCTTCCAATGCATTCCAAGGATCTTCTTCAAGTTGCTTGTGACCAAGCTGTAATTTCCTGTTTTCCTTATCAATGCTTAAGATGATGATGTCGATATGCTCACCAACTTTTGTGTACTCAGATGGGTGATTGAAACGCTTTAACCAGCTTAAATCGCTGATGTGGATCATTCCACCAATTCCCGGCTCAAGTTCAACAAATACACCATAAGGAGTGATGTTTTTCACTAAACCTTTGTGCTTGCTGTTCTCAGGGAATTTGTTTTCAATTGTGCTCCATGGATCTTCTGTCATTTGTTTGATAGAAAGACTCATTTTTCTTGCATCCTTATCAAGTGTTACCACTTTCGCTGAATGCTCATCACCAAGTTTGAAAAATTCTTTCGCATTGATTGGAGTATTAGCCCATGTAATTTCACTTACGTGTACCAAACCTTCAACACCCGGAAGAATTTCTAAGAAAGCACCGTAATCTTCAATATTCACCACTTTACCTTTCACAACTTCACCTTCAACGATTGTTTCAGGCAACACATCCCAAGGATGTGGAGTAAGTTGTTTCAAGCCAAGGCTGATACGTTTTTTGTCGTCGTCGAAATCTAATACAACAACCTGTAGCTTCTGATCCATCTTCACCACTTCTGAAGGGTGATTGATTCTGCCCCAAGAGATATCTGTGATGTATAACAAACCATCTAATCCACCAAGATCCATAAAAGCACCGAAGTCTGTAATGTTCTTTACAGTTCCTTCTAACACCTGGCCTTTCTCGAGTTTGCTCATGATCTCTGCTCTTTGAGCTTCGATATCGCTTTCGATAAGTGCCTTGTGAGATACTACAGCATTCTTGATAGCTTCGTTGATCTTAACAACTTTAAATTCCATTGTTTTACCAACAAACTGATCGTAATCAGTAACCGGTTTAACGTCGATCTGAGAACCTGGTAAGAATGTTTCCATACCAAATACGTCAACGATAAGACCACCTTTCGTTTTGCTGGTAACAGTACCAGTGATAACCTCACCAGTTTTGTGCACCTCAACGATTCTTTCCCAGGCTCTGAAGATCCTTGCAGATTTACGGCTCAGGTTTAAGTGACCTTCCCTGTCTTCTTTCTCAACTACCATTACTTCAACGGTATCGCCGATCTTAAGACCTTGCATATCCCTGAATTCGTTGGCAGAGATCAAACCATCACTTTTAAAACCAATGTTTACTACCACATCAGTTTTTGTAAGAGCAACTACTAACCCGTTTACAATTTCACCATCGTTAATCTGAACGAAAGTTTTGTCGTACACGTTATCATAACGCTCTCTTTCATCTTTCGCATAATGACTAACATTACGTTTGTCGATGCTCCAGTCGAAATCATCATGAGCCGTTGCGATTGTTTCAGCAACAGGCTGCTGTGCTACTACAGGTGTAGACTCAGTTGTTGACGCTGTAGTCTCCAGAGTTTCATTAGAAACCGGTGACTCCTGTGCTTCAGCGTTTGGGTTTACAATATTGTTTTCAGACATGATATAATCCCGAGGTTTTTAATTCGGGGCAGCAAAAGTATGCTTTATGCCTAACAATCAGGCATTTTAGAGATATTTTAAGGGTATTTTGCGGTCTCAACTGCAGCATTTCAATTGAGCATCGTTGCGTCGCACTCTTGTACAGCAAATCTATGAGCATCAATTGCAGTTTAAATGATTATTTTCTAGCGTTTTCCAAACATTTGTTAATAGGAACATCTTATTGCAGCTAAGTGAAGGTTTTTGGCTTTTTTGCATTTAAAAACAAACACTTATGAAGAAATTCACCTTTTTTGTATTTGCAACATTAGCAGTGTCAGCCATCAATGCACAATTTAAAGCAGGAGAAACGTATTTAACCGGATCAGTTAGCTTAAATAGTGATAAGACCACTTCTCCATCAAGTCCAGATATCAAAAGTTTTGGATTTGAATTCTCTCCAGCCTTTATTAAATTCAATACAGACAAAAAAGCAACCGGCTTCAGGTTCATATCCGGTTATTCAAAGAGTAACACAACTTTTGGAATTAGTCTCCAAGAAGCAAAGCAGTACACTATCGGTGCTGGTATTTTTGCTCACCGATATTATAGCCTAGGTAATAATTTCTATTTTTTGCTTGAGCCAGGGGCTTCTTTTACTTATGGCTCTGGTAAAAACGTGACAACATCTGTATCTACAGTAACAACTACTGAAAATAAAATATATGGCGTTAGAGCTTACCTTACACCTGGCATTGGTTATAAACTCACAGACCGGTTTTTTATGAACCTTAACTTTAATAACATTCTCGCCTTGTCATACATCCATCAGGATTCTAAAACAACTGTAATGAATAACACAACAACTTCAAAATCTAACTCTTTTGGTTTTCAAAGTAGTTTAAACAATACAAGCGTTGGCAACCTGGGAATTACATTTGGTTGGCGGTTAAACAAATAGGTCCATAAATATTGTTAGCCGGTTCATGCCGGCTTTTTTGTGCTGGTATTGTTTTTGGCACTGCTATATAGTAAAGGATTTGTAGACGAAAATGATGATGCATGGAAAAGCCAAATACAATTATCCGCTCAACACTGGTGTTGCTGCTTGCAATAATTCTTTTAAATGCCTGTTCAAAAACGGCAGCAAAACCAAATGAAGAAATTCAAGGACCATCCGAAACGGTGGTTTTAAGTTTGGTAGATGTACATAATCACCAGGTTGGTTCATTGTATATTGATAACATGAAGGGTAGAGCCCAAGCAAGAATTAGTATGGACAGTGGCTATTACAGAGCAGGTGAGAACATGAAAGCAAATATTACATTAACTACTTCAGCCGGAACCACTGTCTATGCTCATTGCACAGATGTAAGTGGCAACACAGGTAAGTGCAACACCTTTCCAATAAAAGTATTACAAAATAACAGTGATGCAATATTCAAAGAGTTAACAACAACTAATGGTATTATATTTAATATTCTTGATGCTAACAATAATGTATTTGCAAGAAGTATACAGCATACGATTATTATAGATAATTAAATCAATTAAAAAATCAATTATCGTGTTAACAATCCTGCTGACCAATAAAGTTTTACATACGCCTGTTGTTTCTTAGACCTAAGCTCAATTAGCTTTTGCTCCGATTCTATGAATTTTAGTTCTCTGGCGTTAGTCAGGAAAAGGTTGCTTTCTCCGTTTATGAATTTTATTTCCTCACCTTGTTGTAAGCTAAAATAATTTTTCACAAGCTGTTCTTGTGTTGATACCTGGGCGTTTAATTGTTGCCATTGATTAAAATGCTGTTTTACATTAACCTGCAACTGAACAAGCATGTTTTTTTGTTCAACCTGTGCATTCTGAATTTTGAGTTTGGTCTTAGCATATTCAGAACGGCCTTCAGATAAACGCAAAGGCATTGAAATGGAAATACCGTAGTTGTAATTATTAATAAACCATGCTTCATTAAAGAGTTTTGAAAAACTTCTACCGGGCTGATTATATTTAAATTTTACCTCTGGAAGTAAAAGCTGAAACTTGAGTCTTCGTTCGATAGTTAAGCCATTTAGTTTGTAATTATACTGCATCAATTCAGGATGGTTCGTGGTATTATTTAAAACATCATCCAAAATAACAGGAGAAGCGGTTGAAATATTTTCCGGAATAACATCCGATGAAATAGTGACAGTAGATAGATTATCTGTCCATAAAAAACTCGAAAGGATGATCTGTGTTTTGAATAGTTCAGTGAAAGCTTCTGATACTTTAATAGTAAAGTATTGAACCTGTGTAAAGGCTTCTAAGGTATCAATGGCAGGACGTTCTCCAAGTTGTGATGCAGACTTAACAAATTCGAGTCTTTTTTCGGCATTCGCAAGGCCTTTGTTCATAAGTTCATAAATATGAAATTGTTCCCACCAGTTCCAATATGTTTCCAAAGCTTCTTTAAGCAAATCATTTATAGCAATTTGCTGTTCTACTGCTGATAACTGAAAATAATTTTTCGCTAAAAGCAGTGCAGCTCTTCGTTTGTCCATTACCAGGTTTTGGATTGGTGAAACGGAAATACCATAATATGTTAATGAACCTTTAGTTTCTTGCGGATTCGTTCTGTCTCCATTTATCGTTTCCTGCCCTGCATAAATATCAATGCCATACCATGTTGGGATTTTGATTTCATGTGATGTTTGATCGTAATATTTAGTTCCATCAAAAGCTTTTCCAAATCTTTCCGATTGCCATTGAGGGTCGAATGCACCTTTTGCTGAAATTATATCCCATTTGGCTATTCTGATATTATTATCCGACAACTTTACTACAGGATGATATTTTTTTACAATAGCAATAAATTCACTTTCTGTCAAAGTTTTAGATTGTGCACTGGAGTATTTTATGAAGAATAGTAATACTATTATCAATACAGGTTTCACTTTTCTTTCTTTGTTTTAATGGGTTCATAGTAATCAGGTGGAAAGGAATTTATGTTTCGCCATAATTCATACCATACAGGTACATCTTCTAGAAGAGCAATTCCATTTGCACCAGTTCCGATTTTCAATTCTTTCGGCCATTTGCGATACGCAGAATCTTCTTTGATCAGTATTTTAAATTTTCCATTTTCACTCACATCACTTTCAACTGCAGAAACAATTCCGGCATAAGTGCCATAAGAAGTGTTAGGCCATCCACTAAAAACAATTGCAGGAAATCCATCAAATAAAAATCTAACTTGTTGTCCTGGTGATACTAATGGAAGATCTACAGGCCTAACATATAACTCAACAGCATAATCAACTTCATCCGGAACAATGTTCACCAGCATATCACCTTCCTTCACTACTTCGCCAATACCGGAAGTTCTTGCTTTTACTATCTGTCCACTTTGTGGGGCCAAAACATAGTACATTCCATTACGAATAGAATAAGAGGCAAATTGATTCTGGAGTTTTGCTATTTCACCTTTGCCACCTTCAACCAAAGACAATGAACCAAACCTGTCTCCTTCAGCTTTCGATAGTTTCTCTGCATATTCCTGCTGTGTGGCACTAAGTTCTATACGAGTAATATTTCTTTCTTGTTGCGAAGCGAGATACTTATTCTCAGCAATAATTTTTTTGGCTGTGGCCGATTGTAAAACCTGGTTTCTTGATTCCAATTGAGTGAGAGAAACCAGGCCCATTTCATGCATTGATTTTTGACGATTGAATTGATCATTTGCAATTTTCAAATCATTGGTTGCAGCAATCATTTCAGCACTGTCAGATTTTATTTTCACATCTATCTGCAGAAGTTTTGTTTGTATTTGATTCAGCTTAGCGGTAAGTGTTGCTTTTAATGCCCCGATTTGGTTTTCTGTTGCGAGAACTTTGCTTTTATAGTATTGTATGGACGATTGTTTTGCTGAGATCTGTTCATCTGTTCTCTGCAGAAGATTCGGATCAAGATAGTCTGCTTTGATTTCTGAAAGCTGTATGATCGTATCTCCTTTTTTTACATAATCTCCTTCCATCACAAACCATTTTTCTACTCTTCCACCGATGATAGTGTTTATCTGTTGAGGTCTTTGTTCTTGCTTAAGTGTTGTAACCTTTCCTTTTGCCCTGATGTTTTGTGTCCAGGGAACAAACATTATGGTAAATAGAAATACTAACAAAATGAATGACCATTTTCGAACGGTACTTTTTTTATTTTGTCGGAATATATATTGATACGATTTGAACCTTTCCATTGTTTACATTTTAATTGAGATCAATTATCTTATTACAATCCTGGATAAATTCATCTCCATTTGTTGATACAATCAAAGTGGCAGGTGAATCAAGCAGTAACTTTTTTACACTATTAATGTGAGGATGTTTAATTCCAAATAATGGATTTTCCATTATAAGTAAGTCAGGCTTGTGTGCTAATGCACGAATGATCAAGATTTGTTGAATAACCGTTCTTGGTAGTCGTTTACCAGTTGGGTCAAGTTCTGTATCAAAGCCTTCCGGAAGTGATTCAAGAAATGAGAGAAGGCCGGTCTGTTCACATAAATAATAAAGATAGTGCTCGTCAATATTGTTGCGATCCAATGTCAGGTTCTCTAATAATGTTCCCTGGAAAATATTTTCCTGTATAAAAAGCATCCCTGTTCTGCTTCTTAATGATGATAGTTCATAATTTCCTACTGGAATGCTATTGATGCATAATGACCCGTTATAATCTTTATACACTCCGCTAATCAGTTGTAAAAGCGTAGACTTGCCTGATCCTGTACTTCCACTGATGCAAACTTTGTCTCCTGCTTCAATAGAAAAATTTACATTGCTGATTATTTTTCTTCCTGGTTCAAATTCAAATGATAAATCTTTAGCAGTAATATTAATGGCTGAAGTTTGTAATTTGTAATTACCTGTTCTTTCGGTTGGCTTATCTAATAATTTATTGATCTTTTCAATAGCTGTCATTACATCATAAACACTTTCGAGGTTGATGATGATTTTTTCTACTGATGCAATAATTGCAATAATGATAATTTCTGCCGCAACAAACTGACCAATATTAATTTGCTCTTCAACTAAAAGTATTACTCCTCCTATAAGCATTGCTGCAGTGATGAACACTTTAAATGCAATCAATACTTTGTATTGAAGTTCTAGCACCTTAAAATGATTTGTTCTGGCAGTGAGGTAATTGATAGTTCTTTCATCAGCTTTCTTATAGTGCAATTCACTTTCGGAGAATTTAAAAGTCTTTACCATTCTTGCCATTTCTTCCAGCCATCCTGCAACTTTATATTTGTTGGCACTTTCCTGTAAACTGCTATCTAAACCACGATGACCGGTGGTATGAAGAATAAGCCATAATAATAAAATAAGTAGTATTCCAAAGAAAATGAAGAAAGGGTGATAGAATGACAATACCATCAACCCTAATACAATTTGGGTAGCTGCTGTTGGTAATTCCAACAACAGTTTCGAGAATCCTTTTTGCAAAACGATTGTATCAAAAAATCGATTAACTAATTCCGGTAAATAAAAGCTATCTACTTTTTTTAAGTCAAGTCTTGGAATGTGATTTACGAATTGAAATGAATATTTCACAAAAAGTCTTTGTTGAACTTTTTCAATTACTCTCATCTGGTTTACACGCAGTACACCTGTTAAGAATACAGCAACAATGAGTATGGAAAGTAAAACAACTAGAGAAGCGGAAAGTGTTCCGCCAATCACAAACCCAATGATGGCTTGTATGCCAAGTGGAAGTGATAACTGAATTAAACCGCTGAGTAATGCAAAGAAATAGATGGCAGTGATATCTGATCTTTTTTCCTGCACAAGGCTCCAGAGCCTTTTAACAGGATTGACATTTGATGTCATATAAGTAAGAGGATTTTGTAGAAAAAAATAGTAAAGAGAACTAGCAAAAGATCAACATATTGGGAGGAGGGGTAAGATTGTCCATTACCGGATGAGAATGTAGATGTGTATCAGTAAATGGAAAACTATTTGCTTTTACAATAACTCCTTTATTTCGACTGCTTGAGTGAAATACCTTATCATCTTTCTTTTTTTCTTTTTCAACTTCAGTTGTTTCTCCAGCATCTATGCAAAAGCTATATTCCACATGGAGCATTTGAAAATGAAAGAAACCTTGTGACATCATAGCTAATAGGAGTAATATCGTTATCAGTCGTTTCAATGAGGCTGCAAGATGGTGTAGATTTATTTTTAAGGCAAACTACTATAACTGTTGTGTTTGATTATATAGCTTACAGTTATATAATTAGAGGTTGTTAACAGTTTATTATACTCCTGGTAATGATTCAACTCACTTATTGGAAAAAATACTTTATTTGAAATAAAAATGCCTGGCCACGTCATTAAAAAATACCGGGAATTACGTAATTACTCTCAAAAGTATGTTGCATCTAAAATGGGAATGTCGCAAAACGCCTATAGTAAAATAGAGAATAATATTACTCAGCTCACTGTGCATCATGTAAAGGAATTAGCTAAGATATTAGAAGTATCAATTACTGATCTTTTAAGAGATGACTTTGAAATTCATAAACCCTTCTCAATCCCTAAAACAGTAACTAAAGCTGATATTTTACAGCACATAACTAGCTTGCAGCAAAAAGTTATGGAGAAACATGCTGCGAGGCATGATGCATATATTGCTGTACTTTCTTTGGTAGTAGCTGCTGAAAATTCTATTGATCTTGTGCATTAAAAATAAAAAAGCTTCGACATTGCCGAAGCTTTTTAGAAGTGCCCGGGACTGGAATCGAACCAGCACACCTTGTGGGCGGCAGATTTTGAGTCTGCTGCGTCTACCAATTCCGCCACCCGGGCCTTTGAATTGGACGGCAAATATAACGGCATCAGCCTAAACCTTCCAAAATACGGTTAAGATATTTTTTCTTGAAGTAATAATCCTTCACTTGCAACAATTCTTCTTTGGAAGTAATACCTTCTTTATAATGCTCAATAATTGCTTTAACAGGTTCATAGATCTCGTGTTGAATATTGGATACTTGCTTCTCAATTTCAGTTTTATCTGCTTCCATTGCCTGTTCGTTCAATTCCATCATCTCCATTAGAAAATCAGGTGGAAGCTGGTATTTTTCTTCTTCTTCAATCAAACCTTTTTGCTGAAGCACATATTTTATTGTTTCATCTGAATGGCTGAAAATTTTAAAAGCTTTGTTTATGGCAGATGATTTTTCTAATACGTCAGCCTGTTCATCTTCAGTGGCATTGCTGAAAAAATCGGGATGATATTTTCTGCTGAGTTCGTAAAATTTTTGCTTCACCAGTTGTTGATCTGGCTTTAGCGAAAAAGGGATGTTATATAGTTCAAAATAGTTCATTGCCTGTCTGTTGAATAAGGTTCAGAAAGTACAAGTGAGTGACACAACGAAAGCTGAGTCTTTGTCTTCAGCTGGTTACATAATAATAAATATCTTGCCGCTTCAAAATTACGTGAATGCTTGTTATAGGATTGATAAGAGAGGGGAAAGTTCCGGCTGACAATCGTGTTGCATTAACGCCGGCACAATGCAAATGGCTTGTGCAGCATGTAAACAATTTAAAGATCATTGCACAGCCTTCTGACACAAGATGTTTTAGTGATAAAGAATATGAACGTGCAGGTGTTGAATTGAATGAGCAACTTGATGAATGTAATTTACTATTAGGCATAAAAGAAGTTCCGGTAAGTATGTTAATTGCCAACAAGACTTACATGTTTTTTTCTCATACAAGGAAAAAGCAGCCATACAATCAGAAGTTGATGCATGCAATGGTGGAAAAGAAAATAACGTTAATTGATTATGAAAGCCTGGTGCATGATGATGGACAACGCATTATTGGCTTTGGATTTTTTGCCGGAATTGTTGGTGCACACAATGGCATAATGGCTTATGGAAACAGGACAGGTTTATTTCAGTTGGGAAGAGTAGGAGATAGCAGAGATTACCGGGAATTAATCCACACTTATTTTGGATTAAAACTTCCAAAGATCAAGATTTCTGTAACTGGTAACGGAAGAGTGGCTCATGGTATTTTAGAGATCATGAACCTGATGGATGTGAGAGAAGTAGAACCAAAAGAATTTTTGCAGAGAGATTATGATTATCCTGTATATGTTCACCTGAAGGGTTCTGACTTGTATGTACATAAGGAAACAAGAGAATATTCCAGGGAAGATTTCAGGGAACATCCGGAAAACTACATCTGCATTTTTGAACCGTATTGTTATCAGTCTGATATTTTAATGAATGGAATTTTCTGGGATGTAAATATGCCAAGATTATTTTCGATGGATACTTTAAAACATCCGGAGTTCAGGATAAAAACAATTGCAGATGTTACAGATGATGCAAATGGAAGTGTGCCATGCAATTTAGGTGATGCAACAATTGATGATCCTGTTTACGGAGTAAATAAATTAACCGGAGAAAAAACTGATCCATACATTGATGGTAGTGTTGATGTAATGGCTGTTGGTAACTTGCCAAACGAATTACCAAAAGATGCCAGCAGGTATTTTGGTGAGCAACTGATTAAGTATGTATTGGAAGATGTTATGAAAGGTGGCAGTACAACGATTAACAGGGCTACCATTTTAAAGAACGGAAGACTAACAGAATACTTCGACTATTTATCTGATTATGCGTATAGTGGTAAATAATTAATTGGAATTAGGGTATGGATAAATTCTATACTTGAAGCTTATAATTTCAAATAATAATCCTGCAGCAATTCTTTGAACTCATCTGAATAATCATTATTTTTTTCTTTGATGCATATCTCAGCATGTTGTATCTGTATTTTGTTTGTTCCAAAAATCAACATGCTTCTGAAGTATGGATGTTTAAATGTTTGTTTCACTGATACTTCTTCATGAAGATGAAAATCTTTTAACAATGCATGATTGATAAAGTTGGCTGATCGATGATAGGGTAACAACACAGCAAATTTTCCATTATTGGAAAGATGTTTTTGAATTACATCCAGCAAGTCATCTAATCCTAAAGCTGAGCTGTGTAAAGCAAGATTCCGTTTGCTGTTATCGCTCTTCAGGTCATTTTCATAGAAAGGTGGATTAGAGATGATCAGATCATATTTATTGAAACCAAATTGTTGTATATCCTGGTGGTGAATATGTAGTCGATCTTTCCAGGCTGAGTTTTTAAAATTCTCTTTTGCCTGTTCTGCAGCAGATCGGTCAATTTCAACAGCATCAATGTTTGCAGATGAATTTTTTTGTGCAAACATTAAGGATAAGAGTCCTGTTCCTGCACCGATATCTAACACATGCAATCTCAAATTTGATGTTTGAAATTTTGATGCCACCCATGCACCAAACAAACAAGCATCTGTGCAGACTTTCATTGCACATTTATCTTGCTCTACTTTAAACTGTTTGAATTCAAAAAAATTGTTTGGCATTGAGTGCAAGATAAGGGCTATAAAAAAAGTTGCCAACCTTTCAAAGATTGGCAACTTTGCTCAGAGTGAAAACTTATTTGGTTATTCCTTCTAATGCAAGAAGAAATGCATAGTTCAGTGCTATGTCTTTCAGATAATCAAATCTACCTGAGGCACCTCCATGTCCATATTCCATTTCGGTTTTTAGTAGGAGAAGATTATTATCTGTTTTCATTGATCTCAACTTCGCTACCCATTTAGCGGGCTCAAAATATTGTACCTGGCTATCGTGTAAACCGGTTGTCACTAATAAATGAGGATAATCTTTCTTCTCAATATTCTCATACGGAGAATAACTCTTCATATAAGTGTATGCATCTTTATTTTTTGGATTACCCCATTCGTCAAATTCATTTGTGGTAAGCGGAATACTTTCGTCAAGCATTGTATTTACCACATCCACAAATGGAACCTGTGCAATAGCTCCATGAAAAAGATCGGGAGCCATATTAATAACAGCACCCATTAAAAGTCCACCGGCACTTCCACCTTGTGCATACAAATGTTCTTTGCTAGTGAATTTCTCATCTACCAAATATTTACCTGCATCAATAAAATCGTTGAAGGTGTTTATCTTCTTCATCATCTTTCCATCCTCATACCACTGACGACCCATTTCCTGGCCACCACGAATGTGTGCAATGGCAAATGCAAATCCACGGTTCAATAAACTTAACCTTGAGCTGCTGAAGTTAGCATCCATACTTGCTCCATAAGAGCCGTAACCGTAGAGTAACAAAGGTGCTTTGCCATCTTTTTCAAATCCTTTTTTGTATACTATTGAGATTGGAATTTTTACTCCGTCTCTTGCTGTGGCATACACTCTTTCCGTTACATATTCTTTTGGATCATAGCCAGCCAATACCTCTGTTTGCTTCATCAGTTTTTTATCCTTCGTCACCATATTATAATCATACACTGAATTAGGAGTTGTCATTGATGTATAATTATAACGAAGATTTGTAGTGTTGTACTCAGGATTACCACTGGCATAAGCATCATAAGCAGGTTCACCAAAATTGATGTAATGTTCATTGCCATTCAGGTTACGAACTCTAAGGTTCATCAAGCCATTTTTTCTTTCGCTCAATACAACGAAGTCTTTGAATTCTTCCACACTTTCCAATAGAACATCTGTTCTGTGCGGAATTACTTCTTTCCAATTAGCTACATCTGTTTTATCTAACGGACATTCCATCAACCGGAAATTCTTTGCATCAAGATTTGTTCTGATGAGGAATTTGTTTTCTAGAGGAATCACGTCATATAAAACTTCTTTCATTCTTGGCTGAAATACTTTGAAGGCAGCTGTTGGATTGGCTGCATCAATGAATCGTATTTCGGAAGAAAGTGTAGCATAAGAATACACAGCAATATGTTTGTTATTCTTTGATTTGCCTACACCAATATAGTTGCTCTTATCTTTCTCTTCATACACGGTTACATCTTGTGACGGATCAGTGCCAATCACATGACGTTTGATCTTTTCAGATAATAGTGTAACAGGATTTTTTGATGTATAGAAGATGGTTTTGTTATCGTTAGCCCATGTAGCATCAGCTTGTGTATTTACAATTACATCTTTTAATATTTCACCTGTCTCAAGATTTTTGATATGAATATTATATTGTCTTCTAGAAACCTCATCTACACCGTAAGCCAACATTTTATTGTCTTCACTTACTGCAAAACCTGTAGCCGAAAAATAAGCCTTGCCCTCGGCCATTTTATCAACATCAAGTAGTATTTCTTCAGGTGCAGAAAGACTTCCTTTTTTACGGCAATATTTGTAATACTGTTTACCATCTTCTGTTCTGCTGTAATAATAGTAACCGTTTTTAAATACCGGAACAGATTCATCTTTTTCTTTTATCCTGGCTTTCATTTCCTGAAAAAGATTTTCACGGAATTGTTTTAAGCCACTCATCACCGTATCAGTGTAAGCATTTTCTGCTTTCAGGTATTCAATTACTTTAGAACTGTCAGGCCCTTTTCCAAAGTAATCATACATCCAATAATAATTATCTGTAACCTTATCTCCATGTAAATCTCTTACATGTGGTTTTATTTCAGCTACAGGAGGTTTTACACCTTCTGGCCATTCGTACGGTTGTTTCTGAATTTCTGAGCTACAAGCTGCCATAGTTGTGATTGTGATTGCTGCAAGCAGTTTTCTGGTCATACAATTGGTTTTGGAAAAGGGAAGATAGGGAATTGATAGATTGGTTAACCAGTTAAATGGTTAATTGGTCAATTGGTTATTATAGTACAAATTTCTGGTGTCATATCTCTTTCATCAGATCTTCTACATCCAGTCTTTCAGTTATCATTTGAAGATTTCCTTCAGCGTCAAAGGGCCATTGTTCTTTGGGTTTATCCCAATACAATTCAACACCATTTCCATCAGGATCATCAAGATAAATTGCTTCCGAAACGCCATGATCGGAAGCACCACTTAGTGGATACTTTGCTTCAATCAATCGTTGTAGTATCACTGCCAGATCTCTTCTGGTTGGATAAAGGATAGCGGTATGATACAATCCCGGACTATTTGCCGGAGCAGGATTTCCGTTTTTACTATGCCATGTATTCAAACCAATGTGATGATGATAACCCCCGGCAGAAACGAATACAGCCGAGTTTCCATAATACTGCATCACTTCAAATCCTAATAGATCACGATAAAATGATAATGCTTTATCAAGATCAGATACTTTTAAATGTATATGACCGATCCTTATATTTGCAGGAATGGTGTAATTATTTTGCATAGATTAAAGTTCATTGTTTTTTGTGATATATGAATGAATGAGTCTGTGAATACATGGCATTCGGTTTGTGCAAATATTGCTTCAAGATTTTTCTATGTTAGACGAACTCTGGTATAAAAATGCAGTTATTTACAGCCTCGACCTCGAAACATTTATGGATGCTAATGGTGATGGTACCGGAGATTTTGAAGGACTATGTTCAAGATTAGATTACCTGCATGCTTTAGGAGTTGATACAATCTGGCTGGCTCCGTTTCAACCAAGTCCGAATAAGGATAATGGTTATGATATCAGCGATTATTATGGTGTGGATGCAAGACATGGATCTAATGGTGACTTTGTAGCATTCATGCATCGTGCAAATAAACTTGGTATAAAGGTGATCATTGATCTTGTAGTTAACCACACTTCAGATCAGCATCCCTGGTTTAAAGATGCTGTTTCAGCAAAAGATGCGAGATACAGAGACTGGTATGTATGGAGCGATAAAAAGCCTTCAAACATAAAGGAAGGAATGGTTTTTCCGGGTGTGCAGGAAAGTACATGGACCTTTGAAAAGAAAACTAGATCATATTATTTCCATCGATTTTTTAAACATCAACCAGATCTTAACATTGACAATGAAGAAGTAAGAACTGAGATACAAAAGATCATGGGCTATTGGTTACAACTTGGTGTATCAGGTTTCAGGGTAGATGCTGTTCCATTTATTATTGAAACGCCATCCACAGAAAAGAAAAAGCCTAAATTGAATTTCGAATATCTGGAAGAAATGCGTCGGTTTTTACAATGGCGTTCAGGCAATGCAGTTTTGTTGGGAGAAGCCAATGTGTTGCCCAAAGATTCAATGAAATATTTGGGTGAGAGTGGAGAAGGTATTCATCTCATGTTCAATTTTTATGTCAACCAATATTTGTTTTATGCACTGGCTACAGCTGATGTAACTCCTTTAATTGCTGCACTTGAGGAAACACGAGGAACATTCTTTACGAGTCAATGGGCTCATTTTCTGCGTAATCATGATGAACTTGATCTGGGAAGATTGAAGGAAGAGGAACGGCAAAAGGTTTTTGAAAAATTCGGGGCTGATAAGAATATGCAGTTGTATGATCGTGGATTGAGAAGAAGATTAGCCCCTATGCTGGGAAGCCGAAAACAAATTGAGCTGGCGTATAGTTTAATGTTCTCTTTACCAGGCACACCGGTTATACGATATGGTGATGAAATTGGAATGGGAGAGAACCTGAAGTTGAAAGAAAGAGAAGCTGTTCGAACACCGATGCAATGGTCGAAAGAAAATAATGGTGGATTTTCCAGGGCTGATAAATTAGTTCACCCGATGATTGATAAAGGCTATTATGCTTATCAGCACATCAATGTAGAAGATCAAAGAAGAGATACTGATTCATTACTTAACTGGATGACATCCTTGATTCGGTTACGAAAACAATGTCCGGAAATAGGCGTTGCAGATTGGAAAATCATCAATGTAAATCATCCTAATGTTTTAGTGATGCGTTATGATGGAAAGAATAATACACTCATCATCATTCATAATTTCAGTGAACAACCTGCAGAAATAAAACTGATAGTTAAACAAGTTGGAGATATAAAACTGGTTGACCTGATAGAAAATTATGAAAGCGATGCATCTGAAAGTAAAAAGCATCTTATCAGCTTGGATGCTTATGGCTATCGATGGTTTCAATCAGGTGATCCGAGCTACTCAAATGAAAACCTGCAATGATCATTTGCAGAATGGAAGTACTTTTTCCCCAAAGTCTTTTATAAAAAGTTCTTGTTCTTTATTCACATTATGAAGAACGATATTGCTAATGCCAAGATCAGCGTAAGTTTTTATCAGATCAATATAGAATTGTGGATCGGTTGAAATATGCACCATCTTTTTCAGATCTTCTTTTCGTACAAACTGTGATGCAGCATCATATTGTTCCGGTTTCCAGAGATCATCTAATATTTCACCGCTGAGTATATTGCTTCGCCATTGATCCCATGCACCTTCGATGGCAGTTGATTCATCTCTTGCATATGACAATTGAACTTTTACATACATAGGTTTTCCTTTACCGCCACCTATTTCAAAAGCCTGTAAAGTTTTCTTCAGTTCATTTATCGGTTTATGTACAGTGATCATTCCATCGGCCCAACTTCCAATCCATGTTGCTGTGGCATCTGAAACTGCAGCGCCAAACATCATAGGTAATTGGGATGGCAAGGTGTACAATTTCGCTTCTTCTACTATTATTTTACCGTGATGCGTTACTTCTTCGCCATTAAATAATCTTCTCATCACCTGCACACATTCTAATAAACGTTCCTGCCGATGTTTTTTATATGGCCATTTCTCACCCGTAATGTTTTCATTCAACGCTTCACCACTTCCAAGCGACATCCAGAATCTGCCGGGAAACATTTCACACAAAGTAGCTGCTGCCTGAGCAACAATGGCAGGATGATAACGCTGACCAGGTGAACAAACAACACCAAATGGAATCTTAGTGGCCTGCATTGCAGCTCCGAGCCAGGCAAATGAAAATCCGCTATGGCCTTGCCTTACACTCCACGGATGAAAATGATCTGAACTATTAATTGCGCCAAAGCCAGCTTCTTCAGCCATAACAGCCCATTTTACCAGGCTGCTGGGAGGAAATTGTTCGTGTGATGCCTGGTAAGAGATTGTTGCCATAAAAAATGATTGAAAGGTCAACTACAAATATTAAGCCTATGAAATTCTTATGAAAGACTAACGCTTAAAAGAAAAAGCCACTGCTGAAAAAACAGTGGCTTTTTTTTAATTGAATACATTTTTTATTTTTTCTGATTTTCATTATAACTCATCATCCAGTTAATACCGAATTGATCAGTTAACATTCCAAAATAATCTCCCCAAAAGGTATTGCTTAATGGCATTGTTACTTGTCCACCTTGTGCTAATGCATTGAATATTCGATCCGCTTCATCTTTTGAATCTGCATTCACAGAAATAGAAAAGTTATTTCCTTGTACAAAGCCTGAACTCCATTCACCACCTGTATCACTACCCATGATCATTGTTTCTTTACTGATAGGTAATGAAACATGCATGATCTTTTCTCCATCCGCTGCATGCATTGCTTTTTCATCTGGTTGTGGCGGCATGTCTTTAAACCTTCCTAAGTAGGAAAATTCGCCACCAAAAACAGATTTATAGAAGTTGAATGCAGCTTCGCAATTACCATTGAATGTGAGGTATATATTTACTGATGCCATAGAAAAATTTTTAGTGAATAAAGGTAATGCCACTTATTGCAAATAACAAAGCCATTCGTCAATTAACGAATGGCTTTATTTATATCAGCATTGAAATTATTTATCTGATGTTAACGCTGCTGAAAGATATTCCCTGTTCAACCTGGCAATATTAGCAATAGAAATTTCTTTTGGACAAACAGCTTCACAAGCACCGGTTAGTGTACATGCACCGAATCCTTCCTTATCGGCTTGTGCGATCATATTAATAACCCTTGTTCTTCTTTCTGGTTCACCTTGTGGTAATAATGCAAGATGAGAAACCTTAGCACCAATAAATAAATTAGCAGAACTGTTCTTACAAATAGCCACACATGCACCACACCCAATACATGATGCTGCAGCAAAAGATGCATCTGCTTTTTCTTTTTCAATCGGAAGGGCATTACCGTCAACAGCATTACCCGTGTTCACAGAAACATAACCACCTGCTGCAACGATTCTGTCGAAAGCCTGGCGGTCAGTAACAAGATCTTTGATCACCGGAAAAGCATTGGCTCTCCATGGCTCTACAACAATGGTGTCACCATCTTTGAAAGCCCTCATGTGAAGCTGGCAGGTAGTTGTTGCAGCCCATGGACCATGTGGCTTACCATCGATATACATCGAACATGCACCGCAAATACCTTCACGGCAATCATGGTCGAAAGCTATCGGGTCTTCACCTTTCTGAACAAGTTCTTCGTTCAGCACATCAAACATTTCAAGGAACGACATCTCCGAAGAAATATCTTTTACCTTGTAGGATTTGAATCCACCTTTATCGTCTTTGTTTTTCTGACGCCAAACTTCGACTGTCAGATTCATATTATAATGCTCCATTCTTATGGATTGTTTTAATTCTTTTTTCACGCAAAGTCGCTAAAGAGCAAAGAGGCAAAGACTTTGCGACTTAAAATCTTTGCGGCTTTGCGTGGCAATAATTTATTTATAACTCCTTGCACTCGGCTTCACCACTTCATAATCTAACACCTCTTTGTGTAACGACCAGTTGTTTGTTCCTGAATATTGCCATGCAGAAACATACATATAATTCGCATCATCCCTGTTGGCTTCACCATCTTCAGTTTGGTATTCTTCCCTGAAATGTCCACCGCAGCTTTCATTTCTATCTAAAGCATCCATACACATTAGCTCACCCAATTCCATGAAGTCGGCTACACGATTGGCTTTGTCTAACTCAGGATTGTATTCTTTGATTGCTCCCGGAATTCTTACATCTTTCCAGAACTCTTCTCTTAATGCACGGATCTCTTGTATGGCTTCCTGTAAACCTTTTGCATTACGGGCCATTCCACATTTATCCCACATGATCTTTCCCAAACGTTTGTGGAAACTTTCAACAGACTGTGAACCTTTAATGTTCATCAGTTTATTGATACGGTCACTAACTTCTTTCTCTGCTTCAACAAAAGCCGGATGATCTGTTGGTATTGCATTCGTACGAATTTCATCTGCTAAGAAATCACCGATGGTATACGGAATAACAAAATATCCGTCAGCTAATCCCTGCATCAGAGCAGAAGCACCTAAACGGTTGGCACCATGGTCAGAGAAATTAGCTTCACCTAATGCATATAAACCAGGCACGGTTGTCATCAGGTTATAATCAACCCAAAGGCCTCCCATCGTATAGTGAACGGCAGGATAAATTCTCATCGGCACTTCATACGGATTTTCACCTGTGATCTTTGCATACATGTCAAACAGGTTACCATATTTTTCTTTCACTACATCTTTACCCAGTGCAATGATCTCTTCTTTAGATGCATTGCTTCTGCCTAATTTATTTGCTTCGATCTTACCATAACGTTCAATGGCTGCAGCAAAATCGAGGAATACCGCTTGTTTACTTGTACCAACACCATAACCGGCATCGCATCTTTCTTTGGCTGCTCTTGATGCAACATCTCTTGGAACGAGGTTACCAAAAGCAGGATATCTTCTCTCTAAATAATAATCTCTTTCTTCTTCCGGAATATCGGTTGCTTTCCTGTTATCACCTTGTTTTTTTGGAACCCAAATACGTCCATCGTTTCTTAATGATTCACTCATCAAAGTCAGTTTACTTTGATGATCACCACTTACAGGAATACATGTTGGGTGAATCTGAGTCATACAAGGATTACCAAAATAGGCTCCTTTTTTATGTGCTTTCCATGCTGCAGTTACGTTACTGCCCATGGCATTTGTGGATAGATAAAATACGTTACCATAACCACCACTGCAAAGCAATACTGCATGACCAAAATGTCTTTCCAACTCACCACTCACTAAATCTCTTGCAATGATGCCTCTTGCCTTACCATCGATCGTTACCACTTCTAACATTTCGTGGCGTGAATACATTGTAACATTTCCCAAAGCGACCTGACGTTCCAAAGCCTGGTAAGCACCGATCAATAACTGCTGACCAGTTTGTCCGGCAGCATAGAATGTTCTCTGTACCTGTGTGCCACCAAAAGAACGGTTACTCAACAATCCGCCATATTCTCTTGCAAAAGGAACACCCTGGGCCACACATTGGTCAATGATGTTAGCACTCACTTCTGCCAGGCGATGCACATTTGCTTCTCTTGCACGGTAATCACCACCTTTGATTGTATCATAGAATAAACGATAGGTAGAATCACCATCGTTCTGATAATTTTTGGCAGCATTAATACCACCCTGTGCAGCAATTGAGTGAGCTCTTCTTGGAGAATCCTGAAAACAAAATGCTTTTACTTTATAACCCAGTTCACCAAGAGATGCTGCAGCAGAAGCTCCGGCAAGACCAGTTCCCACAACGATGATCTCTAATTTTCTTTTATTGGCAGGATTCACCAGCTTACAGGTGCTCTTGTATTTGCTCCATTTCTGGTCTAACGGTCCGGCAGGAATTTTAGCATCTAACATAAATCAATTTATGAATTATGAGTTTAGAATTATGAATTATTGCTCCAGCTTTGGTTCATATCTGATCGTCTGTTGTGTCACTCACTTGTACGTTCTGAACATTGCTGTGCATTTAGTATTGCAAAGAGCACAAAGAATACGCAAAGTTCGCTAAGGGCTTTGCAACCTCTGCGAAAAACTCAGCGTTCTTTGCGATACTTATTTGTTGCATAAAGAACTATTTGCTGAAGAGTGCGACGCAACGAAGTTTAATCGGAGTTACTGCACCCTGAAGCATTAATCAACCCAACCCAGATACATACTCACCGGCATCATTGCAAAAGCCAAAGGCACGATGATAGAAAATGCATAACCAAAAGTTTTGATCATGCCATAATACCTGCTGTTGCTAACACCAAATGTTCTGAAAGAAGCTTTGAAGCCATGTGCAAGGTGATAAGCAAGACTGATACATGCCAACACATATAACACCACAACAATAGGATCCTGGAAAACTTCTACCATTCTCCGGTATAAGTCATGTGCCTCACCGTTTCTATATTCTACGATTGATAAACTTTCAGGTGTTAATCGTGATGGCACCCAGAAATGCCAGATGTGCATTATCAAAAACAACAGGATCAAAGTTCCTAATAAGCCCATTGTTCTGCTGTACCATTTACTGCCATAACCTTTGTTTACACGATAACCGGTGCTACGTCTGCTATTATTGTAAGCTGTTAGCATATAACCCTGGATGATGTGCAGGAAAATGCCAAGGAATAAACCAATCTCCATGATTCTAATTAGGACTGTTCCACCCATAAATTTTGCACCACGATTGAACATAGAGCCATTGTCATCAGCCCAGATGGTGGCATTAAGGCCAACATGTACAACTAAAAAGGAAATAAGAAATAAACCGGTTAAACCCATTACGAATTTCTGTCCTATGGTGGAAGTGAAGACTTGTTTCCAGGTCATTATAGCAAGTTTGGTTCTTTAAAAATCCGTGCAAAAATAAGACACTAACAAATGCAATTCTAAAAAACAATATTTTTTGAAGGAAACTTGAGATAAATCATGTTTTTGGGAGAAGGATTGCAGAGATTGTTTGAGAATTCTTTGTTTGGATTTTATACTTGGAGTTGCAGAGGTTATTATGTGAAATTTTCGCAGAGATCGCAGAGTAGATTTTCACTGAGTGAAAATGGTTTAAACCGCTAAGACGCTATGATGCAAAGTTCATTCGCATGATTCTTGTAACTTAACAGACATGTCAACACTTCCTGATCTTACTCATCCACTTTGGTTTTCGATTGCCACTATAGTTATATTTCTGGTAGTTGCAGGAAGATATTTTCTGGCTGCAGGATTATTTTATGCTGTATTCTACATCTGGTATCCTGAAAAATGGAAGGAAAGAAAGATCAGCAACAAGGCTTACAATAAAACACAGTTTAGAAAAGAAGTAGGATGGAGTTGCATGACAGCTTTAATATTTGCTGTTAGTGGAACGATCACTGCTATCTTATGGCAAAAAGGTTATACAAAATTGTATGGTGATATTAGTTCTTATCCAATATGGTGGTTACCCGTGAGCTTAGCGATAGCATTGGTTTTGCATGAGACATATTATTACTGGCTACACAGGTGGATGCATCATCCGAAAGTTTTTAAGATCGTTCATAAAGTGCATCACGACAGTAATATCACTTCTCCGTGGACGGCTTTTTCTTTTCATCCGCTGGAAGGATTGTTACAGGCAGTTTTTCTTCCAGCTTTATTGATGGTGATGCCGATGCATTTGTATGTGTTGCTTACCCAGTTAACGATAATGACGATCAGCAGTATCATCAATCATCTTGATATTGAGATCTATCCAAAGAACTTTCATAAACATTTTTTTGGACGTTGGCTGATCGGTGCTACACATCATTCATTGCATCACAAACAGTTCAAATACAATTACGGACTCTATTTTACTTTCTGGGATAAATGGAAACAGACTGAAAGTCCGCTGTTTAATAGATTGTTTGAAGAGAAGACACAAATTCAGCTGCCTATCAGCCCAATAACGAATCTTCCAGTACAAGTCCCGAAGGATCGGGATTCCGACTTAACGTCGGAAAGATGCGACGCAACCAAAGCTTTATAGTAGCAATAGCCCATGGTTCATAAAATACCCTCAGTTTGTGCACAACATTTCTTGCACGGTATATCAATTTGATTAATTTGGCAGTCGTATTTTAAAAGAAACTACTATGATTAAATTACAGGTAATCGGCAATCTAGGTAAAGATTGTGTGTTGAATAATGTGAATGGAAAAAATGTAATGAACTTCACCGTTGCACATACTGAAAGATTTAAAGATGCACAGGGTGTACAGAAAGATAAAACGATCTGGGTAGATTGTGCTTACTGGAGTGACAGAACAGGAATTGCTCCTTATTTAAAGAAGGGGACACAGGTGTATGTGGAAGGTCAGCCTGAAGTAAGAACTTACCAAACACAGGATGGCAAACAGGGAGCTACATTAACGGTTCGTGTGCAAAGTATTCAGTTACTTGGCAGCAGAAATGACGGACAACAAGGTGGTGGTTCTTATGGTGGTCAGCAACAGCCACAGCAAAATTATAATCAGCCTCAACAAAATTATCAACAACAAGTGGCAACACCATCAGCTGCTGATATTACTGAGCCTTTGGATGATCTTCCGTTTTAAATAATGCTTCACGATGATATTAGCCGGCAAAATCTGTCGGCTATTTTTTTTAGTGTATCAACAATTTGCCGTTCACTACTTTTTTATTGTGCTGAATGATGCGGTAAAAATAGATGCCGGTTTGAAGAAAAGGCAGTGAAAGACTTTCGGTATCTGCATTTAATTTTTGCGAATACACTTTATGTCCGACGACAGAGAACAATTCGAATACACTGTTCTCATAATCTTTTGATTGAATGATCAGTCTTCCACCATTTCTATAAGGATTGGGGTAAACAATGAATAATTTTTCCTGGAAAATCCTCACCTGCAAAGTATCGCTGATCACTTCTTTGCCATTGTTAAGCAAGAGCTTCACACGGTAATAATAAATTCCGTTGCTGAGTTTATCGGATGTGGAGAAAGTATCTCTGTTAACTGTAAAAGTTACAAGATTTGTGAGCGGATACAGACGTTGAAAACTTAGTTCTTTCACATTATGCATTGTTCCGAGTACAGCTTGTAAATGAACAGTGGTATCGTCAAACACATCTGCCAGGAATGAGTTGACAAAACAAGCCACAGCCTGTGTGGTGTAATTGAAAGCAAAACTCCTTAAACCTGTTTTTGTTCCAATATTTGGAGCAACAGCAAAATGCTGGAGTTGACTTGTTGCTAAAGTGATGGAAGTATCTATTGTTTGAAATAGGGGCCTCATAAAAGTGTCTGTTAACCCATACACATTATACGATGAAGCTCCATTTAATTTGTTCCAGTACAATTGAAAAGAATCAGCACAATTATAACCGACGTTCGTTTGTAATCTTGGAGAAATTGTGAACTGTTCGGAAAGAAAAACACTTGATCCTACTGTCATTCTTAATTGAGCAATGCCAACGGTGTCTTTAATATTTGTTTTGAAATATTTATTTGAAAGCAGAGTGGCTGAACTTAATGTTGACCATGAAATTCCATCATAACTGATCTCCAGTTTTCCTGTTGCAGATGCATCGGCAAAACTGTTCCATCTTATGGTGTTGATATTTCCGGGATAAAGATTGTCATCTTTTGCAGGGTATGTAAATGAAAAACTATTTGCAGCTTCCCAGTTGTATACGATCGAAAATTCTTGAGTTGATTGTACGGAATATCCTTTTATCCTGATGATATAATTGCCGACAGCAGGCAGATCGATCACAACCTGCTCAATGGTGTTTAATGTATCTCTTTTTTGTGTTGCAATTTTATTGAGTGAATCAAGATGAGGGAAAGAACTAGGTAGGGTTGGATAAAAGATTGTTCCACTATTTACTTCCACAACTTCCAGGTCAAGATCATTAACTAATGATTTTGCAGCATTGGCTGAAGCAGGAACATCATTCCATGCCAGCGTAATTTTTAGTTCTTTTGAATTAGCAGGAGCAGTAATGTTGAACTCCTGGTTATTGCCATTACTTACTATTCCGGTATAAAATTGATTATTGATGATCTGCCTGACGGCTCTTTCTGTATTTAAACTACCAAAGCCTGATCTGTAATCTGGTCCTGGTTGTAAAATATCATCCGCAGCATTAATAAGAGCTGCCCTTACAAGTGATGATGAAGGCAGTTTTCCGTGTGATCGTTTGTAAGCATCCTGCACTAACAAAGTAGAGCCACTTACTAATGCTGCAGCTCCTGAACTTCCATCTTGTCCAAATGCAACAAGCTCAGGTTTTATTCTGCCATCATAAGCAGGGCCCCTCGAACTAAGCAACTCCACATTGTTCACAGAATCTGTTGCTCCAACACTTAAGCTATTCTTTGATTGTTTAAAACTCCCGGTAAGATTTGCAAATCCTGCAATACCAGCATATTTACCTGCTGTGCTGGTTTGATTTCCGGAATTGCCTGCAGAAAATACATGGAGTAAAGAATCGTTATTTGTTATCGAAACATCATAACTCAAAGCATCAGCACCATAATAATTCTCAATCATCGTTCCGTAAGAATGATTTTGTACGCTTATGTTATATTTCTTATAAACGGTATCATGTTCAGATAGCAATGTTTGAAATGTAGTTGATGACAGGTTCGCTTTGTATGCAGCACCTTTACCTGTATAATATGTATTACCTCCTCCACCAATCAGTGTTGCCATAGCCGTAGCATGAGACGAAAGGGTAGAAGATTCTGATCCTGTTTTGGAAAAACGCTGACGAAGATCTATATCCATTGTATCAAAACAATTTTCTTTGATTGATACCTTTAAACTTTCACCATTCACCGTGTATTTGGAATGTGCATAGAAGATATTATTGAGGCTGAGATCTGATCCATTTATCACCATCTCTTCTATTGGTTTTCGTACCGGTTGAAGAAATAATACAAAAGACGAGTGCAAAAAAGACTGGAGGTTTACAAATCTGGGGTCTACGGTATAGAGTAACAAACTGTCAGATAAGATTTGTGGCTTTCTACCTGAAAATGTAAAAGCTGATTTTGTGAGTATATAAAGGGAATCTGCTTCTGCTAATTCTGCCAATGTAACGCCTACAGGCAATTTTGAAGATAAAGGATCCAGTTTTTGCGCTTGTGTTTGTCCTAACCAACAAAAGCAGGAAAATAACAGCAGGCAAAGGGTAATTTTTCTCTTCATAGGCAGGTTCTAAAATAGTTCTTTTGAAATTCTGTTGGCCATATTATAAAATTATATCTATAGAAGTAATTTGATTCTCAATTCTCCACCTGGTTATGGTATTCTTTTATCTTTTTGGGGTATTGAAAAAAAGTAGTCATAACAAAAACTGCTCTTAGTTATTTGTACAAATAATTTTGATTCCAGACTAACACTCGTCCATTCAGCTTGTGAATGGCTTTTTTATGCTCGATAAGCGACCGTAGTCTTATATTGGCATTCAAATGTCCTTAACAGTTCTTTAACTTATGTTAAGCAGCTTACCTTGTTGCTTTCTCTTTATTCATTAAACCTAAATGCACAATTATGAAGAAAGTTCTTTTCTCCACTTCACTGTTTATTGCCTTGGTAGTTTTGATTGTAGCTTGCTCAAAAACAAAAGATGTAAAACCTGATTTTTCTGATGAGTTGAAACAACAGGTAGCTGCTCTTGGCTTCAATCCAGAAGGTATCCAGGAACATCCTGAAGGTTATTTAGTAGAAGGTGATATCGTTTTAACCACTGATGATCTGAAAAATGGTCATGGCGAACGTAAATCTATCATCTATGCTAATGAAGAACATTACCGTACTACAAGAACGGTTACCGGCTTACCCAGAAACATCACGATCAGAGTATCTTCTACACTTCCTTCCAGCTATGTAACAGCATTAAACACTGCCATCAGCCGTTACAATGCACAAGGTTTAAGAATTACCATGTCAAGAGTTACCTCTGGTGGAAACATTGTTATTTCAGCTGCACCATCCGGAGCTACCTATTTAGCTTCAGCCGGCTTTCCTACTTCCAGTGGTAATCCGTACAGTTCAGTTTTAGTGAACAGAAGTTATTTAGATACATGGAATGCAAGCACGGTAGCTTCAATTATTGCACATGAAATTGGTCATTGTATCGGTTTCCGTCATACAGACTATATGAGTCGCCAGTATAGCTGTGGTGGTTCTGCGTATAACGAAGGTGCTTCTACAGTAGGTGCTGTTCATATTCCGGGTACACCAACAGGACCAAGTGCAGGATCATGGATGCTGGCTTGTATTGGTAACGGAACCAATCGTCCATTTACCAGCAGCGATGTTACTGCCTTGAATTATGTTTACTAGTTTTCTCGTCTCCTTTATAGTCTAAGAAACAAGGCCACTCTTTTTAGAGTGGCTTTTATTATTACCATATTCGCCAGTCATTAACGAGGTTTTCTGTTCGAGAGGTAGGTTTCTGTTGTCCATTTGTAAGTTGTGGAACTTTTTGTTGTAAGTAAGTTTGTAGTTCACTAACTGAAACATAACCATCATTATTTAAATCGGCTTGTTTTTCCGAAAGTGCTTTCAATAAACAAAAAGTAAATACTCCATGACTCCAGGTATCTGCTTCAAGAGCAAATTCTGCTCCACCAGAAGCAGAGATAATATTTGCACCTGAATGTCTTCTTACGTCTGCGAATAACTCGTTGAACAATGTTGATGCCGTTATTGCTTTTGTTTTTTTTATGGTGCTTTTATTAGTATAGATGGTTACTTTACCTTCTTCAGACTTAGCATTTGAAACCCAATTTGTTTCTTCTTTATCCAGTTCACCACTATGGCAGGCATCAATAAATAAAAGTCTTTTTCTTGCAGGAATATCGTCTAATAAATTTTCTAATTCGGAATAAGGCATTCCTGTTAAAGTTGGATTATTGAAATCAATATCATAGGTAGCAAGGTAATAATCAAGGTCGTTGTTGAGTATACCATGACCAGACCAATAAACAATTACATGGTCTTCGATACCAGAACTGTTAATAAGCTTTTTAATATTAAGGATGTTTGCTTTTGTTACTTGTTCATTAGTTAGTAATACAGTGTGGATGTTGGCAAACATATCCTTCTTAGTTGCATAAATTGCTGCAACTTCTTTTACATCTTTAGGTGGATATTTTAAATTGAACTCTTCGCTTTTGTATGTTCCTGCACCAATTCCAATGAAATATAGATCTGGTTTGTGATCTGTATTTCCTTCATAAAAAATTTCGAAAGATGCCTTATTACTTTCTATTCCCTTATTATTACTGCAGATAACTTCTATCAGGTTTCTGCCTTTATTCAACTTAACAGACAACCGTATACTCTTTTCATGAATAGCAAGATCATTAGAAATGTCGCTTAGCTTCACTCCATTTTTTGAGCTAAAGGGAACTCCATTGATAAAGGCTTTACAATCTACAAGAAGGTTTTTATTGTCTTTCAGGGTTACAATAAATTGAAGTAACTGTTTATCAGTAAAGGTGGGTAAAGAAGAAAAATCTTGGATCTCAAGTTCAGGTGCGTCAATCTCATTTGTTTTAGCAGTAGAAACTCCCAGCTTTTTATATCGTTTAGCTACTAGTTTTTGTAACATCTCTTTTACCTCAACAGATGGTGCTCCCAGTTTTGTAGTTACAATATCGGGACGATTATATACTACATCAAATTGGTCAAAGCCAGATGTATATAAACCTTTTCTAAAGGCAATGGCTTTTGCACCATTTCGAGAAGTTTTGTAATAATTGTCCGGAAGGCTTACTATGTAATCTCCTTTTTCCAGGAATACTATCCTTGCTTCTGTATGAAGAGTAATTGTGTTAATCCAGAGTATTTCATTGTTTGCAGCAATATATATTCTATTATCCTTTTCGGATGTATACAAGAAATTAGCTCCTATGTTCAATATCGTATCAATCCTGAATGTTTTTAGATTCCACACTTTTACGTGTCCATATGCATTATTTGTAAAAAGCTTTTGACCATCTTTTGAAAAACAAACTTGAACGTATGATTGGGTCTTTTTTTCGGCACTCATTCCGCCAATAGTATAATTTTCTTTAGCGGGATCAGACAGCTTCTTATATTTTAATGTTTTCGTATCTACAAGAAATAGTTCATCACCTGCTACGGCAAAATGGCTTTCGGAAGAAGATAATGCACCACAATCTATGCTGCGGGGAAAAATAAGTTGCTGCAATTTACCGGTTTCAAGATCTCTTATTTTCAATATAGAATCTGGAGTTCCTGCTGTCGCAATCTGGTTTGATTGAAATGTAAAAAGTATTTTTTCATGGCTATCTATGGCTATTTCTGAAGGAATTGTTTTCTTCCAGCTTACCAAGGTATTATTAAGTGTGATAGCGGGATGATTGTTCCAAATCACAAATGATTCAATACTGTCTTTACTAAAAACATAGTTTTTTGCTGAATAGTTTGTGTCGATAGGGTGTACGATTATTTGATTATTATCTGTAAACATTGCTGACCTGATGCCGGGTACAAAATGAAAATTCTCGATCTTTTCAAGGCTTGTCATTCTTGAAAAAGTTTCAGGTAACATTTTCTTTGTAGTAATTGATGCAATTTGTGAAATGTTCTTCATGTCCCACAGTTTTATGAAGTTATCTGTGAGTACATACATTCTCTCATTATTTGCGTCGAAGGATATTTTTTGAATATAATCAGGCGAGATACCTAATTGCTTTTGTATTTTACTTTGAGCGTCGAGACGTAGCAAAGACGAATCTGTGGCCTGGTATAAAAAATCTTCCGTTGGGCTTGTAAGTATCCTGGCACCAGGTTTCATGATACCATAATTATCTGTTTTTTGCTTTTTGATGTTCCATAACATCCAGCTATCATTTTTTGAAACTAGCAAATAATTATCATTGGTCCATTGCAGATAGTTGATCTTATCAGGATACTCACTTGATAATTTTACTTTTCGGTTGAATGTCAGCAATTCAATTATGTGAACACTTCCATCTTTAGTGCCGATAGCTATTTCTTTTGCATCTGGTGAAAATTCAAGAGCCGTTATGTTATTAAAATTAAACCGTACAGAATCATATTGGGTATTTGAAAAGAGATCAAAAAAAACTAACTGATCACTGCCCACTGAGTAAGGCGGAATAAATGCAAATACTCCGGATTTTTCATTGATTGCAAAAACACCATCTACATCAGGATATTTTAAGAGGGGTAGGTATGTTAAAAATTTTCCAGTTGAAACATCATAAACCTCATGAATCCCACCTTGCTTGCTCACAATGATTGATTTGCTGCCTTTCCAAAAACGAACCTTCATAACCGATCTGCCGTTTGTTTGGTTAGCATTAATTACCCTTAATAAATGACCTGTTTTAGTATTCCAGATTTCTATTTCCGAGGCGTAAGTATTGATAGGATCATTAATAACCGTTAACTTTTGTTTCCAGGTTTTTAAATTCGAGGTATTTGTACTTGGATTGGTCACTTTGGCAAGGAAAAGTCCATCTGAAGAAATGGTAAAGTCAATACATTTTCCGGCACCACTTCTTTGTACAACGGATTCTATTGGCTGAGCATAAACATTTATTAGGAAATGACATAAAACCAATGTAACAACTACTTTCTTCATATCACTGGCAATATGTGGTTACAAAATCTGCTGCACCTTTATGACCAAGTTGAGCAGCCTTCTTCATATCCACACAAGCAGCATCCTGTTTTTTCTGATAATATTTTGCAGCACCTCTATAATAATATGCCTCATCGTAATCAGATTTTACTTTAATAAACGTGTCAAAATCAGTTTCAGCATTAGCATATTCCTTAAGGAACATATATTCTCTTCCTCGATTGAACAAAGCCCTGTGGTGTTTCGGGTTTAACTGTAGTGCTTTAGTATAATCACTAATCGCACCTTTACTGTCTTTCAAAATTGACTTTATATAGCCACGGTTATAAAAAACTGATTTATGAGTTGGAGCAGCTTTTTCAAGCATATCATAATACCGTAAAGCCAATTTATAGTTTTCAAGTTCCTCATATTTTGTGGCTAGAAAAAACAATGGGTAAATTAACTTTGGATTCATTTCAATGCATTTCTGTGCTTGTTCAATAAACCCGTTTTGTTCTTTATAGTCAAGGTACTGTGCATGCAAAAAATAAACTTCGGCCCAATCAGCATAATCTTTTTTCAATTGTTCTATCAGCCTAATTGCTGCATCGTATTGCTCAGCGTAAGTGTTAGCCCATGCAGAAACATAAATGCCATATTTCGATTTGTTATCAAGTTGATAGATATCAGTTCCAATCTTCGATTTCAAAACTACATCTGCAGAATCGCCATCATTTAATTCAAAAAACTTATCGAATAAGAGTTTCTGTTTTGCTTCACTATTTTTTGCAGGGGCTGCGGCTGTTTTCTTTGGGGTATTGTTTTGAGCATTGACTATGTTTATTGCCCAGAAAAGACACATAGCAATTGCAAGTGTAAATAGTCTCATTGTTAATGGTTTAGGTAAAAATATCGAAAAATATGCTCGATATCACTCCACTAATAACGGATAGGGTTTGAGTAAGACTAAGGCAGTCCTAGAGGCTTATATATTTCTTTCATCGAATGATAGTTCAATACTTTTCCGCTTTACTTCCACTCTTCTGTGCGAAACTCCTGCAGTATCTAACATTCGTTTGCTGGCAACGGAAACCGGCGTTCCATCGTATTTATCACTTAAATAGATCACTTCTTTAATACCGGATTGAATAATGGCTTTACTGCATTCATTGCAGGGGAATAAAGCAGTATAAATTCTGCAGCCTGAAAGATCCATACCAATATTATTAAGAATGGCATTCAATTCTGCATGACATACATAAGGATATTTTGTCTCAAGAAATTCACCTTGTTTTTCCCACGGAAATGCTTCATCGCTGCAACCGATTGGCAAGCCGTTATAACCAGCACCAACGATCTTATTTTGTGCATTTACAATACATGCACCTACTTGTGTATTTGGGTCTTTACTTCTTAATCCACTGAGTAAAGCTACACCCATAAAGTATTCATCCCAGGATATGTAGTTTTTTCTTCCAGCCATAATTTTGGTTGTGGACAAAGATATTTCAATTTACTCCTGGAGACGCTCCCCAAACTTCCAACCGTACAAGTGAGTGACACAACGAACGATGCCATGAAACCTTCAGCCGGCAAAATAATCATCGCTCATTATCGAATTGTCACATTATCAAATTGTCTCATTTAGCCTCAACCTTAACTTTTCCACACAATTATTTAATTCAACTTCCGCAAAAAATCAATTATTGAAACCCTTACCTTTGCCGCTCGAAAAAATTAAACAAGCTTTATGGCTGACTTAAAATTGCAAAGGAACTTTGGTATTGCCGCTCACATTGATGCTGGTAAAACCACTACTACAGAGCGTATCTTACGCTATACCGGTATGATCCACAAAATTGGAGAGGTACACGAAGGTGCTGCTACCACTGACTGGATGGAACAGGAGAAAGAAAGAGGTATCACTATTACCTCAGCAGCCGTAAGCTGCCAGTGGAATTTCCCTACAGAAAAAGGAAAGGCTACCGCTGACACTAAAAAATATTATTTCAACATTATTGATACTCCGGGCCACGTAGATTTTACCGTTGAGGTAGAACGTTCTATGAGGGTTTTGGATGGTCTGATCGCTTTGTTCTCTGCTGTTGATGGTGTTGAACCTCAGTCAGAAACAGTTTGGCGCCAGGCTAACCGTTATAAAGTTCCACGTATTGGTTTCGTAAACAAAATGGACCGTGCCGGTGCTGATTTCTTAATGGTGGTTAACCAGGTAAGAGAAATGCTTGGTGCTAAAGCCGTTCCACTTCAATTACCTATCGGTGCTGAAGACAACTTTACCGGTGTGGTTGACCTTATTAAAATGAAAGGTATTGTTTGGCATGCCGAAACAGAAGGTATGACTTTCGATGAGATCGATGTTCCTGCTGATATGGTTGAAGAAGCCAATCACTGGAGAGCTCAGCTGATCGAAGCTGTTGCGGAATACGATGATAAATTAATGGAGAAATTCTTCGATGATCCAAATACCATCAGCGAAGCTGAAGTTCATGAAGCTATTCGTAAGGCTACGATCGATCTTTCTATCGTTCCGATGATGTGTGGTTCTTCATTTAAGAACAAAGGTGTTCAAACTGCATTGGATGCGGTTTGTCGTTACCTGCCTTCTCCGGTAGATATTGAAGATACTGTAGGTACAGATCCTGATTCTGGAGAACCCATCACAAGAAAAGCTGATCCGAAAGCTCCTTTTGCTGCATTGGCTTTCAAAATCATGACTGACCCTTATGTAGGTCGTCTTGCATTCTTCAGGTGCTATTCTGGTCATTTGGATGCCGGTTCTTATGTACGTAACATGAGAAGTGGTAAGAATGAAAGGATCTCTCGTATCTTAAAAATGTTTGCTAATAAGCAAAATCCAATCGATTTCATCGAAGCAGGTGATATTGGTGCTGCTGTTGGATTTAAAGAGATTAAAACCGGAGATACACTTTGTGATGAGAACCATCCGATTGTATTAGAGAACATGTTCATTCCTGAGCCTGTAATCTCTGTTGCGGTTGAACCAAAAACCCAGGCTGACGTAGACAAGATGGGTATGGCTATCGCTAAGCTGGTGGAAGAAGATCCTACATTAAGAGTAAAGACTGATGAAGATACCGGTCAAACCATCCTTTCAGGTATGGGAGAACTTCACCTCGAGATCATTGTTGATCGTATGAGACGTGAGTTTAAAGTTGAAGTAAACCAGGGTAATCCTCAGGTGGCTTACAAAGAAGCTTTCAACACATCTGTAGAACACAGAGAAGTATTGAAAAAGCAGTCTGGTGGTCGTGGTAAGTTTGCCGATATCCAGTTTGAATTCGGTCCTGCTGATAAAGAATGGTTAGCTGAAAATCCAGGTAAACACTTCCAGTTCAAGAATGACATTTTCGGAGGTTCTATTCCTAAGGAATTCCATCCTGCTATTCAAAAAGGTTTTGAAACTTCTATGAGTACAGGTGTATTGGCAGGTTATCCAGTTGACAATATGAAGGTGAGAATCTTTGATGGTTCATTCCACCAGGTTGACTCTGATGCAATGTCTTTTGAATTGTGTGCTAAAGCTGGTTTCCGTGAAGCTGGTCGTAAAGCAAAACCAATTTTACTTGAGCCGATCATGAAGGTTGAAGTAGTAACTCCAGACCAGTACATGGGTGATGTTACAGGTGACTTAAACCGTCGTCGTGGTATGTTGGAAGGTATGGACACAAGAGGTAATGCTCAGGTGATCAAGGCTAAAGTGCCACTTTCTGAAATGTTCGGATATGTAACACAGCTTCGTTCAATGTCATCTGGCCGTGCAACTTCTACAATGGAGTTCTCACATTATTCACCGGCTCCAAACAATATTGCTGAAGAAGTGATAGCAAAGAGCAAGGGTAAGGTGAAGGTTGAAGACTAAGAGACCATTACTTTTATTATATAGATCCCGTTTCGAGAGAAGCGGGATTTTTTTGTAACAGAAGACTGTGCTGCTATGGAGCTTCGTTGTGTCACTCACTTGTACGTTCAGAACCTTTGGCGACTGATTTCCTAATAATTAGTTTTTGAGCAATATATTCTTAACTTATAGTGTTCAGGTTGCACTTGATTAATATTTTTTCTCCCGAAATCGTTCAAGCATTACTAAATTGTCGGATCAACTGGCTCTTAAGAATAGTTTAACCTGATTTTTAGCTTCTTTTGCAAAAAATATTACCCTGATGTTTGTCTGTTAAGTTATATCCCCTTACTTTTGCAACCCCAACTGAAAATTGGGTTTTGGATATGTCTCAAAGAATCAGAATCAAATTACAGTCTTACGATCACAGCCTGGTTGATAAATCTGCTGAGAAAATCGTTAAAACTGTTCGCAGCACAGGTGCAGTAGTTACAGGTCCTATTCCTTTGCCAACACACAAAAGAATATTCACTGTTCTCCGTTCACCACACGTTAACAAGAAAAGCCGTGAACAGTTCCAGTTAGCTACGCATAAGCGTTTACTGGATATCTACACCTCTTCATCAAGAACGGTAGATGCGTTATCAAAGTTAGATCTTCCTTCAGGTGTGGAAGTTGAGATTAAGGCATAAAATGCCATAATTGCCACGACATTAAGTCATGGGAATTAAAAAAGCAAAAGTTCTTAAAATAGTCATCTCTCAATCCTTACGGCAAAATCCGTATTGAAAAAAGAGCTCTGATAAATAAATTAATCTTCTGGCATCTCTACAGAGAATTCAGAAGGCTACATATAAACAGGCCCTTCGAGGTTTGTTTACTTCCGGTACTTCCTCTCCTTTAGTATAAGGAAACACAGGAAAAGGTCGGCAGTTAACAAGGATTGAAATTCCGAACATCATCGGAATTGTCCTCTTAACCTTGCGGGGCATAAACCGCAAAAACGATGAAAGGTATTATTGGAAAAAAAATTGGCATGACCAGCATCTTCGCTGCCGATGGAAAGCAAACTGCTTGCACCATCATCGAAGCTGGCCCATGTGTAGTAACCCAGGTTAAAACGAATGACACTGATGGTTACTCAGCTCTTCAGTTAGCTTTCGGCGACAAGAAAGAAAAACACGCTACAAGAGCCGAATTAAATCACTTCTCTAAGGCAAATACTGCTGCCAAGAAATTCGTAAAAGAATTCCGCAATTATTCAATAGAAAAAGCAATTGGTGAAACAATTACTGTAGACATCTTCGAAGAAGGAGATAAAGTTGAAGTAGTTGGTACTACCAAGGGTAAAGGTTTCCAGGGTGTTGTTAAACGTCACGGCTTTAGTGGTGTGGGTGAAGGTTCACACGGTCAGCACGACAGACAAAGAGCACCTGGTTCTATCGGTGGTTCTTCTTATCCTTCAAGAGTATTCAAAGGAATGAGAATGGCCGGTCAAATGGGTAATGACAGGGTTAAAATGAAAGGACTGAAAGTAGTTAAGATCTTCCCTGAGAAAAACTACATTCTTGTTACAGGATCAGTTCCAGGTCACAACGGTTCAATCGTATTAATCCAGAAGTAATCACCAATTAATCTGAAAGAAGATGCAAGTAGATGTTTTAAATATAAACGGACAATCAACCGGCAGGAAAGTAGAATTGCCAGATGATATTTTCGGTATCGAGCCGAATGATCATGTGATCTACCTCGCTGTTAAGCAATATTTGGCTGCAGCCCGTTCCGGTACACATAAGGTTAAAACCCGTGCTGAAGTAAAAGGTGCGAGCCGTAAACTTCACAAGCAAAAAGGTACTGGTGGTGCAAGAAAAGGTAATATCAGAAACCCTTTATACAAAGGTGGTGGTACTATCTTCGGACCTAAGCCACACAGTTATGACTTCAAGCTGAACAAGAAAGTGAAAGACCTTGCTAAAATGTCTGCACTGGCTTACAAAGCAAAAGAAAATGCGATCGTAGTAGTTGAAGATATCAGCTTCGATGCTCCTAAAACAAAGACTATCGCTGGTACATTGAAGAATCTGAAAGTTGATGCGAAAAAAGCATTGTTCATTCTTCCTGAGTATAACGATAATCTTTACCTCAGCCTTCGTAATATTCCAAATGCAGATGGTACTTTACTAGCAGACGTGAATACTTACGAAATCATGAATGCAGATGTACTGGTATTAACTGAAGGTGCAGCTAAGATCTTTACAGGCGAAGAGACAACTGCAACCGCTTAATTGAATAATGTTTCAATCAATATAAAATGAAACTTACAGAAGTATTAGTAAAACCGATCTTAACAGAAAAAGCAAACCTTCAGCAAGAGAAATTGAGAAGATATGCTTTCCGTGTTAACCGTAGGGCAAACAAGTTAGAGATCAAAAAAGCAGTGGAAGAATTCTACGGAGTATCTGTAGTTGATGTTAACACTGTAGTTGTTCCTGGTAAAAATAAAACCCGTTATACAAAAGCTGGTTTCATCCAGGGTGTTAAGCCTGCTTATAAGAAAGCTTACATAACAGTAGCTGAAGGCGAAACAATTGATCTTTATTCTAACATATAATTTATAGCAAGCGAAGCTGAGAAGTTCGCACAAAACGAGAACAAATGGCATTAAAGAAGTACAAACCAATGACAGCCGGCACACGCTGGAGAATTGGAAATGCTTACGCAGAATTAACAACCGACACTCCTGAAAAGAGCTTACTAGAGCCACAGCATCAGAAAGCTGGCCGTAACTCTCAAGGTCGTCGTGCAATGAGATACAGAGGTGGTGGAAGTAAGCATCACTATCGTATCGTTGATTTCAAAAGAAATAAGAAAGATATTGAAGCTACTGTAGTTTCAGTTGAATATGATCCAAACCGTACTGCATTCATTTCTTTGATTCAGTATGCTGATGGTGAAAAAAGATACATTCTTGCTCCACAAGGTATCCAGGTAGGACAGAAGGTAATCAGTGGTGATGCAGTTGCACCTGAAATTGGTAATGCACTTCAGATGAAGAACATGCCTTTAGGTACAAACGTTCACAACATCGAATTACAACCAGGTCATGGTGGTGTAATGGCAAGAAGCGCTGGATCTTCAGCTCAGCTTTCTAATAAGGAAGAAAAATATGCTGTATTGAAAATGCCTTCTGGTGAGTTGAGAAAAGTATTGATCAACTGTTATGCAACTGTAGGTGTTGTTTCTAACAGCGATCATAATCTTCAGACTGCAGGTAAGGCTGGTGTTAACAGGTGGAAAGGTATTCGTCCAAGAACAAGAGGTGTTGCGATGAACCCAGTTGATCACCCAATGGGTGGTGGTGAAGGTAGAGCTTCAGGTGGTCATCCAAGAAGCAGAACCGGTAAGTACGCTAAAGGAGAGAAAACAAGAACAAGAGGAAAAGGAAGCGATAAACTTATCATTCAGAGAAGAGACGGAAAGAAATTAGCAAAGTAATCATTCATCGTTAAAATACTCTTGGGTAAAACCGGAGAGGAATAAACAAGAAAAAGAATAATATGGCTCGTTCGATTAAAAAAGGTCCTTACATAGATGCAAACGTTGAAGCCAAGGTTTTAGCCATCAACGAAGGCAAAAGCAAAAAGACTGTTATCAAAACATGGAGTCGTCGTTCTACCATTTCTCCGGATTTTGTAGGTCACACTTTCGCTGTTCACAATGGCAACAAGTTCATCCCTGTTTATGTAACAGAATTTATGGTAGGTCACAAACTTGGTGAGTTTGCTCCAACCAGAAACTTTAAAGGACATTCAGGATCTAAACAATAATAGTTGAAAGTTTAGAGTGCAGAGTTTAGAGTAATAACTACAAACTCCTAACTCATAACTCATAATTAAATAACAATGGAAGCAGTAGCAAAATTGATGAATTATCCCACAGGTCCACGCAAAATGCGTTTGCTGGCTGATGTGATCCGTGGAATGCAGGTTGAAAAAGCACTTGCGATTCTTGAGTTTCACCCACAGCACAATGCAACTCCTTTAGCAAAATTGCTAAAGAGTGCAATCAGCAACTGGGAGCAAAAGAATAACGGTACAAGTGCAGCAGATTCTAACCTTGTAGTAAAAACTGTATTTGTAGATGGTGGCAGAGTATTAAAGCGTATGAGACCAGCTCCACAAGGTCGTGGATACAGGGTTCGTAAGCGTAGCAACCATGTAACTATAATTGTAGATTCAAAAAATTAATAAAACCTATTAAACCATAATATGGGTCAGAAAGCAAATCCAATAGGTAACAGGTTAGGTATCATCAGAGGATGGGACAGTAACTGGTACGGCAGCAAAAGAGATTACTCTAAGAAGCTGATTGAAGATCATAAGATCAGAACGTACTTAACTGCTCGTATTAACAAAGGTGGTATTGCCAGGATCGTTATCGAACGTACACTTGGTAAACTAATCATCACTATCCATACTTCTAAGCCAGGTATCATCATTGGTAAAGGTGGTGGAGAGGTTGATCGTATCAAAGAAGAGTTGAAGAAATTAACCGGTAAGGATGATGTACAGATCAATATTCTTGAGATCCGTCGTCCGGAACTGGATGCAAATATTGTAGGTGACACCATTGCTCGTCAGATTGAGAATCGTATCTCTTTCAAAAGAGCAATCAAGATGGCTATCGCTTCTACACTTCGTATGGGTGCAGAAGGTATAAAAGTAAAAGCTTCAGGCCGTTTAGGTGGTGCCGAGATTGCACGTAGTGAAGAGTTTAAGCAAGGTCGTACTCCTTTGCATACATATAGAATGGATATCGACTATGCAAGTGTATTTGCTCAGACTGTTTACGGAAAGATCGGTTTGAAGGTATGGATATGTAAAGGTGAAGTTTTAGGTAAAAGAGAATTGAATCCAAATTTCATCGGTGGTAAAGAAGCTGCAGGTAACGAGAGAAGAGGTGGTGATGATAGAAGAGGTGGTGGCGATAGAAGAGATGACCGTAGAGGTGGTGGTGATAGAAGAGACGACCGTAGAGGTGGTGGAGGAAGAGGCAGAGGATAATCTGAAATTGAATTAGAAGTTTCAAAATGGTTTGAAACTAAACACTTCAAACCACAAACTATAAACTAGTTATGTTACAGCCTAAAAGAAGTAAACATAGGAAACAGCAAAAAGGACGTATTCGTGAAGTGGCCAAGCGTGGTGCTTCTATTGCTTTCGGTTCTTTCGCATTGAAAGCTGTTGAGCCTGTTTGGTTAACCAACCGTCAGATCGAAGCTGCACGTCAGTCAATGACAAGGGCTATGAAAAGAGAAGGTAACGTTTGGATCAGAGTATTTCCAGATAAAATCATTACCCGTAAGCCTTTAGAGGTAAGGATGGGTAAAGGTAAAGGTAACCCTGAATTCTGGGCTGCTGTAGTAGAACCAGGTCGTATCATCTTTGAATGTGATGGTGTACCTGAAACAGTAGCAAAAGAAGCAATGGGATTAGCTGCTCAGAAGCTGCCTATCAAAACAAAATTCATTGTAAGAAGAGACTTACAAGCGTAATTATAAAAAGTTATCACAATGGCTAAGAAGCAGGATTTTAATAAGAGCCTGAGGGACCTTAACGAAAACGATCTTAAGGCGAGAATCCAGGAAGATGAACTCAGACTTAAAAAGCTTGAGTTTGCACACGCAATTTCTCCATTGGAAAATCCAATGAGCATCCGTGCATTGAGAAAAGACCTTGCCCGTTTAAAAACGGAATTGAACAAAAGAGCTTTACAAGCATAATTAATAGCAGAAGCTAAAAACAAGTACAATGGCTGAAGTAAGAAATTTACGAAAAACAAGAACAGGTGTTGTCACCAGCGATAAAATGGCTAAAACCATCACTGTTGCTGTTGAAAGAAAAGTAAAACACCCTATCTATGGTAAGTTTATCAAGAAAACTACCAAGTTCCATGCACACGACGAAAAAGAAGAGTGCGGAGTTGGTGATGTGGTAACTATCATGGAAACTCGTCCCTTATCAAAAACCAAGCGTTGGAGATTAGTGGAAGTGGTAGAAAAAGCTAAGTAAGAGCTACAAGCTATAAGCTATATGCTACAAGCTTGTTCCAGATATTTTCAATGCTTAAAGCTTACAGCTTGAAGCTTGAAGCAGTGAACAGAAAAATAATAAAGCTAAAAGCTAAATAAAATGATCCAGCAAGAAAGCAGACTAAGTGTAGCTGATAACAGTGGTGCCAAAGAGGTGCTTTGTATCAGAGTACTTGGTAACTCAGGTCAGGACTATGCCAAAATAGGTGACAAGATCGTTGTTACTGTTAAAGATGCCATCCCTGCAGGGGGTATTAAGAAAGGAACTGTTTCTAAAGCCGTAATAGTTCGTACAACAAACAAATTGCGTAGAAAAGATGGTTCTTATATCCGTTTCGACGACAACGCTGTTGTACTGTTGAACAACTCTGACGAACCTCGTGGTACCAGGATCTTTGGACCAGTAGCGAGAGAGTTGAGAGATAAAGGATACATGAAAATTATTTCACTTGCTCCTGAAGTTCTTTAAGAATATTGAACAAGGATCAAGGAATGATAAATAGCGAATCACTCAGTACAAGAGTGCGACGCAACGAAAGTAGAACAAAGAAGTACAGTTGACTTCATAAACAATAAAAAATGAGCAACAGATTTAAACCTAAATACAACATCAAAAAAGGCGATGACGTAGTAGTTATTACCGGTGATGATAAAGACCTGAAAAAGCCTCGTAAAGTATTAAAAGTATTACTCGAGAACGGTCGTGTAGTTGTTGAAGGTGTGAACATTGTTACAAAGCATACCAAACCTTCGGCTCAGAATACCAAAGGTGGTATAGTAAAAAGAGAAGCTCCGATTAATATCAGTAACGTGATGTTATGGGATGCAAAATCGGGTACCGGTTCTAAAGTGAAGCGTACCCGTGAAAATGGAAAATTAGTTCGTATCGCTAAAAAATCAGGTGAAGCAATCAAGTAGTAACCTGGCAAAGCAAATTATATGAGTACTACAAAATATTCTCCTCGTCTGGCAGATAAGTACAAGAAAGATGTTGTACCTGCTTTGGTGAAGAAGTTCGGTTACAAAACAGTAATGCAGGCCCCAAGGTTAGAGAAAATCGCTATTAACCGTGGTGTTAACGGAGCAGTGAATGATAAGAAGTTGGTTGACATTGCTGTTGACGAGCTTACAAACATCACTGGTCAGAAAGCTGTTCCAACTTATTCTAAGAAAGACATCTCCAACTTCAAGCTCCGTAAAGGAATGCCGATCGGTGCAAGAGTTACACTTCGTGGTGAGAAGATGTATGAATTCTTAGACAGGCTGATCGCTGTTGCATTACCTCGTGTACGTGACTTCAAAGGTGTTAGCGATAAAGCTTTCGATGGTCGTGGTAACTACACAATGGGCATCACAGAACAGATCATCTTCCCTGAGATCGATATCGATAAAGTGAATAAGATCACAGGTATGGATATCACTTTCGTAACTACAGCTAACACTAACGAAGAAGCTTACGAGTTACTGAAAGAATTGGGAATGCCTTTCAAAAACATTGTAAAAGACAATCAACAATAATATAACATGGCAAAAGAATCAATTAAAGCCAGGCAGAGAAAGCGTGAAGCAATGGTTGCCAAGTATGCTGCTAAAAGAGCTGCTTTAAAAGAAGCAGGTGATTATGCAGCTTTGGATCTTCTTCCAAAGAACGCTTCACCGGTTCGTTTAAAGAATCGTTGCCAGATGACAGGTCGTCCAAGAGGTTACATGAGATACTTCGGTATGAGCAGGGTGATCTTCAGAGACATGGCTCTTGATGGAAAAATACCAGGTGTAAAGAAAGCTAGCTGGTAAAAAGAAGTACGATGTAAGAGGTACAAAGTACGATCTACATCGACAGTAACAAACAACATTAATCTAAATCCAATTATCACGCTGTTGCGTGACGTAGGAGGGAAATAATATGGTAACAGATCCTATTGCAGATTTTTTGACCAGGGTTCGTAACGCACAAATGGCTGGTCACAGAATAGTAGAGATTCCTGCTTCTAACTTGAAAAAGCGTATCACTGAGATTTTATACGATCAGGGTTATATCCTGAAGTATAAATTTGAAGATGATAGCAAGCAAGGCGTAATTAAGATCGCTTTGAAGTATGATCCTACAACCAAACAACCTGCTATCCGCTCTTTAGAAAGAGTTAGCCGTCCGGGTTTACGTCAATATTCTAAACCAGCTGAATTCAAAAGAGTAATTAACGGTTTAGGTGTTGCTATCATCAGTACTTCTAAAGGAGTATTAACAGATAAGCAAGCGAAAGCCCAGAACGTAGGTGGTGAAGTTCTTTGCTACATATATTAATTAGCTAATTGGCTAATTAGCAAATGGTTGTTGATACATTAAGCCTAAACGATACTAAGCTGACCGGTCAACAACTTAATAAATAACAAATTAAAATCATAGTATCATGTCTCGTATAGGTAAACAACCGGTAGTAATTCCAAGTGGTGTTACGGTTAATGTAACAAAGGACGGAGTTATCACTGTTAAAGGTCCAAAAGGTGAGTTGAAAGAAACAATCGATAGAGATATCAATGTGGAAGTGAATGGCAGTGAGATCAACATCACTCGTCCTACAGACCAGATCCGTCATCGTGCAATGCACGGTTTATATCGTTCACTTATTTCTAATATGGTGAAGGGTGTAACTGATGGTTATAAAAGAGATCTTGAATTAGTGGGTGTGGGTTATAAAGCTTCAAATGCAGGGAATACACTTGATCTTGCTTTGGGTTATTCTCACAATATTGTTTTCGAAGTTCCCAAAGAACTGAAAGTGGCTACTGTTACTGAAAAAGGTAAGAACCCTATCATCTCTTTAGAGGGAATAGATAAGCAATTACTTGGTGCTGTTGCTGCAAAGCTTAGAAGCTTACGTAAGCCTGAACCGTACAAAGGAAAAGGTGTTAAGTACACTGATGAGGTGGTTAGAAGAAAAGCTGGTAAGGCTGCTGGTAAGTAATAATAAACTGTAAATAGCTTCCCGGCAGAATCGGGAGGTTGCAAATAAAATAAAGATGAATACCAAATTAGAACAAAGGCAAAAGATCAGGTACCGTATCCGTAAAAAGGTTGTTGGTACTGCAGCAAAACCTCGCTTGAGTGTTTTCAGAAGCAACAAAGAGATCTATGCCCAGTTAATTGATGATGACAATGGCCAGACTTTGGCTTCAGCATCTTCAAGAGATAAAGATATTGCTGCACAAAAAGGACCGAAAGTAGATATGGCTAAATTAGTTGGATCTACTATCGCAAGAAAGGCAACTGAATTAGGTTTATCAGCATGTACTTTCGACAGAGGTGGTAATCTGTACCATGGTCGTATCAAAGCTGTAGCTGAAGGTGCAAGAGAAGGTGGTCTTCAATTCTAATTAAAAAACATACTAATCGTTAGATAATGTCTAAAGCAATTGTAAATAAAGTTAAGCCAGGTGGCGAAATGGAATTGAAAGAGAAAGTAGTTTCAATTAACCGTGTGGTTAAAACCACAAAAGGTGGTCGTACTTTCAGCTTCTCTGCTTTGGTAGTGGTAGGTAACTCCAATGGTGTTGTAGGACAAGGTTTGGGTAAAGCAAAAGAAGTACAGGAAGCTATCACAAAAGGTATTGAAGATGCAAAGAAGAATCTGATTAAAGTTCCTTTGATGCACGGTACTATTCCTCACGATCAACTTGCAAAAGATGGTGCTGCTAAGGTACTCATCAAGCCTGCTGCACATGGAGCTGGTGTACTTGCAGGTGGTTCTATGAGAGCCGTTCTTGAAAGTGCAGGTTATACAGACGTATTGGCAAAAAGCCTTGGTTCTGCTAACCCTCACAACGTGGTAAAAGCTACCATCAAAGCATTAAGCTTATTGAGAGAGCCGATCACCGTTTCAAGAAACAGGAACCTGAAGCTGAGCAAAGTATTTAATGGATAAAACCGTCGCCCGTCGTCCGTCGACCGTCGACCGAAACGAATTCTTTATGAAAAAGATCAAGATAACATTAGTAAAAAGCCCGATAGATCGTCCTGAGCGTCAGAAGCTCACTTTACAGGCTTTGGGTTTAAATAAAACAAATTCTTCTAAAGAGGTTGAAGCAACTCCACAGATTCTAGGTATGGTTCGTAAAGTGAACCACCTGGTTACTGTTGAAGAATTAGCGTAAACTTCAATGAGAAATGAGAAATACGGAATGAGAAACGCAAAAGTGATTCTCCTTTCTGATTTCTCATTTTGCATTTCTTATTTCTAATTAACATTGCGAGGGGTGATTCCCCGTAAGTTCAAAATCAAATTCAAATGAAACTACACACACTCAGACCAGCAGAAGGGTCAACCAAGAAAGCGAAAAGAATTGGACGTGGTGAAGCCTCAGGTAAAGGTGGCACTTCAACAAAAGGTAATAAAGGTTCTCAGAGCCGTGCAGGTTACCAGCGTAAAAATGCTCATGAAGGTGGACAGATGCCAATTCAGCGTCGTATTCCTAAACGTGGATTTAAGAATCCAAACAGAATTGAATATACGGTGTTCAATTTAGGTCAGATCGATCAGCTTGCTGACAAATATGGTTTTACTGAATTCTCTCTCGAGAATCTTTACATAAACGGCCTTATCAATAGAACCGACAGAGTTAAGATACTGGGCAATGGTGAGTTGAAAACAAAACTCACATTCAAAGTAAATGCAATAAGTGATAAAGCGAAATCAGCTATCGAAGCAGCTGGTGGAAGCGTAGAAGTTATCAAGTAATTTACCGTAACTTGCCGAACACATTTTAATAAATGTGTTTTTGGTTTTAGTGACTAACGCTTAACAAAAGATCCCAGTGAAAAAATTAATACAGACCCTGAAGAATATATGGAGTATAGATGAACTGAAGAATAAGATCATCGTTACTCTTGCTTTAATATTAGTTTATCGTTTCGGTGCCCAGATCGTTTTACCAGGTTTAGATCCTAATGCCATTGAAGCAGCTCAGGCTAACTCTGCTGCTAATGGTGGTTTGTTAGGTTTGTTCGACATGTTTGCAGGTGGTGCTTTCTCACAGGCTTCCATTCTTGCTTTGGGTATCATGCCTTATATCTCTGCTTCTATCTTTATGCAGTTGATGACCATTCTTGTTCCTCAGATGCAAAAAGTACAAAAAGAAGGAGAAAGCGGAAGAAAGAAGATCAACCAGTGGACACGTTACCTGACAGTGATCGTTACAATCTTCCAGGCAGGAGCTTATTTAGGTTTATTGAACAGCCCTGGTTATGTAGAAGCACAAATACCAGCTTATCAACCATACTTTGCTATTTCAACAGTAGTTATTCTTACTGCAGGTACATTATTCGTAATGTGGTTGGGTGAAAAGATACAGGACAAAGGTTTGGGTAATGGTACTTCAATCATCATCATGGTTGGTATCTTAGCCAGATTACCTCAATCTCTTATACAAGAGTTTGGTGCGAAAGAAGCTAAAGGTGGTGGTGGATTATTGATCTTCTTAATTGAGATCGCTGTTTTAGTAGCTATCATTATGGGATTGATCGTATTGGTTCAAGGTGTAAGAAAGATCGCTATCAATTATGCTAAGCAAATTGTAGGTAACAGACAGGTTGGTGGTGCAAGACAATTCTTACCGGTTAAAGTAAACAGTGCAGGTGTAATGCCTATCATCTTTGCACAGGCTATCATGTTTCTTCCAACACTTGTGTCTTTTACAGGTTTTAGAGATACAGAGAGTGCAAGCTGGATAACCAGAACTTTCAATGATCCTAGCAATGCATGGTATATGTTAATTTATGCTGTAATGGTAATTGGATTCACCTTTTTATACACTGCTTTGATATTTAATCCCAAGCAGGTTGCTGAAGATCTTAAGCGTAACAATGGATTTATTCCAGGTGTTAAACCAGGCCAACCAACAGCTGATTATATTGGTGCTATCATGGATAAGATCACTTTGCCCGGTGCTATTTTATTAGCTGTGGTAGGTATCTTACCAGGTTTTGCTCAACTGTTAGGTGTATCATCACAGTTTGCAACTTTCTTTGGTGGTACTTCATTGCTGATTATGGTAGGAGTTATTTTAGATACATTACAACAGGTAGAAACACACTTATTAATGCGTCAATACGATGGATTAATGAAAGGTGGAAGAATACAGGGAAGACAATCAACAATGAATACGGCTTCTACTACAGGAATGTAGTATAGAGTAGCTGTATTATTTGAGAATAATATTAGACATTTGCAGGCCTGTTACCTAAGTAGCAGGCTTGTTTTTTATAGCTGAATAAAGGACAAATTGATGAAGTGTGCGACGCAAGAAATGATGAGGAATGTGCAATAGCTGACCTCACATAACTTTCTCTCACCTCATATACATGACATGAAAAGACCTAACGGTATGATGATCCAAAAAACAGAAGCGGAAATAGCAATGATGAAGGAAGCTGCAGTTTTAGTAAGTAAAACACTTACTGAAGTGGCTAAGATGTTAAAGGCTGGTGTAACTACGATGCAGATCGATCTACTGTGTGCTGAATTTGCCAGGGATCATAAGGCCATACCAAGTTTTCTCAATTACAAAGGCTATCCGTTTAATATTTGTGCAAGTGTAAATGATGTGGTGGTGCATGGTTTTCCTAACAACATTGCATTGAAAGAAGGCGATATTGTTACGATTGATATGGGTCTTATATTAAATGGCTGGCATGGTGATCATGCTTACACTTTTATTATTGGGGAAACCAGTGAAGAAAATATACGAATAGTGAACATCACCAAAGAAAGTTTGTACAAAGGAATTGAACAGGCTGTGGTGGGTAACAGAGTAGGAGATATTGCTTATGCTGTTCAGAAACATACAGAGAAAGATAATGGTTATGGAGTGGTGAGAGAATTGGTTGGTCATGGGATAGGTAGAAGCTTACATGAAGATCCACAAGTTCCGAATTATGGTAAGAAAGGGAATGGACCTAAGCTGAAAGAGAATATCGTATTGGCGATAGAGCCAATGATTAATCTCGGAACGAAAGACGTGTACACTGAAGACGATGGATGGACGATAAGGACAAGAGATGGTAAAGTGAGTGTGCATTTTGAACATGATGTTTGTGTGAAAAAGAACAAGGCTTTTATTTTGAGTGATTATAGTATAATTGAAGCTGCAGAACAGTCAAACCCAAATCTTACACCCAGTAAAGTAATCGTAGCTTAATAAGGTATATCCTCAGCCTTATGTATCACTGAATAGTTTGCCAGATGAAAAGCTGTAGCAACAGCTTCTACTAACGAATCTCTTACAACGAGTATGATGTTTGCAGATGAATTGCTGATAAGCGGTGTAGTTCCTGCATATAATCCTTTTTGCTGAAGTTCAAGCTTTCCTATTTCGTCAATGATAATATGATCGATTGTGGCAGATATGTTCAGTAAAATGTTATTAGCTTTTGCAAAAGCATTCTCATAAAAATGGTACGGACCAATCGTTATTAATGGTTCAGTACATATCTCAGGCTGTTTGCATTCGGCATCAAAAATTTCTTTTGACTGGATATCAAAAAATTTTCTTGTTCCATTAATGTCTGGCATAAGTATTCCGGCAACATTGTTTTTAAGTCTGCACCAATTCATTAGTGCAGTGGTTTTACCAGAATGAATAGGTGCAGAAAAAATAATAATACTCATCTTGAACCAGTATTATCTTTTTGCTGGTAGATGAGTGAACAACTGATGAGTGTATAAATAAAAAACGGAATTCTATGCAACACTTTTTTTGCTGATGATTCTTTCCATGCATGCATAGCCAGTTGTGAAGCTACAGGAAGAAATGAAAGTGTTTCACTCAACTGCTGGCTGTATTCACTGTGATAAGATTGTAAACTCTTTTTGACGATTCGTAATAATAATGGTCCAATAAGAAGATACCAGGCTATAATTACAGTGAATGTCCACACCAACGTTTTTAATGCAGGAGTTAACTTGTCATCGATCAAAAATATTATTCCGGATAATGCCAGGGCAACAAAAAGAATACTGAAGATCTTGTTTGGTTTGTTTTTTCTTGAAGCCTGGAGGCAAGTGGTGTTGTTTAGTATTGATGGTAAGGTTATTATATTACCAGACGATAATTTCCTGATCAGGCGATAACTTATTAATCCAATAAATATTCCTCCAGCAAGGTAGATGCCCAGGTAAATTGCAATAAGTCCGTTACTTCCATGTGTTGCATTTAGCGAAAATTGCTTAGCAATGTATGCTACAACTTCATCAGTGGCTCTCCATAATGATTTGCCAAAAAACAACGTAAGGATCAATAATTTTTGAACAGCTGATTCCAACATGGCTATTATGGCAAATAATAAAATGCTGAATAAGTTCACACGAAGCAAAGTGAATAATCCTACAGCCAATAAAGCCTGGAAACTGACAGCAATGTAAGCAGGAAATGGAGTATGAGGACTAACAGCAGCCTTCACCATCAAAACAATTACAAGACTTTGCAGAATATGCTTGTAGTGTTTATTTGATAGCTGAGCAATAAGGGTGATAACGATGATTGCAAAGCCTCCAACTACCAATCCTGTGAACGGAATTTTTACTGCATGCAAAAATCCACCGAGACCAGATTCAGCAAATGCCCATAATGCAGTAAGCCGATGTATAGCAAGTATTCGTTGTTCATTATTTAAAGCTGTTACATTCATTTTCACACTGTTCTTTGGCTGGCAAGTTGTTTATTTTTTTGTTGAATAATTTCTGCGGCAATGCTGATAGCTATTTCCTTTGTTGTCTTGCTGTGAATATTAATTCCGATTGGCATAAACCAATGTTTCCATTGGTCTGGTGTGTATCCTTCATCCACCAGTTCCTTCGTGAGTTGATCGATCTTTGTAACACTACCCATCATGCCGGCATAAAAAAAATGTTTTTTCATTAATTGCCTAAAGACAGTTTTGTCATCTCTATATCCATAAGTCATTATCACTAAAAATGCATTTTCATCATCATCGATCATTGCACCAATCTCTTCATAATTTACAATGTTTTTTTGATGAGCAAAGTTGTTTTGATTCATGGTATGAAGATCATTTCTGTTATCATAAACCATAATATGAAATCCAAGAAAATGCATCAGTTCTGATAGTGCAAGACTTACATGTCCACCACCAATAATATATATAATTGGTTGCTGCTTTATTGGTTCTGTATATTTCCAATTATCATTGTCTTTATCTTGTAAAACAGATTTGTTCTCTGTTATTGTTGTGATAGATAAACCTTGCTTTGATAAACTGATCGCAGATACACGATCATCTTCTTTATCTATTATACTGTTAATAAGAGCTTTGTTTGAATTGCTGAAAGGAACAAAAGCGATCAATTGACTACCAGAACATATCATTCCCGATTGATCTTTTGCATGGTCTTTATCGTGATGTTGACGCTGTAAAAAAATCTCTTTACAGTTTTCTGTAAGTAGTGTTTTTGCTTTTTCAACCAGTTTATATTCCATTATACCACCACCAATTGTTCCTTGAAAGCTGCCATCAGTCGATACGGCCATTTTAAAACCACGTCTGCCTGGTGAACTTCCTTCACTCTGTAATACCCAAAGTAGCATTACATTTTGTGAAGCTGAAAGTTTTTGTTGTATGAAAGACCAAACGTCCATTTACTTTTTCCTGTTCTCTAATATCTGTTTGAATGAACGGCCTCGAATCTCTTCCATCGTTAATCCGGTTCGTAAAACTTCCTCTTCTGTTATCGCTCCGCTGTTCAATGCTTTCAAAAAGAAATTGAGTAAACCTTGTCCTGTTGCAGCATCATCAAATACATCACCGATCAATGTTGCTCTTGCAGCTTTTTCAACGAAAGTTTTCAATCGATCTACTGCATCTTCATAGCTTTCAAGAAAGAATGCAAACACTGCAGTGTATCTCATTGGCAATTGAGCTGGATTCAAATCCCATCCCTGGTAAAATCCATTCCATAAAGAATGACGGATATGGTCATATCCTTTTTTCCATGCACGATGCACAATTCTTTTATTCTCTTCCCACTGTTCATGAGAAAGATTTTCACCTCTGTGTGGACCAATAGGCATTGTATTCGTTGCACCATCGGAAAGCCAGATACCGGTATGTGCTAAAGCAACTTTGGTCATGTGATGTGCAAAATCACAAACAGGATGATCCATTTCCTGGTAACGTGCAGTGATACCTGCGGAGGCAGTGTAATCATAAGTGCCAAAATGCATGGCAATGCATCTTCCTTTACTCGCTTTGATAAAACGAGACAAAGGATTGGTTCCATCAACATCCATAATGGATTGTGTGGTTTCAACCATCATCTCCATCTTCAATACACCTTCTTCTAAGTTTAATTCTTTTTCAAGTATATCAAAAAATAACGCAAGCGTTTTCGGTTGTTCAGGTATAGTTACTTTAGGCAACATCACTACGAAATTCTCCGGTAATTTCCCATCCGTTTCTTTTACTAAAGTGCTGATGAAAATGTCTAACGTACGCAAACCTCTTTCTTTCATCTCTTCAGTGAAAGGCTTTATTCTAATGCCGATAAAAGGTGAAAGTGTTCCATTTTTCATTCCTTCGGCTACTTCTTTGGCAGCCTGCACAGCGGTCTCATCTTCTTCTTCATTAGATCTGTTTCCATAACCATCTTCAAAATCTATTCTGAAATCTTCAATTGCTTCGGTTTCTAATTTCCGTTGCACTTTTTGATAGACTTCGTAAGATAATCTTGCAGGATGTTTTCTTTTTTCTTCCTGTGAAAGTGAGTTGTAATGTCCCGCAACATTATCTGGATGATGTCCCTGCAATTCATTCGCTCCATCAAGACTAAATACATTTCCAAATGTGATGAAATCAGGTGCATAGGTTTTGAATACTTCCAATGCTCTTTCGCCTAAAGCTTTTGCTGCATTGCTTTTGAATAGATTGGCTCCCCCGTAAACAGTATGCACCGGTTGTCTTTCAGAACGATCTCCCGGATAAATTTTCTGAAATGATAAATTGGCTTCACGTAAATTCTTGAGTAGCTTTTTTCTTTTATCGTTTGTTATTGTTGTTTTCATGATGTTGTATTGAGCTATGTTAACTTCCTCTATAAGTAGAATAACCGTAAGGGTTTAATAGTAATGGTATGTGATAATGTACCTCATCCTTTAATTCGAATATGATCTCTACAAAAGGATAAAAGGTTGGTATACTTTCTTTATCAAAATAATCTTTCGTTTCAAACCTTAATTTATAAATACCTTGCTGCAATACATTTTCTGCATTTATCGGTGAAGGTGTTCTGCCATCAGTATTGGTTATACTTCTATTAATTTCTTTCCACTCATCGTTTCCACCCTGGTATAAGACAATTGTGATTCCTTCAGCAGGTTTGCCTTTAGATGTATCTAATATGTGTGATGTGATCTTTATCATGATAAAAGTTTATTGATCCTGATGGCTGTGATCTTACTTTGTTCTGCGGCAGCAATTTTTATTTCATCTTCATAAATATTATTGATCCGCTGTTTGAGTAATTCCAGCATTTCCTCAGCTGATTTGCCGGTTGCACATACAATAAATATAAAACCAAACTTCTGTTCATAAGCCTCATTGTACTGAAGTAATTGTTGCAGGATGGTTGAATCAGCTTCTTTCACCCCAGACTGTTCATTACCGGCCCAATCTTTTGTAGAAGCAAATCTCTTTTCAAGACTTGCTGTATCACCGATTTTGGGGTGATGTGCAAAAGCTTCAAGCCAATCATTTTCAGAACAATGTTCATCCCAGATGTCTTGCGACAAATGCAGCACTTCTTCTTTACTTTGGAAAGGGAAATAATCCATCATTAACCTGATCCAGTTTGCAGCACCACAACATTTACTAAGTTCTGATGCAGCAACATCTTTATTTAATAAATTGAATTGATCTAAGTTCATTTTGTTTATTTAGCTTTTGCACCTTGTTCAATCCAGCAACGAATAATGTCTCTTTCTTCATCTGTCATTCCGGTTTTATTATTCTGTGGCATCGTCTTCGTTAACACTACACGTTGATAAATATTATCTTTTAGTTTGATAATATTATCCGGCGTTTCATAGGTAACACCATTTGGTGGTGCATTCAAAGATTCATCGGTTGGTTTTGACGAATGGCAACTGATGCATCTTTTTTGAATGATTGCATTCACTTCTGCCATATTTACTTCTGTTTTGCATGCTCCCGGATCTTTCGATGGTGCAGAGATAAATGCAGCAACAAATAAGATCAAAACTGATACTGGCAAGATCCAATAGTTTAGTTGTTTTTTCTCTTTCAGGTTGAGATAATGTTTTACTCCTGCTGTTCCGAGTGTAATGATCAATAGCATTAACCAAGGATTTGAATATCCGAATGTGCTTGGAAAATGATTGCTCACCATTACAAATATTACCGGCAATGTAAAATAGTTGTTGTGCAATGATCTTAAGCCAGCGAATTTCCCAAGTTCCGGGTTCAATGGTTTATTTTCTTTGGCAGCTTTCACCATTGCTTTTTGTGCAGGAATGATGATAAAAAAAACGTTACCTGCCATCAATGTTCCAAGCATGGCACCAAAATGTATGTATGCTGCCCTAGCACTGAACACTGAATGATAGAAATAAGCAAATCCTGCAGCAATTGCAAACCCTATAACGGCAAACAGCATCGTCTTTTTTACAATAAAAGTTTTACATAGTAAATGATAGATCAACCATGCTGCAATAAAAGATCCGATACCAATACTAATAGCTGTAAGAGGCGTGATGTCTAATACATTTTTATCTATCAAAAATGCACTGGCATTAAAATAATAAACAACGAACAATAAACTAAATCCTGAGAGCCAGGTAAAGTAAGCTTCATACTTGAACCAATGTAGTTCTTTGGGAATTGTTTTCGGAGCAACTTTATACTTCTCAAGGTAATAAAATCCTCCACCGTGAATAGCCCATAAATTTCCGGCTAATTCATCACGAACATCTTTTGTTCTATTGAGGGCATTTTCCAGGAATACAAAATAAAATGATGCACCAATCCATGCAATACCGAATGTAACATGCATTACACGAATAATAATGTTGAGCCATTCCATCATGTGTGATTCCCATGCTGTTCCTCTTATAACAAAATATGTATGCGTTAAGAGTAGAATAATAACAAGAACAAATGCAGCGAATATTAAGTTTTGCATTGAGATAATAGGTGTGGATCTTTCTTCTGTGTCTTCATTCTTCTTTATTAATGCAGGAAACTGGTAGGTAAGTAGCAGCAGCATCACAAATATGGCGGAAAGCACAATGTAGATCACCAGGTTCATTCGCTATAACTTTATTTTACCGAATAAACGAAGACGACTAACACCTCCATCAGGAAAGATATTTAAGCGAACATGTGTTGCTGCAATATGTTCATTGATCTGTTGTTTATATTCATGTTCTGCATCTGCTTCCAACTTTTGTTCCGGTAAAAGTGTTTGCCAATGAACTTTTCCTTCAATTACATCTTTGTCGTGTTTCGCAGTGCAGTATTCAATTGAACACCTGTCAGGATAATTTCCTTTGAAGTGATGTGTGTCAACCACAATTCTTTCAATCACACCTTGAGTAGCCAGTTTAACAATCACCCAATCTTTATTATTAGGAGTACGATTTCTTTTCGTTTCCCAACCATCACCCATATTAATTCCACGTCCAGGCATGATGAGATTGTTCATCGAACTAAAGAACATATCGTTACAGTCAATTGCTTTTCCACCGTTGATGGCTGCAGCAAGATCAATTTCTACTTTGGTGTCGAGGTCAGTCCAAACTTTATAGATATCACCATACACTCTCAATCTGGCTACACCACCATCAGGATAAATATGCAAGCGAATATGACTGAACACTTCAGGAACGGTACATGAAAAAAAGTTCTGAGAGCCTGCATCCAATGATGATTTTGTAAGGATCTCTTTCCACTGAACATTTTCCCAATTTTCAATTGATAATTCATCCTGAATCAAAGCAGCTTCAATAGATGCATGTGGTGGATGATTGCCTAAAAAGAAATTTGTATCTATATCAAAACCTTTGATCATTCCCGGAGCAGCAAGTTGTACAATACACCAATCATGACCGGGTATTCTTTTTCTACGACTTTCCCATCCATCCATCCATTTACCTATGTCAGTATATTTATCTGCGATAAAAATGCCTCTTCCCGGTTTAATAAGATTTTCTTTCTCTGCAAAAAAATCATCAGTGGCATATAACACTTTACCACCTAATCTTTCAGCAGCAAGATCAGTACTTGTCGTAAATGAAGGTGATTCTTTGATGATCTCTTTTACTTTTTCAAAAGCCATTTGCCTTTGTTTTTATTAGTGATGATGCCATTATCAAATACAAGCTCTCCGTTTACATAAGTCTGGTGAACTTTTCCACTCAACTCCTTACTAACATAAGGACTTATTTTGTGTTTATGAAATATGTCTGATTCTTTTACTATAAAATCTTCTGAAGGATTCCATATTGTTAGATCAGCATCATAACCTTGTCTGATAAGCCCTTTTCTTTCTATGTTTAAAACTTTAGCTGGCCGGGATGTAATTAAAGGAATAAAACTTTCGATCGGTAATTGATTATTCAATGCCGTATAACCTGCAGAAAGTAGAAATTGTAAGCCTGCAATGCCACCCCAGGCCTTTTTAAAATCACCTGATGCAATTTCTTTCAATGAAGGAGGTGCAGGTGAATGATCTGTGGCAATAAGATCAAGTATTCCTGTTTGTAAAGCATTTTTTAGTTGTTGATTGTTTTCTTTTTCCCGAATTGGCGGAGCACATTTATGTATAGTGCTGCCATTCGGGATATCTTCAGCATTGAATAATAAATATTGCGGACAGGTTTCAGCAGTAATTTTCAAGTTTTCTTTTTTGGCATCTTCAATTAAAGTCAATGCAGTTGATGAAGACACATGTACAATATGAACAGCACAATCATGTTTCCTACAAAGATTAATCATCAACTTTACAGCTTCGTCTTCCCAAGTTTTGGGTCTGCTTTTGAGATATGCTGAGTAGCTTCTGGGATCAGCATTCAATTCTTCTCCATGTTTATCATCACTTAACTCGCAATGAACTAATAAAGGAATGTTGTGCTTAGCCAATACTGGCATTACTTCATTGAGATCAGCTTCAGCTACATTCGGAAATTCATCTATACCTGAATGAGTGAGAAATGCTTTGAAACCATAGACGCCTGCTTGTATCAGTTCATCTATGTCTGAAAAATTTCCCGGAACTATTCCGCCATAAAAGCCAACATTCACGTTTAGTTTATTCTCGGATGCAGAAAGTTTTTCATTGAAGGCCTGTAAGGTTGTGGTAACAGGACTTGCATTTAAGGGCATATCAATAATGGTAGTAATTCCACCTGCAGCTGCAGCTTGTGTAGCTGTATCGAAACCTTCCCAATCAGTTCTGCCAGGTTCATTTACATGAACATGAATGTCGATGATGCCTGGCATTATAATCGAATCACCAACATTTAGAATGTTAGTAAAACTATCAGGTTTACCAATAATAATTTTTTCTATTACATCAGTAAAATATATAATAGCTTCTTTAAAAGAATTATCTATCCAGCAACGGCTACTGTAAATTGCTTTTGTATTCATTGCTTGTTGTATAAAGCCATTAATACTTTTTCGGGTGTGATGGGTGCCGAATAAGGAATGGTTGCATTGGGATTGAAAGCTAAAATTCCTTCACGAATGGCGAAATATGCACCAATGCCATACATTAATGGAGGTTCACCTACAGCTTTTGATCTCATGATAGCAAGTTCAGGTCCATCTGTTTCCAGGAAATGAATATTAATCTCCTTCGGAACTGAATAGATGTCTGGTATCTTGTAAGTAGATAAAGCGTTTGATAATAATTTCCCTTCAGTATTGTATATCACCTCTTCCATTGTCATCCATCCAATGCCTTGTACAATTCCACCTTCACATTGACCAAGATCTATTAAACGATTGATCGACGAACCAAAGTCATGCACCACATTAACAGATTCTATTTCGTATGTTCCTCTCAGGCAATCAACAACAGCAATGATCATTGCAGTGCCATAAGTATGATATGCAAAAGGATGTCCTTTCTCAACCGATTTATCAAAATGAATTTCGGGAGTGCTGTAATGCCCTTTTGCACTTAGGTTAATTCGTTGAGTAAAAGCCTGGCGAACCAATTGTTCCCAGTTAATGGGTTGTATCACTCCATCAATAAAAACAGTTTCATTATCTATTAATATTTTTGAATTTTCATTTGCTCCAACCATTTGTCTTGCTACAATATGCAAACGTTCAGTTATCTGTTCACAAGCGTTCAGTAAAGCTTTACCGTTAAGATCAGCTGTAGCAGAGGCAGCCGAAGGTGAGGTGTTGGCTACTCTTGTAGTATTAGTAGTTTCTACTCTTATTCTATTTCTGGAAATGCCAAACGCAGATGCTGCTACCTGTAACATTTTTGTATTAACACCTTGTCCCATTTCAACAGCACCGGTACTTACACTTACACTTCCATCCCAATACACATGCACTAATGCTCTTGCCTGGTTCATCATAGTGTTGGTAAATGAAATACCAAAACAAACAGGCATCATCGCAAAACCTTTCTTTGTAAGATCATTATGTTGATTGAAGTTTTTAATCTCTTTTATTACTTCGTCTGCTTTATAACGACTTAATGTTTCATTCCAACATTCTTCTGCATGAGAAGTAGTGATCTTCTGGCCATATGGAAATTCACTTCCATTCTTCAACAGGTTTTTTTGCTGAATGATGTGTTTATCAACTCCTAATTCTTTTGCAGCATGATCAATCGCAGATTCAATAACAAACATTCCTTGCGGACCTCCAAATCCTCTGAAAGCTGTGTTGGGAGGTAAATTTGTTTTGCATGAATGAGCTGTCAGCAATGCATTGGCTACATCATAACTATTTGTTCCATGAAATAATGTTCTTTCAAGAATGGCTGGAGAAAGATCTGCAGCAGCACCTCCATTTTGGTAATAGGTTGCTTCATAAGCAATGATCTTCAAGTCTGCATCAAATCCAATTTTATAATCGCTTTTGTAAGGATTTCTTTTGCCTGTCATTCGCATATCTTCCATTCTATGCGGCATACATTTTACAGGACACTTTAATTTGTATGCAGCCAATGCAGCCATTGATGCCCACATTGCAGCCTGATCTTCTTTACCACCAAAACCACCACCTAATCTTGTAGTATCCACTTCAACGGAATGCATGCCCACACCAAGTACATGGGCAACAGTTTCCTGTACATGTCTTAGACCTTGTGTTGATGAAATGATCTTTACTTTATCCTGTTCAGCAGGAAAAGCATAAGCACCTTGTGTTTCTAAATAAAGATGTTCCTGTCCACCTGTTTCTGCTTCTCCTTGAAAAATATATTTGCAGGATGCAAAAGCTTCAGTTGTATTTCCTTTAGTAAATTGTCTCGACTTACATAACAGTTGACCCTTAGCGAAAGCAATCTTAGGATCTGTAATGATCTCCAAAGGTTCTATTTCTACCTTGATAAGATGAAATGCATCTTCCGCTATGTCTTCATTTTCTGCAACAATTAAAAGAATGGGCTGCCCTCGGAATATCACTTCAGTCTCTGCCATTAAAGGTTCGTCAGGAATGATACCTCCAATTTGATTAGCACCAGGAATATCTTTGGCTGAAAATATTTTTATCACACCCTCTAAAGATGCTGCTTTAGTGTAATCAATATTTTTTATGACACCATGAGCATGAGGTGAGTCGAAGATCTTTGCAAACAATGTTCCTTCTAACAAAGGATGATCATCAGTATAAACGGATCGGCCTGTAACATGACCTGCAGCATCTATGTTATTGATGTTGTTATTATGTTCGTTTGAACTGATCATGCTGGTATCATTTTTCTTATCAACTCTTTATTTCCGGTTAAGGTGATGAAATGTGATAGTACCAGTTGTCGCAATAACAGACGTTTGTAATCTGCACTTCCTCTTGCATCACTTATTGGAGATATTTCACTATCCATGATGTTTAAAGCTTGTTCGATATTTTCCTGGGTGAGTAATTTCCTATTAAGAAAATCTGATGTCTGTGATAAGTATTTAGGAATAGGAGCAACACCACCTGCAGACAAATGGATTTTATGTACAGTGCCATTTTCTTTCATTTGTAATTGGCAAGCTGTATTTACACTGGCAATATCAAGATGAGTACGTTTACTTACTTTTTCGAAATGAAATGTATTATTTAGTGGTATCTTAAATAAGATATGGCTGATAACTTCATCAACCTTTTTATCTAATTGTTTATATCCTAAATAAAAATCCTTCAGCTTGATTTGCCTGGATGATGATTTGCTTTTTAAAATAATATCTGCGTCTAATGCCAGGAAAAAAACAGTCATATCGCCAATAGGAGAGGCATTAACAAAATTTCCTGCAAGCGTAGCCATGTTTCGAATGGGTGTAGATGAAACCAACTTTTTATAATTAGCTAAGCGAGGAAATATGTTTTGTATAGTTGCTGATTCAGCAAATTCAGAAACAGTTACTGAAGCACCAATGATACATCGATCATTTGTTACTGATATTTCTTTTAATGCTTTGTCTTCCATCATTGGTTGAACAGAAGAACGTTTTACCTTCAGAGCTCTCTGAACGATAAGATCAGTACCACCTCCAATCACTAAATCTTTAACTTCATTAATATCGTTGGAAGAAGATTGCAAAGCGTCTAATCTATCCCGAACATTCACAAAATAAGAAGGAATAAAATTGTTATCAGCCAACCATGTGATAGTGTTGTCTTTCGATTTATTAGCTGCTGCTTTGGTGATGATTGATGATGCCCGTTCAATAGATTTATAACCTGTACACCTGCAAATATTTCCATCTATTGATGCAATAGCTTGCTCATAAGTATGGCTTTTTTCATTTAATAAAAACCCGGTAAGACTCATTATGAAACCTGGAGTGCAGAAACCACATTGAGTGCCATTAGTATCTGCCATTGCTTTTTGAACAGGTGAAAGCTGATCCATATTAATTCCCTCAACTGTTACAATATGTTTTGCATGGGCATTTGCAATAGGCATCAGGCAACTTGTTGCAGAACTATACACTAGTTTTTCATTTACAATACTTCCAACCAATATCGTACATGCACCACAATCACCTTCACGACAACCAATCTTTGTTCCATGTAGTCGTTTATGATAACGCACATAGTCTAACACCGTACTTCCATCAGGAAGATTGACGCTTACCTTTTGATCATTAAGAATAAAATGAACCATTAGTATTAGCTACTTAATGTTAACAATAGAATTAATAAATATAAGCATATGCTTAAATGTGAGGAACAGATATAAGAGACTTCAAGGTATTTTATCTCAAATCCGTTTTTAAAAAAATACGGAAAAAATTCTTTCTTTATTTTTTTTAACCTAAACTTGTGCTTCATAACCTACGTGAAACTTATGAAATGAGCTTTTTGTCAGTGATACTTGCCTACGATTTCCGATAAGACAAAGAGAAAGTGCCCATTCCTGCTGACCATCTGATTACACTACTTATTTCGTCATTGTAATTCTTATCTATATCGCTATGCTATTGCATGGCTTAACCAAACTACTGTTATATGCGTAAGTGAAGTGCCCACAGGATTAGTTGCAGTTGCAGTTACCGTAGTCGTTCCAACAGGGAAGAAACTTCCCGGCTGAAGACTGTAAGTGATTGTTGAAGCCGGTATGGCAGTTGTTTCTGTAGCTGCAAAGTTCACATTCGTTCCACATGCCCCTGTTGTATTTTCTACAACAATGTTAGCAGGGCAAACAATTGATGGTGGTACACCTACTACTGTTACAGTAAATGAACATTGTGCTTTCAGTCCTGCAGCGTCAGTTACTTCGTAAGTAATAGTTGTTACTCCGATAGGGAATATTGAACCACTTGCAGGACCATCTATTCTTATAGTAGTGGCATGTATATGGTTGTACCACTACCTGTTCAATCACCATCTGTGTAATGGATATAAGGGTGCCTTCTAAGAACGGATCATGGGATGGTAAGAAGTGTATGTATGCCATGTGCCTCCGGGTAATCCTGGAAACAGCAATACCCTTGAGATCAGTGTGAATGCAGTGCCATCACATATTGGTCCATCAGGTCATGCAACAGACAGGTTAGGTAAGTGTGAAGTGGTACAATGTACTGCACCAACTTACAGCAAAGCTCCTGTTAACACAGAGGTAAAAACAGATGAAGGTTTAACGGTGAAACTAAGTCCGAACCCAACCACTAATTACTTCATGCTGCAGGTATTGAGCAGTGACAGGAAAACATCTGTAACAGTAAGAGTGATGAATGCATTGGGTAAGATGATAGAAACGCAGAGAGGCTCAGTCGAAGACATGTACAGGTTTGGAAGTAATTATATCAATGGCACTTACTTCGTGGAAGTGATACAGGGAGAGAACAGGAAAGTAATACAAGGAATAAAAGCCAACTAATACTGTGAAGACAAATAGTAAAAAGTCCTGCTGAAAGGCAGGACTTTTTTTATGAACACCACACACTTTGTCTTTTTAGGTATTTCAGAATCAAACAACGATCGCTTTTTGTTGCTTATGCAATACATTATAAAGCTGCTTCCACAATTTATAAACGATCACTTCAGTAATAAAAAGAAGTTTTTCAATAAATCAATTTTTTTTTAAAAAACTAATAGCTGCTGTAATGATTTCATTTACAGTTTAAAAGAAAATTTTTAAACTACTACGAAAGTCTATATACAAGCCAAGGATATCAAATTATTTGGCATAGGTATAGAGTTTGAATAATAAGTTAAAGAAAGGAAATAACACTAAAAGGTAGGCATTAACATTAAAAAGGGAACTAGATATGAAAGAAACAATACTCGTACTGGGAGGAGATGGCTATTATGGATGGCCAATTGCTTTAAAACTTGCTGTTACTCGTCCAAACACAAAGATCATAATAGTAGATAATGAATGGAGAAGAAATACTGTTTGTAAAGTTGGATCAGACAGTTTGCTTCCTATAGCTCGTCTTTCAAAAAGAATCGCAGCATATAAAGACATCTATGGTAAAGACAATCTGCATTACATGTATATGGATGTAAATTCAGATGCACTCGAAGATCTTATCAAAACTGAAAAGCCTCATACAATTTATCATATGGCACAGCAATGCTCAGCACCTTATTCAATGCTGGGATTAGCTGAATCGCTTTATACTATAAATAATAACGAAGGAAATAACATGAGACTGCTTTGGGCAGTTCGTAAGCATGTGCCTGAAGCTCACATCATCAAGATGGGTTCAATGGGTGAGTATGCTACGAGTGGTGGTATTGATATTGCCGAAGGTTATTTCTATCCAGAATTTAATGGCAAAAAAGCAGTAAGCCCATTACCTTTTCCAAGACAATCAGATGATGTATATCACATCTCTAAGATAAACGACAGTAACTATCTTTCAATGGCCTGCCGCAAATGGGGTCTTCGTATCACAGAAGTTATGCAATCTACTTTGTTTGGTGTATACACTGATGAAATGGTGAACTGTGAAGATCTCTATACCCGTTTTGATTATGATGATATTTTTGGAACTGTTGTAAACAGGTTCCTCACCCAGGCAGTTGCAGGTCATCCTTTAACCGTGTATGGAAAAGGAAATCAAACAACCGGCATCATGCCAATGAAAGATGCAGTCAATTCTCTTGAAATGATAGCAGGTACAAGACCTGAAGCAGGACAGCATGTAGTGGTGAATCATGTTACAAAAGCAAACTGTACAATAAACGAATTGGCTGAAAATGTAAAAAGTCTAGCAGAACCTTTGGGTTATGATGTTACCATTAATCATGTATTTGATCCCAGAAGCGAAAGTGCTGCGGTAAAACATGATATCAAAGTGATGACACAGCATATTGATGATAATCTTGCTGCAACATCTATCAATGATGTGATAAGTGAAACATTAGGCATCATTGTAAAACACAGACAAAGAATACACAATCATGTATTCACTCATCATATTCATGCATTCAAAGGTCAGTTTGTTGAAGAATCAACAGCTGAATCAACAGATGCAATTACTAATGAATCTGAATGGAGAACTTTCCGTGAAAAGAACTTTAAAACAGATAGGATCAACTTAAATCCAGGCACACTAGGAACCGTTTCGGCAGCAGTTAAAAATGTTCGTCTTGATAGTTCTGTGCTGAACACAATTGAAGGCAACCCTATCGGAATGTACGAACATGGAAGAAAAAAGCTTTCCGAGATTAATAAACTGTGTAATGAATTATGGCCAAGCAGTGGTTATAATTTAATGGTAGCAAATGCTACTTCTCAAACAATGAACCTGCTGGCCTTATCAATGTTAAGGGCTTTTAATAACGAGAAGAAAGCTCCTTACAAAGTTATTACCTCTACACATGAACATCCTGGTGGAATTGGGGTGTTTGAAAAACTGCCTGAATACGAAGTTTTTTATATTGAAGATGAGGTTTTGAATGATAAAGAAGCTTTCAAAGAACTGGTGACTAAGATTCAACCGGATGTGGCTTTCATATCACATGTTTATTATTCCAACAGCAACTTCTCTCCATATGAAACATTTTGCCAGGTCACTAAGAAAATGATTCCTGGGTGTAAGGTAATATTGGATGTAACGCAGTCATTGGGTTTATATGATATTCCGTTTGATATTGCTGATGTTATTATCGGGAGTTCACATAAATGGTTATTTGGACCACATGGAAGCGGATTCACATGGGTGAAAGAAGAGTTCCATCAATGGATAAAAGGTTTTTTCTGGAATGGTATGGGCTTATCGCAAGAACCAAACATGGATGGCATGAGCTTACAGGGAGGACAGGATTTTGTGATGTATGCTGAACTTTTGGAAGCATTGAAACTTTACCAACAAGTTGGAAAAGATATCGTATACAAACGTTCATCTCATCTCTCAGAAACATTCAGGAAAAAAATAGAAGATGTGCTAGCGTCGTTAGAAATCTCCTATAAGATTTTAAACGATAATATCAATGCACCAATGTTATCAATTGCTTTTACTGATTATCATCCTTTCGAGTTGTATAACGAATTGAACGAAAAAGGTATTCATTGTAAATGTATCATTGGTAGCAAACACGATGGTCATACATTCAATATTCTTCGTTTTGGTTTGCCTTATTTTGAAACAGCAGATCGATTGAATTATGCAGCATCAACTATTGCATCAATTCTACAAAATCAGGTGAAAGTGGTACAGATGGATGTAGCACAACAAGTAGAAGTTGGACCAGTAATTGAAGTTGTACAAGAAGCAAAAGCCGATCTATCGGTTGCTGCATAAATAATTCACATAATATAACTATCGCCACAATATTCTTGTGGCGTAGTTGTTGCTTGAAAAACGTATCATGAAAGTTTTAGCTGTAGCCTCAGGTGGTGGACATATTACTGAATTATTAAGATTGCAACCGGCATTTGAAGATCATGAGTTGATATATATGTCAACCCAGGAAAGTTTCGCTGCCAAATGCAAAGGATATGAATACCATACGGTACCTGATTTTAGCCAGTGGGATGCTTATAAAATGCCCGTCATCGGTTGGAAGATGTATAAGTTGATCAGGAAAATAAAACCTGATGTTATAGTAACAACAGGTGCTGCTCCTGGTGTTGTGGCGTTATTCATTGGCAAATTAATAGGTGCAAAGACCATTTGGGTTGAAAGCCTGTGCCATGCAGAAAAAGTATCTATCAGTGGTAAGATATGTAATCTCTTTGCCGATCGTGTATATACACAATGGCCACATCTTGCTACATCAAAAATTGTTTACTCAGGAAATATAATGCAATGATATTTATAACAACAGGTACACAAGTTCAATTCGACAGGTTAATACAAGCTATGGATGAAATTGCTCCTTCATTACATGGTCAAGAGATCATTGCCCAGGCTTTTGATATAAAATACCAGGCTAAGAACATAAAAACGTTGGAATATATTGCTCCCATTGATTTTAAAAGTTATGTTGATGCTGCTGATCTCATCATCAGTCATGCCGGTACGGGAACAATTCTTTCTGTAGCACAAATGGAAAAGCCTTTGATCGTTTTTCCAAGACTTGGCAAGTTAAGAGAAGCAAGAAATGATCATCAACTGGCCACCTGCAGAAAGATGGAAGAGATCTGTTTATTGCAGGTAGCTTATGATGAAGTGCAGCTTAAAGAAAAAATTGATGCATACTTCAGGGGTGAACTACCAGTTATGAATAGAGTATCACCTTATGCCTCTGCGGAACTTTTGAATAACATAAGTGATTTTATTGCATCGGAAAAGAGGTTGAATATAATTCCTCAAACCATATAGCTTTTCTTATTCACAAAATTCATCATTCGGTAATTTGCAGGAATTATCTTGCAGTATATTCCGATTGACAGATGAAAACGATTTTACTCCCTCTTTTTGTTTTTCTTAGTAATGTTCTTTTCTCCCAGGATTCATTACAACAGGTTGTAACAGGCAGAAAGAATACTGCTGAGCAGATAAAAAAGCCTTACGTTATTTTAATTTCTGCTGATGGGTTCCGATATGATTATGCCGAAAAATACAATGCAACTAATCTTCTTCGATTACGAAACTATGGTGTGCAGGCAAAAAGTATGATGCCATCTTTCCCAAGCGTTACTTATCCAAACCATTATTCTGTTGCAACAGGAATGTATCCTTCACATCATGGAATTGTTTATAACGAATTTTATGACCGCAATAGAAAAGAAGGTTATGCCATACCTAACAGAAAGACTGTGGAAGATGGAAGCTGGTATGGAGGAATACCGTTGTGGGTTTTAGCTGAGCAACAGGGAATGATAACTGCCGCATATCATTATATAGCTACTGAAGCTGCCATCCAAAATACTTATCCCACCTATTGGTATCGTTATAGAAGTGGAAGAAATAAAAATCATTTGATCAAAACAGTAATTGATTGGCTAAAATTACCGGAAGATGTAAGACCCCATCTTATTACATTATACCTTGAAGATGTTGATTATGCCGGTCATGTTTTTGGTACAAATACATTGCAGACAAAAGAAGCAGTATTATATGTTGATTCGGTTATAGGAGAGATGGCTGGAAAAGTACAAACATTAAATCTTCCTGTTAATTTTGTTTTTTTATCGGATCATGGAATGGCTGATGTTGATACCGCTACAAGAGTTAATCCACGACAATTAATAGATACTTCTAAATTCATTATTCGTGGTGGTAATACCAGTCTTCATTTGTATGCAAAAAATAATGATGACATAAAAGCAACGTATGATGAATTGAAAAGAAAAGAGAATGGCTTTGTTGTTTATTTACGAGAAAATATTCCTGCAAAATGGCATTTCAATAAAACCGATGATCGCTTTGATCGTATAGGAGATATTTTTATTGTACCGGTTTATCCAAAAGTGTTAAGTCACGGAAGAGGAAAGATCAATCCTGGTGCTCATGGATTTGATCCGGCCATGAAAGAGATGCATGCTGTGTTCTATGCATGGGGTCCTCATTTTAAAAAGAAGTTTCGAATCTCATCTTTTGAAAATGTACATGTGTATCCAATGATTTGTGATTTACTAGGCCTGAATTATTCGCATGAAATCGATGGAAGAAAAAACGTGTTGAGAAGAATTTTACGCAAATGAACCTGAGATATTCACACCTGTTCATAAACTCTGATGAAATTGTTGTAATGGGGCATGAAGTTTTTGGCGTATAAACAAAAAGATCATGTTGAGAACACAGGTATCTAATATGCTGAATATGGATGATGCTGCACTAAAGCGATATATTCAGAAGGAGTGTAAGCATAAAGACGAAATACTTTTATGCATCAGATCTTTACGGAATGAAGCTTTGGAAAATAAAGACGAACACAAGTTCAATCAACTTTGCTGGTTATATAATGTTGTAAAAGGGATTGAAGTTTTATGCCCGTAATCAATATTTAGGATATCCCTTACTGTAATCGCTTCTGATAAAGATTTTACGCATCATATTGTTAAGCTCAGAATGAGTTGCAGCAAACAAACCTGGTTGTTCGAAAAAGTATTCCGCAATCACAGCAAAAAATTCAACTGCATTTGTTCCGCCATAAGGATTTATATCACTTTCTCCCTGCCTGATCTTTTGTATGGTGAGTTCAACTAATGCTTTCCATTCTGGAACATACTTACGTTCAAGTAGAATTTCAGGAGCACCATCAAATGTTCCATCCATTTTATCGATCAGATGAGCAAATTCATGAATAGCTGTGTTATGATAGCTGTTACTGTCAATAAAACCCTGTCGCAGTTCCCATTTAGAAATGATCATCACATTCTGCATTGCACCGGTTCCTACCATTCCTGTAACATTTCTTTCATTACCCTGCTGATCGAAATCGGTATTAAAATTTCCAGGATATACTAATACTTCTTTTAAATGCACATATTCCCAATCAGGTATATAGTAAACAGGAATAATAGCACCAGCACCAATTAAAACACGATCCAGGTCTTCTACCTCTGCATTAATACCAGAAATTTTTACGGCAGATAAAAATTTCTGCATTCGTTTCTCAAAATATTTTTTGCCTTCTTCCTCTAGCCCAGCATAAAATTTTACATAATCAAGTAATAACTCACGATAATTTTCCGGTAATTCAAACAGTGTTTTTCTTTTGGGACGGAAAGCAAACAGAATGATCAATATTATAAGAAGCAGCACAATAAAGATCTGGAACACGGTAATCATATCCTGTGAAGATAGACTTCAATATCGAGATGGATTTTAGGATAATGCCGATAAAAAGATATGAATTGCCGAAAAAGAGATATAATACTGAACCGTTAAACTGCATCTTCGCATCGGTTTTTCATAGGATATTGGATTTTAAAACGGGGTAGGATTTTCATCCAGGCCCTTTTTTATTTTATACAAGTTGGTTTTTTTATTAACCTACATTTACGGATGATCTGTAAGCTAAACCTCTGTATTTTCTTTTTGTGTTACTTTCTTACATCTGCTGCACAACAAACAAACACTAAAACAAGTCACCAGAATCAACAGATTTTTTGGAATGAATTGAACAAACTGTGTGGTAAATCTTTTCAAGGTGAAGTGGTGAATGCTCCTCCTAATGATACCGTGTTCAAGAATAAGTCCCTGGTGATGCATGTGAGAACCTGCAACGATACTATTATTACCATTCCGTTTGTAGTAGGTGAGGATCGTTCCAGGACATGGGTTTTCACCTTAATGGCTAATGGTCTTCAATTGAAACACGATCACAGGCACAAAGATGGAACGAGTGATGCTATTACAATGTACGGCGGCAGCACCAGTAATTCTGGTTCGGTAACCATGCAAATGTTTCCTGCAGATGAAGCCACTGTTAAGATGCTTCCTGCTGCAGCAATGAATATCTGGTGGGTAGAATTGGTTCCAGGCGATTACTTTACTTATAACCTTCGACGTATTGGAACAGACAGGCTTTTTACTGTTCGTTTTGATTTGACGAAAACGGTGAAAGATCCTTTAACACCGTGGGGATGGTAATTGGTCTTTGTAAAACACATCTAATATCTTTCATCATGCAAAGCAGGAAAGTGAATTTCCGTTAATAAAATAATTCCAGACGTTTTCTGTAATCATATTGAAGGTCTTCATGCATCGATTCTATTGCAGTCGAAATTCTTTTCAATTGTGCATCGTAAATATTCTTCAGCACTTTAGTTTTTTGCCATGGTAGTTTCAGTGATCTAAAATGTTCGAGGTAATGCATCAATATCTCAGCTTCAGCAATTTCGCTACCGGTATAGCGGATATATTTCCTGCAAATCCGAAGGATCTTTCGAATGGTCTTTTTTGCAAGAAAAACACTGGATGTATTCACCTGTTTAAATCCTTCATCAACTTCAGCTTTCACAGCAGTAATATAACCTTCCAGGTCATGCGATTGAAATAGAAGGTAGTCCAATAACTCCTTATTCTCTTTTTTGAACCGGGCAAGCCTAAGGCAAATGGCCATTAGTTCCTGCTTATTCATTTCTTTCAGATGCACTTTTATTTCCTGTGATGATGCAGCTTTCATTAAAATAAATATAGCTGTTTTAAAGGGCGAAAATGTTTGATTAATAATCCTACCACTTTCAGGTATTACCGTTCATCCTTAAGTAACAATTGCAAAAGATTGTCGTTTTATTACCTTTGCATCCCTTCAAAACTCAAACGCAACACAATGAAGAACATCCTATTTATGATCTGTCTCCTGGCAGGTCTTTCATTACCAGGCACTGCTTCAGCCCAGAAATTTCTGAAGAAGCTGAAAGAAAAGGTAGAAAACAAAGTTGAGCAGGCTGTTGAAAAAAAGACAGGCACTGCTACAGAAAATTCCACTACTACAACAAACACATCCAACACCAGTTCCAATGCAACATCTGGTAAACCTGCTAACAAAGTTGGTGGTGGATTAACTAACACTGAACCTCCTGATGTTAACCTGCAGATCACAGATGCAGAAACAGCACACCAAGCAAAGAACTACAGTGATGCACGTTTTTCTTTACAACAGGCATTGATGGGAATTGAAATTCAGTTAGGCAGACAAATACTAAAATCATTACCTGCTGAAGTTGTCCAGGTTCCTGTAGATACTACTCAGGATAAAGTAATGAGCACACAATGGGGCTGGAATAATTTAAGTATTCAGCGTGTATATAGAAAAGATGATAAGCAATTAACCATTACCATTGGTAATAACGCAGCTTATGCAGGGGTTGTAAATATGTATTATGCTAATGCCGGTATGATAGAAGCCAGTAATGATCAGCAGAACATTAAACAGGTTCGTGTAAAAGGCAACAAAGCAATCATTCAGTATGATGACAGCAAAGGTTATACACTAATGGTTCAGCTTGGCCAGACTTCTTTAATTGTTTGGGAAGGCATCAACTTCACCAATGAACAGGAAATGATGTCTGCTGCCAATAGCTTTGATATTGACAGCATCAAGAAATTACTGGGAGAACAATAATCACAACAAAACATTCATCATGAGATCAATTATATTAATCGCTGTGCTTTTTATTAGCGGAAGTTGCATGGCACAGGATTTTTCAACAAATATTAATACCGCTAAAGCTTCTTATAAATCAGGTGACCTGGAGAATGCTCATTTTGCATTACAGAAGGCAATGCAGGAATTAGACCTGACCATAGGTAAAGAAATAATAAAATTGCTTCCTGCTAAAATGGATACTTTATCAGCCAACATATCTGCTGATAACATTAGCTCAAATGTTGGATTTGTTGGAGCCACAGTTAGTCGTAGTTATGGAAAAAGCGATAAGAAAGCTGAAGTATCTATCATCAGTAATTCACCAATGGTAGCTATGCTGAACAGCCTTTTCAATAGCCCGTTGTTAGCCAATATGAATAATGATCCTAACACTAAAACCATTAAAGTGCAGGGTTACAAAGCAAAATTGGAGCGAAAGAACAGTAATGTTGATGGAAAGTTTGATTACGAGGTTCAGGTTCCATTGGGTAGTGCTTTGATCACTTTTTCTGTAAACGAAACAAGTGAAAATGAGATCACGAACATGATGAATACCTTACCGTTAGGCCAGATTGCAAAACTCATTCAATAATTCATCCAATCAGTTTGGAAATAGAGAGCAGGTTTTTGCCTGCTCTTTTTTTATTGAATATCCAGCCAGTAAACATCTGTATTGTTCCGTTGAATACCCGGAAATTTAAAACCACCAGGTTCAGGAATGTCTTCAATAAGATCAAACACTTTACATTCTTTGCTAAGTCCTTCAAATATTAACGTAAAGCGATGACCATTGTTCACCATCTTCCATTCAGGAAAAGAGGAGATATTAAATGCCTGTAATAATTTTTTTTGCTTTCCATCATCCTGTAATAAATAAGTAGTAGGCCATATCCTGATTGCTGAAGGTTCAAATATTTCAGGGAAGTTATATGTGCAATGAACGATTGTTACTTTCTCTTCAAATAGCTGAAGGTTTGGTTTGAAAGAAACATCTGGTTTAAATACCGGTTGCTCAACGTTTGCACTCATCATAAACACAATATTAATTATATTGCCGATTTGTACAATGACACGATTTGCAGCAAAACAATTAGACGAAAGTGGTGAGCCGCTTTATTATCTTATAGAATACGAGGTTACTGAGAGTGACGGTATTTTCACTTACGCCGGAAGGGCATTGGCAACCAATAACATCAACAAAGAACTGACAGAAGAAGATGAAGCTTTTAATTTCAGTTTTGAACGTAACGGTTCTGATTGGTCAGTAATAAATAAAATTAAAGTGATATCAAAGTTGGGTGAAGATATTGCTGAAAAGATCAAAGCAACCTTCTTTAATGACCTGGTGCTAAGTGGCATTATGGGTTTAGAGCAAAGAAAGAATTGATCGAAATTTTCCGTGCTATTAATGTTTCTTTGTGCTGTGCAATTACCTGTAGATTTAATCAATTCAATAAAAGATGTAGCCGGCTTTGATGAGACATCATTTAAAGACGTGCATGATTCAGGTGAACAGGTAACTTCTATTCGTATCAATCCAAAGAAATTACAACAGCAGGATATTGAAACGTTGAGTGCAGGATTTAATGCAGGCCTGTCTCCAATTCCGTGGTGTAATAATGGGTTTTATATAGATCATCGTCCCTCTTTTACACTTGATCCTTTACTGCATGCCGGTGCATATTATGTGCAGGAAGCCAGCAGTATGTTCTTATGGCATGTACTGGAATCGGTGATTGATAAGAACGAACATAAACTGGTCTTAGATCTTTGTGCAGCACCAGGTGGCAAAAGCACTTTGTTATCTTCTTTTTTTGACGATGGATTGATCGTTTCAAATGAAGTGATCAAATCAAGAGTAAATATTCTGCAGGAGAATATCACCAAATGGGGCAACGGAAATGTGGTGGTAACCAATAACGATTCTAAAGATTTTAAACGATTAGACGGTTTCTTTGATGTGATTGTTGCTGATGTTCCCTGTAGTGGCAGTGGATTGTTCAGGAAAGATCCTTCAGCGATTGATGAATGGAGTTTAGATAATGTAAATCTTTGCTGCCAGCGACAACAAAGAATTATTGCTGACATTATTCCATCACTTAAGGAAAATGGTATTCTTATTTATTCTACCTGTTCGTATTCGAAAGAAGAGGATGAAGATATATTAGATTGGATCGTTGATGAATTTCAATTGCAACCTATTTCTATTCCTGTTCCTGCTGAGGGGAATATTGTATCATCTTCCTCCAATAAAAATAAAGTAACAGGTTATCGTTTCTTTCCTGATAAACTAAAAGGCGAAGGTTTTTTTATTGCAGTATTCAGGCAGGTGAATGATGTTCATGCATCAAGAAAAAAAGAAGCAAATGTTTCAATAGCTACAGCTGCAGAAAAAGAACAGCTGAGCAAATTCATTCAAATCAGTGATCAGCAGTTGATCTTTAAACATGCTGACATATTCAATCTTTTTCCGTCTGAATTTTTATCCACTCTAAAAATTCTATCCAACAATTTATATATAAAACTAGCTGGTACACCTGCAGGCAGTTTTAAGGGAAAAAGTTTTGTTCCGGAACATGCTTTGGCTTTGAGTAATGTGAATCTACACTTTCCAAAAGCTGAATTGAATAAAGAAGCAGCATTAACGTATTTACGTAAACAAGACGTAAAACCAACTGCACCGGAAGGTTGGTGTTTGATAACTTATCATGGTCTGGGTTTAGGATGGATAAAAAACTTGCCTAACCGTGCAAATAATTATTATCCGTCTGAATGGAGAATTCTGAAAAGCTGATCTACGTTTCAGCAGTAAAACGATAACCTCTCAAAAAATCTTCTGCTAACATTCTTTTCTTTCCTTCTAATTGCAGATCTAACACATGAATGTATCCGTTGCTACAACAATATTTAATATAGCTTTTACCATCGGTGATCACTTCACCCATTTCATGTGTTGGTGTAGTGATCTCTTTATTGCTACGGTATATCTTTAGTATCTTATTGTTTAATGTTGTTAATGCTCCCGGAAAAGGAGACAATCCCCTGATGAGATTATGAATTTCTTCGGCTGTTTTATTCCAGTTGATCTTACAGGTTTCGGTGAATATTTTCGGTGCATGTTTTAACTCCGTCTGACCGTCTCGGTCCAACTGAGATTTTTCTGTAACATTACCTTCTGCCAAACCTTTTACGGTTTCAACAAGTAGTGCAGCACCAATCTCTTTCATTCGGTCGTGAATTTCACCAGCTGACTCATCTTCACCGATTGCAAATTTTTCCTGCAGTAAAATATCTCCGGTGTCAATCTCATGTTTTAGTTTGAAAGTTGTTACACCTGTTTCTTTTTCACCATTGATCACAGCCCAATTAATGGGTGCAGCACCTCTGTATTGTGGCAGTAATGATCCATGTAAATTGATCGTGCCCATGGGTGGCATATTCCAAACAACCTCAGGTAACATTCTGAATGCAACTACAATTTGAAGATCTGTATTTAGATTTTTTAGATCCGCCAGGAACGAAGGCGATTTTAGTTTCTCCGGTTGTAAAATATGGAGACCTTGTTCAACAGCATATTTCTTAACAGCACTCTCTGTAAGTTTCATTCCTCTGCCTGCAGGTTTATCAGGTGCTGTAATAACACCAACAATGTTGCAGCCAGCTTTAACCAAAGCATCTAAAGAGGCTACAGCAAATTCTGGTGTACCCATAAAAACAATCCGGAGTTTATTCAGCTTCATGCTGCAAATGTATAGAAGCGTTTCATTTTTGAAGTTTGGATAGAGCGTTGAAATAATTGTATCCTCAACCATCCCTTTTTGTTCGATTTTATTGTTAAGGGGGTGCTACGAATTATGTTTAGAGACCTCACCAACCCTTCTCCAAAAGGAGCGGGACATTCGTAGTTGTAATTCGCAACCACTTTTTTACTTTATTGTTTTTGAAAGGAGAATTGAGGATAAGTGGGTTACGATACCTCTGACTATATCTGGGGAAAGGGCCTGGAATAGGAGAGGGTACTCTGAGGATAGGGAGTGGATTGAAGGTAGCCCGAAAGACACATAAGGGGCCTGCGGAGGGTGTATGAAGGTGCGTCGTTACAGCATCACTGGAGTATCGTTAGAGCATCACTGCAGTATCGCTACAGTAATATTATAATTCTACGATAATCAGTAACTTTCTCTTATAATTTGGATGATATGAAATATAAGGGTGTGATACCTGAAGGCTATGAACTGGTAAAAGGGCGGTATGGACATTACCTGCGAAAGCTGACCGGGACAAAGCCTGTAAATAAAACACTGACCCGTAACAGCAATAAAATGCCTCGTGTAAACAGAATTGCCGGAGCAATGCAGAAAGGTATTACTGCAGAGCGAAAATATTTTTACGATGGTACGTTATATAACAGGCTTAAGGGTCATTTATTGCGTGGCAGTGAACTTGCAGAGGGGTGGTGGACGAAAGACTGGCTTGAAGGGTTTGAAGTGAATGCACTGCATTTGCTGAAGACTGTAGCGGATTTTACACCGAGCTATGCGTTTAAAAGAAATACACTGACTATACAGCTTGAGGGGATATTTCTAACTGAATGGACCCGGCGAAAGGGGAAATCCTTTAATGCAGTACGTTTACATGCAGTTGTACTGTTTATTGATGAGGATAAGGGCAAATTTACCCGTTATGAAAGCGAGCCACAGGTTACCAACTTAAAAACGAAAAGCATTCGTTTAGAAGTGGTATGCACCGGCAAGCCTAAGCTGCCTTTTGTTATATTTATTTATGGGGTTGGAATGGAGGGACGGAGTATCATTGAAAATGCAGATGCAACAGGAATGGTGGTGATTGGAAGTGGTATTAAGTAAAGTGATTTGTTTTGCTCGTTCCTATAGTATTGTTTGTGGTACTGAAGCATCAACAGAAATTACTGATGAAGTTTTTTATAAAACAGAGACCTTCTCGTTAACAGTAATAGTTTGCAGCAATTTTTATATGATAACCAGTGGACGAGTTTAGACTTTATACACTATGCAGGTCAGAAACTATCCGAGGGTGATATGGAAGCTGTGCAGATTCTATTGGATTATTGGCCAGAAGAGAATAGTGCTCAGAATGAAGCATATCAGAGATATTTCGAATGGTTGGTTGAAATGTATAATAATCCTGAATGGAAGCCTGAAGAAAGTGAGATATTAGAACTCGCAAATCAATGTCCGCTTACTTCCGGAACAATTATCTATGCGGTAAGAAATCTGTACAATGCAATGACGCAAAAGATCAACGAGTTTACAAACAACTGTGAAGGAATGGCAGCTCGTGGCGGAAGCAGGCCTTCATTCGTTAGAGTGAAACAACCGGCAAAAAAACCTGTTGCACAAGATATAGAAACCAGAAATTTATTACTATATCCTAACCCTGCAACAAATATTGTAAATATTGGTTTTGCCGGTATGAAGCAGGTACAGGTATTTGATATTAGTGGCAGAATTGTTTTAAACAAACAATTAGGGGGTGTGGGCAATATACAATTAAACGTGAGTACTTTTGGCAAAGGTGTATTTCTGGTGAAAGTAACCGTTAAAGATGGCACAAGTGAAACAAGGAAGCTGGTGATTCAATGATCAAGTACATTCAAATAGCTTATAATTTACCAAAGCAGCACTTGTTGCTTTGGTATTTTTTACTGGTTTCTGTCATAATTAATGCTCAAGGCAGCCAATATAATTTAGTGCCGAATCGTAGTTTTGAGCAATACACCATTTGCCCAAGTGGTACCACGTCTAACGAACTTCGGAGTGCTAAACCCGATACTTGGTATAAGCCAGACTTGCGTTACGCAGCTTACCTAAATGCTTGCGCTATGAACGGCATATCAGGTGTTCCTGGAAATGGTGTGGGCGGAGGAAGCTATCAATCTGCAAGAACAGGAGAGGCTTATATTGCAATGTTTTTTTATAACGGAGCGGACGCAAGAAATTACTTTCAGGTGGAGCTTTTGGAAAGTTTGATTCAAGGGAAATGCTATTATGGAGAGTACTATGTTAGCTTGGTTAATACTAATCGAATTGCCAGTAATAATCAGTCAATGCTATTTACTCATAACCCTATTTATGTAGATACAAATGCAATTCCATTAGTTGAGCTGCTAATAGCTAATCCACAAATTCAAAATGCTCACATAATCACCGATACATTTAACTGGGTAAAAGTAAGTGGTGTATTTACAGCGCAAGGAGCTGAGAAGTATTTAACGCTGGGTAACTTTCATTACAACAGCCAGACAGCAACACAACAAATACAGCCTTCTGGCTATAATGGGTCTATCTATTATATAGACGATGTAACCGTAATACCCCTGGACAGTTTTCCTTTACCGGCAGATGCGGGACCCGACAGAACCATACCCACCGGAAGTAGTACTTATGTGGGAAGTTATACTACAGGGTTAACCGGTGTTACCTGGTATAACAGCAATGCAAATGTGATAGCTACCGGAGTACCGGGGCTGACAGTAACGCCAACTACCAATACGTTTTATGTAATAGAGCAAACGGTATGTGGTAACTACAGCAGGGATACGGTATATGTGAATGTGCAGCCGTTGCCATTGCAGTTTATAAGCTATAAGACCTCACCCCAACCCCTCTCCAACAGAGAGGGGCAAGGAGTGCTGAATAGCTGGACCACAGCTAATGAAGTAAATGTTTCTCATTTCAATATCCAGCGAAGTAAAGATGGGATTGCATTCTTTACGGTAGGAAAAGCTTTTGCAAAGAACAGATCAATGAATGAGTATAGTTTCACTGACCAGTACCCACATGCAGGAGTGAATTATTACCGGATTGAAAGTGTAGATAAAGATGGTAAGACAATGTACACCTCAATAGAGCAAATAAAGATTGATGGTGCCGTAAAAAATATTCGCATTTATCCCAACCCTGCTAAAGATGTGGTAACGATAATAGAAGCGGGAGATACCAGGAAAGTGATAATAACGGACATTGCAGGAAGAATGATGATGAATGTAAAGTTGAATGGCAGCAATATTGTACATATAAATATTACTTCGCTTAACAAAGGAATTTATCTTGTAAAAATTATTGGTTCGGATAATGAATTGAAAGTTCAGAAGCTGATTGTACAATGATAAAATGATTTTATACAGATGTCCTACACTTTTAAAGTGTAGGACATCTTAGAACCAACAAAGACCAAACGTAAGGTGATAGAATGAGGAAAGAGCCAGGAATACGATAAGGAAAGTTTATTTGGTGCATACACCAGCAAATACAAAAGGGCCAATTGAAGGCTTGTTATTCACCCTTGTTCCATTCATTCCACAAATTATATTTGCAGTTTTGAAATTTTATACAGATGTCCTACACTTTAAAAGTGTAGGACATCTTAGAACCAATTTGGTGTATACACCAGCAAATACAAAAAGAGCCAATCGAGGCTTGTTATTCACCCTTGTTCCACTCATTCCACAAATTATAATTTACAGTTTTGAATATAATTTCTACCGGAGCATGAATTAACTTCCAACTGCCTTCTTCAATTTCAGCTTCCAGTTCATTACTATTCCATCCACAATAGCCGATGAAGATTTTTATTTTTGTTGAGGATATTTGTCCATTACTGAGTAACGCTATTGCTTTTTTAAAATCACCAGCCTGGTAAATATTTGCAGTAATGTTAATTCCACCAGGAATATTCCCAGGAGATGAATGGAGAAAAAATAATTGTTCATTCGCTACCGGTCCTCCCGTATAAATATCAATTGCTGCAGCATGTTTAAATTCTTCCAGCTCATTTAGCTTTCGTGAAAAAAGTTTATTGAGAACGAAACCGGTTGCACCATTTTGATTGTGCTCTGTTATAAAAATCATAGCCTTCTCAAACCATGAACCATCCAATGCAGCAGAGGCTGACAGTATTTTTCCCTGTAGCTCCATTATTCATAATCTTTATACATCAGGTATTTTTTCCTGATCTTTTTAAACGCATCAAGTTTTGGTTGCCAGCTAGATCTTATTTCAGCTTCTGTTTTATCAGCCATCAATTGTTTTCTTAACTGGTCATCACCGGCCAACTTGTCAAAAAAATATTGCCCGGTTTTAGGATGGATAAAAAAGCTGTCTTTATCTGGGAATAGCTGATAGGCCTGGATCAGATATTTTAATTGAAGTTGATTATTCACTTGTTTTAAAACCTGTTCCTTGCTGCCATATAAATTCCAGCCGTAGCTTTTCTTGTCTTTTAGTTTCGGATTGGTTGCACCGTCTCTCGAAGTAGGTGTAAATGAATAGAGGTTTTTTGGCAGAGATGGATGACCGAATATGCAGAAAGGATGATCAGTTCCTCTGCCTTCACTTAATACGGTTCCTTCAAAAAAACAAGTGGAAGGATACCAATAAACAGAAGCATAATCAGGTAAGTTCGGAGAAGGCTTTACAGGTAATTCATACTTGGTGGTATGATCATAATTCTTACACTTTATCACCAAAAAATGAAAAGGTGTATCGACAGAGTTCTCTGCTGTTTGATAATAACTATGTTTCTCATTGGCTTTTTTCGATAACCATTTTTCACCAGCAATCATAAATGCATATTCGCCTATCGTCATTCCATACACCACAGGTACAGGTTGCATGCCGACAAAACTTTTGTAAGCAGGGTCTAACACAGGTCCGTCAACATAATGGCCATTCGGATTTGGGCGATCGAGAATAAGTAACGGTTTGCTGTTTTCAAATGCAGCTTCCATATATTCTTCTAATGAGGAGATATAAGTATAGAATCTTACACCTACATCCTGTATATCGAATATGAGTATATCAACATTAGCAAGGTCTTCTGCAGAAGGTCTACGTTTTTTACCATATAACGAGATCACCGGAATGCCGGTAGCCTTATCGATATAATTATCTAATTTCTGTCCTGCATCTGCAGTACCACGAAAACCATGTTCAGGACCAAAAGCTTTCACAATATTTACGCCCAGCTTCTGTAATGTATCTACAAGGTGCGATGAACCTACAACTGCCGTATGATTGGCAAATACAGCTACTCTTTTATTCTTAAGCATTGGCACATATACCTCAGTTCTGTCGGCTCCTGTAATAACTTTAGTATCAGTTTTTTGGGCAAGAGCAGATATGCTGAACGACAATAACAGAATGGAAAGAAAAATTCGCATAGTTAAACTTGATGGCGAAAGATAAGAATTAATTGTATGGAGCGGGTTCTGTTGTTACCTTGCCGGCTGAATTCAGCCTTGTTACGCCTTACGAGTTGAAAAGTATTCCTTCTGCTGAAGTGTGCGACGCAACGGAAGTTGAGATGTGATCTGTAAGCTGGCTTCCAAACAAAAAATTACAAAATATGCAACAGGTAAAACAAGGTGATAAAGTGAAAGTACATTATCATGGTAAGTTAACAGATGGAACTACTTTCGACAGCAGCGAAGGTCGTGATCCTTTGGAATTTGAAGTAGGTGCCGGAGCGGTTATTCCGGGTTTTGATAATGGTGTAATGGGAATGGCTGTGGGTGATAAAAAAACAGTGAACATTCCTGCAGAAGAAGCTTACGGCCCGAAAGTAGATGAACTGGTCATGGATTTTCCGAAAGAGCGTTTTCCGGAAGATATGCAGCCAGAGATCGGAATGCAACTGATGATGAACAATGGATCGGGACAACAATTTCCGGTAACAATAGTTGGGGTAAAAGATGAAACGATCACACTCGATGCAAATCACCAGCTAGCAGGAAAGGATCTTGTATTTGATATTGAGTTAGTAGATATTGAAAGTAAAAGCAGGATTATTACGCTTTAATTTGTTTTGATAGAAAATAGAAAAAGGTTCAGATGTTTGTCTGAACCTTTTTGTTTTTACACGATATATGTCTAGGCTGTTTTGTGTTTAAATAAGGCTCCTATCACAAGTCCGATAAGTCCCCAGCAAACCATTGCATCAAGAAAATGAGCCATCGTATCAAACCATTCGTACCATATGCTTCCGGTATAAGGTGAATTAAGAAATACGATCAATCCTACTGCAAGTCCGCTCAGAAAAATATTGGTAAAGCTTCTAATATTGAACTTCTGAACCAGCCAACAAAATAGCCAAACGATAATAAAGTTTACAATGATCTGTCTTGTACTGGTCATTGCCATGCTTTGGTTATGTGATTTATGGTATTGAACAGAGGCCCAGGGTTTACCTTTCATGTCTTCCCACAATTTATTTTGTTCTTCTTCTGTTGCATTTGCAGGAACATTAGGAAGAAGATAACCTCCTTCTCCAGGAAGATTGGCTGCCAAGGCAGATAAAATTGCATCTTGGTTAGGTGTGTATTGCTGGGCTTTTTCATGAAAATTGATAAGTCCCCATGAAAGAAATTGCCATACAAATAAAATTATGGCACCTATTACAGCACCGAGAATAGTACGTTTCATATTTCAGTTGGTTTTGGTTGCGTTAAGTTAAACAATCTTTTAAAAGAAGATCATTTATTCAAATGTCAAACTGTCTTTTTTTACCTGCGTAATAATAAATGAGACTTAGTGTGGCAATCGTGTTTATAACCAAACATATCACAGAACCTTCAAATCCAAAATCACCACCAGTAATAAGATCAGGACCTTTCATGGTTTGTTGAAAAAGACCGGAAGCAGCAAATCCGCTTACTTCAAAACCAAGGATCGGTCCCTGGAAAAAGTTCCAGCTGAAATGAAACAGGATAGCAAACCATAGGTTTTTAGTGAAGAGATAATTAATGCCTAATAAAAATCCTGCGACAAAAATATTCAGCAGTGCAATGATGCTCACATTGTCATTAGAAGAATGAAACAATGCAAAAAGCAATGCTGAAATGGCCAGTGCCAGCCATTTGTTCATGCTTTGCATAAGGTTATTGAGAATATAACCCCGAAATGCAATTTCCTCTGTGAATGCAACAAGTATGAACAGAATTAATGACAATAATAAATTGCTGATGTTAACTTCAACACCGGTAAAAAATAGCACCTGCATCATCACTAATATTATTGCACCAATGCACAATAATAAAATGCCGAGAAAAAAACCTGCAGCAGCATGATGCTTGTTTGATTTCCATTTGAAACCCATTGAAGCGATTGTTTGTCTATCAATAAATCGCCTGAATAAAAATGCACTACCTGATAAAACAACTGCCACAATCATGTAGAACGCAATGAAATCTAATAACGATCCATCCTCTGAAGTTTCAATATCTTTTGAAGCAAGAACTATTTCTAACGTAAGTGTGATGGCAAATACCAGCAGTAGTGTAAGAAAAGTATAAAGCAGCACTCGCAGCCAGCCAAATTGTATGAGGGGTTTGTTATCAGTGATCATTCTTCCTTTACTTTGCCCTTTAAATATTGACAATGTTGGCAAAATACAACTTTACTGCTGCAGAACGATTAATGAGGTATGTTCAGATAGACACACAGAGTGATCCACAAAGTAATGCTCATCCTACAACAGAGAAACAGAAAGACCTTTCGAAGTTGTTAGCAGATGAGCTTAAGCAAATTGGTTTGAGTGATGCTCACATGGATGCATTCGGTTATGTATATGCAACCATTCCTTCCAATACCGATAAAAAAGTTCCGGTGATCTGTTTCTGTGCTCATGTTGATACTGCACCAGATGCCAGTGGAACAAATGTGAAACCGATTCTGCATGAAAATTATGAAGGCAATGATATTGTGTTACCGGATGATGCTTCACAGGTGATCTCGCCTTCTGTTTATACTTATCTGAAAGAACATACCGGCAGTTCAATCATTACCGCCAGCGGAAATACATTGCTTGGTGGAGATGACAAAGCAGGAGTAGCGATCATTATGGATATGGCCAATTATCTTGTCAATCATCCTGAAGTAAAACACGGAACGATCAAAATACTGTTTACGCCTGATGAAGAAGTGGGGAAAGGCACTGCAAAAGTTGATCTGAAAAAACTGGGTGCAGATTTTGGTTATACATTAGACGGTGGTGCTTTGGGAGATTTTGAAGATGAAACTTTCAGTGCTGATGGTGTAACGATAGATATTTATGGAGTGATCTCACATCCCGGAACGGCAAAAGACAAACTCGTTAATGCATTGAAAATTGCAGGTGAGATATTAGCTGCTCTTCCAAAAGATGAATTTAGCCCGGAAACAACTGAAGGAAGAGAAGGTTTTGTACATCCAACAAGGGTGAGTGGTATTGCTGAAAAAGCAAGGATTGAATTTATCGTTCGTGATTTTATCACTGCAAAATTGAAAGATCATGAAGATCGTTTGCGATCAATTGCAGAAACGGTGATGAAAAATCATCCAAAAGCTACCATGGATTTTAAAGTGCAGGAACAGTATCGCAATATGAAAGAGGTGTTGGATAAACATCCCCAGGTTTCTGAACATGCTGCCGAAGCTTATAGACGAGCTGGTGTTACGCTGAAAAATGAGCCCATTCGTGGTGGTACCGACGGAAGCCGTTTGAGCTTTATGGGTTTGCCTTGTCCAAATATTTTTACCGGCATGCAGGCTATTCACAGCAAACATGAATGGATCGGTGTAAGGGATATGAACAAAGCTGTAGAGGTATTGGTTGAACTGGTGCAGGTTTGGGAAGAAGGAGGAAAATAATTGGCTAATTGGGAATTTAGGGGATTAGTATGTCACACTGAGCCTCTCGAAATGTTAGAAGTAGAGAAGAATTATTAAGTCGGCTTTAGAACAATTTTCAACTTCGTTGCGTCGCACACTTCAGGTTTCCGTTCATTGATGGACTTTCTAACTGCTTACTCCATACATCTTCCTTCTAATTTCATATCTTCATCGCAAATTACCCCTATATGGAAATACTATTTGATTATTGGTGGCTGTTACTGGCTTTGTTCATTGTGTTTAGCGGATTGGTTACTGTAAACCAGGCAACAATTGCTGTAATTACAATGTTTGGTAAATACCAGAGAATTCTTCGTCCGGGTTTGAGTTTTAAGATCCCGATACTTGAACAGATCTACAAAAGAATCAGCATTCAAAACCGTTCTGTTGAACTGGAATTCCAGGCAGTAACGCAAGACCAGGCTAATGTTTATTTCAAGAGCATGTTATTATATGCTGTAATGAATGCCGATGAAGAAACGATAAAGAAAGTGGCTTTCAAATTCATTAGCGATAAAGACCTGATGCAGGCTTTGGTAAGAACTATTGAGGGTAATATCCGTTCTTATGTAGCCACTAAAAGACAAGCTGAAATTCTTGGTTTAAGAAAAGATCTTGTTGAAAGTGTGAAACTGGAAGTGGATCATGTATTGGAAGACTGGGGTTATCATTTACTTGACTTACAGATCAATGATATTACGTTTGATAAGGTAATCCTCGATTCGATGAGTAAAGTAGTTGCTTCAAACAATTTGAAAGCTGCTGCTGAAAATGAAGGACAAGCATTGCTTATTACTAAAACCAAAGCTGCAGAAGCTGATGGTAATGCAATCAAAATTGCGGCAGAAGCAGAAAGAGAAGCTGCAAGATTACGTGGACAAGGTGTGGCCTTGTTCCGTGAAGAAGTTGCTCGTGGTATGAGCCAGGCTGCAGAACAAATGAAGCAGGCTAATCTTGATACGAATGTTATTCTCTTTAGTATGTGGACGGAAGCTGTAAAGAACTTCGCAGAATACGGAAAAGGAAATATGTTATTCCTTGATGGTAGTCCGGATGGCATGCAACGTTCCATGAACCAGATCATGGGAATGATGAAGATGCAAACAGAAGCACGGGAAAATTTAGATAGAAGATAATTTTGAAAACGTCCTGCAAAGCAGGACGTTTTTGTTAAAGGATTTTTCAGCATCAGGAAATTGGTTAATTTCAAAGTATGAAAGAATATGCTAATCATATCAGTATTGATCCTGAAATACGTTTTGGTAAACCTTGTATAAAAGGGACAAGGATCAGTGTTAGCGATATTTTAAACTGGCTTGCATCAGGAATGACGTATCAGGAAATTCTGGAAGATTATCCTTCAATCACCGAGGATGATATTAAAGCCGCACTTTCGTTTGCAGCAAACAGAGAAACAATGGTAAAAATTGTGGCTGGATGAGGTTATTGCTTGACGCTAATTTATCAAGGGAGACGTTTTTTAGTTTAGGTGCTTAAAGTCATTTTTTTATTCAAATGATCTCAGGAGTTTTATGGAAAAATTTTTATGAAACTCTTTTTATATATTTTGTTTGCTGGAATATTGATCAGCTCTTGTAATAAAAAAATAGAGCAACCTGAATTAGATGCAACCTTTCAAGTTAGAGAGATAGATTTAAGTGGACTAATTGAATTATATGGTTTCTATGATACCGATAGCGTATCAACTGCCGAGGCTCAGCTTTACGCCAATGAACCGGAAACTCCATTAACTAGGTATGAATGGAAGATAGGGACTGATCCCAGGACTTTTACGGGAAAAAGTGTGAGGTTAGATTACAGGCAAAGCCCAACAGATCATATTCAAGTAACACTTACAGTCTTCAAAATAAATCCATCGGATAATACCATTCAAACGAAATCAACTTCAAGGATATTTTATATCCGGTCGTCAAGTGTACCAGGAAAATATGCGGGCTATTTTGAAGGATCTTCTCAAAAGGTGGAAGTAGAAATTAAGCTTGATTCAATAATGATTGGAGGATGGTATCCACAAAAAGGGTTGCGAATTTCATCATCACTCCCACAATTTAATTTATTTACCAAAGAGGATGAATATACATTACTAAATTCACGGATATACTATTGGGGCAATCCTTTATATGAGAATACATCAGCATTAATGAGTCCACGTGGTACAATTAATTTATTACACGATCAATCTATTAGGATCGACATGAAAGTAAATAGATGGGTGAGTTTTCCCAACAATAAAGAAGAACTTCTAATAAAATTTGCAGGTAAACGGAAATGAGGAGAGCCGAAGGAAGTAGTCAAAGTACAAGAGTGCGACGCAACGATGTTTCATAGTAGCAATGTAGCCGACTCAATAAAATTCCTCATTCACCTTTGTGTAAAAGCTTTCATAAAATGATGGAAGGTTGAAATTTATTCACACATAGGTCGTTCATTTGTCCATAGCAACTACATTTATCTATAATTCACTACCTCATGGGCATTTTACTTCAGGCTGTTGATTCTTTGCAAAGAGCTGCAGGTGCAACTCAGGAAGCGGTTAAATCTATTTCGTTATTCGAGTTGTTGCAGCAGGGTGGATGGATCATGTATCCTTTGTACCTGTTGTTTGCAGGAGCGATTTTCGTATTCTTTGAAAGAATGATCGCTATTCGGAATGCATCTAAGATAGACCCGAATTTCATGAACATTATCAGGGATAATATTACTACCGGTAATATTACTGCTGCCAGAGCTTTGGCTAAGAACACGAATAATCCGGTTGCAAGAATTATTGATAAAGGTTTGCAGCGAATTGGTAAGCCGATAGATTCCATTGAAAAAAGCATGGAGAATGTTGGTAAACTGGAGATGTATAAGATGGAAAAAAATCTTTCTATCCTCAGCCTTATCGCTGGAGTTGCACCAATGTTTGGTTTCTTAGGAACGATCGTAGGTATGGTGCAGTTATTTTATGGTATTGCATCTTCAGGTGAGTTAACATTGAACAGTATTGCAGGTGGTATTTATACAAAGATGATCACTTCAGCAACAGGTTTGATCATTGGTTTGATGGCTTATGTAGGACATAATTATCTTACTACACAGATCGATAAAACGGCTTACAAAATGGAAGCTGCGAGTGCAGAGTTCTTAGATATTCTGCAAGAACCGACGAGGTAGATGATAGTTAGTAGTGAGGTTTTGATATTCGTGTAATTCGTATTAATTCGTGTAATCGCTTTTTATAATATGGACATCAGAAAAAGATTAAAAGCACATCCCGAAGTTCACACAGGAGCATTGAACGATATCCTGTTCATACTGCTTTTGTTTTTCCTGATCGTTTCTACATTAGCCAATCCGAATATTGTAAGAGTAAATAATCCAAGAGGTAAAGGCGATACAAAATCAAAACAGAATATTGTTGTATCAATTGATAAAGAAAACAGGATGTTTCTCGGTCAGCAGCCAATAGCAGAGAACATGCTTGATTCTATGATCAGCCAGGAAGTAACAAAGGCAAGGGCTTTTATGGATACACCTGCAGTTGTTATTAATGCTGATACCATTTCTTATACTGGAAGCTTCTTTAAAATCATGGCTGCAGCAAAAAGAGCTGGAGCGAAGGTTGTAGCTAATGTGAAGCCGTAATTGGGAGTTAGGAGTTAGGAGTTAGGAATTAGGAGTTTGGAGTTTGGAGTTTGGAGTTTGGAGTTTGGAGTTTGGAGTTTGGAGTTTGGAGTTTGGAGTTTGGAGTTTGGAGTTTGGAGTTTGGAAAAAAAGGCAAGTAATTTACAGTTTTTTCATTGCCTTCACCATTCTGTCTTTTCCCTGCATGTCTTTTCGCAATTCTGTTTTGAATCCTTTTTGTTCAAACAATGTGGTTACTTCTTTTCCGAAAGTTTCATTGATCTCTAGAAAGATCATTCCGTTTTGTTCAAGATGAGTATTTGCAAAATCTGCTATTTTCCTGTAGAATAATAATGCATCATCATCAGGAACAAATAAAGCAAGATGTGGTTCATGCTCCAATACATTTACATTCATGGTGCAGGCTTCACCGAGTTTGATGTATGGAGGATTGCTGACGATGATGTCAAACTTGCTGAAACTATTCCAGGTATTTTCATTTAAAAAATCTATCCGGAAAAAATAAACCTGTACACCATGCAGCATTGCATTTTTCGAAGCTACATTTAAAGCACCTTCACTTACATCAATAGCTCTAACATTTAGATTAGGTAGTTTTCTTTTTAAGGTGATTGGAATGCATCCACTTCCTGTACCGATGTCTATAAGCTTTCGTATATCGTACTTCGTATTTCGTATTTCAGTTGCGATCCAATCAACTAATTCTTCTGTTTCAGGTCTCGGAATTAAAACATCTTCATTCACAAAGAATTTCATGTCACCAAACCAGGCTTCATTTAGTACATATTGAACAGGAGTATTTGCCAATAATTTTTCTGTAATGATTTCAAGTTTCTGTTGCTGTTGATCAGTTAGTATGGTTTCTTCTACTGTTATTCTATCTAGCCGACGTTTGCCTGTGAGATATTCGATAATAAGATCAGCAATATTAGATGCTTCACTTTCATCGTATATATTCGAAAGCTCTGATGATAATTCTTTGTATGCCTGCTCAACTGTCATGCTGCAATGATAGTATGTTTCATCTATTTTTGACCGATGATTAGAGAGGGATCTGTGATGGATAAAATTTTTATGCATCGATGTTTGGAATTAGCTAAACTCGGAGGAGGAAATGTTGCCCCTAATCCAATGGTTGGTTCTGTATTGGTGTATAAAGACCGGATCCTAGGTGAAGGTTATCATCAACAGTATGGTCAGCCACATGCCGAGGTGAATTGTATTAATAATGTAGCTGAATCTGATCGTAATCTTATTGCCCAATCAACTTTATACGTTTCGCTGGAGCCTTGTGCTCATTTTGGTAAAACACCACCCTGTGTGGACCTAATTATCGAGAAAAAAATCCCGAAGGTGGTAATTGGTGTAAGAGATCCATTTGAAGCAGTTGATGGGAAAGGAATAGAGAAACTTTTGTCAGCCGGTATTGAAGTAGTGCAAAATATCCTGGAAGATGAATGCAAAGAATTAAACAAACGATTTTTTACTTTTCACACTCAACAAAGACCATATATCATTTTGAAATGGGCTGAAACAGCTGATGGAAAAATTGGTAGTGGAAATGCAGATCGATTGTTTATCACGAATGAACTTACGAATCGTTTGGTACATAAATGGAGAAGCGAGGAATCTGCAATCCTCATCGGAACAAACACTGCTTTAGCAGATAATCCATCTTTAAATGTCAGACACTGGAAAGGTAATGATCCTGTAAGATTAGTGATAGATAAACATCTTCGTCTTCCTGAAAAATTAAAGCTATTCAACCAACAGCAACGAACAATTATCTTCAACACAGTTAAACAGGAAGAATCAGGTAGTCTTTTGCATTTTAAATTGAATGATGAAAATGATTTCATCCATCAAATACTTCAATCATGTTACCAGTTGAATATTCAAAGCATTTTAGTTGAAGGTGGAGCTGCATTATTACAATCATTCATTAATGCCAATTTTTGGGATGAAGCAAGAGTCATAACTAATAGTTCAGTGAAAGCTCCATATGGATTGGCAGCACCTGAATTAACCAATGCAGTAGCAATAAAAAAGGAATTTATTCTTACGGACACTATCGTTTACTTTGCCAACAATGTCAACCACAGCTGAGTTTTATTTTACGATAGATAAGTCATCATTTGCAGAATTCAAAGATCGGGGTAGTAAATTCCTGGCTTTTGCATATCCCATTGATACTGCTGAATTATTTAAAATGCACCTTCAGCAACTAAAGAAAGAACATCCCAAAGCAGTGCATCATTGTTTTGCTTACCGCATTGGAATAGATGGAAATAATTTTCGGGTAAGTGATGACGGTGAACCTTCAGGTTCTGCCGGCAGACCAATTCTTGGACAGATAGATAGCAAAGAACTTACAAATGTTGCTGTTATCGTTGTTCGGTATTTTGGTGGAACATTATTAGGAGTTCCAGGTTTGATTAATGCATATAAGTCAGCTACATCAATGGCTTTGCAACTTGTACCTATCATACAAAAGCCGATATTAATTACTTATCAACTTCAGTTTGATTATACCCGGCAGAATGATGTAATGACCATTTTAAAACAATGTAACTGCACGGTATTGAAACAGGAGCAGCAATTGTTCTGCATTGTTGATATTGGTATTCCCAAGTCAAGAGTAGAAGAAGTAGAATATAAGTTGAAAGATCTTCACACAGTGGATGTAAAAAAGATAGGTTAAGCCTTATTGCTCAACTTGTAGACAGCCAAACCAAAAACTTCTTTCAAAAATACATTCCAATTATTAAGGACACTGATAGACGGAACCAAGAAATCGGTTATGTTCTTTTTCGAATTTATTTCTTTAAAAGCTGCAGGATAAGCAATGACTTCCATACCAGCTTTATTAAAAACAGCTTTTGCTCTTGGAACATGCATCGCAGAAGTAATCAGCACATAGGGAGGAGATAGTTGTAAAGAGTCTAACAGCTTTTTTGTATTAACCGCATTTTCAAATGTGTTGTTAGATGTATACTCAGTAAAAATGTTTGCCTCCGGTATGTTTTGCAAAAGCAATTCATTTTTTACCTGTATCGCTTCAGGAATTCTGTCTGTTTTAAATATTGAAGGAGCACCTCCTGTGATAATAATATTCTTTATATAACCGGTATGAAAAAGTTTTGTTGTCTGGATAAACCTGTCTGCATCTGATGAGGTGAAATAAACGCTTCCATCTCTGTCGTTAGCTGTAAATCCACCTAATACAACTCCTGCAGAATAACCTTTTGCAGGCAATGAAACATAGGCAGGCTGCCATGCTCTTACAAGTACATTAATTAAAAATGGATTTGTGAAAACTATGAACAGAACCAATGCAATGATTCTAAATATCTTTTTCCGTTTTTCTCTTTTTGTATAAAAACTCCATAGCAATAAAAGTATTATCCAGAAAGCAGGGCTTAAAAGGAATAATAAGACTTTGGAGAGTATGAAAAACATTTTTTATTTATTTGATCGGCTGTATTACTACTATTAAGCTTCTGTTGCGTCGCACTCTTCAACTTTGAGGATGTGTCTCGGCTGAATAAACATCCATTTGTACAAGAGTGCGACGCAAGGAATGATGCACGAAGATTTAAAGCTGACTCAACAACTATATATTCTTGAATCTTTTGCTAACAATCAATTCTTTACTTCCTGCCGTATAAGTATAAAAACCTTCACCGGTTTTTGCACCAAGCTTACCTGCCATCACCATGTTCACTAAAAGCGGACAAGGAGCATATTTTTGATTACCGAAACCTTCATACAACACATTCAGGATGCTAAGACAAACATCCAGGCCAATAAAATCTGCTAACTGCAATGGTCCCATTGGATGTGCCATTCCAAGTTTCATAATTGTATCAATTTCTTCCACACCTGCAATGCCTTCATACAAACTGTAGATAGCTTCATTGATCATTGGCATCAGAATTCTGTTGGCAATAAATCCTGGATAATCATTTACCAAACATGGCACTTTGCCAAGCTGTTTACTTAATTCAACGATCTTTTCACTTACTTCAGTTTTCGTTGAATAACCATTAATGATCTCAACCAGTTTCATAACAGGAACAGGATTCATGAAATGCATTCCTATTACCAGTTCTGGTCTTTTAGTTACCGCAGCAATTTTTGTTATGGAAATAGAGGAAGTGTTTGTTGCCAATATGCAACCTTGAGGAGCAACTTCATCCAGTTGCCTAAATATTTTCAATTTCAGATCAACATTTTCAGTTGCAGCTTCTACAACCAGCTCAGCTGTTTTTACAGCTTCGGCTACATCAGTAAAGGTTTTAATATTATTAATGGCCTGGTGTTTTTGTTCTTCAGAAACTGTTCCTTTGCTTACTTGTCTGTCAAAGTTTTTTGTAATGGTTTGAATAGCCTTCTCAAGTTGTGCTGCATTAACATCTGCTAATGCGACATTAAATCCGTTTTGTGCAAAAACATGTGCTATACCATTACCCATTGTACCAGCTCCTATAACAGTAACATTCTTCATAAATCAATTTGTTTGAAGGTAGCAGTTTGAACGATTGTTCAATAATCAAAAAACGTTGCTACTTAACCTTTTAATTTTTAGAATGTTGCAAATGTAGAATCTTATCCTCATATGATGGAAAAGTACAAGTAAAACAGCCGCTATCATTGATTTGTTAAGGCGGCAAGAGATTTGTTTTATAGTGCTTGAAAATTCTGTAGTACAAATAGATATGCACCCAAATCATTTATATTCTAACCTTTTTTTGCTGTGCTTTTTTACAGTCATTATGGCCGCTTGCGGTTCATCAGATAAAAAAAGCAATCTTCCAACACCACCGGAATATGATCTGAATGAACCTGAAATAACCAAGTTGCCAGATAAATTAAATGAGGTATCAGGACTTGCTTATTACCCAAAAGACTCTGGCATTTTTGCCATTATTGATGAAGCCGGTGTACTATATAAATTGTTGAGAAAAGAAAAGAGAAAAGTTGAAGTACTACATTGGAAGTTTGGTAAATCAGCTGACTATGAAGACCTGGTATTGCTCGACAGTGTTTTTTATGTGATGAAAAGTAAGGGTGATATTGTTGCTTTTAACTTTCAAACACCTGATTCAATCAAATCTGAGGAATTTGATATTCCATTACAAGGCAAGAATGAATTTGAGATCATGTATTACGATGATGCTATTCGTAAGCTTGTAATGATCTGCAAAGATTGTGAAGCTGATGATAAATCAATCGTTAGCTCATGGTTTTTTGATCCTGCTTCCAGAACATTCAGCCAGGGCTTTATAACATTAGATGCACCTTCAATTTTATCAGAATTAACAGGCGAAGAAAAAAAGTTTAAACCCTCAGCTGCAGCTATTCATCCGCTAACTAAAGAACTTTATATTATTTCTTCTATCAATAAGGCTTTAGTAATAGCAAGTAGAGATGGCCAGGTTAAAAAAGTATATCCCTTAGATCCGAAAACGTATAAACAACCTGAAGGAATAACTTTCTCTCCTTCAGGTGACATGTTCATTTCTAATGAAGCTGCAGGAGAAGGACTTCCCAATCTTCTGTATTATAAATACCAAAAAGTGGCTCATGAAAAGTAAATTCTTTGCTCTTGTAGTTGCATTGTTTTTTAGTGTTGTTGTTGTTGGACAAGCCGATAGCATCCAGTATAAAGTTATATTGATTGGTGATGCAGGAGCTTTAGTAAGTAATGGGGAGCCAGTTAAAGTTGGCTTGCCTGGTGGTAATGCACCTGTTATACAGGCAATAAAGAAACACCTAAAGCTGGATGAGAAAACAATAGTGGTTTATCTGGGTGATAATCTTTATAAAGAAGGATTGCCTGATGATCAGACATTAGAATATCCACAAGCAAAAGCTGTTTTAGATTCTCAAATTAGCATTATAGAAGGAACCGGTGCAAAAGTTATTTTTATTCCGGGTAACCATGATTGGAATAATGGTGGTGTTCATGGCTATGATGCAATTCTCAGAGAACAGCAATACATAGACAGGTTATCAAATGCTAAAGTTCAATTTTATCCACGTGGAGGTTGTCCTGGTCCTGTGGAAATCCCCTTAAGTGATGATGCTACTTTAGTTGTGATGGACAGCCAATGGTGGTTACATGAAAGTGAAAAGCCAGGGGTAGAGTCTGATTGCCCGTATAAAACAAAAGATGAAGTACTGGTTCAGTTAGAAGATATTCTTCAGAAAAATTCGAAGAAGCTGGTGATCTTTGCTTGTCATCATCCTTTCAAAACTTACGGACCACATGGAGGTCATTACACATGGAAGCAGCACATTTTTCCTTTCACTGATGTGAATCCAAAACTCTATATCCCATTGCCAATTATCGGTAGTATTTATCCTATAACAAGAGGGATCTTTGGTACCATACAAGACTTACCTCATCCACAATATAAGAACATGGTGAATGCGGTTACAAAAGTGCTTAAAACACATCCCAATGTTATTCATGTGGCAGGTCATGAACATTCTTTGCAACTAATACAAGATAGTGGTAGAAATTATATCGTTAGTGGAAGTGGTTGTAAAGAAACCCGAGTAAACAGTGGTAAAAATGCATTGTATGCCGAAAGAAAATTGGGCTTTGCAACTTTAGATATTACCAACACAAAGAATGTTCACGTAAATTTCTATGCTGTTAATCCTGATTCAGTGAATCTTGAACCACGGTTCAATAAAAATCTGCTAAACTTCGCAACGCTTCCTGACAACTCGGCCGACACAGTTAAGAAAGCTACCGTTGTTGTTGAGCCGTTTAAGGATTCTGTTATTGCTGCACCTAACACATCTTTCAACGAGGCCAGGGGTTTAAAACGATTCTTTCTTGGAAATAATTATCGTAAAGAATGGGCTACACCCATTAAGCTGAAAGTATTTGACATCAGCAAAGAAAAAGGTGGGTTCACTATTGAAAGTCTCGGTGGTGGAAAGCAAACAAAATCTTTGACAATAAAAGATAAATCTGGCAATTCCTGGGCTCTTAGAACAGTTAATAAAGACCCGGTAAAAGCAATACCGGAAAACTTCCATAATTCTTTTGCAGAAGCGCTGGCCCAGGATTTTATTTCAGGCTCATATCCTTATGCACCATTGATGGTTCCGGTATTGGCTGATAAACTAAATTTATCTGTACCAAAACCTGAATTATTTTTTGTACCAGACGATCCTGCATTTGGCATGTACCAGAAAATTTTCGCCAACCAGATCGTTACATTAGAAAGAAAAGATGCTTCCGTAGATAATACAGATACTAAAAGCAGCTTTACTGTATTTGAAAAATTATTGGAAGATAATGATCACAGGGTTGATCAAAAAGCTGCATTAAGAGCAAGGTTACTTGATATATTAATTGCTGACTGGGACCGACACATGGACCAATGGAAATTTGGTGTAGCCGATACCGGAAAAGGTAAATTGTATTATCCTATTCCAAAAGATAGAGATCAGGCTTATTATTATTCAGACGGTTTCCTGGTAAAAGCCGTATCCAGAAGTTTACTTCCATTTTTTAAGGGGTTGAGAGAAGATATTCCAAAGATCAATTGGCTTGGCTGGTCGGCAAGAGATTTTGACAGACTATTCTTAAATGATCTGGATTGGAACGAATGGGAAGCAACTATCAAAGAATTTCAGTCAGTAATTACCGATGAGGTGCTGCAGCAATCAATATCTCAATTACCGAAAGAAGTTCAGTCGATCAGTGGTCCAGGTTTTTTACAAAAGCTAAAAAGCAGGAGGGAACTACTTTTAGAAAGAGGTAAGGATTATTACGAATTCATCTCAGACCAGGTGAATGTATTGGGTAGCAATAAAAATGAATACTTCAAAATAACAGAAGCAGATAATGGTTTTAGGGTGAAAGTATTTAAGCGTTCAAAAGATTCTGATTCTGCTTCGTTAATGTACGATAGAATATTCTCTCCCAAAGAAACTGATGAGGTGCATCTATATGGCTTTAATGGTAGTGACATCTTTGATGTAGCAGAAGCTGTTCGTTCAAAAGTAAGATTGAGAATTATCGGTGGTAAAGGTCACGATACTTTCGATGTTAAAGGGAACGTAAGGAATTTTATTTATGATGTTTCTTATGATACAAACCATGTAGCCAATACCCGTAAAACAAAAGTGTTTATTGATGATGATCCGATGCGGAATTATTATTCCATTAAAGGCTTTGAATACAATACAAATAAATTTCCTAGTATAAATCTTGGTTTCAATCCGGATGATCTTTTATTAGTGGGCATCGGATTTACCCGAAAAGTAAATGGTTTCAGAAAAGAACCACATTCATCCTTTCAGAAACTAACTACCTTATATGCAGTTAATCGAAAGGCATTTCGTGTAAGATACCAGGGTGAATTTAATGAAGTGCTTGGCAAAACTGATCTTATTCTTGACGGACAGATTGTAGAACCTGCATTAAATAATTTCTTCGGGCTAGGTAATGAAACACAGTTTGTAGAACCAAGAGATTATTATAGGGTAAGATTTAAACATGCCTCAGCCGAAGTATTATTCAGAAGAAGATTGAATAATGTGCTGCATTTTAGTGTAGGTCCTTCGTTGTTCAATTATTGGAACCGTAATGAGAACAACAAAGGTAGGATACTTGAAAGGCCATCTTTAATTGGTCTGGATTCATCGAACGTATATTCACGTAAAACATACCTCGGTGGTAAAGCAACGATGCTGATAGACTTTATTGATAATGCCTTTTTGCCAACAAGAGGTATTTACTGGAACACCGAACTTGTATCTTATAGAGGATTAAACGGAGGAGCTAAGCCAATAACAAGGATCATGACTGATATGACTGTTTATGGCAGTATGAGTATTCCTGCAAAAGTTGTGGCTGTATTCAAAGCTGGAGGTGGTCATATTTTCCAGAAAGATTTTGAATATTTCCAGGCATTGAATCTTGGCCAGAATAACTTCCTGCGTGGATTTAGAAAGAATCGTTTTTCAGGAAGATCATTGGCTTACGGTAGCTTAGAGATGAGAGTAAAGCTATTTGGTTCGACCTCTTATTTATTCCCTGGCGACATCGGCATAATTGGTTTTGGAGATGTTGGCCGTGTATGGATGCCAAATGAAGATTCAAAAACCTGGCATGCTTCGTATGGAACAGGATTGTATTATACACCATTTAACCTTGTGATTGTTTCAGCAACTGTTGCTTTATCAAAAGAAGAAAAGCTGGTAAACTTTTCAATAGGCACGAGGATTAATCTAACATTTTGATATGGATTATACAGATGTTTATAAGAAGATAGAAGCTCATGTAACAGCTCTTTTCGAAAAAGAAAAAAGCAAGGGCTTATATTATCACAACCTTGATCATACAAAGCAGGTTGTTGCAAGAACTAAAGAAATTGCTGCGCATTATAATGTTAGCGAAAAAGAAATGTTGATATTATATGCTGCAGCATGGTTTCATGATACAGGATATCTGTTTACAGAAGCAAGTGAGCATGAAGAGAAAAGTGCTGCAATCATGCGTTCATATTTCACAGGTATGATAGATGATGAGGAAGTGATATCTGCAGCTGAAGAATGTATACTTGCAACCAAACCTCCTCAGCGTCCCAGAAATTTTTTGCAGGAAATAATCTGTGATGCAGATACTTACCATTTAGGCACAAAAGCTTTTAAAGAAAGTAATAAACTTATCAGAAAAGAAAGAAGTGCTACAAAGGATCTTGTATTAAGTAAGTTGGAATGGGTACAAGCCACCATCAACTTTATGGAGAATCATAAATTCCATACTTCTTACTGCCGTGATTTGTTAGAAAGTAAAAAACAGGAGAACATCCGGAAACTGAAAGCGAAATTGGAAACAATTGATATTCCCGAAGAACAATTTGAAATCAATGGACCGGTGATTCAGCCGAAGAATGCATTGATGACGAAAGGTATTCAAACGATGTTGCGTTTAACATCAGACAATCACCTGGAACTTAGTGGTATGGCAGATGGGAAAGCAAATATTCTCATCTCTGTCAATGCAATTATCATTTCTGTTATTTTGTCTGTATTAGTCAGAAGGTTAGAAGTGGATACACATCTAACTATTCCAACAATCATTTTTCTGGTAGTGTCAGTTACCACAATTGTTATTGCAATACTTGCCACAAGACCTAAAATAAGTGAAGGAACTTTTAGTGATCAGGATATCATAAACAAGAAAACAAATCTATTGTTCTTCGGTAATTTCCACAAAGCTCCTCAGGAGAAATATGAAAATGCCATGAGAACGATGATGGGTGATCCTGACTATTTGTACGGATCATTGATAAAAGATATTTATGCCCTGGGTGTTGTATTAGCAAGAAAGTATAAATTAATCAGGATTGCTTATAACATTTTCATGATAGGAATTGTTGTATCTGTTTTGGCATTTGGAATAGCAGTTTATCTGAATAATTTGAATAGTGGTGCCACTACACCTGCAGGTAACTCTGCAGTAATGCCATTATAAAGAAGGTGAAGTTATGTTGTATAACAGAGATCTTAGTTGGCTGGGATTTAATTTTCGTGTATTGCAGGAAGCTGCCGATAAACGTGTGCCTTTATTTGAACGTTTAAAATTCTTCGCCATTTTTTCATCTAACCTTGATGAATTTTTTAGGGTTAGATATCCTTCTATTTTGGCTATTAGTAAACTTAACCGTAAAACTCAGTTACAGGCAAAGAACCAATACGACGAAAATCTGCCCGATAAAGTGCAAAGCGAAGTGAATCGTCAGCTGCAGGTATATAGCAGTATATTAAACCAATCTTTACTGCCAGAACTAAAGGAAAATAAAATTAATCTTTATTACAACGAATCAATAAGAGATGAACATATTGGTGAGATAAGAGAGATATTCCTTTCGCATGTTCTCACCTTCATTCAACCTTTATTTCTCGATGCGGAACTGAGTAAAAACTTTATACCCGAAAATAATTATCTCTATTTCGTAATAACATTAAAAGCTCCGGGCGAGCAGATGATTAAACATGCTGTTGTAAATATTCCTTCAGAAAAGTTGCCCAGGTATTTTACGCTGTCACCAATGGATGATATGCAATATGTGATATTTATTGATGATATTATCAGGGAGAACGTCCCCTGTTTGTTTCCTGGATTTGAAATCCTTGGAATTTATAGTGTGAAATTTAATCGGGATGCTGAATTGCATTTTGATGAAGAATATGCACCGGATCTTCTGAGTAAAATTGAAAAGCAACTGCAGAAAAGGCAGTATGGTCCTCCATCAAGATTTTTATACGAAACTGGAATGCCCAGGAATGTTCAGCTTTTCCTGGCTTCCGCTTTTGATATAAAACATGAAGAATTATTTGAAGGTGGCAGGTATCACAACTTATCTGATTTTGCAAAGCTGCCAACATTTGGCAAAGACCTTTTTTATCCACAACTAAAGCCACTTTCATATCCTGGTGAAATGAAGTGCGGAGATATTTTCGAAGTATTGAATCAAAAAGATATTTTGTTGCATCTTCCTTACGATTCTTACAATACAGTGCTATCATTTTTCAACCAGGCTGCAGTTGATTCAAGTGTAACAGATATCTATATCACTATTTACAGAGTAGCTTCAGAATCTCACATTGTAAATGCACTTATCAGTGCAGCAAAAAATGGAAAGAATGTAACTGTTTTTGTGGAATTAAAAGCTCGGTTTGATGAAGCTAATAACATCAAATGGAGCAGGATAATGAAAGAAGCTGGTGTGCAGATCGTTTATAGCCCCACTGAAATTAAAGTTCATTCTAAGATCGGCCTTATCAAAAAGAAGATAGGTGATCAAACCGTTTGTTACTGCATTCTAAGCACTGGTAACTTCCATGAGGTAACCGCAAAATTTTATACCGATCATGTTTTACTGACAACCGATCCCATCATAACTGAAGAATTGCTGGAATTATACAAGTTGTTATCGAAGAAAAAAAGAGAAAAAGTACAGTTCGATACGCTTCTTGTCAGCCAGTTTAATATGATCGATAAATTCGAAAAGCTGATTGATCAGGAAATACAGAAGGTTCAGTTTGGTAAGGAAGGACTGATCAGGATAAAAGTGAATAACCTGGAAGAACCTTCTATGATTCACTTGTTGTATAAAGCCAGTAATGCCGGTGTACAAGTGCAACTTTTGGTTCGCAGTGTTTGTTGCCTTGTACCAGGAGTAGAAGGAATCAGCGAAAACATTACCGTCAAACGTATTGTAGACCGTTATCTTGAACATTCAAGAATATTCATTTTTGGTGGTGATGATGATGGTGAAGTAATTTTCGGTTCCGCAGATTGGATGAACAGGAACCTTCACCGTCGAATTGAAGTTTGTGTACCAATAAAAGATAAAACCTGTAAGCAGGAGTTATTGGATTATTTTAAGTTGCAATGGCAGGATAATGATAAAGCAGTAGTGCTGAATTCTGCTATGGAAAATATCAAGGAACCTTCCGATTCACCTGACAGTTTCAATGCACAACTTTCCATTTACAATTACCTGAGAAAACGTGTATGACTAAGTGGAAACGCATATTGCCAGAAATATCTAATGCCAAAAGAATAAGACTGCATTTAGTATTTTCCATTGCAGTGATATGGACTTTAATCGACCTTATCAACTTCTTCACATCACTTCCAAACAGTGTTGGTCATTCTATTGTTTACAACCTTATAGATAATTCTTTACTATTAAGAGAAATACTCGTTTTCTTTCTTAGTGCCCTTGTTGGTTACATCCTTGTTTTTTTGTTGAAGAAAGTTTTCCGGAATTATTCTATGTGGTTTGCGTTGCTGGTAAAAAGCCTCATACTTATCGTTGCAGCGATATTTATCAGCTTCCTTATTCATGTAAGTTATTCCATTGCCAGTGGAACTGCCGATCTTGGTAATGCATTAGGTAATTTTTGGTACGAGGCTTTACACACCTACTGGTTATTTCAAAAAGTAACTTATTGGCTTGCTTTATTAATTATCACTCAGATTATTATTGAAGTACATGATAAATATTCTCCCGGCGTTTTTTTCGATTTGCTATTGGGAAAGTATTTAAAGCCAAAAGTTGAACAGCGAATCGTAATGTTTCTTGATCTGAAAGATTCAACACCTATTGCTGAAAAATTGGGAAATGTTCCCTACTTCAAATTTATCAGGGAATTTATTTATCAGATTTCTATCGCTTTAATTGAATATGATGGAATCATTTACCAATACGTTGGTGACGAAATTGTTGTTTCATGGTATTTTAATGATAAGAATACAAAAAAATGTATGGCATCGTTAATAGAAGCCAGGAAAAATCTGCAAAGGAGAGGTGAGCATTTTCGGAGAAGATACGGCGTTTTGCCAGAGTTCAGGGTAGGAATTCATGCAGGTGAAGTTACAGTAGGAGAGATCGGAGTAATAAAGAAAGATCTTGCCATGAGTGGTGATACGATGAATACAACTGCAAGAATCAGAACTGCATGTAGTGAGTTGAACCAGAAATTCATTGTTTCAAAATCTTTTATAGATCATATTGACCTGGAAGAGTGGCAAAGTGAAAGTCTTGGAATGGTAGATCTGAAAGGGAAGAATAATAGCCTGGAATTATTTGCTCTTAAAATCTAATAACTTTTAATCTGCCTATCCTTTTCCCCATTATTAGCAGGCATAGGTTTTGCAAAATTACAAAATATGAAAAAGTTGTTTTTGTACACAGCATTGTGTTGCAGCATGTTTGCTGCCTGCCAGAGTGATAGTGATTCAGATGGAGAAGGTGGTTCTGAAGGAAAGAAAAAGGTTTCCAAAAGAGATTACAGCATTACAAAGGAAAATTCATACAGTGATCTGTTTCTAGATAGCACTGCCATGGAATCATACATCACTCAAAAACAATTGGCTGATACTATTGCAAGAAGACTTCGCAGTTTTTACAATACGAGAAACTACCAGTTTGCATGGTTTTCATCGAATGGATTAACCGAACAGGCAAGAGGTTTCTGGAACCTGCATGATTATGTTACCATTTATGGAAACGATACCACTCTAAAGGATAAAGCCCTTCAAAAAAAGATGGATGGTTTGATAATGCAGGAATCTCTCTCCGTGAGTGCTTCTGATAAATCTATGCTGAATACAGAGCTGCAACTCACCGAACATTTTATTAAGTATATGTTGGGCAATTATGAGAAAGGTTATGTGAAACGAAAAGAGATGGAGCGATTCATTCCTCGTAAAAGAGAAGACCCACTTTATCTTGCCGATTCTCTTATCACGAAGAAACATAAAGATGACAGATACTTTGAAGATGTAAATGATGTGTACGGTGCTTTGAAAGATCAATTGAAGACTTATTACAATATTGTAAATGCTGGTGGCTGGCCAACGATTCCTGCAGGCAAAACATCTTATAAAAAAGGTACAAGTGCCCCAGCAATTGCTTTGATAAAAAAGCGATTAGCAATATCAGGAGATTTGCAGGGTAATGATACATCACAGGTATTTAACGACACTCTTGAACTTGCTGTGAAAAATTTCCAGGAGCGTCATGGGTATAAACCTGATGGAGTGATTGGTGCTAATGTTATCAAAGAAATGAATGTTCCTGCTGTAATTCGGTTAGAGCAGATATTATTGAATATGGAAAGAATGAGATGGACACCAATTCATCATGAGGGAAATATGATGGTGGTAAATATTCCTGAGTTCATCTTACATATATATGAGGGAAAGAGTGAAGTGATCAAAATGCCTGTTGTAGTAGGTAAAGTAGGTAATAATACAATGATGTTTAACGGAGATCTGAGTACAGTGGTGTTTAGTCCTTATTGGAATGTGCCGACTAGTATTCAGAAGAATGAAATTGAACCTGCATTGGCAAGAAATCCTGGTTATCTCGAAAGCCAGAATATGGAAAGAACTTCTGATGGAGGTGTTCGTCAAAGGCCAGGACCTGGAAATGCACTTGGAAAAGTAAAATTCCTTTTCCCAAACAGCTTCAATATTTATTTGCATGATACGCCTTCAAAGAGTTTATTCAGCAGAGATAAAAGGGCTTTCAGTCATGGTTGCATCAGGGTTTCAGATCCTGAAGGATTGGCAAATTATATTCTGAAAAAACAACCTGAATGGACTCCCCAACGTATCAATGAAGCCATGAACGCAGGAACAGAAAAGCATGTGAAAGTAAAAGATCCGATTCCTGTTATTATCACATATTATACTTCATGGGTTGATGAAAAAGGAAGAGTAAATTTCAGGGAAGATATTTATGGTCATGACAAAAAAGTAATGGCAAAAATGTTTGCTACACGTTAATAACTCAATTGTATTTAGCCAAAGGTTATAAAAGGCTCATCTTAATTCTTTTTCTTTGTAAAGATGATGAGAGCTTTTTATAACCTTTTTCTTTTTCTGTATCCTCTGGCAGCAAAGGCTTTATCGTTTAAAAATGATAAGGCTAAGAAATGGTTGAAAGGTCGGTATAGAATTTTTGATCGATTGGATTCATCTATTAATAATGATAAACCAATCATATGGATTCATTGCTCTTCATTGGGTGAATTTGAGCAGGGAAGACCATTGATTGAAAAAATTCCTTCAGCATTTCCCGGTACAAAAATTTTACTGACTTTTTTTTCTCCTTCCGGTTATGAAGTGCAGAAAGATTATTCAGGTGCCGACTATATTTTTTACCTGCCTTTAGATTCGGCATCAAATGCAAGACGTTTCCTGGATATTGTCAAACCTACGCTGATCATTTTTATCAAATACGATTTCTGGTATTATTATTTATCGGAAGCAAAAAAGCGAAATATCGCTTTTATTCTTGCGTCAGGAGTATTTCGGAAGAGCCAGCCATTTTTTCAATGGTATGGAAACTTCCACAGGCAGATGTTGTCTTCATTTACTTATTTATTTGTGCAGGATACAAACTCTGTTGAGCTGTTAAGATCTATTAACATCAACAATGTTGCTGTTACAGGAGATACTAGATTCGACCGTGTGTTATCGATAGCTAAACAATTTCAACCGATAGATATCATCAGCAAGTTCTGTAGTTCTCATCCGGTAATTGTTGCCGGAAGTACATGGACGGAAGATGATAAAGAATTGGATCATTATGCAAATACCAATCAGCATATACGTTTTATCGTTGCTCCACATAACATCAGCAAAGCAAGAATTAATGAATGCCTGAATCTTTACAAGAATTCCATCACCTTATCTGAGCTACAAAAACTTCAATCAACATCCAACAATCAACATCCAACATTCAATACATTGATTATAGATAACATTGGGTTGCTTTCTAAACTTTATCATTATGCTTCTATTACATATGTTGGTGGAGGCTTTGGTGCAGATGGTGTTCACAATGTGCTGGAAGCTGCAGTGTATGGTAAACCGGTTTTGTTTGGTCCTGAATATGAAAAGTATATTGAAGCAATTCAATTGATTGAAACTGGAGGCGGTTTTCCCGTTTCAACAGCATTGGAATTAGAAAATCAAATTGACATCTTATTTGATGATGAAATGCTTTACAAACAGGCTTGTTATGCTGCAAAAGAATACGTTGCTTCCAATGCAGGAGCAACTGAAAAGATATTACAATATGTTCAGGAGAAACGTCTCTTCACTACATGATCAAAATCTGTAACGGTAGAATTTGTTTCATTCCAACCGATCTTCACTTTCAGTTCTCTTTGTATCCATGTTTCTGCTTCGCTAATACTTGAAAATCCGTTGATGGTTTTTATACTTCTCTCGTACATGTCTTCATCACCACGAAATAACTCGTTAATAAAACGATACCTGTCATTAATACCGATGGCTTTTCGTAGATCTAAAACCGGGTCACTTTTAATAGAAGAGGCTAATTCCTTCCTGTCTTCCTTCAATTTTTCATTCAAACTATCACCATCAATATGTACATCATTTAACTCATACACTTCTTTCTGGTGTACAAGTGTAGGCACCTCGATCACAGGATCAAAGTTTAATTGAGCCTGCTCTTCTTTCTTCGGTTTAGCTTCCTGAGTAACCTGTTGCTGTTGTGTAGGTGGTTTTAGAATGTAGGATTTAATTGTTTCTGGTAGAGATGGTTTGTCTTTAATGGTTTCTGGAGATTGCTGCATTACATGCTCAGGAGTAGGAACTGGTTTAGGATCTTCGACAGGTTTTAGTACTTCTGTAAACACATCTTGTTGTATCCTGTGAACTTTTGGTAGTATCACAGATACTTTTTCACGGCTTGTGTTCTCTGTTTTTTCATGTTCTAACTCAGATAAGAGCAATTGAACAGTGATCAGAATATTTTTTTTATCAACATTCTGGTCATATTGCTCTTTTAATTTATGTATGAGTGCACCCACTCTTTCCATGGATGTAATATTTTTGATGGTTAGTAAGTGTTTAAAGTTACGTACAGTTTCATCAACTATAACATACCCAAAGAATGTTTATTGAACCAAATATCAGCGGAGAGAGAAGAGGTTGGATCGAAGTGATCTGCGGAAGCATGTTCAGCGGAAAAACAGAAGAACTCATTCGTCGTTTGAAGAGAGTGAAATATGCCAATCTTAAAGTGGAAATATTCAAGCCTGCAATCGATGTTCGGTATGATGAGGTGAATGTGGTAAGCCACGATAGCAATGCTATCTTATCTACACCAATAGATAATTCGCAAACCATTTTATTAATGGCAGACGATGTAGATGTGGTTGGTATTGATGAAGCCCAGTTTTTTGATGACCAGATATGCCATGTTTGTGAAACACTTGCTCTCAAAGGTGTACGTGTAATTGTTGCAGGGCTGGATATGGATTATCTCGGAAAGCCTTTTGGACAAATGCCGGGATTACTTGCTATTGCAGATTATATCACCAAGCTGCATGCCATCTGTATGAAGTGTGGCAACATAGCCAATGTATCTTATCGTAAAACAACACAGCAGGGGCAGGTGCTTTTAGGTGAAAAAGATATTTACGAACCACGTTGCAGGATTTGTGCACAGGAGAAACCTGTTTAGTCAAATTTTATTAAATCGGTTGGTACAAAAAAGCCTCAACTAATTGTTGAGGCCTTCAAAGATTAAATCATATTAGGGTAAAGCTGTCCAGCTAACATTATCAAAATATATCTGTCCGTCTGTTGGTGAAGTCCAGCTTGCATCTGCACCACCACGGAAAGTTTCAAAACAGATTCTGTTGATGAGACGCTTTGCATCGTTTGTTGTCCAACGCATTGCTTTATCAAGTAAAGTTACTCCACCGATGCTCACTTGTAATCTTCCATCATTATTGCTACCGGTATTACTCTTTACATAAATTTTCACAGTGTGCCATTGACCTTTTGCAATGTTTCCACTTGCAGGATACGATTTGCCAAAATCATCACCATATTGTCCTGGTTGATCTTTGTAATAGATATAAGGTTTCAGATAAGAACGTCCACCGCTTTTATACCACATGATCCTTGCACTTCCACCGTTACCATCACTTGCAGGTTGGCCACCAGTATAACCAGCACCTAATAAAAATCCGAAGCCTACTTTACCACCAGCACTAAAATCGAAGTTGTTATCAAACATCATATCAAATTGTAACTGGTATTCAGGTCCATCAGCAATATCAATCCAGCTAACTAAACCTCCTTCAGGGCCTACCACATTTGCAAGAAGTGTTGTTCTTAATTTACCACCAATGATCTGCATTCGGTTTTGATTCCAACCAGTAACAACATTTTTAAAATCTAAAGTTGCCTGTGCTAATGTATAAGGACCATCTGGTCTGCTATTCCATGTAGCACTTGGACTATAAGAAGAAGTTCCACTTGAACTACCTCCACTTGAAGAAGAACTACTACCACCAGAATTTCCATTAGATGGTGGTGGAGGTGTTGATGAATTGCTATTAGGGGAAGTAGTTGTAGTCGTATTTGTTTCCTGTGAAGATGCTACCATAACATCATTAACAACTGAATCTTTTGTACAACTAACGAATAAACCTGTTGATAAGAAAATAAAAGAGGCAATAGCCATCTTCTTTGGCATGTTTTTCAGCATAGGTATATTTTTAACTAGGATAATGAATCAGGGGTTATTGCTCAGCAAGCTATTTATTTTTTTCTACAAATCATTCCACAGTTTGTAGAATATTTCTACAGTAGGCAAGTACTATGCCGAAGGATATTAAAATAATTAAACGAAAATTATAATAGGCTTTCAGCTTAATATATATTTTATTTTTATGATTGGTATTGCTGCCGCTTATTAATAATTATTTGAGCTAATACAATACTGTTATTGTTTATCAATAAGTTGATTAGAAATAAAATCTTTTGTTAAGAGAATTCTTTAGATGGAAGTTTGCATTCACAAATAAGAGTCATGTTAGATTTTGTGAGCAAAGTAATAATAGCCATGCTTAAATATTTCTTGTGCCAAATAAACACTTCAAACCAATTATAACAAATAGCAGCGTTTAATTAATACTCCATTTTTCTAAGTCCAGGAGCTTTGAACCAGGTTAGTATAACTACAAGAATCGTCATACAACCTCCGAATACAACTGAAGGAATTAATCCCAACATTCTAGCTGCAACACCACTTTCAAACTGGCCAAGTTCATTACTACTGTTAATGAACATTGAGTTCACACTCATCACACGGCCACGCATATTGTCAGGAGTTTTTAATTGTAAAATGGTGCCTCTTATCACTACACTAAATCCGTCCAATACTCCTCCTAAAAGCAAAGCAACAAACGAAAGCCAGAACCATTTTGAAAGAGCGAAAATGATAATGCACATTCCAAATCCTGCAATAGCCAACATCAATATCATTCCTTGTTTTCTTCTTAATGGAAATAATGTTAGCATAATAACACTAATGATTGCACCCATGTCTGTTGCTGCATTTAAAAACCCAAACCCTTGTGAGCCTACATGTAAAATGTCTGTAGCAAAGGCAGGCAATAATGCAACAGCACCACCGAAAAGAACAGCAAACAGGTCAAGTGTTAAAGCTCCTAATACTTCTTTTGTTCTTATTACAAACCGTAAACCTTCCGTAATGCTTTTCCAGGTTTTCTTTTCTCCTCCATCATTCAATGGTGGTTTCTTTTTTAATAACGTCATGTAAAAAAACGAGAAAACAACAAGTGCTATAATAGTGATTAATGTTCCGGTATTACCTAATCCGGCGATTAATAAACCACCTAATGCATGACCTGAAACTGATGCTGTTAACCATGTACCCTGGTTCCAGGTTGTGGCATTACTCAATATTGGCTTTGGAACAATTGCAGCAAGCAAAGTATGGAAAACAGGTCCGGTAAAAGCTCTTATAATCCCGGTACAGAAAATAACAAAATAAATGCAATAGGTAAGATCTGTGTTAGATAAAAAACCGGATGTATAGTTTGTAGATAGTGCCAGCAATACAATTGCACAGAGCAAATAAAAAGTCATTCCCTTAAGCAATAATTTCCTCTTTTCACTTAAGTCAATTACATGCCCTGCATACAATGCAAATGATAATGCAGGAATTACTTCACTTAAGCCGATTAATCCTATTGCAAATGGATCTTTTGTAAGTTGATATACCCACCATCCAACTAAAGTTCCCATCATCCTTAATCCCATGATGAACAGAAAACGACCCATCAAGAGGTTACGAAACTCAATGATCCTAACGGAAGCAAATGGATCATGACGGCTTATCTCGTTATTCATTTAGCAGGATTAAGGAAGCGTAACGTATTGTTGTCCTCCATCATAATCTTTTTCTAAAGCGTCTACAATTACCTGTAAATGCTTTTCATTACCAAGGAAATCAGCATTACTGGCATCAACAAATATTGTTTTAATATTATGTTGCTTAATGTAACTGGTATATGTTTCCTGCACTTTAAAGAGATATTCATCGGGTATCTTTTGCTCATATTCCCTGTTACGCTTCTTTATATTTGATTGCAATTTTTGCACAGGTGCATGTAAGTATATTAGAATATCAGGAAAAACTAATTGTTGATGAATGATATCAAATAGCTTTTGGTATAATCTAAATTCTTCATCAGGTAAAGTAACTTTAGCAAAGAGCAGGCATTTTGTAAAAAGATAATCAGAAATGGTTATACTTTGAAAAAGATCAGTAGTATGGATCATTTCTTTTAGCTGTTTATATCTTTCAGCCATAAAGAACAACTCAAGCGGAAAAGCATATTGCTCAGGATTATCATAGAACTTCGGAAGAAATGGGTTATCTGCAAATTCTTCGAGTATCAATCTTGCATTAAAATGTTTTGATAATAAATGGGCTAACGTTGTCTTCCCTGCTCCAATATTTCCTTCTATCGTTATAAAATGATGCTGCATTGCCCGTCAAAATTAATAGCGGTAGTGCACCTATAGCCAGGAAATTTTATTTACAGCCAATGTATCTGGACAATCAGTTAATAACTCTGCAATTGTTTTTTTGATTGTCGGATGAATTTTCGCAGCAGCTACTTCGGCTAAAGGAATTAATGCAAACTTTCGTAAATGAAGCGAAGGATGAGGGATTGTAAGATTTTCTTCATGTATTATTTGATCATCAATCAACAGAATATCTATATCAATCGTTCGTGGTCCCATTTTTTCCTGCCTCAGCCGTCCTAATCTTTCTTCAATACCAAGCAATTCTTTCATAAGCATTGAAGGCTGCATGTCAGTATGTAAAACAATCACCTGGTTCAAAAATGAAGGCTGATCAGTATTACCCCAGGCTGCAGTTTCGTACACAGAAGATATGGCAATGACATCTCCACAATTCTCTTCAATAGCTTCAATAGCTTTCTGAAGATTTGCTAACCTGTTTCCAAGATTTCCACCAATCAATAGATATGCAGTATTCATTTACAGCTTCGTATGTTCCAACAAAGTTATTTACCAGGCATTTCAGCACTAATTTATTTCTTAACCTGTCTTAGAACTTAATAGATTTGCGGTCTAAGAAGCCTTATGAGTAAAAGATACAGCCAGGTTACTGCTATGCTGGCTATAATGAAAGCAAGTTTAAGAGCTGCATTCCGTAGTCCCCAAGGTGTTTTCTTCAGCCTTTTTTTTCCAATTGTATTGATTGTGATCTTTGGCTCACTAGGAAGAAATAGCGGTGTTAATGTGGACGTAGCTTTTGATGAACAAACCGATTCTACTAATATCCTTTATAAAAAAATATCATCTAACAAACTTTTCGATGTAAAAAAAGGATCAACAGAAGAGATTAATGATCTTTTAAAAAAAGGTCGGATCACGGCGAAGATTCGCATTACACCTATAAAGAAAAACGATACAACTCACTTTGATGTTCATCTCATTACTTCATCTGCAAGTATGAGAGATTACCAGGTTTTGCTTACCGCTTTGGAAAATGTGATCCAGGAAGTTGATGCAGAAATGTATCCTTCAAGACCTTCAGCAGCTTCTATTAGCAATGAAATGGTTAAAGGAAGAGCATATACACAGATCGATTTTCTTTTGCCTGGAATGATCGGCTTTTCTTTGATCGGAGCTGCAATATTTGGGATCGCCTTTTCCTTTTATTCACTGAAAGAAACATTGGTATTAAAAAGGCTTTATTCAACACCTATAAAAAAATCTTATATCGTATTAGGAGAAGGTATTGCCAGGGTCATTTTCCAGTTAACAACTGTTGTTGCACTAATTGCATTTGGATACTTCGCTTACAATTTTACCCTCGCAAATGGCTTTATTACATTTCTTGAAATGATGCTGCTGAGTTTTCTGGGGCTTATTGTTTTTATGGGCTTCGGATTTGTGATCAGCGGTATTTCAAAGAATCAAAACGTGATACCGATTTATGCTAATCTGTTCATGTTTCCGCAGTATTTTTTATCCGGAACTTTCTTTCCAAAAACAGCTTTGCCTGTAGGTTTGCAAGCCATCATAAATTATTTGCCATTAACTGCTCTTAACGATGCTATGCGTAATGTTGCTTTTGAAGGAACAGGTTTGTTATCCTGCTGGAAAGAAATGAGTATTTTGATCATTTGGGGCATTATCGTTTACGCTGTTGCAGTAAAAGTGTTTAAATGGGAATAATAATGATGTCAGCGATTATTTCTTTGTTCATCGTTCCTTGCGTCGCACTCTTGTACAGATGTAATTCTATTCAGTAAAAAAAATCAGCATGCGGTTTTTAAAATTAGCAATAATAAGTGTCATCGTCATCTTCATTATATTAACTGCAATGAGCTCTTTGTTGCCTTCACAGATACTTGTATCAAGAGCTGTTGATATAAAAGGATCATCTAATAAGATTAAAGAAAACTTATTTCAACTTAAACAATGGCAGTATTGGATGACAGATGCCCAGGGAAATAAAACACAACACTTATACGATGCCAAAAAAGATGTTGTTACAATTGGTCCTACCGTAATTACCGTTGCCTCAAAAAATGATTCTACATTGGTTACTGAATGGTCAGCTGCCAACATAATGAAGGGATCATTCCGCATCATAGATCATCACACGCCAGATTCTCTTATCACAGTTCAGTGGCAAATGGAGCAAAAAGTGAGATGGTATCCGTGGGAGAAATTTGCATCCATCACTAAAGATGAACTTTGGGGAGGATCGATGGAGAAAAGCCTCGAAAACCTGAAATTACTGGTGGAATCTCACTAAAAAATATTTTTTGGGTAGTGCAACGGTTGCAAAAAATCCTTTGTCAACTCAGCAGCATACATGTATCAGACCTCTAAATTAATAGCTGCTTGCCTTCGTGGAGAGGAGACTGCACAAAAGCAGTTGTATGATACATATGCAAAGCAAATGCTTGGTGTTTGTTATCGCTATACAAAATCGATGGAGGATGCTGAAGACGTATTGCAGGAAGGATTCATACGAGTTTTTAAAAATCTTGATCAGTTTAAAGGTGAAGGAGAATTAGGTGCATGGGTTCGAAAAATAATGGTAAATGCTGCACTGAATTTTTTAAAGAAGCACCAGGCCTATCGTGATGAACTCATCATGAAGGAAGAGTTTTTGCATCCTATTAGTGATGATAATCCGGAAATATTACTCAATGCTAAAGAATTAATACAATTAGTTAGACAGCTACCTGCAGGATATCAAACCATCTTTAACCTTTATGCCGTAGAAGGTTACTCTCATGTTGAAATAGGAAAAATGCTTGGCATTAATGAAAGCACCAGCAGATCTCAATACATGAGAGCAAGAAACCTGCTTGTTACCTGGATGGAAAAGTTTTCAGGGGAAAATAAAAAAGTGAATTATGTCTGAGAATTTCGAACATAGGGTTAAGAACTTATTAGATGAGGTAGAATTTGAACCGCATGCTGATGTGTGGACTAATGTAAAGCATGCAATTAAAACTAAAGAAAAGAAAAGACGATTTATTTTCTGGTGGTTATTGCCTTTTGTTCTTGCCGGAGGAATATTCTTTTTTACATATTCAGGTAATAATAACAAAGAGATTGCTTTAAATAATCAGGTTCAAACCGTGAATGAAAAACCAAGAGATATGCCATCATCTGCAAATGAAATTGCCGAACAAAATAGCATGATAGGAGCAGATGGAGATACAGATAAAACCGCACAGAAAAATCTTGCTGATAATGAAAAGGGAAAAACCCACACATTAAAAACAACTAAGCCAACAAAAGCAGTTACAAAAGTTATCATTCCAGGTAATGCCGATAAACAAGGTCACATACTTGTAGAAGCAAAAGACAATCCAGAGGTTAGTAATTCAAACACTACTGAAACACAAATTGCCATTTCACCGCAGAAGGTAAAAGAAGACAAGTTAATAAATGCTTCTACGACCAATAGTTCAAATGATACTGCTTCAACGAAAGCAATTCCAGAAGAAGTAAACACTAAAAAGAGATCATCTAAAAATTGGCAGTTTGGCTTGAATGCTGAAATTGGAGTTTCTAACGCAGTTAAAAATATTGTGCAAAAATCTTCGGGTTATTCCCGGGTTTCATTTAATGCAATACCTAATAGTACTGCAACCGGAGGTTTTAACTCAAGTTTCTATAGCAGAACTACCAATATTGGAAATTTTCTTTGGGGTGCAGGACTAGCAGCCCAAAAAGATATTAATCGAAAGATTTCTTTTCAATCTTCGATCGGCTATCAACATCAGCAATTTTCAACGGCTACCTCAATTTATAAAGATTCTGCTTCACCGGTTTTGCAAGAAAGAATGACTACTGATCACAAGCTTCATTTTCTGAATATATATACAGGTTTATCTTTTAAACTTACTCAAGTTGATGAATTTAAAATAAGTATGGGAGGTGGTATCGATAACGAATTTTTACTTGCATCAAAATTCAGCCAACAGAAATACACACCTGCCGCAAGCCAGTTTAGTTCTCAAACAAATAATTTCATCAGCGATCATAGAATATGGCAACCCCACATAAGAGTACAACTTCTAACGGAAATTCCCTCTGCAAAAAGAAACTTGCTGCAGTTATCTCCTTATCTGCGTTATGGAGTTCGCTCATTCGAAAAGAAGCCTGTTAATAAAAATCATTTAATGTCCTTTGGTTTAACTGCAACTTATTTTTTTAAGTAAGTGCAACGTTCTTTAAAGTTCTGTTATCAACCTTTCAAACTACTTAATATGAAAATCAAAACATTTTTTGCAATAGCATTAATTGCTTCTTCCGCATTCATCTTAACGGGTTGCTTTAAAGATACTGTCGTAGAAAAATATACATTCTATCGTCCTGTTTATAAGACCCGGGCTGAGGTAAGAGCAGCTATTAAAAGTGGTCCTTCACAAGTGATACATCAACCTGGAAAAATATTCGTAAGAGGTAATTATATTTTTTTGAATGATGTAAATCGTGGGATACATATTATAGACTATTCATCTCCTGCTTCACCGAAAAGTATTGCTTTTATAAATATTCCCGGAAATATTGATATAGCAGTAAATGGTAATTATTTATATGCAGATCAATATACTGATCTTGTTACGTTAGACATTTCAAATCCTTTAAATATTACAGCAGTCAATTTCGAAGACAAAGTTTTTCCACAGCAATATTTTATTCCAGACACAAGCCTGGTGATTGCTGATTGGAAAAGAATTGATACAACAATCAAACACAAAGGAGATATTAATTGGGATCAAAGTATTATCAGGTTCAGTCCATTTGCAAATGCACAATCAGGAGGAGTAGCAGGTTCTTCAGGTTCTGCCGGACAAGCAGGTTCTATGGCAAGATTTGGTTTAATGAACAGCAGGCTTTATACAGTTTCAACCTGGGAATTAAAAGTGTTTAATGTAACCAATGCAGCTGATCCTGTATTTGTAAGAAGTCTTTCAGCAGGTGCAGGTAATATTGAAACAATTTATCCCTTTAAGAACAATTTGTTTGTTGGTTCAATGAACGGCATGCATATATTTTCAGTAACGAATCCTGATTTCCCGGTTAAAACCGGCATGTTTACTCATGCCACAGCTTGTGATCCTGTAATTGTGGATGATACCTATGCTTATGTAACTTTACGTACAGGTACATTTTGTGCAGGTCCAAACAACCAGATGGATGTTGTAAATATTACGAATCTCAGTAGCCCTTCATTAGTTAAAACATATCCATTCACTAATCCTTTTGGGTTGTCTAAGGATGCTGACCACATTTTTCTTTGTGATGGTGTAGCTGGATTAAGAGTTTTAAATACACAGAATGTAAATAATATTACTACAGTTAAGACTTTAGGCGGAATGGAAACGTATGATGTTATTGCTGTGAACAATATTGCAATAACTGTTGCCAAAGACGGATTATACTTTGTTGATTACAGTAATATTAATGATATAAAGATTATAAGTAAAATATCAACCAGGAATTAATATGAAGTACGCTATTCTATGGGTGATGTTGTTATGTACAAATTTAACTCAAGCCCAAAAATATACTGGTAATATTGAAGCCGGAGTTACTAATGGAAATTTTGAAACCAACGCTTTCATAAATACTTCTCATGGTCTCACTGCCAAAGGTTGGTTCTTAGGAGCAGGAGCAGGAGTGGACTATTATAGATTCAGAACAATACCTGTATTTGCAGAGATCAGGAAAGAGTTTTCAAATAAAAAAATAAGACCTCTCATTCAACTCGCAGGAGGATTGAACATTGATTGGCTTACACAGGAACAAAAGGATCATCGGTTAAATTGGTGGCAAACAACTCAATCTACATTTAAAAAAGGAATGTTTTTTAAAGCAGGAACAGGTATTTTATTTAATGCTAACAAGGATGTTAGATTTGCAACAATTATATCGTGGAGTTATAAATCACTAACCGAAAAATATAGTGAGAGATTATGGGATCCATGGCCTCAACCAGGTAATAACTTAACAGAAAAGACCTTGCAGTATAATTTACAAAGGATTGATCTTTGCGTAAAAGTTATTTTCTAATCTTTGGCAGGGAATGTTTGGATAAACTTTAAATTTCTTTGTATTCCCTGCCATTTACTTCTTTTAAGCGGCGAATCTTTAAATATCCTTTTGAATGATTCTTCTGTCAGTGCTTCCCATTCTTTCGTTGAAAGATTTAGTATTTCTGGAATAGGTGTAAAATCAATTTCATTGTTAGGTTTACTAAAACGATTCCAGGGACAAACATCCTGGCAAACATCACAACCAAACATCCAGTTATCAAATTTGCCAGCCATTTCTTCCGGTATCAATGAATCTTTCAATTCAATAGTGAAATATGAAATGCACTTACTTCCATTCACAACTTTATTTTCAAGTATGGCATTTGTGGGACAAGCATCAACACATCTTCTACAACTTCCGCAATAATCTTTTGCAAAGGGATCATCATACTCCAGTTCAATATCTACTATCAATGTTGCAATAAAAAAGAATGAACCCGATTCTTTTGTTATCATATTTCCGTTCTTTCCAATCCATCCCAGGCCACTCTTTGTTGCCCATGCTCTTTCAAGTACGGGTGCCGAATCAACAAAACCTCTTCCGTTAATGGCTCCGATACTTTCATTGATGCGAAACATAAACTCTTTCAATTTTCCTTTGATCACCTCGTGATAATCTTTACCCCAGGCATATTTTGATATCTTGACTGGTGATTCATTAGGCTGTTCAGTGGGATAATAATTTTGCAGTAGTGTTATTACAGACTTAGCTCCAGGAACAAGTTTGGATGGATCAACCCTTAGATCAAAATAATTCTCCATATATTTCATGCTGCCATGAAAAGAATTATTTAGCCATGCTTCTAATCTTTTGGCATCTTCATCAAGGTATGTAGCTTTGGAAATACCACATTGATAAAAGCCCAGATCTGCTGCAGCTTTTTTAATGAACATCGAGTTTTCCAGTGAACTCAAATTTGTTTTTTGCCAAAACTAAATCTATATTTAAAAAAAGGTTGTTATTAAAACTTTTTTTGTAAAACCTTATGCCATGAGAAAAACTAACCTATTGATCTGTTTTGTTCTAACCACTTACGTTTGTCTTTCACAATCCAATGCTTCAAGACCTGAAATGAAATTTGGCAGTATTAGTCCAGAGGACTTTGCACCAACAGCTTATAGTATCGACAGTAGTGCACATGCAGTAATATTATTCGATTATATGAAAGCTGAGTATGAAAGTGATAACATTGGTGGATTTAATATAATCTATAAATATCATCGGAGAGTCAGGCTCATGAATAAGAATGGGTTTGATGAAGCTACAGTAGAGATTCCTTTTTATGTAGGGAACAAGTTAGAAGATGAATTAAAAAAGCTTGAAGCTGTTACATATAACCTGGAGAATGGCAAAGTTGAAAAAGTGAAGATTGATAAGTCTTCTATTTTTAAGGATAAAGTAACTAAGGGTTATTATGTAAAGAAATTTACATTTCCTGCATTGAAAGAAGGTTCTATAATCGAGTATCAATACACCGTTATTTCTCCTTTTGAACAAAACCTGCAAGCCTGGGTTTTCCAGGATACAAAATATCCAACATTGTGGAGTGAGTACGATGTAACGGTTCCGGATCTTTATAATTTTCTTCCTGTTCCCCGACATCAATATCAATATGCAATTCAAAAACAGGAAACCAATAATCAGTCTTATAGTATCGTAGCCAATTATTCAGGAGGTGGTGGAGGAATGTTCTCATACAATGCTGTAAATACAAGACGTATATGGGCTATGAACAATCTTCCAGCTTTAAAAGAAGAGAGTTATACAACAACACTTGATAATTATGTTGCACAGATTAATTTTTATCTGCTTAGTATCAATTACCCACAACAGACACCTATACCGATTATAAAAGATTGGTATCATACAGCTCAGACATTACTGAAAAATGAAAATTTTGGTGCACCAATATTCGAAGCTAATAACTGGATGAAAGATGATCTTGCGAAATTGATAGAAGGTGTTACTTCAGATGAGGAAAAGGTAAAAAAAATCTATCATTACGTTCGTGACAATTTTGAATGTACCAGCGGTGGTCTTTTACTTTCCCAGAATTTAAAGAAAACTTTCAATGAACGAAAAGGTAATCGTGGTGATATTAATTTATTACTTACTGCCATGTATCACAAAGCTGGCTATAAAACTAACCCGGTTTTATTAAGCACCAGGAAACATGGCAAACCTTACGAGGTTTATCCGATTCTTGACCAGTTTGATTATTTGGTTACAAGAATTGAAACTAACACCCAAACATTCCTTCTCGACGCATCAGATAAAAAAAATGCTTTCAATAAACTTCCTGCACGTTGCTATAATGGCAGTGCAAGAGTTATTGATGAGCAACCGGTACTTATCAGCCTTACTGCAGATTCGTTGATTGAAAATAAACTAACCACCGTTTTTTTAGCTGTGGAAGGAGATCAGTTTTCGGGAGCCTTCGCATCTTCACTTGGATATTATGAATCAATTGATCTGAGAGAAAAAATTGCAAAAGAAACACAGGAAGATTTTTTTAAATCACTTAAGAAGAAATACCCATTCGAAGTAACCCTTGAAAATCCTTCACTTGATTCTCTTAAGAATAATGACTACCCTGTTAGTGTTAAGTACGACTTCAGATTCCCGATTGATGAAGATATTTTATACATCACTCCTTTATTTTCTGAAACAGAAAAAGAAAATCCTTTCAAATCTGTCGAGAGATTATATCCAATTGAAATGCCTTACAGACGAAATGAAACCTTTATTCTTAATATGGATGTACCTGAAGGATATGTGATAGATGAACTGCCAAAGTCGGCTAGAATCAAGCTGAATGAAGATGAAGGTATGTTTGAATACATTATTAATGGAAGTGGTTCAAAAATTCAGCTTCGTAGTAAAATAATACTTAATAAAGCTAATTTCCTGCCCGAAGATTACGCAACACTTCGTGACTTTTATGCTTTTATTGTAAAAAAACACAGTGAGCAGGTTGTTCTAAAAAAAGCCAAATAGAACGTATGAGAACATCACTATTAATTGCTGTTTTGCTAACCTCATTTACAGCTATCTCGCAGAAGTACAATTACAGTCTTATACCTGACTCATTAAAGGAAAATGCAAATGCCGTAAAGCGTTTTGAGGAGATACAGGTTATTATCAAATCCCCCGGAAAAGCTGTTGTTAAGCATACATATGTAATTACTATCCTTAATGAGAAGGCAAAAGGGTTTGCCACTTTCGCTGCTGTTTATAATAAGTTTAATGAGATTAATTCAATTGATGGCACTTTATATAATGCGGAAGGAAAAGAGTTAAAGAACGTAAAGAAAAAAGATATACAGGATTGGACAGGAACCAGTGATATTAGTCTTATTGAAGATACCCGCTACAAAGTTTATACGTTTACTCATGATTCTTATCCTTTCACTGTAAAATTTGAAAGTGAAGAAGAGAAGATCGGCATGTTTGGCCTTGATCCGTGGATGCCTGTTTCACGCAATAATTTCAGTGTAGAATACAGCAGATATATTGTTGAAGCTCCTGCAGGTTATCAGGTCAGATACAAACAACTAAACCTGAACACACAGCCACTTATTTCAAACACTGAAAAGAATAGTACTTATCAGTGGGAATTTAAAAATCAACGAGCCGTTGAAAGTGAAAATTATTTGGCTCACTGGTCTAAAATTTTACCTACAGTTTTACTGGCTCCATCTGAATTTGAATATGGAGGTTACAAGGGAAATATGAGTACCTGGAATAATTTCGGCAAATATATTTACCAGTTGCATGCCGGACGAAATGATCTGCCTGAAAACATAAAGCAGGAAATTCGCCAGCTTACTGCAGGTATTAACGACAGAGATGAAAAGATCAGGATCTTGTATGAATATATGCAGAGAAACACCCGATACATTAGTATTCAATTGGGAATTGGTGGATTGCAACCTTTCGAAGCTTCTTATGTAGCATCGAAAAAGTATGGAGACTGTAAAGCCTTATCAAATTACATGGTAAGTATTTTGAAAGAGGCTGGTATAGACGCTTATCCTGTGATCATTCGTGGCGATAATAGCATACCCCCGGTTATTGAAGATTTTCCTTCCAATCAGTTTAATCATGAGGTGATGTGTGTTCCGGGAATGAATGGAAAAGACACTGTGTGGCTGGAATGTACCAGTCAAACAGAAAGCTCTGGCTATATGGGTTCATTCACCGGTAACCGTAAGGCGTTATTAATAAAAGAAGATGGTGGTTATCTCGTAAGTACACCTTATTATGGACTCAATGAAAACCAGCAATTAAGAAGAATTAATGCTGAGGTGGATATTGAGGGAAATCTTAAAGCTGATATAAAAACCAGGTATACAGGTATTCAGCAAGATCAGTTACATTTTGTTGTACATAATTATACACCTCAGCAAAAAGAAAAATACCTTAATGCAACGATTCATCTGCCTACTTTTAAAGTAGAGCAATGTGAATATACCGAAACCAAAGCGAAGTTGCCTTTGATTGATCAACATATAAAACTCAATGCTACAGGCTATGCATCAATTACGGGCAAACGTTTATTCATCCAGCCTAACCTTCTCAATAAATCAAATGAGCGGTTGCCAACGGATAAACCAAGAAGATTCAATATCAGTTTATCAATAAGCCAGCGAGATATTGATACAATTAGCATAAGTATTCCTGAAGGTTATACCATAGAAACCTTACCAAAAGATGTTTCACTCAACGAAAAATGGGGAAAATACAAAATCAGTTTTAGTGTAAGCAATAATACCATTAATGTGCTTCGTACAAATGAATCTTATGAAGGTGATTACCCTGTTTCAGATTACCCGGCATTTGCAAAATACATGGATGATATTTACAAAACCGACCGAAGTAAGGTTGTGTTAGTTAAAAAGGAGTAACTTTTTCTTCCAAATATTTCCAAGCCTCTGTTCAGAGGCTTTTTTATTTCTTAATTGAGAGACCTGAATTAATAGCAGTATTTCTGCTGCGGCACTGACTTTGATGCAGTTAATTTTAGTTAAAGCTGACATTGCTTCCTGATTTTTAGCATTGGTGAATGGTTTGAGATAAATGTACTTTGTTACAAACTATAGCGTTTTACCCATTGTTTAAACTTGTATAAAGAATCGAAATTTCATACTTCGCTGTCTTATCTGATTTTATTCAATGGTAGTTAAAGGCTTAAAAATGACAGATCATGAATTTAAATAACTATACTATCAAAGCCCAGGAAACAATCCAGGCTGCACAGCAATTTGCTTTCAATGCGGGTAATCCAAACATAGAAACAAATCACCTGCTCAAGGCTTTATTGTCTGATGATGATTCTTCAGTTGAATTTCTGTTAAAGAAAAACAATGTAAATGTGCAATGGGTACAGGATAAACTGGAAGAATCGATCAACCGTCTTCCAAAATCTTCCGGTGATCCTGCTCAAATGGTTGGACGTGAATTAAACAATGTATTATTACGAGCCAATGCATCTTTAAAATCATTCGGCGATGAATTCATCAATCCTGAACATTTATTGCTTGCTATCACTCAAGGTTCAGATGATACAGCAAAGATCCTGAAAGACGCTGGCTTAACTGAAAAAGGATTGATTGCTGCAGTAAAAGATTTGCGTAAGGGATCAACAGTTAATTCTCAAACGCAATCACAACAATATAATTCCTTACAGAAATATGCGAAGAACCTGATTGAATTAGCGAGATCAGGTAAGCTTGATCCTGTGATCGGCAGAGATGAAGAGATCAGGAGAACCTTACACATACTGTCACGTCGTTCAAAAAATAACCCGATTCTTGTTGGTGAACCTGGTGTAGGTAAAACAGCGATTGCTGAAGGTTTAGCTATGAGAATTGTGAATGGTGATGTTCCGGAAAACTTAAAAAGCAAGATCATCTATGCTTTAGATATGGGTCAATTAATTGCCGGGGCTAAATACAAAGGAGAGTTTGAAGAAAGATTGAAAGCTGTTATCAACGAAGTAGCAAAAAGTGATGGAGAGATCATTCTCTTCATCGATGAGATACATACACTTGTTGGAGCTGGTGGTGGTGAAGGTGCAATGGATGCGGCGAATATTTTAAAACCTGCATTAGCACGAGGAGAACTCAGAGCTATTGGTGCAACTACACTTAATGAGTATCAAAAATATTTCGAAAAAGATAAAGCACTGGAGCGTCGTTTCCAAAGAGTAGTTGTTGATGAACCTTCTGTTGAAGATGCTATCTCTATTCTTCGTGGATTGAAAGATCGTTATGAATCACATCACCATGTTCGTATTAAAGATGAAGCCATCATTGCTGCTGTTGAGCTTTCTACAAGATACATCAGCGATAGATTTTTGCCTGATAAAGCAATTGATCTCATTGATGAAAGTGCTGCCAAGCTTCGCCTTGAAATGAACTCCATGCCTGAAGAGCTGGATGAACTGGAAAGAAGAATTCGCCAACTCGAGATTGAAAGAGAAGCCATCAAGCGAGAGAATGACGATGATAAGCTGAAAGAACTGAATACCATCATCAGTAATCTAATGGTGGAAAGAGATACCTATAAAGCCAAATGGCAGCAGGAAAAAGAATTGGTTGAAAAAGTACAGAATGCCAAAGCTGAAATTGAAAACCTAAAGCTTGCTGCTGAGAGAGCAGAACGTGAAGGTGATTACGGTAAAGTTGCAGAGATACGGTATGGAAGAGTGAAAGAGCAGGAAAAGATTATTGCAGATCTTTCGCTTGAATTAGATGAGATCAGTGAGAAACGATTGTTGAAAGAAGAAGTAGATGCAGAAGACATTGCAGAAAATGTAGCGAAGGCAACCGGCATTCCGGTTACAAGAATGTTACAAAGTGAAAGAGAAAAATTGTTGCAGCTTGAAGATCATTTGCATGAAAGGGTAGTAGGTCAACATGAAGCCATTACCGCTGTTGCCGATGCAATAAGAAGAAGCCGTGCAGGTTTAAGTGACCCTCGTAAGCCAATTGGTTCATTCATTTTTCTTGGAACAACCGGTGTAGGTAAAACAGAATTGGCAAAAGCACTTGCTGAATTTTTGTTTGATGATGAAAGCATGATGACCAGGATTGACATGAGTGAGTACCAGGAAAAGCATACAGTTTCCCGTTTAGTTGGTGCTCCTCCAGGTTATGTTGGTTATGATGAAGGTGGTCAGCTTACAGAAGCTGTGAGAAGAAAGCCTTATAGTGTAGTGTTACTGGATGAAATTGAGAAAGCACATCCTGATGTATGGAATGTTTTACTGCAGGTGTTAGATGATGGAAGACTGACAGATAACAAAGGTCGTGTAGTGAACTTTAAGAACACCATTATCATTATGACGAGTAACATCGGTAGTCATATTATACAAGAAAGATTTGAAGATGTTAGTGAGAAGAATCTGGATGAAATTGTGGATGCTACCAGGAATGAAGTGATGAATTTACTTCGTCAAACGATTCGTCCTGAGTTTTTAAATAGGATTGATGAGGTAATCATGTTCCAGCCTCTAATGAAAAACGAGATCAGGGGTATCATTAACATTCAGCTGAAACAATTAAGGAATATGCTCAGCCAGAGTGGAATGCAACTTGAATTTAGCGAATACCTCTTAGACTATCTTGTTGAGAATGGATATGATCCACAGTTTGGTGCAAGACCATTAAAACGTTTGATCCAGAAAGAGATCATTAATCAGCTCAGTAAAAAAATACTGGCAGGAGATGTAGATAAAAATCACCCGGTATTGATCGATGTATTTGATGGTGTGGTTGTCTTTCGAAATGATATTGCAGAAGCTAAATAAAACAATGCCTCAGCAATGAGGCATTTTTCTTGTAAACCAATATATAGTTATGGCCGTATCGAAGAACATAAAAGAAATTATAGAACCGGAAAATGTTTTTATTGGTAATAAAAACGCACCACTTACAATAAAGTTTTATGTAGACTATGAAAGTCTTCCTTGCGTTTCTGCCAATGAAGTAGTGAAATCAATCTTTGAAAATAACGCAGAACTGGTAAGATTGAATATCCGTCATTTTCCACTTAGCAATATACACCAGAGAGCAATGAAAGCTGCAGAGGCTGCAGTAGCTGCAGCACAGGAAGGAAAGTTATGGGAAATGCATAATCTGTTATTTCAAAACAGGAAAAGTCTTGGCCTGATTAGCCTGAAGAGTTATGCAAAAGAAATTGGTCTGACCAATAAAAAATTCTTTGACGAATTGGTAAACGGAAGATATGCCTGGTCTGTACGTGGTGATCTGATGGACGCTGTAGAGAAAGGAATTAAAAACGTTCCTGCAATCCTGGTGAATGATAACTTGTTTGAAAAAGAGATCACTTATGAAAACTTACAGGGATTTATTAATAATGTAATCGCTGTTTCTAATAAATAATTCTTGCAGAATAAGCTGAGATCATTGAATATATAATTGTATTTTCTGCAGCTTCTGCGATTTCAGCGAGATAATACAACAAAAAAGGGAGCAACTTGCTCCCTAGTATTTTGTAGCTAACAAATATTACCATCTGCCACCGCCACCATTGTTTCCACCTCTGTCATTAGAGAAAGAACGCTTTTTGAAGCCGCCACCACCGTTTCCAGCAGGTCTTTCTTCTCTTGGTTTAGCTTCAGTAACGTTGATAGTTCTGCCTTCAACAACACCGCCGTTTAATTCAGCGATAGCTTTTCTTGCAGCTTCATCATCACTCATTTCAACGAAACCGAAACCACGGCTACGGTTAGTGAATTTGTCAGTAATTACTTTAGCAGATGTAACTTCTCCGTACTCTGCAAAAAATTCTCTTAAGTCTTCATCCTGTACGTTGAAGCTCAAGTTTGAAACATAAATGTTCATGTTCTTGTGTACTATTAATTTAAAAAGATCTTGAGAACCGCAATGGGAAAGAAGACTAACTATTAGCAGAAAATGCGTAGCAGATAAAATCGTTCAATAACCAGATGCAAAAAACTCAATTTAACGGCACAAAGATAGGCGGAAAAACATACAAACACATTTTATTTTTCAGTATGCTTTGTTAAGTAAATATTATGGGTTTCAGCTATAGATCAATAATGAAGCTGCTGTTGCGTCGCACTCTTGTACTGATGGTTCTTTAATCGACAGGTAATAAACACAAAGATCACAGAGGAAGAACACAGAGGTCACAAAGCATTCTCTGTGCTCTCAGTGAAAGCCATTGTGTTCTTTATGTTTAACAAAAAAGTATTATAACATAGAGATTCACAGGGGAATAAAACACAGAGGTCACAAAGCATTCTGTGCTCTCAGTGAAAGCCATTGTGTTCTTTGTGTTTAACAAAAAAGGTATTATAACATAGAGATTCACAGAGGAATAAAACACAGAGGTCACAAAGCATTCTCTGTGCTCTCAGTGAAAGCCATTGTGTTCTTTGTGTTTGAAAAAAAGCTCCTCTTTACTACGAATGTACAAGTGAGTCCCAAATAAGTCGGGAGAACCTGACACAACGGACGATGACCATTGAGATATAGCCGGTGCAAACATTCTTTTTAATTGATGGAATAATTTTAGTTGCATCTATTCCAAATCTCATCTATGCAAACAGCAGAAAAGCAAACCAATCTCGACATATTTACTGTTGCTCCTCATGTATTCGGCATGAAAGATACTTTCGTAAACATATACATGATCTCTTCTGAAAGAGCACCGGATGAATGGGTTCTGGTAGATGCAGGTTTGAAGTGGAGTTGTAAAAAGATAAAACAAATGGCTGCTATGATCTTTGGAAAAGACAGCAAGCCACAATGTATCATTCTTACACACGGTCATTTCGATCATGTGGGTTCTGTTCAACAACTAGCAGAAGATTGGGATGTTCCTGTGTTTGCACATTTTTTAGAAAGACCATATTTGACAGGAAGATCCAGTTACCCTCCACCAGATCCTACAGTAGGTGGTGGAATGATGGCAAGCCTTTCTTTTATGTATCCTAAAAAACCAATTGATATAACCAGCCGATTAAATATTTTATCAGAAGAAGGATTGGTTCCAAATCTTCCGGAGTGGAGATATGTTCATACACCAGGTCATGCTCCAGGACATATAAGCCTCTTCAGGGAAGAAGATCGTGTACTGATCTCAGGTGATGCACTGGTTACAACTAAACAGGAATCTGCCCTGAGTGTAATGACACAGAAAAGAGAATTAAATGGTCCACCAAAATACTTTACAACTGATTGGGATGCGGCATATCGTTCAGCAAAATTGTTGAGCGATCTCGAACCTTCTGTAATTGCTTCCGGTCATGGTAAACCAATGTCAGGCCCATCATTACAAGATGATCTGCAAAACTTAATATTGAATTTTGATATTCAATCAAAGCCATCTAAAGGCCGATATGTAAATGAAGCTGCACTTTCCAATGAAGAAGGTGTAGTGTATATTCCTGATGCAGCACCTGTGGATGCTAAAAAGATCGCAGCAATTGCTATGGTAGGAGTGTTGATCTTTTCTACTTTTTATCTTTTAAGCAACGGAAGGAATAAAACTTAGTCTTTCGCTTGTAGAATGCTTACTAACTGATTAATTAAAGGAAGTTGTGCAGGATGTATTTTTATTCTTGCCTCATTTAGATTGAACCATTCTGCTTTATCTGTTTCGGGAAAGCTTTGCCTCTTTCCTGATCTTGGTGGCCATTCCATTTCAAAGAGATTGGAACTGATAAAGCATCGTTCAAAATCTTCTTCTATTGCCCAGGCTGAAATGATCTTTCCACTCTTTAATTTCACAGGAGAAAGCTCAATGAAATTTTCATTGATGATGATATTACCTGTTTCCTCAGTGAACTCTTTTTTGGCAACAGATAAAGCATCTTCACCGTCTTCAAATTCTCCTTTTGGAATGCTCCATACTCCTTCATCTTTCTTAGCATAGAAAGGTCCACCAGGATGCACCAGCAAAACTTCTAACCGGCTTTTATTAAAACGGTATGCAACGATTCCTGCACTTTTCTTGGGCATACAACAAAATACGATTTAATATTTTCAACCGGAAAATCTCAGCTGCTTTAAGAAAGCTTTTAGATTATATTGTGGTGGTGGTGTAATGCTTGTACTAATACTGTAAACAAACGATTATGTATACAGACAAAAAAATAGGCGATAGAAATCATAATGATCATGGCAATTCTTCAAGCAGGAATATTAAACAGGTGCAGCGAGAGAACAAGGATAAATTAAAACCAGGGGAGCCATTAGCCATCAGTGGTACAGGAAGTAATTACGAAGAAAGTGATCTTATTTCAGCACCTGATCATTTGGTTGAACGTTTAAGAAAAGAACAGAAGTAAGGAAATAAAAAAGCCTCACATAGTGAGGCTTTCTCTTTATCTACAAAGTTTTAGGATCAGATATCATCATCAACTGTTGTAGTTCTTGTTACTCTTCCTACACCACCTGTATCTTCACGAACCACTGTAGTTGTTCTGCTGCTTCTGCTTCCTCCACCCATTAAAGCTAAAAGAAGAATAATAAATACAATAACACCTACTACCCAGAGCCAGTTATTGCTAAACCAGTTTCCGGTATCAGCTGTTATTTCAACCTGTGTTGTGCTTGTAGTACCACCACCTGAACTTTCCTGTGCAAACGTGATGGTTTGGGTTAATGTGAGAACTAATACTGCGAATATCAGTCTCAGGTAATTGATCATTGGTTTCATATTCAAATATTTAGTTTTTGAAATCCCAATTTTTAAGCCAAGCAGCATCAGGGTGTATGTTTTCTATCTTCTGTAGAATTTTCATCCATCTTATCTGCCTTACCATTTTTTGTAGCATCTTCTAATGGTGGTTGTTGATACACACTCGCATTATCTGCTGTGGTTGAAGTGGGTGAAGAAGGTCTGCTTTCATTACCTGAAGGCTCATTCTTGCTTTCAAAACGGTTATCGTTTTTCGTATTCATAGATGTGTTTTACATATATGCTGCGAGTTTTGTGCCATCAGTAAATAAAAAAAGTGACTGATCACATGACCAATCACTTTTTTGCATATTGCAAAATATTATTAAGATTTTGACTTACCCGGTATCGTTACTAAAGCAGATCTTTTTGTGCCTTTTTTTCCTCTGTAGTTAAAAGGTACCGCTCTTAGTTTAGAGATCTTCACTTCCTGCACAAGACCAAAAAATATCGCTAATAAAAGTAAAGCCGTAAGCATAGTGTTTGTTTTTAATTCGTCCTACTAATAAAACCGTTCTATGTATCTATTTAAAACGCCGTGCCAAAAATTGAAAGGCATTATCTGAACGGAATCTTTTAAACAAGATGCCCTTCATTACAACTTTACACAATTATATTTCAGAAAAATTGTAGAGAAAATTATCATTCCTGCAGTGAAATGAAAAGAAGTGAAACGAAAGAATAATTCAATTGAGTTTACAATACTCTTTCATTAGGTATGGTTTGTAACTTTTCCTGTAACCATCTTTTTGCAGTAACCTGGCTTTGTTTGCCAATAGGTAGTTTATCATGGATGAGTTTTTCAATCACCTCACCGTCTTCTTTTAAAGTTAAATTGGTTTCCTGCATCAGGCAATTGATCATGTAAAGCACTTCATTGCCTTCGGTAGATATAAAAAGATTACGATCTGGGGTGCCGTTTAACTTGGAAGAATCTTCTGCAGTAGTCCAATCATAATCCTGGAAAATCATATCATCTTTAGAATAAAAATTCATAGGTGTAATTTAAGTGAGATACTTATGGTAGTCAAAAACCGCTCCATTAAAGAAAATAGTTTGTAAACCAGCCAAAATGCATGCATCAACACCTGTTGTGACAGGTTCTCCCGAGTTATTCGGGACTCACTTGTACGTTCTTATCATTATTCAGCCAGATTCAACTACCAAACTGCTGAAAATATTCCTCAACTACAGATCTACTCCTATTCCAAACACAAATCTTCCATTTTGCTTGTGATTGAAGCTTCCTTTCAAGTGATAATAATAACCTGCATTCAGGTTTACATGGTACATGCTCATCACTTTCATTCTAACAATCCTGTTTAACATCATTCCAACTTCGTGGTAAGCCTGGTCAGGAATAGAAAAACTTACTCCTTTGTGAGCATCTGCATTCTTCAGCTTACCAACCAGAACATTATAACCTAGCCCCAGGAAAGGTGAACTGCTAAGACCTTTCGTGATCTTTTGATTGTAGAGTTTAAAATCAAAATCGTGTTTCCAGTAAAAATTTATAAACCGGTCTGAATAATATTCATAAGGCAACATGGTTTGCATCCCGCCAAAAACATAAATAGAATTTTGATCTATCAGAAAACCATTGCCGGCAAATAATTTACTTAGTGGTAATGCCTTGTTACTAAAAACACCTCCTGCCAATAACAAGAATTGTTCATTACCAAAACGGTTGATGTGCTTCTGCCATTTCACCCCGGCAATGGCATGTATATAATTATTGTCAGTATTAATTTGTCCAACCTTGATCTTGCTATAAAATATAGGAAACTTTGAACCGGTTGAATAATATTTACCCATAATGGGAGACATTCTTTCTGCATACGCATAACGAATATTAAGCACCACTTCTTTCGATTCAAAAGATTGCCAGCTCTTGCCTGAATGAGTGAGTGTATAATTATACTGCGGAATAATTTTTTCAGAAACGATGCTGAGGCCTGTATTCCAATAACCCAGTCGTTTATTTACTTCGAGTGAATAGGTCTCGATTTTATCTACTCTTCCAAGTAAAAACCTTCTCAGAAAATTCCTGTCTAATTCCTGGTGTACCTGTAATCTGCCAGGATCTTGCAGGTCTTTTTTGTAACTGGCTTTTACAGTAAATTCTTTGTAACGGTCAGCATATAGCTCAGCCCATGCACCATATTTCAGGTTCTTGTCTTTTGTTCCATAACCAAACCATCCACCAATTGAAAACCTCCTGGAAATTTTATCACTAGTTCTCAGGCCAAAACCTAAACGATGTCCTTCATATTTATTGAAGCTATAGATCCTTTGCAGATCAATATCAACTTTCTTCCATGGAAAATATCCTTCAGATAATTTTTCAAACAACCTTGGCATTTTATCGAACCCATTTTTGTTTCCGATACTATCCATGAACTGGTAGGTTCTGTCTTCTTTTGCATCAAGCGGAGTAGGTCTTAGTTTCTCCCACTCAGCATCTGTTAATTCATCAGCTCCCGGTTTAAGTTTGGCTGTATGGGCTTTATCGAACCTAAACTTTTTATCTTTCACAAAAGAAATAGAATCGATGAGTGATGTTCCTGTCATGGCCAATTCTATTGGCTGATGCATGAAGTTTTGCCATTTAATAAAGTAATTTAATTGTTCAGGAAACCATTTATCATCCTTTAATGTGTACTGTTGTTCTATACCAACCATTCTTTTTAATGAAGAATCATAATGTTGTGCCTTAAGATTGGTGATCGCAAAAAATCTTGAGCTGATAAATAAACTCCCGCTAAGATGTTCTGCATTTCTCTTAGGTGTAAAACTTATCTGCCACACTGTATCTGTGCCCTGAAGTATCTCATCTTCCAATCTAAAATTGAATCTTTGGTGCAGACCATTACTTAAAGGGTTATGATAGTCTTTGCCATTGAATGTAAGGAAATCGTTGTATGCATGAAAAGGCAATACATCTGTTACAAATGAACTGAACCAGGCTCTTTTAAAACCGGAAATTCTTGTTCCATATACTTCTTCCTGTAATTTTTGCGGTCTTTCCCAGGTTCTCCTGCTGAAATTCTCCGTCATAAAAAAATGCTTGTCGTAGTTAAACTCTTCTACAACCTCTTTAGTGTCTTTAGCATCTTTCACTTCAACCGCATCAGTAGTATCAATCGCTGTTGAATCTGCAGTAAAATTCACTACAGTTTTATAGTAAACATTACATTGGTACCAATCGTATTTTTCAGGATTATTCCTGTTCCTGTTGTTGATGGCTGAGCTGAGAATGCGTTTTATTTTACTGGTTGAGTTTTTAATTACCACCTCTTCAAGATCAGCATCTGCAAATTCGAGTATGATGATCATTGGTTGAGAAGTAACAAACTCATTTATATAAATTCTTCTTGGCTTATATCCAAGATGAGAAACAGTTATATAATCAAAAGAACTATTTGCTATTAATCTGAAGTTCCCTTTCAAATCAGCCATTTTTCCTTGTTTTGTATCACCAAGTTTAATAGTGGCAAATGCCATCGGTTTTCCCGTAGTGTCAGTAACCGTACCTTCAATAACCTGGGCAAAGGTGTTAGTAGAGAAACTAAGAAAGGCGGTAATAAGAATGTAAAAGGGTTTTGGCATTCCCGAATGTATTAAATCAACAAAATTCAGCTTGTTAAACTTAACTTTTGTATAAAAACCATTTAAAAAACATGGCGTTTAATTTGTTTAAGCAACAGTAAAGGGTTGTAAGAAGGATAATTTTATGAATTCACCATTATTGCTTTTTGAGGAGTTGAAGAAGGAGAAGGAAAGGCTTCAATCTTTATATGAACTGGAGGTATTGGACACCGATGCTGATGCAGAATATGACAGAATTGCAAAAGTAGCCGCACACATCTGTGAAGCACCTATTGCTTTGATTAGTTTAATAGACCGTGACAGGCTTTGGTTTAAGAGCAAGGTGGGTTGGAATGATAATGAAGCCCCGAGAGAATTCTTTTGTTCTTATGCCATTAAGGGAGATGCCATTATGGAAATTCCCGATACACTATTAGATTCAAGGTTTAAGAATCATCCTTTGGTAACAAACTACCCCAATGTTCGATTTTATGCCGGTGCTCCTTTAATTGCTACAGATGGAAATAAACTGGGCACATTATGCGTAATGGGCCGTGAACCTAAAATGCTTTCTGAAGAACAACTGGAATGTTTGGATACAATGGCTAAGCAGATCGTTGTTCAGATGGAATTAAAAAAACAAAAGCAGCAACTACAGCAATTGAATGCAGGTTTATTGAAAGATCTGCAACACAGGATTGAACAAAAGGATAAGATTTTGAAATTGTTTTCCCGTTTTGTTCCTCCTGAAGTAATTGCACAACATCTTCATGCAAACAGTCCGGGTTTTGATGATGCGGAATTAAAATACTGCGCCATTCTTTTCTGTGATATTCGTGGATACACATCACTGGTAGAAGATGTTCCTGCAAAAAATGCGGTAGCTATTCTCAATGCATTTTACACTGTGATGTCTGATGTTATTAAAACATTTAGTGGGGTAGTGGTTCAGTATGTAGGTGATGAGATTTTTGCCATCTTCGGTCCGCCATTTTCCTTTCCGCAATACGAACGCAATGCTGTTTTTTGTGCATTGGAGATGATGAACCAGCTTTCAACAGTAAATGAACTTTGTAAAGAATTTACTGATAAACCATTGAAGATTGGAATCGGCATCAATGCCGGTGAAGTGATCACCGGAACTCTGGGTTCTGATGAGAAGATAGAATTCTGTGTTACCGGCGATAATGTAAACACAGCTAAAAGAATAGAAGCACTTACCAAAGATGATCCTAATACCATTTTGATCAGTGAAACAGTGTATGAAGAAGTTTCAGAACTGGTTGATGTAAAAGCCTGGGAACCGATAACTGTAAAAGGCAAGTCTCAGCCTTTACAGATATATGAAGTGTACGGTAAAAAATCAGGCAGTAAAACCTGAAACGGCAGTATCTATTGGCATATTTTTCCTGCGATACCTATCATCAAACAAATGAAGAAGATAAAAGAAGAAGTTCCGATCATCCGGCATCAAAAGAAGAAAGAGAGATGATAAGAGATGAATCGGGTAAAGAAGTTGGTGATAAGAAATAACATTAACCGTTAGATACAGCTCGAAGGCCGGCTTGCCGGCCTTTATTATTTGGGTTAGTTGTCTTAAATCTTATTTCATCGTTTTTACATTAATAAGCCATAGATATCCCGTCTATATTTCATCTCTATTAAAACACGGAATATCTATGGTTTATATTTTTCTCTTGCATAATTAAAATATTTATTATAAGTTAACCTAACTAATAGATGATGGTTTATAGTGTTTCATAAATCATATACCTAAAACCAAAGCTATGGCTACACTACAACCCGGATTTACATTTACCGGATCACTGGGTAATATGTCTGCCTATAAAATGCGAGGCAGCGAAAAGATAATATTGCGAACAAAGGGAGGACCATCTAAAGAGAAGATAAAAACCTCGCCACGTTTTGAACGGACGAGAGAGAATAACAGCGAGTTTGGTGGCAGATCAAGAGCCAGCAGTTGGATTAAAAGAATGATGCACCCTGTAACAGTGTTGGCAGATCATAACATCATTAACTCATTAAATCCTGTAATGTATAAAGTGCAGGAACTTGATACTGAAAGCCCAAGAGGTCAGCGGAACATTTGCTTAACCAAAGCACCGCAATTGCTGGAAAGTTTCAGCTTAAATAAACGCAACAGTTTTGACAATATTATCCGAAGTTCATTGTTATGTAGTATTGATAAGGCAAACCTGCAAGCCAGTATAGCCTTGCCTGCTTTGATACCGGGCATTCATTTTTTCGCACCGTTTAATTATCCTATGTTCAGAATGGTGGTGGCTTTTGGTGTGGTGCCAGACCTTTATTATAATGCCGGCAACTACCAGCCTGCAGCAGACTATAGCCAGGTTTATCCACAACATCTATTTACAAGCTGGCAACCGGTATTGCAGGGTGCAGATGCCACTACACTGGAATTTACTTTACCCCAACCACCAGGTGATGCATACAGCCTGGTATTAACTGCCGGTATTTGTTTTGGAACGATTGGCGATGGTGGGGTAGTGCAGCAAATAAAATATGCCGGAGCAGGAAAAGTGCTTATGGTGCGGTAACTAAAAAGTAATAGTGCATTTAAGAGAAGGTAAATTATTGTTATGCGCTAACGTCTGACATGAATTGTTTGGAAAGATGAGCCACAAATAAATTTGTGTTGTATATTTAAGATACAATCCTGACCGTGAATATTTCTGCCATTAATTGTAGGCTTATCACCCATAAGAAGCAGCCAAGAATTTTGCTGCACTTTGAATTCAATAAAGAATTAAATGAAACAGTTAAATCTGTTCAGGGTTGTTTATGGAGTAAAACACATGGTGGCTGGCACATTCCGGATACCGCCGAAAACCGGAAACGGTTTGGAGTGATTGCAACTGGTACATCAAAGGTTATTACAGAGGAGCCGGCACCCCAGCATGTTGCTATAAAAAAAGAGTCAATTTCTACCTTCAATAAAGCAGAACTCGGGCATTTTATACAGATGCTGCAATTGAAAGGATACAGTAAAAGCACCATCAAAACATACAGTACAGAGTTTGGGGTGTTTTTACAAGTATTGAAGCAACACAAAGCAACAGAGATTACCACCAGCAGGTTAAAAGATTACCTGCAATATTGCCATAACAGTTTGCACCTAACTGAAAATGCGATTCATAGCAGGATGAATGCCTTGAAGTTTTATTATGAAAAAGTTTTACAGCGAGAGAAGTTTTTTTGGGAGATACCCCGGCCGAAGAAGCCGATGTTGCTGCCAAAGCTTTTAAACCAGGCAGAACTGCGAAAGCTGTTTAATGCGTTAACCAACAAGAAGCACAAAGCCATGTTGTTTACTGCTTATAGTGCAGGGTTAAGAGTAAGCGAGATTGTAAATCTGAAAATAACTGATATAGACAGTAAACGCATGCAGATATTTATCAGGCGGGCAAAAGGAAAGAAAGACAGGTATGTTAACTTAAGTCCGTTGTTGCTGGATATATTGCGAGAGTATATTAAAGATTATAAACCCAAACCCAGGCTATATTTATTTGAGAGCGATACCACTTTGGACAAATATCCCATTCGTACCGTTCAGCAGGTATTCAGTAATGCCAAAGCAAAGGCCGGCATAGGAAAGGAAGTAGGCATACACAGTTTGCGACATAGTTTTGCCACCCATTTGTTAGATAAGGGAACAGACATAAGGTATATAAAAGATCTGTTGGGTCATTTTAATATAAAAACAACTGAGCGATATTTACATGTAAGCAAACAACAGTTGGTTAATATTGTTAGTCCTTTAGATGATTTATTAAAAGACGAAGTGATAGAGTGGTAGGATGATTACTGCTATTAATAATGTAAAATGTATAACACTAATTAATTGATTTTCTGTGCTCGAAATATTTTATCAATATCGTCTAATATCATAAATTAGCGTGTTGTACGCCATATTTTGACACACCATGCAAGACACTCCAGTGAAATTAATAGGGCTATACTCTGTGGACGAAAATCCAGATGTTACTTTAGTGGAACTACTCATTGACAAGAAAGCAAATGAAATTGACATTGGAGAGTTTACTCAAGAAATAGAAAATGAACCAAGACTTAATTGGCAAGTTCCTTTTGGAGAAAAATACCTTGACAAAGATGGTAATACAATAATTGGAGACGATATAGATTTACCAGAATTGCTCACAGAGACCACCCGACTAATATTTTTCTTTTACTTTCTTGACACCACTAAACCTTTAATGACGCCATTCGGAGAGTTACAATTGACGCAAAAGAGCAGACAACCGAAAAGAATTAAAGACCTAATAGTGTTTGAAGACCCGGAATAAATTTTTTGAAATCCTGCTCATGCTTTTTTTTAAATATAGGCGCTCAAATTTAACGTGGACTAATACGGCGTACAACAGTGTGTTTATGAAATTGTGGCATGACGTTAAGCATTAACTATAAATCACTATTTTGCTTTTGTGGCTAATTGAAACGGAAGTTTTTCAAATGCCACAACTTCATAAACACTTTAACGTAAGCTGCAATTGGTTCAACACACTATGGACACAAACTCAATAAAGACCGGTGACATTTTTTACTATGACACTTATACAACACATGACGACAAAACTCACCGTCACAGGTGTAAGGTTTTGTTTGTAGGCTCAGAAAATCTTTTTTATGACGCTTGGTGGGACGGTTTAAACAAATGGACGTTTGTTCCAGTGCGAAAACGACTTGCTTATTATAGATTTCCTTTAACACAGCTACATAAACTGAACTTTGACGGCTTTGAAGCAATTGACAATAAAAGTGCAAACAAGTTGTTTTTGAATTCACCAGAGGTACTTTTGAACACTACAAAAGAAATGCTTGCTAAAGACGCAGGCGACGACACTTTATTAGAAGTTCATTCTGACACGATTGTATTTATTCCGATTGGACCTAAAGGAGGCACTCTAAAGCCAATAGTATTAGATAGTAAGCCCTTGACAAAAGGTTTGGTAATTAAAAATGTGGTGGAGCTCCAAAACCTTGACTTCATCCAAACTGACAATATTGTTTTACATAGAGTTGGTTTGCATAACGGTGTTCCATCTTATTGCATACGGACACAATAAACTGCAGCTTACATCGGTTTGTTGCTATGCCGGCAGACGCAACGCAGCATCAACTTTCGGTTTGTCTAGTCCTGAAATAGGTTGATTAAAAAATCAGCCAAAATGATTTCAAAAGACCAGATCATTCAGGAGTATTTAACCACAGGAACAGGTTTTCGTGACCTTGCCAGTAAGTATGGAATTAGCCG
>JAEWJK010000008.1 GCA_023386555.1 Bacteroidota bacterium | reverse complement strand
AAAAAATACTGTAAAGCTAAATCAGTACTATTGTAAATATTGTAAAGTTCCACTAGTACTAAGAAGAATACTGTAAAGCCTATGCAGTAATAATCAAAAGGTGTAAAGCTTTTTCAGTACAAGACACGGTTATAGCATCAACGCTATATTACTTCTTACTACTACGCTTCCCCGATGTTGCCTTAGGCTTACGCCGTGTCTACTCCGACCTTAGTAGGTTCGAACAACCTCCCAACATAGGAGTACCTCCACACATCCTTCGTTCATCTTCCACTCAAGTTACAATAATATTTCGTTATTACTATTTACTTCCTAAGCTTAAATTACTATTTTCTGATATGTATAAATAAACCTGCATCTCATTATATGCCTACCAGACGCTGTCTCTTGAATCCACCACCTCCACCCAAACCTCTCCCCTACCCTTTTTAACTCTTCGCCACTTTTGGTGTTGTCACCAACAGGATAGTGCAACGAAAGATAATTGTATGCAATAGAATGAAGGATATGCATTTGGGCATGTAAAATTTTACTGGGGCATCACCAACAAAAAAAGCCTCGCTGTGTAAGCGAGGCTTTCTCATTTTATTTTTTCATTTTTCTTTGTGCTTTCGCTTTCTTCTGTGCTGCACTTTTCTTTTGCGTTGGCTTATTCTTCCTGGATTTAGTTGACTTGCTTGGCATACAATAAATTTATGTTTTGTTGATTGTTTACTGATGGCTGTAGAATATTGCTTACTCACAGCCATGGTTTTAAGCTGGTAAAGATATGCCCCAGATCAATGAGTCTGAACGGGTTTATTCGTTTTTTCTGTTCCTTATTTATCTTCCCAAGGTCTTTGTCTCTGTAATCATCATTGAAGCAAATCTTTACGCCTGGAACAATAAACCGGAAACAGGTAATATTTATTCAGCCACTAAAAATTCAAGCACACCTCTTTTTACTTCAACTTCCACAGGTTGTTTTTCTTCGATCTTTATTATTTTATCATCTACATGAACATGCGTTCCTTTCCACTGTATTTTAATATTGTTTCCTTTAAGTGTATGGAATGTGTAGGAGGTTTCCCTTCCTTCCATCATATCTTTTACAAAGGCAGTAAACTTTGACTTCTGGGTTTCGGGTACCAGTACTATTTCAAATTCTCCGTCTGTAGGATCTGCTAATGGTGCCAGTTCCAGGTTAGGCCCGATAGATTTTATATTCATGATCTCAGCCAATAAAAACTTACCGGAGTGGTCAGTGCCATCTACTGTTAAATGACATTCTCTTGGCTCGTATTCCAATGCAATATTGTAAAGCATCTCCAGGGCCATTTGCAATTCCTCTTCGGCGCTATCGGGTTTTTCATGATCCTCCCTTTTCTTCATTTTCTTCATCAAAAAAGGAAAAATGCCGAAGCCAAAGCTTTCCATAAAAAAGTCATGATCAGCAACATTGTAAACCCTGCCGATATCAAAACATTTTAAATTAGATTTTTGCACCTGCCCTAAAATCTCTTTTGGCGACATATCTCTTACGCCCAATGTTTTTGCAATATTATTTGCAGTACCTAACGGTAAAAGAAGAACAGGAAGTACCTTATCTTTTAATTTTCGTTCCAGCATCAGGCTGGCAACTTTACGTACTGTTCCATCACCTCCGGCAACAATCAGCAGACTGGTATCATCCTCCATCTTTTTCCAGTCATCTTCTTTTGTTGACGAATATCTACAAGAATATCCTTCTTTTTCAACCAGATCTATCAGTTCTTTCTTTGTGAAATTTTCATCTCCCGAACCCGGGTTATGAATAATAGTAACATGCTGCATATGATTAGAGTGTAATATTTAATAATATAAAAGCGTACCAGTTAATGCATGGCACACAATATGGGCAATAAAAAATATGAGATTACTTATAACAAATGATGATGGCATTTATAGTCCTGGAATTGCAGCCCTGGCAAAAGCAGCCACTGCTTTCGGAGATGTTTCTGTAGTGGCCCCGGATGTAGAGCAAAGCTCTATGGGCCATGCTGTAACACACTCCCGACCGTTATCATATAAAAAATCACCGATACATTTTGAGGGTATAGAAGCTTTTAGGGTTAATGGTACACCGGCAGATTGTGTTGCACTCGGTACACATATTTATACAAATACTGAAGTGGTTCTATCCGGAATTAATATGGGTCCTAATTTAGGTAATTCTATGTGGCATTCCGGAACGCTGGCTGCAGCAAAACAAGCGGTGCTGTTTGGAATAAAAGGTATTGCACTGAGTACACCTGTAGGAAAAACAGAGCCTGATTTCGATGCACTGCAACCGTATGTAAAAGAAGTGCTATCCATTTTACTACAGGCAGAAGGAGCACACTTATATAATGTTAACTTTCCTCCCAACCCTAAAGGTATTCGATGGACAAGACAGGCTGTGAGTTTATACGATGGTAAAATTGTGCCTGGTGTAGATCCTATGAATCGTAAACATTACTGGTTTACGGTATTTCCATTAGACCCGGCAGAAGAAGGAACAGACCGGTGGGCAGTGGAGAATGATTTTGTGTCCATCACTCCACTAAGGCTTGATCTGACCAACGAAAAACAATTAGAAGAATGGATGAAGAAAGAGCAAAAGTGAGTAAAAGAAAATACCGACCTGTATATCTAATAGCAGAGGTTATTGGAGCAATTTAATACAACGAATCTATACAAGTTAAGCGAGTTAATTGCGGAAGAAAGACCATCCTCTCATTTGAATGTTCTTCCTGTCTCAATTCCAGAACTTATCTTCGCTACCTTATGATCGACTTTCGTTCAGACACTGTTACAAAACCAACTGCCGGAATGCTGCAAGCTATGATGGCCGCAAAAATTGGTGATGATGTTTTTGGTGAAGACCCGACTATCAATCGTTTAGAATCAATGGCTGCTGACATGTTTGGAATGGAAGCAGGACTGTTTTGTCCCAGTGGCACCATGACCAACCAGATTGCTATCAAAGTACATACACAGCCCGGTGATGAGGTGATCTGTGATTTTCTCTCACATATCTATCAATATGAAGGTGGAGGTATTGCCTTCAACGCAGGATGCTCTGTAAGATTATTAAATGGAGATCGTGGAAGAATTACAGCAGAACAGGTATTAGCTGCCATTAATCCTGATGATGTACATAAACCGGTAACAAGATTGGTTTCATTAGAGAACACGGCTAATCGTGGTGGGGGAAGCTGTTATGATTTTGAAGAGATTAAACGTATCAAAACAGTTTGCAAAGAACATGGCTTGTCTTTTCATTTAGATGGCGCAAGATTATTCAATGCCCTTGTCGCAAAGAAAGAAAGAGCCAAGCAATATGGTGAAACATTCGATACGATCTCAATCTGTTTGAGTAAAGGATTAGGCACACCTGTAGGAAGTGTGTTATTGGGTCCGAAAGATTTTATCAAAAAAGCAAGACGCATCAGAAAAGTGTTTGGTGGTGGGATGAGACAAGCCGGATTTTTGGCTGCTGCAGGTATCTATGCGTTAGAGCATCATGTAGAAAGACTGGCAGAAGATCACCGGCATGCACAACAAATTGCTGAAGCTTTAAAAAAGAAGGATTTTACAGGTGAAATATTTCCTGTTGAAACAAACATTCTCATTTTCGAAGTGAAAGGAAAGTACACATCCCAGCAATTCATCGAGACAATGAAAGAGAAGAATGTGCTGATGTTTGCTATCTCTCCTACGCAAGTTAGAATTGTAACGCATTTAGATATATCACCTGAAATGGTGCAGGAAACAATCCAGATAATCGATCAACTGTAGAAGAAGTATGTTACCAAAAGTTAATCCTACAACAACCCAGGCCTGGTTCTTATTAAAGAGACATTACGAAGATGAAATGAACCGCAGGCATATGAGAGATATGTTTGCTGCCGAGCCTGATCGCTTCCATAAATTCTCTCTTCGATTAGGAGATATTTTGTTTGACTACTCAAAAAACATTATCAATCAAAAGACTTTACAGCTCCTATTACAGTTAGCAAATGATTGTGAACTGAAGAAAGCCATCAATGATATGTTCATTGGTTTAAAGATCAATGAAACAGAGAACCGTTCTGTACTTCATACAGCCTTAAGAAATTTCTCGGGTGATCCGATCTTAGTTGATGGAAAAGACATCATGCCTTTGATACAGAAAGAACTCAAACACATGAAGGAATTCTGTGCAGATGTTCATAGCGGAAAATGGAAAGGTTATACCGGTAAAAAGATAAAATACATTGTAAACCTGGGTATTGGTGGAAGTGACCTGGGTCCTTTAATGGTTACAGAAGCATTGAAGCCCTATTGGAAGGAAGGCATTGATACATTCTTTGTAAGTAATGTAGATGGAACGCATATCGCAGAAACCTTTAAAAAGATCAATGCAGAAGAAACATTGTTTCTGATTGCCTCAAAAACATTTACTACACAGGAAACCATGACCAATGCACATTCTGCAAGAACATGGTTCCTCGAAGTTGCTAAAGATGAAAAGCACATTGCCAAACATTTTGTTGCCCTAAGCACTAATGAAAAAGAGGTAACAAAGTTCGGAATCGATAAAGCGAATATGTTCGAGTTCTGGGATTGGGTGGGTGGAAGATATTCATTGTGGAGTGCCATTGGTTTATCGATTGCATTAACTATTGGCTATGATAACTATGAACAATTATTAAAAGGAGCTGAAGCCACGGATAAACATTTTAAAACAGAAAAGTTTGAGAATAATATTCCGGTTATCATGGCTTTGATCGGTTTGTGGTACACGAATTTCTTCGGCACACAGTCAGAAGCCATACTGCCCTACGATCAATACATGCATCGCTTTGCTGCATACTTTCAACAGGGAAATATGGAGAGTAATGGAAAAAGCGTTGATAGAAACCGTAATCCAATAAACTATGCAACAGGACCTGTGATCTGGGGTGAACCAGGAACCAATGGTCAGCATGCATTTTACCAGTTGATTCACCAGGGTACCATTATCATTCCATGCGATTTTATTGCTCCTGCCATTTCACATAATGCCATTGGTGATCATCATACAAAACTGCTTTCAAATTTCTTTGCACAAACCGAAGCATTAATGAACGGCAAGAGCGAAGCTGAAGTAAAAGAAGAGCTGAAAGGAATGAGCGAAGATGTAGTGAAGAAACTAGCTCCGTATAAAATATTCTCCGGCAACAGGCCGACCAATTCATTCCTCATAAAACAAATCACTCCATACACATTAGGAAGCCTGATCGCTTTATACGAACATAAAATATTTGTGCAGGGAGTGATATGGAATGTGTTCAGCTTCGACCAGTTTGGTGTGGAGTTAGGAAAGCAACTAGCCAATAAAATATTGCCGGAGCTGGAAAATGATGACGCTGTTAACACACATGATTCTTCTACGAATGGGTTGATGAATGAGTATAAAAAGATGAGAGCTGAAAATTAGGAATTAGGAATTGGATATTAGGGATTAGGAATGAGGAATAAGAAATGAGGAATAAGAAAGTTGTAAAGCCATGCTGGAACAGATCACGATAAGGAATATTCAAAAAGAGGATAATGCTGCCTTAGCCAAGATCGTTCGTGATACGTTAACTGAATTTGGTGCAAATAAGCCGGGCACTGTTTATTATGATCCTACTACAGATCATTTGTTTGAAGTGTTTCATTCCACTCCTAACAGCATCTATTTTATTGCAGAGAAAGATGGAGTGATATTAGGTGGTGCAGGAATTTATCCAACAGAAGCTTTACCTGAAGCTACCTGTGAACTGGTAAAGATGTATTTGAAACCGGAGGCCAGGGGCTTAGGATTAGGAAGAATGTTGATAGATAAATGCCTGGCTACTGCTAAAGAACTTGGATATAAACAGGTGTACCTTGAATCGATGCCTGAACTAAAAAAAGCATTGTTAGTTTATGAGAAGTTTGGATTTGAATATTTGAAAGGCCCTATGGGAAATTCAGGACATACTGGTTGTGATCTCTGGATGCTTAAAGAATTATAATATTGCCTTCTCTTTTTTCTCCTCTTCTTTCTTCAACCAACTATCCCAAACAAAAGTTCCAAAGGGCAGGAATGCAGCAACGAAAGCATATACCAATCTTTTGAATGGCCATTTGTAATGCAGGTATGCATGAAAAGCTGCAGCCATGAATAGCATAAATAATATTCCATGAGCCCAGCCAACATATTTTACGGCTAAAGGACTATCAGCAAAATACTTTAATGGCATTGCAATAAACAACAATACCAGCATAGATGTTCCTTCTACAAATCCTATTGTTCTAAGTCTTCCAATCACTGTATGTAACATGGGTGCGAAGATGCTAAAAAGACAGCAGATTTCTATTGTCATTTTATGGTCAGGCCCGAACTGCCAGACCATAAAAAAAAGGCCCAGTAACAACTGAGCCATAAAATCTTTTATTTATAATGTTTTACCAGATATTTCTCGGACACCAATCTCCATACCTGTTGCCCAATAAGAAACCTACAACAATTTCATGGCTTCCACGGCTAACAGTATTTAAACGTGATGTGGTATAATCGTATGAATAGCCAACATTAAATGAACTGTTTACGTTAACACCTACCATTGCAGATAAACCATCCTGTAAACGATAACTAACACCACCCCAAACCAAATCCTGATACTGCACTTTAGCATTCAGATCTACACCAATTGGCATTGGATTAATGTAACGTATAGTTGCCGAAGGAAGGAATGAGATATCATCATTCAAAAACATCCGGTACCCTGCTGATAAAAATAAGTGCGGAACCAGTTTTCCATTAGAAGTAACCGTCAATGTATCTTCTGCAAATGTAAGTTTAGAAGGCAAAATATTCTGAGCAGCAAGGCCAACGAAATAGTTAGCAGAATACATCCATAATCCTGCACTGATATCTGGTCTAAGCTTATTTAAATAACCACTTCCTGCTACTGCAGGATCAACAGGGAATTCGAAATTCAATTTACTTGCATTAAGTGTCATATTCTGAACACCGGCACTAAGACCTGCGGAAAGACTTGTTCTTTCAGAAATGCCTAAATGATATGCATAAGTGGCAGCCACTGAAAACCTGTTTAAAGGCCCCGTTCTGTCGTTCATCATAGTAAAACCAATACCGTGATGTGGGTCTGCTGAAGTATAGTCCTGCCAGTAAGCTTTACCCCTTGGATTTTCACCTGCAGCACGGAAAGTTGTTGGATTTTCTCTTTCGTAAGCACTCTTCTTTAATGGACCATGAATAGTGATATAAGTAGTAACCGGAGCTCCGTCTAATCCAACCCATTGGTGACGATGACTAACTTTTACATCGGTGTAATTCTCAATTCCGGCAACAGCAGGATTAATGATATAATTATTTAAGATGTATTGTGTATAGTGAGGTCGCTGTTGAGCTTTAGCTGTAAACACAAGCCCTAACGCAGCAAATACGAGTAGCTTTTTCATCATCAGTTATTAGAATTCTGGCAATTTAAGTAATTAAGAGATTCCATCGCCTCTTTTGGTTGCATGATCCCTGAATTTTAAGTAACGAAAACTGCGTCTGAAATATTGTTTTACCTGCAAATTAAAAGCTTCTATTACAGAAGCATTTGTCTATCAACATTATTTTAAAATAGTGAGAGAGCCACTGATTGGCTTACGCCCATTTTTTGGATTAATGATATAATAGTACACACCTACCGGAATTTCTTTGCCATTCAAGGTTCCATTCCAGGGTTTATCATATCCCTGGGATGAAAACATTCTTCTGCCGTAACGATCAAAGACCTCTACCGTACAGCCAGGATAAGAATCCAGGTAAAGGATATTCCATGTATCGTTTATTCCATCTTTATTCGGAGTGAAAGCATTGGGCACTACCGGACTTTTGAGCACTTTCACAGAAAGCTCACCCTTTGAAATACAGCCTCCACTGCCAGTTACAGTTAGTTGATAGATTTGATCTACACCCGGAGTGAACTTTGGATTTCTGATAGAAATATTATCCAGATAATCTCCCGGTGACCACTGGTAACTCAGATTGGTACCTATTACCGTTGGATTTAACACAATAAAACCATCAGACAACACAAATACATCAGGCCCGGTATTTATGACAGGATATGGATGCACTGTTATGTTTTTAACCATTGTGTCACTAACACATCCCCTGTTATTCAATACATATAATGAAACCTGGTAGGTAGAATCTTCAGTATAAGTATGTGATGGATTATTTATAAGTGATGGAGTTGAACCATCTCCAAAATTCCAATACCAATCAGTAATCACCTCAGCATTACCTCCGGTAGGCTGGCTTAGATCGGTAAAGCTGAATGTTTCACCTATACACACTTCACCTGGATTCACTGTGAAATCTGCTATTGGTGGAGGATAAATAGTACCAATGGTTTGAGTGAGTGAATCAACACAACCTTCAGAAGAAGTCACTTTCAGCTTCACATCATAAGGACCTAATGCCGAATATTGATGCATTGGATTTTTAAGTGTAGAGGGATTAGGATTAGAAGGATCACCAAAATTCCATAGGTAAGAGAACAAAGATTCGGTTCCATCATCTATTGTTGACAGATCATTGAATGTTCCTCTACCATCTGGTAAACAGATAGATGGAATGCTAAAACCAACTTTAGGAAGATAGTTTACTTTAAGATTTTTTGTTGCTGGTAAACTAATACAACCACTATCAGTATTAACAATGAGGCTTATTGTGTAAGTATTGGTTGTGTTATATGTATAAGAGAATGGAGTAGCTGAATTCTTTGGAGTACTGTTACCATCACCAAAATTCCAGTTCCATAAAGTAATATTACCAACATTAGCCACAGAACTATCACTGAAGGTTAAGGCTGATTTTTCACAGGCAGGATCGCTGATACCAAACTTTGCAACCGGAGACGGCCACACAGTAATTGTTTTGGTTGATGAATCTCTGCAACCTTGTGGTGAAATATATAGATACTGAATCGTATAAGTTCCTGCACCTGCAATAGATGGATCAAATAAACCTGTTGAACTAAGACCTGCTGTAGTTGAGCTGAACACATCCTGTGCTTTAGGAACACCACCAATCTCGGAAGCCTGTGTGATTTGTCTTGGGGCTGCTTCCAAACATATTCCCGGTATTGTTATGAATTCTGTTTTCGGGCTTGCATTTATGGTAATGTCTTCAAAATATTCTCCTGTACAACTTCCACCGGAATAAGCCACGAATCTCACACGAAAAGTTTTTGTAAGTGGTTGCTGAAAATCAGGATACAGATAGCTGTACGTTTTATCGAAGAATGGCACATCATCCGTTTCTTTTACTGAAGGATTGTTTAGATAATCCCAATATATCTCAACCTTAGTGATATTTCCCGGTGTTACAGTTGATTTATTCTGAATCACCACTTCCCTATTGCTGCATAAAAAAGTTGTATTCAACACATCAAAATCAGCTATCGGAAAAGAACCGTTTACAGTAAAAGTTTTCGAAACCGAATCCACGCAACCATTATTAGAAGTAACTTTTACTTGTGCTGTATAACTACCCAATGCCGTGTATTGATGTGTTGGATCTTTTAAGTTTGATGTGTTGGGATTAGATACTGTTGCATTCGGATCACCAAAATTCCATGCATAGGTAAACGAAGCCTGAGTATTGTCGGCAATATGACTACTATCTGTAAATTGAGCATAACTATCATTCAGGCAAACTTCTGGCGTAATAAAATTAGCTACCGGGTTATGGTGCACAACAATTGTTTGCGTGGCAGTATCAGAGACTAAACATCCGGAAAGGTTTTCAACGATCAATGTTGTTGTATAAGTTCCGGCAGGGTAGTTTTTGGTAATAGTCGCATTATTAGAGTTAATCACAGTATTTCCATTTCCAAAATCCCAATGCCATTTTACAATTGCCCCTGCAGAAACAAATGAATTGTCTGCAAATGCTATTGAAGCACCTTCACACCTGGGAGAATCAATTTGGAAGCCTGCTATAGGTGGAGCTGTAATAGAGAATGGCTTAATATTATCTGCTACGCATCCAATATCAGTTATGGTTGTCAATTTTACATTGTAAGTGCCTGGAGTGGTATAGGTTTTTGTGGGGTTTTTTATGTTAGATGTAGTAGCATCACCAAATTCCCATAACCAACTGTTTATTGTTCTTCCACCTGCATTGGTTGCATCATTAAACTGAGCTGCTTCAGTCAAACATCCATTAGAAGTCACCGTCCAGTCAACAACAGGTTTTGGATAAACCACTACATCGTAGTTAATTTCCTGGTCACCACTACAACCATCAGGTGTTGGATTATTAACCAATACTTTAATTGGATAAGTGCCTGGGCTGGCAAAATTGTAACTTACAGGCAGTTTATATACGAATAATGTTTTCCCATCTCTAATAAAACTACTGTCAGCCGGTACAATGCCAGAACCAACAGGTGGGTCGATCTGTACAGGAGCATTAGGACTTAGATTCGTTGCATTATTGAAATCCCATTTGATTCTAACAGCCTGGTATGGGAGTGTGATTGAAAAGTTGAACGGAGTTCCTACACAAGTTGCAGGAAAATTTACAGTGGCATATTGATTTTGCAGACTAATGTATTGATATAGATCAATGATATTTGTTCCTGCATTGTATCCATAAGATTCTACGGCACCCATTCCATAAGCTAAAGCAATAAACCCACTGTCTGCAGTAATTCTGTGTGAGGGATTAGTTGTAGTTGAGGCTGTAACATTTTCATGCACATAAGAATAGCCTGAAGTTCCGATGGATGTAACATTTCCGGTAAATGGTGCCCCATCGATTCTTAAACTATTCAATGCATCGGTCTTCATTATAATAGTGAAGAAATGCTTGGTGATATTGGTGTTTGGAGGAGTAAGATTGGCTCTTGCAGAAACAACCGTTACATCATTTAAGGTTTGTTCTATTGGATTGATAATGATCATTTCAGGATCACCCGGAAAAGGTGCATTCGCACCTGTATTATTATTATTTCTTGTATCACAGGTTTGGGAGATCATATACTGAATAACCATTACTGGTTTATCAGAAGTAATCACATTTGCTGAAGAGCTGGTAAACTGGTAATAAGTACCACCTTGTAATGTAGCTTGACTTAAAACAACGCCATTTCGGGTAACAACAGTTGTCGGATCATCCACGATCACCCTGAAAATATCATATTGCCTGTCTGCAAAAGGTGCAGTCACATAAGTTTTGCCCCAGGCAGATTTCGGCATCAATTGAAGAAAAAGGTTGTCACCGCCAGAGGCATTATTACAGTCCAATGCAGTCCAGGAACTGCCACTAAATACAGCAATAGGCTTACAGGAAGATGTAGAAGAAGAGAGTGTTCTGATCTTCGTTCCTGTTATATCATTATTATAAGTAGATCTGTATTGATAAACATCTCCTTTATTCAAAACGATAGTAAAAGGTGTATTGGCAAATCGTACCCCCCCTGCATCTGCTACACTAGGTGTAATTTCTACCGTAGTATTATCCTCTACTCCCACTACGGTAAACTGGCTTCCTGCACTGGAACCATTGGAAACTCCTGGAGGTGGATTGGAAGGTGTAGAGCTTTTATAAGAGGTAGCTATATACTCTCTGCCTAAAGTATTTGTTGGAAGAATAAGCGTTGACCCAGACCTTGCCTGATTTAAGATATGAGCATACACTACAATAGGATGCACAGAAGTAATGTGAATACCCCTTGCTGCAAACGTTCCTTCGCTTTGGGGGTTAATGATATTGTAGGTTGCCGGTGATATTTGTACCACTGTAGCCTGGTTTGCGGTAACTGTAAATGAAATGGTGGCTCCTCCAGGTAACTCAACAACTCCGGAAGTATTTACGGTTGATGAGATATACAATGCCATCCTTGAACTATTTCCATCAATATGACCCGGATAAGCTAACCAGAAATCTTTGCCCTTATTAGAAAAATCCTGGGCCTGGATAACATTCATACAGAAAGACAGAAAGAAAGCAAGCAGTACAGATAGTCTAAATTTCATAGCCGGGCTACCGTTCAATTGGGTGGTGTGCAATTTACTTAAGAAGTTTCATCAATCTTCAAATTGGCACATAAGAGACAAATAAACGACACTTCGCTGCTTTAAAGAAGTAAACCATTCCGGCAATTTTTAGGGGCTTTAATAAAGAAATATTACAAATTGTATGTACATATTTTTATATGGATAACAAATAATAAATGCTATTTTAATATAACATCCATATATGGTTATGAATCAATGCATTATTATATATTTTAATTCTGATCATTAATCTTTTTTGAATCAATTATTCTATTTACTCGATCAAACCCTAATTAAATGTAATTAAAGTTTATATCAATCACATATTTTATTGATTTATTGCTATTTAATAGATAATTCATCTGTTTATATTTTTAGTTAGTTAAATATTACTAATTAGGTGGGCCTAAACTAAATATATTAGCTGCAATTTGAAATTATAGTTTATGTAATTGAGCATGGTTCTATCTTTTTATCAACATGTTTAATTAGTCTCTCCTATTTTGCACTCAAATCAGTTTATGAAACCGTTTCTGTATGCCTTATTCTTGATCTTAGTTATCAGCTGTTCCAAGCCACAAAGTTTTGATTACCGGGATATCAGGAATTTCAACGTAGAAAAATTCGGTTTTGATAAGTCAACCATCAGCATGGACCTGGTCTATTACAATCCGAATAACTTCGGAGTTCAGCTTAGAAAGGTTGATTGTGATGTTTATATCAACGATCAGTTTCTGGGTAAGTATCTGCTGGATACCACCATGGCCATTCCCAAAAAAACAGAGTTCACCCTTCCTTCAAGAATGGAAATAGATATGAAGAATGCATTCAAGAATTCACTTTCTGTTCTGTTTTCGAATGAAGTATTGGTAAGAGTGAAAGGCACCACCAGGGTTGGAAAAGGAGGAATATTTTTAAATGTTCCGGTTAGTTACGAAGGAAGGCACAAATTTGAATTGTTTTAATTAAGTAGCTTTTCTCAATACTATAAAAGAACAATGCACAAAATAATTCTAACTACTCTGCTCCTTCTGGTGTTGCAAGCAAAGGCTCAGAATACAAGAACAGAAACCTACCTATTGGAAAAAACTTCAGTTAGCTTACAGCTTACTGAATATGGAAAAGAACCGCAAAAAGTGATCTACCTCAATCTTCATGAGAATGAAACGACCAGTGTCTTAGCTGCTAAAGATTATCTCTCAACCAAAAATGGATACCTGATTGCCGTAAAACAAAGTGGTAATCGAAACCTTACATTCACGCAAAAAGGAATGAAGTTTCAATTTGATCCAAACCGGATGTTTACCAAACCAGGCAGGATATCTACTTTAAAGCTCCTTAATAAAAAATACTTAGATGCTGCCGAAGAAACAGTTGAAGAATTTTCCGATAAGATCATTTCACGTATCAGGAATGCCAGGTTAGTAGTGGCTTTACATAACAATACCAATGGAAAACCGCTTTCAGCAAATAGCTATAAAAACAGGTATATAAATCCTGCAATGGATGCAGACGATTTCATTCTTACCACTGAAAAATCCATCTACGAGCAACTTAAAGCAAAGAAGATCAATACAGTTTGGGAGACTACTTCAACTTCTATAGATGACGGTTCCTTAGCTTATTATTGTTCGCAAAAGAATATTCCCTATGTTAATGTAGAAGCACAACACGGGCACAGATCTCAGCAACTAAAGCTATTGAATGCTTTAACTTCCATCATTAACCAATACACCAAGTAATGGACATCGAAACCTTGCAAGAAATCTGCAGCAAGTATCCGGGAGTAACCGAAGACATCAAATGGGAACATCATCTTTGTTTTTGCGTGGCTGAAAAGATGTTCCTGATGTTAGGACTTGACGATACACCGATCACAGCGTCTTTTAAAGTGAGTGATGAAGATTTCGATGAGATATCCAGCCGAAAAGGATTTAAACCTGCACCTTACCTGGCAAAAAACAAATGGGTGTACATAGATGATATCAGTCGAATGAATAAAAAGGAATGGCAAACTATTATTTTAAACGCCTATGAAATAATTAAAAGCAAACTGCCGAAGAAAACACAGGCTGCACTTAAATAAAAAATCCCGCCATTAAGACGGGATCAATCATTTACAAACCTCGTAAGCCGGATTCTGTTTCTAAACTATCATTTATCTGCGATAAACATTACTGTTTACCTGTTGCTGCCTACCCTGAGCCGTGTGCCGAAAATTCGGCATCTTAGACGAGCAGCCTTCAAACGACTCTATACGTGGCATTACAGCACTCAAGGTTTACCCATGATCAACATTACTGCCGACCATTGTGAGCTCTTACCTCACATTTTCACCTTTACCCTTATGGGAAGTAATTTTCTGTGGCACTATCTCTTCCCGAAATTTCGGGAGCTGGCTATTCACCAGTGAGTTGCTCTATACTGTCCGGACTTTCCTTCCCATTGCTGAGACGATAGCTCGGGTTTGTAAAATAAAGATAAACACGATTCTTTCGAATTATACAAATTAGAAAATTGTTATGATACCAGCACCTGTATTCCATGGTATCGTCTCTTGTGTCACTCTCTTGTACGTTCTGAACTTTTGATCAACAAAATTCGTGTAATTAGTGCAATTCGTTCAAATTCGTGTTCTAATATTGAAAATAGATCTCCGTTGCACCATAGCCAAACCTTGGATCATATTGATTAATAAAAGTCTTCACTTCTTTTCTCAACTTAAGCCTGTCATGAATCTCATCTCTCAATCTTCCACTGCCTACACCGTGAATCACAATAAGGTTTGGTTGCAGATGAGCCAATGAATTCTCATACCATTTCTCAAACTCCTTTAGCTGCATATCCAGGATTTCAGCATTAGTCATCCCTTTCCAGTTATCAGACAGCTTTTCCATGTGTAGGTCAATGACAGATCTGGGAGGATCGAGATGCTGCCTTATCTTTTTTGCCTCGTATATCTTGAATCCTTTGGCAGCAAGACCGGTTAGCTCAAATTTTTCTTCGTAAACTTTATCAGGATAGTTGTCAAACAACTTGTATGTAAGTGTGGGTTCGTTCTTCTGCTTCATCTCTTCAATCTGCTTGAAGAGTTGTTTAGCCTTGATCTTTACATTGGCTTCGTAATGTTCTGCCTTACCTTTTTCAGGAGTGATCAGTGAAAATTCAAATTCGAAAGAAGGATTGTCGTTAAAGTCTGCAAACGGAATGTCGTGCAGGTAAAAATCATGAAAAGCCAATACTTCATTCTTTAATTCAAATTCAGGTTCTCCAAAAAACTGTTGCTTATAGGTAAACTTGTATCCTTTTTCAGTTTTATTAATAAGATGGATCTTGAAAAGCTCTACTATTTCGTCGTTGAATTCATCCATTGAAAACTTAGGAATCAGCAGCAACGAAACTCCTTCAGAAACTTTCGTTTTTACTGGCTGCACTTTTTCCTTCGGCACATTATCTACAAAAACTTTAGGCTTCTTCTTTTCAGGGAAAAGTTTCTTTTCGGTAAATCTTTTGAAATAGGGAAAGTCTATCTGGTCCATATAAGCCGGAAACTTTACTCCACGAACTTCTATCATCACCATTTTATCGTTGATGATCTCTATTACTTCTCCTTCTTCATTACTATGCAAAACGAGTATCTTGTCTCCTACCTGGTATTTCATAATCTGGAGGGCAAATTTACACTGAATGAGCTTCTTATTGGGTTAAAGCTCAGTAAAGATTCTACCGTACAAGTGAGTGACACAACAAAAGCCTGATAGAAATTCTACCGCTGGTGCAATAAAATTATCTTTTACTCAATTTACTGTTGCGGTAACCATACAGGAAATAAATAGATAGACCAACTGCCATCCAACCAAAGAAAACTACCCAGCTATTAACCGGAATTTCGATGAGTAAATAAAGACAGAACAGCACACCCATTATTGGAATGAGTGAGAATTTTTTAATGAAGCTGATGATAGATAATAAGCCTGCAACAATTATAAAACCGGCAAACAACATTTCCTGGTGATCTTCATTACCGAAGTTCACAAAAGCTGCCTCTACCCTGTCGTTAAATGCATAAACAAATAATGCGTAAGCTATTGGAACTATAAAACGACCATTGATATATGGCAAGTTGAATTTACCTGGTTCTTTTTTTATTCGTGGCAATAATAAAACTCCACCCGAAACCAACACAAATGCAAACAAAGTTCCGATACTGGTAAGATCGGTTACTAAAATATCCTGCATAAACAAAGCCGGTACAGCAACTAAAACTCCGGTAACGATTGTGGCAAAAGAAGGTGTTTGATACTTAGGATGGATCTTCTGAAACTTTTTAGGTAATAATCCATCCCGACTCATGCTCATCCATATTCGTGGCTGGCCTAATTGGAAAACCAACAATACACTTGTAGTTGCCACAACTGCACTGATTGAAACAATTGTTTCGATCCATGGTGCTCTTTTCTCAAATACAAAAGCCAACGGATCGTTCACATCTTTAAAATTGGAATAGTTCTCTATACCGGTTAATACCAGTGCAATCAGAATGTATAAACCTGTACAGATAAGTAATGAATTGATCATTGCTTTTGGCATATCTCTTTGTGGATTCTTACATTCTTCTGCAGTAGTAGAAATAGCATCGAAACCAATATATGCATAGAAAACAGCCGAAACTCCTTTCAACACTCCTTCAAAACGATTGGGTAAAAAGGGTGTCCAGTTATTGGTATCCACAAAGAAAGCACCGGCAACTATAACAAAGATGATGACACCAATTTTGAACAGCACCATATAATTGGCTGACTGTTTACTTTCTTTGATTCCAATATAAGCGATCCATGTAATTAAACATACTATGATAAATGCCGGCAAATTGAAGAACACATGTTTTCCAAATAATAATGGAGCATCGTTCCAGGCCTGGATAGCAAAATTGTAATTCTTGGTTGTCTCAGCATCTAAGCTAACTCCGGAAGCAAATGCTTTAGTCGCTTCTGTATAAGCTGCTTCTGCAGTGGTAGGATCAATCAGCATCCATTCAGGTAAATGAATATTGAATACATTCTCTAACAGATTATTGAAATATCCACTCCATGAAATGGCAACAACGATATTACCAATGGCATATTCCAGGATTAAAGCCCAACCAATGATCCAGGCTATCAATTCACCAAACGTAACATAAGAGTATGTATAAGCACTACCTGCAACCGGAACACGACTTGCAAACTCAGCATAACACAGAGCACAAAAACCACAGGTAACAGCAACAATAATAAATAAGATGGAAATGCCTGGCCCACCATTGAAAGCTGCCTTACCAATAGTTGAAAAAATTCCTGCACCTACCACTGCTGCAATACCAAGAAAAGTAAGATCCCGAACACCCAGGACTTTCTTCAGACCAGAACTATGATCGGATAAACCTGCTTCATATTCTTTCTTGATAACATCAATGGATTTGCGTCTGAATAACGACATGGGGCAGTTAGTTTTAGAAACACGAAAACGCTAATGTAAATACTAATGTTCAGTAATGACCGATATTCAATAAGAATGTGGATGAGCCGTTAATATTCTCTTTGAATAAGGAACTCTGATAATTCCAGCAAAGGTTTCTTTCGAGAAGAAACTACAGCGATATCATCCAGGTGCTGCAATGCCGTAACAAGATATTTTTCCTTCAATTCATTGGCCCAGGCATCTACATTACAGCTCTTGAATATACTTAACACCTTTTCGACTTTGTCTGATTCGTTGGTGGAAAGTAAATGCTGCAATTCCTGTTTATGTTCATGAGAACAAACTTCAAGTGCATGCAACAGAAGGAAGGTTTTTTTATTCTGACGGATATCTCCACCTACATCTTTTCCGAATTTTCCAGGATCTCCAAATGCATCTAAATAATCATCCTGCACCTGGAAAGCAATGCCGAGATTCTTACCAAATTCATACAAATGATTCCTGTTTCCTTCACTGGCTCCACCAATGATAGATCCAACTTTTAAACTGGCAGCTAAAAGCACAGAAGTTTTTAAAGTGATCATGTGTATGTAATCATCAATGGCTACATTTTCCTGTTTTTCAAAGTCCATATCCAATTGCTGCCCTTCACAAACTTCTCTTGCAGTTTGATTGAACAATGAAAGAATCTGCTTTTCGTAGGTTGAGCTGATCTTATTAATATAATCATAAGCTTTGATCAGCATCACATCTCCTGCCAGCAAAGCTGTACTATCGCCATACTTTTTATGCAAGGTTTCCATTCCACGACGAAGTGGAGCTGCATCCATAATATCATCATGTATCAAAGTGAAATTGTGGAAGAGTTCTATAGCTGTAGCTACATGATAAGCATCTGGATGAATGTCATCAAACAATTCATTGCCCATTAAGCACATCACGGGCCTTATTCTTTTCCCACCAATACCAAGAAAATAATCGGCAGGCTGGTATAAAGTGGAGGGATGCTCCGGAAAATGTGCTGTTTCAAATCGATCCGTAAATACCTGTGCAAGTTCTCTAAATGAATGCATCATTTCAATTTTGTAGATATGATTTCAAGAAACTCCTTAGGTGTAATTATAGGAATATTCTTATAGGGATGCAAAGTAAGTAAATCCTTGTCTCCGGTAATAATTAGATCGGCTTTACCATCAATTGCCAATTCGAGAAATTTATTATCATGGGGATCTCTACAGTCTTGTATTTTCGATATGATGTCAACTAAGATAAGACCTTCTAAAAAATATTCTTCTGCTTGTAAACGAATAAGATCACTGATGTATTTATCAAATTTTGGATATCGGAGCACTCGTAAAAATTCATCTCTGGTTTGCTCAGATGCTAATAACTCAAATTTAGCAGGTTGATCATGAATGCACTGTCCAGGTACAGAAGCAGGAAATAAAAAAGCACTTATCAGCGTGTTGGTGTCAACGACGACTCTCATCTATTTCTTTTAAAATTTCCTGGAGCATCTCGTAGGTCAATCCGTTTTCCTGAGCTTCTTTACCAGCTCTATTAGATAATCCCCAAAATGAATTGGAAGTGCTTGCTGAAGGAGTTACTATAGTATCTAAAAAGTTCATAAGTTTATCCAGTTGCTCATCTGACAACTTCCTGGCCTTTTCAATAAGTTTTTGCTCTTTCACGGTCACATCTACGGTCATAACTTAAGCTTTAATCAAATTTACTTTTTTTCTTCCGCTTTTTAGAAAGTTTAGAATTTTCACTGGACTCTTCTTCGATCTCCTTTCCAGGATCTATCACCCATTCAAAATCAATCTGTCGTTTAGCAAGATTGGCTGCAACAACTTTCACCCACACCTTATCGCCCATCTTGAATTTTCTGCCACTTCTTCTGCCGACAAGACTATAATCGTTTTCTATATGTCGAAATTCATCGTAATCACTCAATCCTACCATTGAAACAAGTCCTTCGCATTTATGTTCAACAGTCTCAACAAAAAATCCGAAGCTGGCAACACCACTGATCACTCCTTCAAATACTTCTCCGAGGAACTGACTCATGAACTCAACCTGTTTGTATTTGTTTGAAGCTCTTTCAGTTTCCATAGCAGCTCTTTCTCTTTCACTGCAATGTTTACATTTCTCTTCCATCTTTTTATCGATGATAATCTGGCTGTTGAGAATTGATTCCAACACTCGATGCACCAATACATCAGGGTAACGACGAATAGGTGAAGTAAAATGACAATAATGCAGCATTGCCAAACCATAGTGACCTATATTCTCTGAAGTATAAACCGCTTTCGCCATTGTTCTGATGCCAAGCTGTTCCAGCACATGTTGCTCAGGTCTTCCTTTAACGTCTACAAGCATTTGATTAAAGCTCTCTGCGATAGCTTCCGGAGAGCTGATGTCGAACTTATGACCATATTTTCTTGCAAAAGCAATGAATGGTGTTAGTTTTTCTTCATCAGGTACATCATGTACACGATAAGCAAAAGGCACTTCCTTTTTATTCACTTTTATCTTGCTAACACTTTCAGCCACTGTTTTATTGGCCAGCAACATGAATTCCTCTACCAATTGATGAGATTCTTTGCTTTCTTTCACCATTATACCCAAAGGTTTACCTTTTTCATCCAGTTTAAAACGAACTTCTGTTGATGAGAAATTAATTGCTCCTCTTGAAAAACGTTTCTTACGAAGTTTTTGGGCAATGGTATTCAGCAATAAAACTTCTTCTCCATATAACCCGGTTCCATTTTCAATGATCTCCTGTACATCTTCATAAGTAAACCGATGATTGGAATGGATAACAGTTTTTCCTAACCAATATTGCTTCACTTCTCCTTTTGCATTCATTTGAAATATGGCAGAAAAGGTGAACTTATCTTCTTTCGGACGAAGCGAACAAAGTTCATTGGATATCCTTTCAGGCAACATTGGATTTACCCTGTCTGGCAGGTAAACTGAAGTTGCTCTTTTGTATGCCTCATCATCTAACTGTGTACCCGGCTCTACATAATAACTTACATCTGCTATATGCACACCGATCTCATACAAACCATCTTTAAGAGGTTTGATTGATATGGCATCATCAAAATCTTTTGCATCAACAGGGTCAATCGTAAATGTTAATGTCTCCCTGAAATCTTTTCGTTTTCTTATTTCTGCTGCAGCCAACACTTCCGGTAATCTTGCAGCTTCTTCCATCACATCATCCGGAAAACTTAATGGAAACCCATTCTCTGCAAGTAATTCCTGCATGGCAGCGTCATTAGCATCTTCCTGGCTCATGATCTTTACTACTTCACCTATCGGCTTTTTATCTTCCTTTTCCCACTTCACTAATTTCACTACTACCCTTTCTTTATCTTTTCCATTCTTCAGTTTATCTAACGGCACATAAAAATCGGGCATTGGTTTATCGGTATCAGCAATAAAAAATGCATAGTTGGCTGAGAGTTGAAGATGACCAACAAATTCGGTTTGCTTCCTCGCTACAACTTCAGTTATCCTTCCTTCCCTTTTAGCTGAACGTTCATTTTCCTTGATCACTTTTACGATGACCTCATCACCATTCATCGCTGTATTGAAGTTGGAAGGACGAACAAGGATGTCATCTTTGCCATCACCCATCACCACATAACCCACACCTGATCTTGTAATTTCTAGTGTTCCTTTTAAACCTTGTAAAACTTTTGAATGTTTACCTCTTGGTGTTTTTTGCTTAGCCTTTTTCCTGGTCATGTTGTGTGGATTTAAAATTTCTGATGAATGAGATCACTCTTTCATCAAATGCACTGCCTTCATTAAATAAAAATTTGTGCCGAATCGGCAGTACATACAACGGAAGATCAGCAATTTGTTCATTAAACTTAATAAAACGCATCGCATCTTTCTCTGTGGTAATGATAAACTTTGAAGATGCATCAATCCGTTCATATTTCTTTTTGATCTCTTTCAGATCGTCTATACTGAAGATATGATGATCTGAATAATCCTGCTGGTAATATGTTTCAGCATGATCGAAAATATATTCCTTTAAAGGTTGTGGATTGGCAATACCACATACCAATAAAATTTCATCAGCTTTTGTAATACTTCTTTCCTGTTTTGAAATAAGATGATAGGGAACACCATATTCAATACAAGTGAAGAAAATCTTTTGATTCGGATAAGGCCTTATATCACGGATCGTTTTTCTTTTCTGATCAACCGTTAAATCAGGTGGACATTTTGTTACCACAATAATATCTGCCCTTTTATAAGAACTTCTTGCATCTCTTAAATCTCCAGTCGGAAGAAATACATCATAAGAGAACAGGTTCGAAAATTCTGTAAGTAAAATATTCAATCCTGCTGTAACAGCTCTGTGCTGAAATGCATCATCCAGAATTATCGCTTCAAGGTCTGGTTTATCCTGCAATAATTGCGGAACGGCATCTAATCTCTCTTCACCAACAGCAACAGCCACATCCGGAAACTTTACATGAAACTGCATTGGTTCATCACCTAACTCCAAAGCAGTTGATCTTTCATTGGCCAGCACATAACCTTTTGTTTTACGTTTATAACCACGACTTAAAGTAGCCACTTTAAAATCTTTATGCAGTAGCCGGACAATGTATTCCACCATTGGAGATTTTCCTGTTCCACCAACAGCAAGATTACCTACACAGATCAATGGAAAATGAAAGTTGGCAGATTTCAGGTAACCTTTATCGAAGAGTTTGTTCCGTATAATGACAACACCTCCATACACCAATGCAAAAGGAAGTAATAAAACACGGAAAGACTTTAAGAAAACTGCATTTAAATTCATCTACAGGTTCGTTTGACATTCGATCACATGTTCAGGTGTGATACAAAAGTTCAAAGGTATATCAAATTGATGGGTGTCGCTGATAGTCTCAACCGGTTCAAAATAAGAGAAGCCAATCTTGATAACATCTTCACGGCATAAAGGAAGAAACCGATCGTAAAAACCTTTACCAAAACCAACACGATAACCTTTGCTGTCACAAATGAGCATTGGTATAAATACAAGGTCTATTTCTTTGGGATCAATATCAAAGCCATCTGCTGGTTCTTCAATGCCATATTTGTTTTGGTGGAATTCTGTTTCCTCATTTACCAATATCGCTTTCATGGTGAGGTTATCGAAATCTGTTACCGGGTAACAGGTTTGCAGGCCAGGCATCATGTGTTCGAGAAAAGTGCTGAAGAGATAAGTATTTGGCTCGTCATGTTTATCGCTGGGAGAATAAGACATGAGCACCTGTATTGCAGGTATAGCCAATTTTTGAAATTGTATCAGCAGCAGATCATCCATAATGTTTCGTTCTTTGGCTGTGAGTAAAGAACGTTTTTCACGATAGATCTTACGGAGTTCGGATTTGAGCATGTGTGCAAGATAATTAGCAAAAAGAAAGCAGCAATAGCTATTTAATGGCCGTTTTTTTGCTTTGATAGCTTAAGAATCATTAATGACTTTTTGCCGTGGATATGAGTAGTAAGAAGCAGCTTTATTCCTTCCATTTTGAAGGAAATACCTACAACGGTTATGTTGTAAGCAGCACTGATATATTACCTCATTTCCATTGGTTTGTATTTGAAGATCGGAATGTTATTGCAAAATATGGTGATAGCATTGCTTTTAAGGTAGAGAACGATCAGCTTATTCCGCAATATCATCTTACTTCTCCGGATTTTGTTGCTGCTGTTCAGCATTGTTTGCAGAAATGTTTAGAAGCATTAAGACAAATGGAGGACGAACCTGCTGCTATGAAAACGGAACGTACAAGTGAGTGACACAACAGGTGATGCCATAAAAATCTACTGCTGGCCAACGAAAAAACTAAACACCGTTGTTCCGTAATTTCTCATAAAAGAAAAACCTTCGAACTTCTGGTAATCGTTTCGTGGTGTGTGTTCTAAAACAAACATTCCTTTTGGTGCAATAAGGTTTTTGCTGACGATGATCTTTGGTATCTCATCTATTGTTCCTAAAGCATAAGGTGGTCCGGCGAAAATAAAATTGAATTGTTCGTTGCAGGTATTTAGATAATTGAAGATATCCATCTTCAGCACCTTTGTATTTTCCATGCCAAGCATTTCAACATTCTTCTTGATGAAAGCCTGCATGATTGGATCTTTTTCTATAATGGTAAGATCGGCTGCACCTCTTGAAGCCAGTTCGTAACTGATAGCTCCTGTTCCACCAAAAAGATCAAGTGTTTTAATACCATCGAAGCTGATACGATTCTGCAGAATATTAAACAAACCTTCTTTCGCAATATCAGTCGTTGGCCGGGTATGCGGCATTTTAGATGGTGGACTAATCCTTCTTCCTCCATATTTACCTGAAATGATCCTCATGATAACAGGTTAAAAAAAGACGTGAAATAATGTGAAGGATATTGTTTCAATTGATCTGGCGGTAAAAGATTTTTTGATGCATTATTCAATTTCAGCTTGCCAAAATATTTCTGCAGTTGCTTATAATTCCCAGAATCTGTAGTGATAAAACCGGAGATAGAAAGTGTAGCTTCTGCCGTATCTATATCGACCTGTTTGCAAACATTCAACAGATGGTATAAAACATCTGCATCATTCGTATAAGAAAAACTTCTTACGAGTTGCAATTGTTTATTCTTCACAGCAACAACGATCATTTCAGATTGATAAAATTGTACGGTAAGATTTTCATTCGCTGCTACAGCGTTTTCTACGATGTGTGAATAGAGATGTCTTTTGGTTACAGCCCTGAAATAATTATTATTAATTACATCCTGCCAATCCTCATTGCTCCTGTACACATTTACAGTACCGGGAGCAACATTTATATTTTCTACATTAACTCTTGCAGCAGCATTATTACCAAAAGCAACATCCAGCAGTTCAGATGCAATAGAGGTATTGAATTGTGCAACAGGTACTAAAACAGCTTCATGCAAATTGTAGTAAACATTAGTCTCGCTATAGCTTCTATTTAAAAGTTGTGATTGCTCTTTTATATGCTGTAGTGTTTCATTAAGATCGTTCTCATCTGTTTCATAAAACTCCAGGCCAGCCACAGTATCTTTTGTTCCTGCAACTAAAACAATATAACGCTCACCAATTTCAACAGCAAGTCGCTGATCTATTATTTCTGCGGCATTGTATAAATGATAAATCTGCTTGGCCATAGTGCTTATTGGCTGCAATGATACTAAAAATTATTGCGGCTATACATGAGACTACTTTAGTTTTGCCGCCTTATGAACACAGCTGCAGAAAGTCCTGACCTGAGAGTTAAGGTTAGCAATAACCAGATACTCAAAATTGCTTTGCCGATAACGGCTGCTATGTTCATTCCGAATGTAAATTTTATTACCAATAATATTTTCCTGGGTGGACTTGGACAAAAGGAACTGGCTGTAGCAGGAATTACAGGGGTGTATTACCTGATTTTTGCGTTGGTTGGCCAGGGTTTGAACAATGGATTGCAATCGCTGATTTCAAGAAGAGCCGGTGAGAATAAGATTGATGATATTGGGAAGTTGTTCATCAACGGAATTATCGTTGCTACGGTTATTGCTTTTATTGGTATCGTTACAACTTATACCATCACTCCATATGTATTCAGGTTTGCTTTACGTTCAGAAGAAAATGTTGAGATGGCTGTTGATTTCCTCAACATTCGTATCTGGGGATTGGTGTTTTTATACATCTACCAGATGCGAAATGCTTTGCTGGTCGGCATCAGTCAAACCAAATTACTTTTTATTGCAGCATTGGCAGAAGCCATAACCAATATTGTATTTGATTATGGATTGATCTATGGCAAACTTGGAATGCCGGAGCTTGGTTTTAATGGTGCTGCTTATGCATCGATCATTGCTGAGTTTGTGGGAATGATCATTATTTTTCTAGTGATTCATATTAGAGGAATCGGAAAACAATTCAGCCTGTTCAGTCATCTTACTTTTAGCAAAACACATTTCTTTCATATACTGAAGGTGTCTTCTCCATTAATGTTGCAGTTTGCTGTGAGCTTGATCAGTTGGGAGTTCTTTTATATTCTCATTGAACATCATGGTGATCAACAACTGGCTATTTCAAATGCAATGAGGAATGTGTTTGGTTTCTTCGGCTGTTTCAGCTGGGCTTTTGCTGCAGCAAGCAATGCAATGGTGAGTAATGTGATTGGACAAGGGCTTCACGATAAGGTGCCGGAGCTAATAAGAAAGATCATGAAGCTGAGTTTAGCATTAGCGTTAATAATATGTATTATCATCAATATTATTCCTGCACAATTTCTCTCGATCTATGGACAGGATGAAGGTTTCATTACCAACGGAATTCCGGTGCTAAGGATCATATCATTTGCATTGGTATTTATGTCAGTAGCTGTTGTGTGGTTGAATGCAGTTGTCGGAACAGGAAGTACCAAGATCACTTTGCTGATAGAAGTATTTGCCATTATCTTCTATTGTATTTATGTGTACCTGGTTTTGGAAGTATTCAAGTTACCTATCACAATTGGGTGGATGAGTGAACTGATCTACTGGACATGTCTCTTTGTTCCTTCATTCTTATATATACGAAGTGGAAAATGGAAAAGCAGGAAGATTTGATGGGGAACACGGATGACGCAGATAATTATGATTTACACAGATGAATACATAGAGATTATACTGCCTATATAGTTTATATAAACAGAGTAACCATATGATTATGATTCACACAAAATCGAATCAGCGGATATCATAAACATCAGCGTTATCTGCGTTCCTTATTATTACTTCAACTTGCGAATAAGTTCAATGTATTCTTTCTTTGCATCGTCTTTCGATGTGCCTTTCAGTGAAGTCCAGGCTTCATATTTAGCCTTGGCTACAAAATCAAATGCACCAGGTGCTTCTGTATGAACATCACCTTCAGTAGCTTGTTTGTAAAGAGAATATAATTTTAATAAAGTTTCGGTGCTGGGTTTAGAAGAAAGTGATTTACTATCTGCAACAGCCTGTTCAAATCCCTGGTCAATTTCCATTGTCATAAGAGGTCAAATGTAAGTTTATTTCATTTGTTCCAGCATCTTTTTTCCTTCGGCTTTCCATCCTGCATCATCTCCAGTTCGTACAGGAAGTTTAACCAGCCGGTTCAAGGTTTCTATCTGCTGAGTGGGTTGATTATTATATTCATATGCCTTTACCAGTTCATAATAATTCTGAACAAAATACTGGTCAAAAGTTTTTGCTTGTTCAAAAAATTTAATGGCTGTTTCAATATCCCATTTAGAAATACCGCCATAAATCGTTTTTGCTGCAGCTTTTTTTAATATGGAAGCTTTCGATAGATCCAAGTTCCATTTACCTAAAAGAAAAGTTGCTTTAGCATGTTTTGGATTGATAGTAATTGCTTTTTCAGCATATTCTTTCCAGTTCCTGAGAAATTCAACTTCTTCTTTATTTTTTTCTTCCACCAGGCTTTTCTTCCAACTTGTTAGAGAAAGAAGGTAAAATGCATCGGCATTTGTTGAATCTGATTTATATGCTTGCTGTGCATAATCATAAGCTGATTGAAAGAAAGGAACTTTGTCTTTATCTTTTACTTGTCTTGAACCGATTGCTGCATTCAATTCCGTAAGACGATACAATGCTTTGAAGTTATTAGGAGCAATAGCTAATACTTCTTTATACTTTTCTATAGCTTCTGCTTCTTTAACCTGCTTATCGAAATTATTCGCTTGCTTAAGTAAAACATCTACATCCTGACTGAATGAAATTTTCGCCAGTAAAATGGTAACTAGTAGAAATAAATGTTTCATTGAGATCTTTTGTTCCATTCAAAGCTAACACCTACAGCACCTTCAAAATTGTTAATGGGGGGATATAATTTCTTAATACTAATAGAAATTTTCTGTACCTGGGAATGCTGAGATCGTAGGGCTTCAACAATTTCGGTGGCGATTGTTTCAAGCAAAGGTGTTGGTTGGGCCATCCTGAGCTTTACAAGCTTGTATAATTTTGTGTAGTCCAGCGTTTCCTCAAGTTCTCTCACTGGAAAATTTCTTGGTTGAAATGACACTGCAAGATTGACTTCATATTCATTACCTAAAACGGCCTCTTCTTCATGTAAACCATGGAAAGAAAAGAAATGAAGATTATGTAGATGGATAGATAACATTATAAAGTTTGGTTACAGCCTCGTTTTGAAATCAAGATCGTTCTTCTTTAATGTCTCCTTAGCAATATCGTATCCTGCATCAGCATGACGAATCACTCCCATCCCAGGATCATTTCTTAACACACGTTTCAATCTTTCTTCTGCACCATCAGTTCCATCAGCAACGATCACCATTCCTGCATGAATGCTGTAACCCATTCCAACTCCACCACCATGATGTAAACTAACCCAGCTTGCTCCTCCTGCAGTGTTCACCAATAAATTCAATACAGCCCAATCAGCCACAGCATCACTACCATCCATCATCGCTTCAGTTTCTCTGTTTGGAGAAGCCACACTCCCGGTATCAAGATGATCACGACCAATCACTATTGGCGCTTTTACTTTTCCTGTTCTTACCAGTTCATTAAATGCAAGCCCGGCTTTTTCCCTTTCACCTTGTCCTAACCAACAAATTCTTGCAGGTAATCCCTGGAAAGCAATTTTTTCTTTGGCAAGTTTCAACCAACGTTGTAAAGATTTATTTTCAGGAAACATGTTTGCAATCACTTCATCCGTTACAGCAATATCAGCAGGATCACCACTCAAAGCAGCCCAACGAAACGGACCTTTTCCTTCACAAAATAATGGACGTATATAAGCAGGAACAAAACCTGGAAAATCGAATGGTGAATGATTAGTAGTGAATGGAGAAGCAGCACCTTTTTGCTTTTGACTCTTTATATACTCTTCCGCTCTAGCCCTAATGTTATTTCCGTAATCAAAAGTAATTGCTCCTTTGTCCATCAACTGCAACATCAGGTCAACATGAAGTGTCATGCTTTCATAACTCAGTTCCAGATATTGATCAGGATTTTCTTTCCGTAAAACATTAGCCTGTTCATTGGTTAATGCATGAGGTACATAACCGATCAATGGATCATGTGCAGAGGTTTGATCTGTTAGTGTATCCGGAATTATATTTTTCTCCAGCAATCTTTGCAATAGATGAACAGCATTGCAAACAACTCCAATACTCACTGCTTCTCCATTTTGCTTTGCTGTTAATGCTCTTTTAATTGCATCATCAATATCATTAAATTTTTCATCGAGATATTTTGTTTCCAGTCTCTTGTCAACTCTCCACTCTTCTACTTCAGCGATCAAAGCAACACCTTCATTCATTGTGATTGCTAAAGGTTGAGCTCCACCCATTCCACCAAGACCTGCAGTTACATTCAATGTTCCTTTCAATGTTCCACCAAAATGTTTGTCTGCTGCAGCTGAATATGTTTCATAAGTTCCTTGTACAATTCCTTGCGAGCCGATGTAAATCCAAGAGCCTGCAGTCATTTGTCCATACATCATCAAACCTTTCTTCTCCAACTCATCAAAATGTTCCCATGTTGCCCATTTAGGAACAAGTTGAGAATTTGATATCAACACTCTCGGAGCATCTTTATGTGTTTTAAGAATAGCCACAGGTTTGCCACTTTGTATCAATAAACTTTCATCACTCTCTAACACTTTCAACACAGCAATAATATTATCTAGTGCTTCAAAATTCCTGGCAGCTTTACCTCTTCCGCCGTAAACAATAAGATCATCAGGCCTTTCTGCCACTGCAGGATCAAGATTATTGAGCAACATTCTTAATGCAGCTTCCTGAATCCAACCTTTGCAGTTGAGATTTGTACCTGTTGGTGTTTTGTATTTGTTTACATCGTAACGTGTATATGTTGTAGTTGACATAGTAATGGTATTTTTATTAAGCCGGCTTTAGTTTTTCATATCATCGTCTGTTGTGTCACTCACTTGTACTTTCTGAACTTTATTTTACAATGAATAATTCTGAATAAACTTTATTGCTTTAGTCATATCATCATGCAAAATCCTATCCTCTTCATTAAAGCTCACCACTTTTCTAAACTCAGATACAAACTTCTCAATCACTGCAGAACTTTTTAATGGTCTTCTAAAATCCAAAGCCTGTGCTGCTGTTAATAATTCTATCGCCAAAACTTTTTCAACATTATTGATCAGGCGGTAACATTTTGTTGCTGCGTTGGCTCCCATACTCACATGATCTTCCTGGTTGTTGCTACTTGGAATTGAATCAACACTAGATGGCGTACACAATTGTTTATTCTCACTTACAATTCCTGCAGCAGTGTATTGCGGAATCATAAATCCTGAATTCAATCCAGGATCTTTTACCAGAAATGGTGGCAGGTTTCTTTGTCCACTGATCAATTGATACGTTCTTCTTTCGCTGATATTTCCAATCTCTGCCATGGCAATACTCAGGAAATCCAAATGCAAAGCCAGAGGTTGCCCATGAAAATTTCCACCACTAACGATCAAGTCTTCGTCAGGGAAAATATTTGGATTATCAGTTACTGAATTAATCTCCGTTAAAAATACATTCAGCACATTCTCAAAAACATCTTTTGATGCTCCATGAACCTGTGGAATACAACGAAAACTATATGCATCCTGAACTTGCTGTTTTTCTTGTGCAGCAATTTCGCTTCCTTGTAAATATTCTTTCAGTTTTGCTGCAGTTTCTTTTTGCCCTTTATGCGGACGAACTCTATGAATTGCTTCATGTAATGGCGATAACACACAATCAAATGCATCAAAAGAAAGTGCGGCAATCAGATCTGCTATTTGTAATAAATGTTCAGCTTTTTTCAGGCACCACATTCCATAACCGGTCATGAATTGTGTTCCATTAATCAATGCAAGACCTTCTTTACTCTGCAACGGTATCGGCTGCCAGCCAAGATCAGCAATAGCATCTTTCGAAGGAATTTTTCTTCCATTAAAATACACCTCTCCCATCCCAATCAACGGTAAACTTAAATGACTTAAAGGAGCAAGATCACCCGAAGCACCTAATGAACCCTGAGTATAAATAACAGGAAGTACATTATTATTGTACATTTCCATCAAACGATCAACGGTTGAAAGCTGTACACCACTGTTACCATAACCAAGTGATTTGATCTTCAGAACCAGCATCAATTTTACAATGTCTGCAGGCACTTCATCTCCTAATCCACAGGCATGAGACATCAAAAGGTTGTATTGTAATTGTTCTACCTGGTCTTTATCGATAGCAACGTTCTGTAGATATCCAAAACCGGTATTAATACCATAAAAAAGATCATCAGAAGCATTTACCTTCTCATTCAGGTATTCACGGCATTTCAGAATTCGTGTCTTTGTATCTGAATCGATTGAAATCTTTTGATCCTGATCAAGCAATTCCTTTACCTGTTCAAAACTCAGCCATTGGTTATTTAATTGTAGAGAATTATCATTCATAGCAGCAATTCTGGGCCATCAAATGTAATAGCTTTTTTTGATGCTGAACTTATTCATAATATTTCAACTGGTTTTTAAATTTCAAGGCTTGTTAGTGAAATTTATGTCAGATGTAAATCAAATGTTGAAATGCTCATTTAATTAAAAAAAGCTGAAGTGAGTGACACAACGAAGATGCCACCTGCACTTCAGCTTGTAGAATAAAAATCTATCTCACTAACCTCTCCGTAATTTTCTTGTTGCAGACAGCATCATGAATAATCCTGCAGTAATGCCTACTCCGATTACAACATTCTTCATGAAGTTCTTCTTATTATATTTCCATTCTGCTGTCCATCCACGTTCTGCTATAATGTTTGGAAAATGACCTTTCTTAAAATCATCTACAATGCCTTCCACCATATTAATTCTGTCGGCGAGAATTAATGTTAGCCAGTGATTCCAGTTTCCTTCGCTGTACTTGAATGCATGCCGACGAAGTTTACCACTTAACCCTTCCGGTGGAACAGTTGTACCAAACACGGCACTAACAGAAGGCCTTTCATTTGAATGTAATACCTCGACTGTTTGTGGTTGTTGTGTTGGACGATCATAATTCAACCGCTTATAATCATCACCGTTATAATGTTTCATGGGATATGTTGGCTCATTTTTAGGATCAGCATCAATGCCCCACCCTTTTATATGAGCATATTTGTTTGCCATATCTCCATCTTGCTTCCCAGTAGCCTCTGAATTGTCAGTAGCCCATTGTTGCACTGATTGCTGTATTTTACTTTCGTTCATAAAATATAATTTATGCCGCTGCTCTTGGCGGAATTAATATTGGTTTGATACAATTATCTCTCTTGGCTGAGAAAATATGATACGCTTCAGCCACTTCTTCTAAAGGAACTCTATGCGTAACGATCTCTTTTGGATTGATGATGCCATTCTTTACATGCTCTATCAATCTTGGCAACAAACGTTTCACAGAAGCCTGGTTGGCTCTTATGGTTAAACCTTTGTTTACTACGTTACCGATAGGGATCATATTAGTTGTTGGCCCATAAACACCAACGATGGAAATGATACCACCTTTCTTAACTGAATTAATTGCCCATTCCAAAGCTGTTGGCGAACCGGCCTGTATCAAAGTTTTTCTACCGGTAATGGTATGAAATGTATTACCTGCAGCTTCACATCCTACCGCATCAATACAAACATCAGCCCCAATACCTGTAAGTTTTTTTATGAATAAAACAGGATCTTTCATTGATCTGAAATTATACACTTCGCACTGTGCATAATTTTTTACAAACTCCAGTCGATATTCCAACTCATCAATAACGATCACCCTTCCTGCACCAAATAACCAGGAACATTTTGCTGCCATAATGCCGATTGGTCCGGCACCAAAAACAACAACGGTATCACCTTTTTTTATTCCTGCCATTTCTGCTGCCTGGTAACCTGTAGGAACAACATCAGTAAGTAATACCGCATCATCAAGATCCATCCCGTCAGGAATTTTTTCAGGACCCACATCTGCATAAGGCACACGAACATACTCTGACTGGCCACCATCATAACCACCTGCTGTGTGAGAGTAACCAAAGATGCCTCCTACTGCTGTAGCAGACGAATTACTTTCATGGCAATTACCAAATAAATGCTGCGAACAAAACGGACAGGTACCACATGCAATATTAAATGGCACCAATACCCTGTCTCCTACTTTTAAATTCTGCACTTCCGGCCCAACCTGTTCTACAACACCGGTAAATTCATGGCCGAACGTCATTCCAACTCTTGTATCTGGCACAAGCCCATGATACAAGTGAAGATCAGAACCACAGATACATGAACGTGTAACACGAACAATAGCATCTTGTGGATGTAGTATTTCCGGCTGCGGTTTGTCTCTGTCTAATCGAACCCTGAAAGGTCCCCGATAATTCATTGCTAACATAAGCACATGATTTAAGCTTTATAAATCCTATTACATTGTATAATAGTCTATGTATGTGCCCGAAAAAATATGCCAGCACTAATGCTGCTTTTGCAAAACGGTTTGTTTAGCAATCTGCAATGCTACTATTTAGCTTATGTTGTGTCACTCACTTGTGCCATAACAATTCTATTCAGCACATGAGCATCAAATGTATAAGCAGCGGTACAATTATATTTGTGCATGATTATAAACTTCAGCATAAAAAACAAACCAAGTAAGATAGATGGAACTGGTGCTTTTGCACTAGAAGATATACCGGCAAGAAAAAAGTTGGGGAATCTTGGTGGTGAAGTGATCTCATTAAGAGAAGCCAGGAAACGTGCCGCTACAAAAAAACGTGTTGCAATGGTTGAATTTGGAAATGGAAAAGCATTAGATGCATCTGTTAATTCAAATGAACTTCGATATATCAATCACTCATGCCAACCAAATACATATATGAGAGTTGCACATGATAAAGTTGAATTCTATTCATTGAAAGAAATAAAGAAAGGCGTTGAGCTTACCTGCAATTACGGAGCAACACATCATGATGGTAAATTGAAATGCAGATGTGGTACTGAAGGATGCAAGGGTTTTATTTAATTCAGAACAAAGCAAATGCAGACCGATCTCTCAGCCTACATTATGAGGTTTTCATAGGATATTCTTTTGTTTCCTTATCCTTACTTCCTAATACCTCTCTCAAATACTTCCTGAATTACAAAACCACTCTCTTTATAATCTGCACCGGTACCTGAAAGTTCGTAAGGACCAGAAAACAATGACTTAAAAAAACCAGGCTTACTTCTGAGCTTTTTAATAGCTGCATCAGACATAACAACCAGGCTGTCTTCTTCAGGTGAGGCTCCTACACCATGGATCTCGTAGCCTGAAGGAATTTCGTTAAGTGTAAAGCTTTTATTCATAACAGGTAATTTTATAACACAAATTTCTGCTTAGTAAAACCCGCAAAGCATGACATTTATCATCCGTTAATATGATACTGAACCGAATCTTTCTATCATTTACATTTGCTAACTGAAAAAGAATTACTACAAAGCACTTAATATAGACTTCGATGCATCATTACCGGAAGTAAAAACGGCTTACCGCAAGCTGGCTTTATTGTATCATCCTGATAAAACCGATAACGAACTACTGAAAGAGAAGTTTGCAGAGATAAAAGAAGCCTATGAAGTACTTCGTGACCCGGTAAAACGTAAGAAGTATGATCTTACGTTCGATAATTTCTCCTATAAAAAAGAAGAATACCTTACATCTTACCAACTATTAAAGCAAATAATAAAACTGAGAGATAAAACATCTCAGGTTGATCCGCTTAGAATGGATCGTGATAAATTGGAATTTGAGATCACAGAACTATTGTCTGAAAGGAACATACAAACACTTTCAAAATCAAAAGACGCTGAGATCACAAAACAATTCATAGTCGAATTGATCAAAACATCAAAACCCTTATCACATAAACAATTAATGTTATTTGCCGAACATATCATTTTATTAGCTGACGATGAAATGAAAGAAACATTCGCTAAGTTTCTTCATTCTCATAAACAACAAGAATATTGGAACAGATATAAAATCGTGTTTGCTATTACGGTTGGGATATTACTCTGCATTATAATATACTTTATTAGCAAATAAAAAACCGGAGATCAATGACCTCCGGTAAAAATAATTTAGCACCTAGTAAATTTCTGTTTGCTTAATTCTTTAAAATATCCATCTTTACTTTACAACGATCAATAGCATCACGGTAAGCATCAATCTTTGAATTTTTAAGGCTCATCCTGATGGCTGTTTTATAATTCTTGATCGCCATTTCATATTCACCTTTCATTTCGTGCATGATTCCGAATTCATTGAAAGCTGCAGCCTGATCTACACCTGGTGTTTCGATGGCTTTGTTCAAAAGTGTTTCCAGTTCATTCCATTTACGTACACCTGACAGCACCACAGCAAGGTTGAGGTATACAGGGGTATATTCAGGTTCAAGCTCAAGACATTTTTTATAACATGCCTCAGCCTTAGCGTAATCGTAATACTTTGTTTCGTAAAGCCATCCAAGGTGATTGTATGCCTTGCCATACTCAGGTGACTCGGCAATAATAGACTCTAATGTTTGCATGGCATCAGCATAACGCTGTTCCTTTATATTTTGGTCAGCTTCGTAGAACCACTCGTCTAACCGGATTTTGTCGAAGAATTCCATAGTCAAGGGGATGTTTAATTGTTATGACTACCAAATTATCTAAAACATACATTGATGAATCATGATTAATGAAGTTTTAATTCACCTTATGTGAACAACTCCGGCTGTGATTGCGATTTGTCTTTTTGCGGTATCCACTCCATCTCCACACTCTTATTATGCTCCACTAGTTTGTTACCCACAGCCTTCCATCCCATAACATCAACGAAATCAGCTATCTTAATTTTTTGTTCACGTTTCTGTGTTCCTCTTCCCTGGCTGAGTAATAAAACCGGCTTATCATCTGTAGTAACGGCTTCGAGCCTGTTTTTATTACCTTCTTTAATAAATAAGAATTTAATACGTAACGTGGTTGTTTCGATCTTGAAACGCTTTACGTTAAACTGCTGCTTATCGTTATCTAAATAAACTGCAGTGATCACTTTTTCGGGAATGAATTTTTCTATTAACAAAACCTTTTCTGCATCGAAACGTTGTGTTAACTCCTGGTCGGTGATCTCGTAATTACCATCATCATACACAACAACGATACGATCTTCCGGTTCAAAACTGCCGAGATAAGTTCCCTTTTCATCAGTATTCAATCTTCCGAAAGTATCATCGAACCAAAGTTTTTTACCGGCTAAAGTACTCCTGCCCTTTTCTTTAAACTTAACTGATTTAATTGGGTATTTTGTAACCTGGTTACCCATGCTGCTTCTGCCTTTGATATCTAATTCTTCGAAATAAAATTCAAATTCTTTATTACGTGCAGAACAGTTTGGACTCAATACAATCTTCACCACTTCAGCTTCGCCATTTGCATTGGCTGTGAAATAATGCACTTTCGATTTTGCATCACCTTTGGTGAGATCATATTCTTTGTCTCTCGTTACTCCTGTCACATTAAAACGTTTGCCGTAGCTGGTACCTGATGCACCATCAACATAAATCATGTTGTAAGTAGTACGCTCATCATTCTTGGTGAAGACAGCAGCATAGATAATGTCTTTACCGATAAATGTTTTTTCTCCTACTTTCACCACTTTCATGATGCCTCGTTTAGTGAAGACGATTATATCATCAATATCTGATACTTCTGTAATGAGTTCATCTTTTTTCAATGAGGTGCCAATAAATCCTTCGGCCCTGTTCATGTACAATTTAGTATTGGCAATAGCCACTTGTTGTACTTTGATGGTATCAAAAAGCTTTATCTCTGTTTTACGTTCTCTTCCTTTACCAAATTTTGCCAGCAGGTTATTGAAGTATGCAACAGCGTAATCAACAAGATTTGCCAGATCGTATTTCACCTGTTTGATATCTGCTTCAATGCTTTTGATCTGTGCATTAAGTTCATCGATATCGAGTTTGTAGATTCTTCTAACCGGTTTCTCAGTAAGTTTAAGAATATCTTCTTTGGTAACCGTTCTTTTCAATTTCTTGGTAAAAGGAAGAAAAGCTTTATCAATGGCTGAGATAACCTTATCCCAGGTTTCATGTTTCTTCTCCAGCTCTTTGTATATCTTCTCTTCAAAGAATATTTTTTCGAGAGAAGTATAGTGCCATTTTTCTTCCAGCTCTTTTAATTTGATCTCGAGTTCTTTTTGAAGGAGATCTTTGGTGTTGTCAACGGATGACTTCAATAATTCAGTTGCACCTAAAAACTGAGGTTTCTGATCAACGATCACACAAGCATTAGGTGAAATACTCACCTCACAATCGGTGAATGCATACAATGCATCAATAGCAATGTCAGATTGAATGCCTGCAGCAAGTTCAACCATGATCTCCACATCTTTCGCTGTAGCATCAGTTACTTTTTTGATCTTGATCTTGCCCTGGTCGTTTGCTTTAACGATTGATTCCATTAAAGTAGTGGTAGTTACACCATAAGGTACACTACGAATAACCAATGTTTTCTTATCAAGCTCTTCAATGATGGCACGAACACGAACTTTTCCACCTCTCTTACCATCATTGTAGTTAGAAACATCTACCATTCCTCCTGTCTGGAAATCAGGATAGAGTTCAAACTTTCTTCCTTTCAGGTACTTAATAGAAGCATCGATCAGTTCAGTAAAATTGTGTGGAAGAATTTTGGTAGAAAGACCAACTGCAATACCATCTGCACCTTGTGCAAGAAGCAATGGAAACTTCATTGGTAAGACAACAGGTTCATTCTTTCTGCCGTCGTAACTTAATTGCCACTCAGTTGTTTTTGCGTTGAAAGCAACTTCCAAAGCGAACTTTGATAAACGAGCTTCAATATATCTTGCTGCAGCTGCATCATCACCTGTTCTAACATCACCCCAATTACCTTGTGTATCGATCAACAGATCTTTCTGACCCATGTTCACCAATGCATCACCAATTGAAGCATCACCATGTGGATGATATTGCATTGACTGTCCAATAATGTTTGCTACTTTATTGTAACGTCCATCATCCATTTCTTTCATGGCATGAAGAATTCGTCGCTGCACAGGCTTTAAGCCATCTTCCAATGCAGGAACGGCTCTTTCCAATATCACATAAGAGGCATAATCAAGAAACCAGTTTTTGTACTGACCTTGTAAGCCGTTTTCATTTTCGTGAACGTAACTGTCTTTACTTTTCGCCATAATGTTTGTTCTCTCGCAGAATTCGCAGAAAACGCAGAACCCATTCAGCGGATTCAGCGTTTTCAGCGAGATGCCTATTCTTTAATTTCTTCTATTATATTTTCTTCAATAGGTGTTGTAGCTACACCAGCTAACTTCACCTGTACTTCTTTCCATCCGGCTTTTGTCCAATCACCCTGAACTTCTATTTTTCCTTCTTCAGCAAGCTTTCTCATTCGCCATGCAAGAAAGACATCTCCGGTTTTGATTTTCATCTTACTGAACAAGTTTCCAAATACTTTATGCAGTTTTTGCCAATCACCTGTTATTGCAGATAAAATATCTTTATCGTAAAATGTTTCTTCTTTACTAACAATCTTTTTTCCTCCTTCAAGAATTCGCACCATTGCATTTTCATTACAAAGCTTTTTCCATTCATCGGGATCTACTTCGAACTCACTTAGTGTAATGGGCCTGGCCAGTTTCTTTGCTTTGAGAATTTCTTTTGGCAATATCTCATGAATTGCTGTGGGATAAAATAAACTGCCTTTTTCATTTAGGAAAGGAAGATTGTTCAGGTACAAAACAAATATGCGGCTTTGGTAATCTTTCAACTGACTCATCAACCAATAATATCCACATACATCATGTTGATTCTGTCCCATCCATAACCAAACATCATCTGAACCTTCATCCAGTTTTTGTTTAAGATTATGCAAGGCCAATTTATCATCAACCATATCTAATTGTTCAATGTATGGTGATTGTTCTAATAAGGATTTCCACCAATCTCTTCTCTCCTGCCAACCTTCAGGCGAATTTAAATTTCCCAGTGGACCAACAGCATAATCATCTTTGATCTCTATTATTTCACCTGTTAGGCTTTCATCCATTTCGATTGCCTTGTTTAATATTTCTATGTCGGCCTGTTGAAAAACGATGTGAATCATTTTATCTGTTCATTAAAGATTAAAAAAGTACAAGTGTGCGACGCAACGATGCTTAATAGATATTCTTTTGCTTAGGTCATAACCCTTCTTCCACCAAATCCAACTCCACCTTCAGATTATTTATAATAAACTCCTGTCTTTCCATTGTGTTCTTGCCCATATAATATTCCAACACTTCCTGAATATGTGTTTCAGGCATGAGCATTACCGGCTGCAGACGAATTTCTTCGCCAATAAATCTTCCGAACTCATTAGGTGATATCTCACCCAAACCTTTAAATCGTGTGATCTCCGGTTTATTGCCAAGCTTTTTAACTGCAGCCTGCTTTTCTGTTTCGTTGTAACAATAGATGGTTTCCTGTTTATTTCTTACACGGAATAAAGGCGTTTCTAAAATAAACACATGACCATGTTTCACCAGGTCAGGAAAGAACTGAAGAAAGAAAGTCATCATCAGTAAACGAATGTGCATTCCATCAACATCAGCATCTGTTGCGATAACGATGTTGTTATAACGTAATCCTTCCAGTCCATCTTCAATGTTCAGTGCATGTTGCAAAAGATTGAATTCTTCATTCTCATACACTACTTTTTTTGTAAGTCCAAAGCAATTTAAAGGCTTACCACGAAGACTGAAAACGGCCTGTGTATCTACATTTCTGGCTTTGGTTATTGAACCTGAAGCACTATCACCTTCCGTAATAAATAGAGTGCTGTTATTCTGAAGCGAAATAAATTGTTCTTTATTCTTTGCCGGTGGATCATCATTCAAATGCACACGACAATCTCTCAGCTTTTTGTTATGAAGATTGGCCTTCTTTGCTCTTTCATTTGCCAGCTTTTTAATACCGGCCAGTTCCTTTCTTTCTCTTTCGTTTTGTTCGATCCTTTTCTTTAGTGCTTCTGCGGTTTGCGGATTACGATGTAAGAAATTATCCAACTCCTTAGAGAGAAACTCCAGCACAAAATTCTTCATTGTTGGTCCACCTTCGTAAACGATCTGAGAACCTAATTTTGTTTTTGTCTGGCTTTCAAAAACAGGCTCCTGCACTCTTACTGAAACTGCAGCAACAATACTTGTCCTGATGTCGGAAGCTTCATAATCTTTCTTATAAAAATCCCTGATCACTTTTACATAAGCCTCACGAAATGCCTGTTGGTGAGTTCCACCCTGAGTAGTGTATTGACCGTTTACGAATGAGAAAATATCTTCCCCGTAATCATTGTTATGGGTGATGGCAACTTCAATATCCTCACCTTTTAAATGAATGATGGGATATCGAATCTCATCAACATTTGTTTTACGTTGCAGCAGATCAAGTAAACCATTTTTACTAACGTATTTTTTTCCATTCAACGAAATAATAAGACCCGCATTCAGGTAACAATAATTCCAGAGTTGTTCTTCTATGTATTCGTTACGGTAATTAAAGTGTTTGAAAACTGAATTATCAGGAATGAAAGTTACCAGTGTACCGTTAGATTCACTTGTCTTTGAGTCTTTGTGTTCTTTAACTAAAACACCTCTTTCAAATTCAGCAACTTTAGTCTTGCCTTCTCTGAAACTCTCCACTTTAAAATAATCACTCAGTGCATTCACAGCTTTTGTACCTACACCATTCAATCCAACACTCTTTTGAAAAGCTTTGCTATCATATTTTGCACCAGTGTTGATCTTACTTACTACATCCACCACTTTGCCCAATGGAATACCACGACCGTAATCTCTTATCGTAACGGTTTTATTATCGATCGTAATTTCAACCTGTTTACCATAACCCATGGTGTGTTCATCAATACAGTTGTCTATCACTTCTTTGATCAATACATAAATACCATCGTCTGGTGCTGAACCATCACCCAATTTACCAATGTACATACCAGGGCGTAAACGAATGTGTTCACGCCAATCAAGACTTTTAATACTGTCTTCGGTATAGTCGAACATATTTTTATTCTCAGCCATAATGCTTGTTTGAAAGTTTGATTATTCAACTGTTTGATAGTTAGCAACCTTAATTGAACATTCAAACATTTGAACTCTTGAACTTCTGGTCAAATGTAAAGCTTGCTACTGCCCTGCAAGGTTTGAGTTTTTGACAAAAGCCTGCAAATGTGTGGATAAAAATTCTTAAGGAAATCTTATTCACTCAAACAAAGCTAACAGGTTAGTTTTGAGCCTTGAAAACGCCTGATTTATATACCGACCTGCCAGCTATTGAAGCAATGGCCCTGCAAAAACAGGCTGAAAATGATGCATTCAGGATGTTCCTGCAACACCATGATGAGCAAAAGATGGATGAGATTGTAAATGTGCTCAATAACGACATCGCTCCAAACATTGACTGTACATCCTGCGGAAATTGCTGCAAAAGCCTTATGATAAATATTAATGAATCAGAAGCCAATGATCTGTCAGGTCATCTGCAACTTAGCCGTGCAAGTTTTGATGATAAATATCTTGAAAAAGGCAGCAATGGAATGATGTTGATCAGTGCAATACCCTGTCATTTTCTTTCAGACAATAAATGCACGGTTTATGAATATCGTTTTGAGGGCTGTAAAGAGTTTCCGGCATTGCATTTACCCGGATTTAAGAAAAGAGCTTTCACTACGTTTATGCATTATGATCGTTGCCCCATTATTTTCAATGTAGTTGAACAGCTAAAAAGAGAATTGAATTTTCATAATGAGTAACTTCATTTGATGAAGTTTCTTTGGACATTAATTACCCTTATAACATTATCCGTTTTATCCGTACAATCATTTGCACAAAAACTTCCATCCGTTCAAATAATCCAGGACAGTATTAAATCATCGTTCAGGGGTTTATCGGTTCCATCAGATTCTGTGATCTGGGTTAGTGGTAGTAATGGAACTGTAGGAAGATCATTAGATGCTGGCAAGACATGGAAATGGATGATCGTACCTGGATTTGAGAAGAAAGATTTTAGGGATATTGAGGCTTTTGATTCGATGACAGCAATTATTATGGCTATTGATAATCCTGCTTATATTTTGAAAACGAAAGATGGTGGAGTAACCTGGAAAGTGGTTTTTGAAAAAGAGCAGGAAGGGATGTTTTTGGATGCAATGACCTTTATTGGTGAATCTGGTTTATGCATCGGTGATCCAATCTATCTGACTGATTCTACAAAAAAACAATTTGTTCTTTTAGAAACATCTGATGCTGGAAGTACATGGAAAATTATTGATAAGTCACCTTTTGCTACTACTAATGAATCAATCTTTGCAGCAAGTGGTTCTAATATATGGCATATGATTCCTCCGGATTATTCTTTTACTAAGTATACATTTATTTCCGGGGGACTTCAATCCAAACTTTATCTTGTTGAAGAGGGACATAGACCTAAGAAAGTAACAATAGATATCCCAATGTTGAATGGAAAAAGCAGTACTGGAGCTTTCTCTATGACAACTAACAGACACCATCAGTTTTTTATCACTGGAGGTGATTATGTAGAATATTGGAAAGATTCAGGGAATGTAGTCTATAACACTAAGAGAGGAAAATGGAAACATTCTTCTGTTCACGGTTACAGAAGCAGTATTATTCAGATTGATAAAAAAAATTTTATAACCTGTGGCACCAATGGTGTTGACATTAGTTTTGATGGCTGTAAGACATGGAAGCTGATTCATGGTGATGGAGCCAAAGGAAAAGATGGCTTCAACGTTTGTGCAAAAAGTAAAACAGGAAAAGCGGTTTATTTTGCAGGCACAGGAAGAATTGGTAAACTCATACCCTGATGTTATTCAATCAAGAGAAAAAGATTTGGAAATGGTATATAGCAATGGCAATTGTATTTGCTGGTGTGATCAGTTTCAATTTCTTTAAACCTTTTGGATTCTTTCGAGAAAGCAATCCTGCACTGGTAGCTATTAATGCCTCTTATTGGAAAGAGAATCCTGATGTAGCTAAGAAAAACATTCCGGTTTGCTCTTATGCATTTGATAAGAATCTTCCACCGTCCACTCAATTTGATAATACTATTACCACGTTTGGTTTTGCATGGTTTGCTGTTCCGTATTATTTTCTGCAAGCAACCCATATTCCAATTGGTGCAATAGGATTGAGAATATTTTCTCTGTTATGGTTATTGTTTACCGTGTTTGCTGTTTACAAGCTTGCATTACAACTTACATCGCAATTATCAAATAGTAAATCAATTGTATTTACGACTATTGTTTTGTATGTGATCAGTCCTGTTGTACTATGGTACCAGGTAAACGGATATGTACATGAAACTGCAGTGCTTCCATTTTATTACTTAGTATGGTACTTCTTTCTTAAATTATTGCAACAAAAAAAAGCACAATGGCTTTGGCTAACTGCTTTGTTTCTTTTCTTAGGAATTCAGTTTGACTGGCTGCCTTTTTTCCAGGGTGTTGTAATAAGTGCCTATCTTCTTTTTAGTAAAAGAGAAAACTTAGCAAGATGGATGTTCCTTGTTCAGAGTTTTGCAATATTATTAGGTGTTTTATTTATTACTTATAACTACACTTCATGGTCATCAATAAATGAATATGCAAAATTCATGGAGTGGAAATTCCTGAGCCGAACTGTTGGAGAAGAAGCTCATTCGTTTTTATCTTTCTGGCCAGGTAAACTAAACATTCTATTATTCTACATCATCAGTTATGGAATACTGTTGATCTGGACGCTGGTTGCTTTGACAAAAAGAAAAAGGCATCCGTTTTTGTTGCTGATGATCCTTACCGCTTTGTTACATCATATTGTTTTCTTTGGATTTTCATCTGAACATGATTATGCTAGTTTGAAAATGGCTTTCCCGATCTGTTTTGTGGCTGCAATTTTTGTGAACGGAATGAAGAAAAAGTATGCGATTATGTCCCTGGCTGCTATTCTATCTTTCGCTATCATTCAATATTTCATGCTGCATAATTATTCATACAGAAAAGGAATGTATGCTGATGAATATTTTTTTGAAAGAATGGGAACGATCATCAAAAAACTTCCAGCAGATGCATTGATATTTGTAGATACGGATAATAAATATTTTCCTCAACTAGAGTTCTATTCCGGAAGAGCTTATAAGATGGCTTCATCTGTTGAAGAGGCAAAACTAGAGATGATAAAAAATCCTTCTCGGGACAAAGGTTATTTTCTTGATGCTGAAACGCAAAAAGTAATTGAACTAGCACAATAAAAATGGCATCTTTGAAGATGCCATTCATTTTAAAGCCATAGAGATCCTATAAAAATCTTCTTGTAACCGGTCTTTTTTTCCTGTGAATATTCCACAGATCAGCGGCACAAAATACAGTTGACTTTTTTTCTGTTAATTCAACATCCATTGCCAGGGTTTCCTTTACTTCCTGTTGAATTTCATGCAATAGTTTTTCATCTACACGTACTTTAGACGTCGTATTCATCTTCATCTTCATAATTTTTTATCTTAATAAAATGTCCTTTCGTATCGTAAGCAATCGTTGGCTAGCCGGAGATTGGCTGATCAATTATCAGTTGCCGCAGTATTTTCAAACAGTGTACCAAATAGCTGAAGACATGAAAAAATTTCATCGCAGAACTAAAAGTGTCAGTGATCTATGTTGAGTATAATACTTCTGTACAAGAGTGCGACGCAACTAAAGCTTAATAGTAGCAATAAGGTGATCCAATAAAATTATCTCACACCAAGTTTCCCCAATTTGTGTAAAGCAAGCATCACAGCTGTCATGTGCATGGCTTGATGAATCTTTCTATCGAGCACCATTTGAAAAAGTTCGTCTATAGAAACACAAAAAACTTTAATGTCTTCGTTATGATCCAGATCCTGCTCCTGTTTTTTTACTCCGCCCTTTAAAAGAAACATGTGCATTAAATTACTTGAGGCTGCCGGATTAGGAGAAGTAAATCCGAGGTAATGACACTCTTTAAAAATAAATCCGGTTTCTTCTGCCATTTCACGCTGAACGGCATGTTCGTAATCAGCATCCTGTTTATCTACACATCCTCCAGGGATTTCAATACAAACTTCACCCAGAGCATGACGATACTGCTTTATAAGTACGACCTTGTTGTCTTCTGTTAATCCAACACCACAAACCCATGTGGCATAATCAACAATATAATAAGGTTCGATGATCTTACCGTCTGGCCGTTGACAAACTTCTCTTCTTGCCTTAAGCCATTCATCATGAAAAATATATTCGGAAGAAAGCACTTTCCATTTCATTGCATCATCATTCATTCGGATAATTTGCAGTTGTACTTCAAGAATATTACCAGTTATTTCGATCTCTTAATGATGTGATATGTGCCACATGATGTTTACCATGCCATGCATAGTTACCTAACACATACCAAAGCGTCATTTGCTTTTTGTATTGTGGATGGAATACTGTTCGTTGCCATTGTTCATCAGTTAAGTGTTCAATTGTTTTAACGATACGAATATGAACAGCATGCAAAAGTGTTAAGGAAACATTGATCGAAACGGTTTGTACATCATCCAGATTTGCCCATGCAGCTTCATCATAAGGTTTGATAGTTGGATTATCTTCGGTTAGTCCAAGTTTGAAACGAATGAGTGCATTCGTATGACTGTCTGCTAAATGATGAACCACCTGTTTAACTGTCCATCCACCATCTCTGTAAGGCGTGTTAAGTTGAAATTCATTAAGATTTTGCACAGCAATAGAAAGATCATCAGGAAGATATTTCAGATCTTTTAGCCACTTTTCTTTCTGTTGATTAGAAAATGGCTGCGGTTGGTACTCTCCTATTGGGTAACGAACATCAATCATAATATAATTTTATTCTTCTCTTAGAGAATGACCAGTAAGATTGATGAATACATCTTCAAGATTAGCCTGCTTCACTTCTTTAGGCTTTTCAAATCCTTTTGCTACTAGTTCGTCTATCAATTGATCGGGTGAAGATAAAGCGATGATCTTTCCACTATCAACAATAGCTACACGATCACACAAAACTTCTGCTTCATCCATATAATGTGTAGTGATGATGACTGTTGTTCCGCTGTTACGAATATCTCTTACAAGATCCCATAGATTTCTTCTTGCCTGTGGATCCAATCCGGTTGTAGGTTCATCCAAAAAAATGATCTTAGGCTTATTGATCAATGTTGTTGCAATGGAGAATCTTTGTTTCTGACCACCACTCAGTTCTTTGAACTTTGCTTTTGCCTTATCTCTCAGGTTTACACTATCTAATAATTCGTAAGCATCTACTTTCTGATTGTATAACCCAGCGAAAAGTTTTATTAGTTCAATCAAATTCAAACCAGGATAGTAGCCTGAAGTTTGTAATTGTACGCCGATGATCTTTTTGATTTCGTTTGGATTTTCATCAAGATCAATTCCATTAACGATCACTTTTCCACTCGTCTTTTCCCGTAATGTTTCTATTATCTCAAGTGTAGTTGATTTACCTGCACCATTCGGTCCGAGCAAACCAAAAATTTCTCCTTCATACACATCGAAACTGATTCCTTTTACAGCATGAAATTCTCCATACTTTTTATGAAGGTCTTTAACACTAATGATTGTATTTGCCATATTATTTTGAAAGAGGAATGGAAAAGCTGATTGTTGATTGTGCAGGTGCAAATGTCGTTTTACTGGTGGCTTTATCAAAAACTATTGCAGCATTTTGTAAGTTTTGATTAGCCTTTGTATCCAGATAACCACTTACACCACCAATCAATAAACCTCCACCGAAGGTGTACCAATTGAATTTACGATCACTAGTTCTCCAATCTAATAAAGAATAAGCAGACAGGCCTATGCCTGCAATATTAAGTATAGCAGAAGCTGTTTTATTTGCCTTATATTTTTTGAAGTAAGCGTTAAGTTCCTGGTTGTTGAGATGATTGAATAATCCTGTTAATTGTTTTCTGCCTACATGCAATCTACCCTGGTAAATGATTGAAGGTTTCTTTAAAGCAGGAATGAATGTTAGTCCTTTTGGATTATACACAAAAGTTTCCTGTATTACTTTTTGTGCAGAGACTTCTTTGAAAATGGAATAAAAACAAATAACAAGGAACAGTTTCAACAATAGTTTTTGGCTCACCTTACAAATATTTGGGTGTAATATAAAACACCTTTTTTATTAGCAGCAATACCAATACCTGTCTGTGTATAGTTTCCTTCAATATTCATTTTATGGCCAGGACTTTTGATCCAGTCTTCAACTACTTCCTTGGCTGATCTTTGTCCGTAGGCTACATTTTCAGCAACAGACCTAACGCCATGTATTTTTTCTTCGATTCGTTTAGCTCTTGTATTAAATCCATCATGACTAAAAGGAACTTTATTATTAGCCATATCGCTGCTGTGTTTCCTTGATTCTTCGGAAATAGCAGTATGCATTTTTAAGATTCCTAAACCCTTTGATTTACGGTATTGATTGATCAGATCCAGAATAGATTCCTCCATTCCAGCTTCTGAGACTGCAGAAGTGCGTATTGGCTTTTTCTTTATCTCACCAGTTTGCTGTAGTTCTGTAAATGCTTCGCAGGAAGCGAAAGACATACATGCAATAAAACCAAGAATAAAAAGCATCTTTTTCATCAAAGGAGGATTTGATGCAATTTCAGGCAAAAATTAAACCGCTGCTTTATCTGATTCAGCATTTAACAAAACCTCAAGTTCTGCCATCATATCCTTACTGCCAATAAACATTGGTGTTCGTTGGTGAAGTTCTGTTGGCTGAACGTCAAGAATTCGTTGCTTGCCATTAGTAGCAACTCCTCCTGCCATTTCAGCGATAAATGCAAATGGATTACACTCATAGAGCAACCTTAATTTTCCCTTAGGCTTATCAGTTGTACCAGGGTACATAAAGATTCCACCTTTAATTAGATTTCTGTGAACATCGGCTACCATGCTGCCAATGTATCGTTGAGTATAAGGTCCACCATCAGCTTTCGTTTTTCTTTGACAGGCATTGATGTAGTTTCGAACACCCTCATCATACTGGAAAAAATTACCATGATTAACTGAATAAATCTTTCCGTTTGGCGGACATTTAATATCCGGATGACTTAAACTGAATTCTCCAATAGAAGGATCAAGCGTAAATCCGTTAACACCTCTTTTTGTAGCATATACCAGCATGGTCGATGATCCATATATCACATAACCGGCAGCAACTTGTTTATTACCTGGCTGTAAAAAATCTTCCTCGGTACAAGGCTTACCTAATTCGCTAACTCTTCTATAAATGCTGAATATAGTTCCGATAGAAACATTTACATCAATATTGCCGCTGCCATCTAATGGATCGAACAAACAAACATATTTGCTGTTATTACTAACGGGATCATCAAAAACAACGATCTCATCCAACTCTTCACTACCGATACCGGCACAACTGATTCCGTGCTGCAAAACACCTACAAATTGATTGTTAGCATATACATCCAGCTTTTTTACTTCCTCACCCTGAACATTTGTTGTACCTGCATCACCAAGAATGTCAACCAGTCCAGCCTTATTCACTTCAACATTTACTCTTTTGGCAGCCAGGCCAATATCCCTTAGCAGGCTACTGAGTTCTCCTGTAGCCCTGGGGAAAGCCCTCATCTGTTGGATTGTAAATTCATCAAGCGTTAAGACGTTCCTGTTCACATTCATAAAACCAAATTTTAGGCAAATGTAATGAGTAATTGTATGTAGCTGGCAGCATAACTATTTTCAGCTTTGCTTGCGTCGCACTCTTGTACTGAAGGAACGTAATGCATCAGTAGCAACCCTGTCAGGTTAAGTGAATCAGCTGAACCAAATCATTTCAAAGGCTTTGATATAATTGAACAAACCTGACAGGTTAGTGTCTCACAACTATTCATACTCATGTTATTTTTTGCCCGACTTTTGCTTTCTATTGAACCATAATCATTTCCACAGTTTATGAAAGTTTTCAAGTTTGGCGGAGCAAGTGTAAACAGCGTAGAAAGAATTCAGAATGTAGCAACGATTCTCAAAAGTTTTAGCAATGAAGAACTCGTTGTTATTATTTCAGCAATGGGAAAAACCACCAATGCTTTGGAAAAAGTAGCTGAAGCTTTCTTCCGTGGAGAAAAAGAACAGGCATTACAGCTATTTGAGACTGTGAAGCAACAACACCTTACCACTGCTAAATATTTATTGATTAAAAATTACAACGGTTGTTATAGTCAACTTAATGATTTTTTTACAGAAGTAGAGTGGCTATTACATGATAAACCCGTCAGAAATTATGATTACTATTACGATCAGATCGTTTGTGTTGGTGAGTTACTCAGTACCTGCATTGTTAGTTATTATTTAAATGAAATAGAAGTGAAAAATGAATGGCTGGACGTAAGAGATATCTTGAGGACAGACGATAACTTCAGAGATGCGAATGTTGATTGGGATTTTACAGCTGATCGTATTCAGATTGCAATGAAAGACAGGCAATCAACAATGTATTTAACTCAGGGCTTCATTGGTAGTACTGATGAAAATGAAAGTACTACCCTTGGCCGTGAAGGAAGTGATTATACTGCAGCTATTGTTGCAAATCTTTTGAATACTGAAAGTTTGACGATATGGAAAGATGTAGAAGGTGTAATGAGTGCTGATCCAAAACAATTTCCGGAAGCCAGTTTCTTAAGTGAACTCAGTTTTAATGAGGTGATTGAAATGGCATATTATGGTGCGCAGGTGATACATCCAAAAACGATCAAACCATTGCAGAATAAAAATATTCCGCTTCATGTTCGATGTTTTTTAGATGCTTCTTTACCTGGAACAACCATTAGCAATAAAAAAGTAAAAAACTTACCTCCTATTGTTGTAATAAAAGAAAAGCAGGTATTGATGCATCTGCACAGCCAGGATTTTTCTTTCGTAGGTGAAAAGCCGATGAGCATGTTATATGAACTTTTTGCCGGACTAAAATTCAGAGCTAATCTTGTTCAGACAGGTGCAATCAGTGTACAGTTGTGTTTAGATGATCATCCTGAAAAAGTTGATCAATTAGCTGCCGAAGCATCATCTGTGTTTGATGTAGAATTGGAAAGAGGGTTAAGCTTACTTACTATCAGGCACTTCAATAATGAACTGCTGAATAAGATGATCGAAGGAAAAGATGTGTTATTGCAACAGGAAACGAAGGAGACAGTGCAGGTGGTGTATAGATAATTAAAGTTTATCATAGATGTCTTTTCTATGACCTATCTCTCTCACATCGACAAGAAGAATAACATCAGAGATAGCATAAATTATTCGGTAATCTCCTATTCGGTAACGCCATAGGTTTGCATAACCTTTTAATTTCTTACAACCATCAGGCCTTGGCTGTTGTTCAAAAGATCGGAGCACTTCAATGATCTTTTTAGTAGTCTTAGCGGGTAATTTTCTAAGGTCTTTTTCAGCACTCTTAGTTAAAACAACTGAATAAAGAGGCACTATTTTTTCTTTTTCAGGTTTTTAATTACTTTATCTAAAGGAATTCTTTCTTCGTCCTTTCTTGATTCAGCAAGAATGCCATCTATCAGATCTTCCAGATCTTCATTTGCAGATTTGAAGTATTTCATATCTATCTGCACGGCAATTTTATTGTCATTTTCGTCAGTAACATAGCTCACACCTTTCATGATAGCTGGTTTTTATTCAAATGTAAAGTTCAATAATGATATATCAGTAAGTGAGTGACACAACCGAAGCTTAATAGCACTCAGAAACCCTGCTACATAATCACATACTCACCCTTGCTGTTCACAGAGATCAACGGAAGTTTTTTCTTTTCTTCAAAAAAGTCGAATACTTCTTTGATGTTAGCAGAGAACTTTTTGTACTGCGCATCATCATTACATGCCTTGTCAAGGATTTTTACACTCTTTGGATTGGTGTATCTTATTGGGAAAATGTGAACAGGAATAAAATCCTGTCCCTGGTTTCTTGCATGTGAAGCCAGAATGTACAATTCTTCAATCTGATGATCCTGGATTGGAATGCAGCCAACTGTTAAACAACTTCCATGAATAAAAATATCTCCACCTGGCTGAATAGAATCACTCAGCACCATGTCTGAAGCATTAGGATAATTTAAACCTAATGATAAATGATAAGTGCTCCTGGGATTAAACACATTGATATAATAAAAGCCTTCTGGTACCTGGTAATCGCCCTCCATTCTTTTTGGTCCGAGACTTCCACTTAAAGCACATACTTTATAAGTCTTGAACAGCTGATAAGGTTCGCTGCTGGTATTTCTTGCCCAAACTTCAAGTTGGCTATCGTATTTAAAACTACGGATATATAATTGCTTTAATGGCCAGGTAAGTCCTGCCCTTTCAACCTGTTTTCTAAGAGTATCTTCTTTCTTAGTTACTGCAGATGCTACTCTTGGATAGCTCTTTTGCATATCGTAAAAAGTAGCCTGTGGTTGTGCATAGACTAAGCTGATGATCATTACCGAACAAGCTAACAATAAAACCTTCTTCATCCGTACAGATTTTCGTTCGTTGAAAATAAGCAATCTATTTCCCGCAAGGTTTTAGTGTGAATTAAACTATGTTTAAAGCTCCTATTATTCACAGGAGCTTAACAAGCTTCCTATAAATTACCTCTTGATTCCTGCTCTCTTTCAATGGCTTCGAACAAAGCTTTGAAGTTTCCTTTACCAAAACTTTTTGCTCCTTTTCTTTGAATGATCTCGAAGAAAAGTGTTGGCCTGTCTTCCACCGGCTTTGAAAAGAGCTGTAAGAGATAACCTTCCTCATCTCTATCAACTAATATTCCTAACTCTTTTAATGGCTCAATGTCTTCATCAATTTTACCCACACGATCTAAAAGATCATCATAATAAGTTGAAGGGACTTTTAAAAATTCAACTCCACGGCTCATCAGGTCTTTCACTGTTTTTACGATGTCGTTTGTTGCCAATGCTACGTGTTGCACACCTTCCCCATCATAAAAATCGAGATACTCTTCTACCTGTGATTTCTTTTTGCCTTCTGCTGGTTCGTTGATCGGAAACTTTACAAAGCCATTTCCGCTGCTCATTACTTTACTCATCAAGGCTGAATATTCGGTAGAAATGTCTTCATCATCGAAAGAAAGAATATTCTTAAAGCCCATTACATCTTCATAAAACTTTACCCATGGATTCATCTGGTTCCATCCAACATTACCAACACAATGGTCAACATATAATAAACCTGTCTCCGTTGGATTATAAGTAGATTCCCATTTTCTGAAGCCTGGCATAAATGGTCCGTTATAGTTTTTTCTTTCTATAAAAAGATGAACAGTATCTCCATAAGTATGAATACCACTCATCACCACTTCACCAAATTCATCTTCCATTTTCAAAGGCTGCATAAAACTTCTTGCACCACGTTTGGTGGTTTCTTCCCAGGCTGAAGTAGCATCCTGCACTCTTAATGAAAGATTCTTCACTCCATCTCCATGCTTATAAATATGATCGGCTATTGGATTGCCAGATCTTAACGGAGTAGTAAACATGAAAGTGAGTTTGTTCTGCCTCACCACATAACTTGCCCTGTCTTTTACACCGGTTTCCGGTCCTGCATAAGCCAGGCTTTGAAAACCAAATGCGGTTTTATAGTAATGAGCAGCCTGTTTGGCATTACCTACATAAAACTCAACATAGTCTGTTCCTTCCAACGGTAAAAAATCTTCAGCGGTTTGTTCCCTGACTTTTGAGGCAGCTAATGTTTCCATATATCGATATTTTATGAGTAATTGTAAAGTGCAAATTTAGAAAAGATAAACCATACAGTCAGCTACAATAACATTTCGGCAAGCCATAAAAAAATCCCGCCATAAACATAGCGGGATCCTTCATTCTTGGTAGAATAATTTACTTACTGAACCACAATTTTATCGTTAAAGACAGCTTTGCCGTCTGCATTTATCACTCTAACCATATACATTCCACTTGAAGTTGAACGTGGAAGGTTTACTCTTTGATTTTGTACTCCGTTGATTTCAGCTACCTGGTTGATCACTTTTCTTCCGCTGGCATCTGTTAATTCAATTGTATATCTTCCTGGAGTTACTTTCTCGAAAGAAACATTTACAAAACTGCTCACTACAGGATTAGGATAAATGCTGATAAGATCATTTCCTTTTACTTCAGCAACTACTGCTGGATTGTTTAATCCACCTCTGTAAGCAATATTTCCACTGGCAAGGTCAGATGCATTCCAAACATTATCGCCTGATTTCTGAATGGCGACAGCATTTAATGTTCCGAGGTTGATCTTGTAATAATTATCAGTCAAAGCAGAACTACTAACTACAACATGTCCGTCAGCATCTACTGCAGCACCATTGATGGTGAAGTTTGCAGGAAGGCCTGTAACAGCTCCAACATGATCAGCAACTTTTGTATTTGGATTGATCTTGAAAATATTACCACGCATGCTGAAAACATATAAGTTTCCATAAGCATCAGCAATCATATCTCCACCCCAACTTGTACAAAGATTATGAATAGAGATGCTGCCATTTTTACTATCATCTCTTACTGAGCCAAGATTTGTGATAATTGGCTTTCCCTCAGTAGAAAAACGAATCAGGTTTTTAGCATCATTGGTTAATGCATAACCAAAACCATCAGCAGCAATCACCATCCTGGTAATTACATTTGCTTCATTGTTTTTTTCTCCGGTATTGAAAGCTGCATCAGGATTTACCACAACTGTAACTTCATTCGTTTTCAAATCAAAATAACGAAGTTCAGAACCCCTCATATTAGTAAAGTAAAGCCTGTTGTTCTTTTCATCATAAGCTGCTGCGGCAACTCCTGAATAAGTAGGAGCATCGGTATAACCTCTTGCAGCCATAACTTGTCCATTAACGGTTCTAAGACTATATGGAGTGTTGACTGTAGGATCGAAAATTGTTTTTACAACTTCACCTGTATTTAGATCAATTTCCTTTACAGTCACCCAATTATAACTGCCTTTTACATCACCTGTAATGGCATAAGCTTTTTTGCTTTGTGCATTTGCGTTAAATAAAGAAAAAGAAACCAGAGAGAGTAGAAATACCTTCTTCATGTTGTACGTTTTAGTTAATTAATCTGTTCAGCGGAATGGCCACAATTATGGCAGGTGAATTTCTAAAGCGTAAATTATATAAAAAATTAGAGATGCGAAAGAATTAGTTTTTCACAACCGAATCCATAGCTTTTTTTACGCTGCCGGTTTTCAATAATAGTTGTTTTGCTTCTTCATAATCGTTAAGCTGGAGCTTTTCCATCAGCATTTTCACCCCACGGTCAACCAATTTTTCATTGGTGAGCTGCATATTCACCATTTTATTGTCTTCTACCCTACCTAATTGTATCATTACCGAGGTAGAGATCATATTCAGTACTAATTTCTGAGCAGTACCACTTTTCATCCTGGTGCTTCCGGTTACAAATTCAGGCCCTACTACCACTTCTATCGGAAGATCTGCAGCAGCAGAAACAGGAGAATTGGGATTACAACTGATACTTCCGGTTATAATTCCGTTTTCCCTGCATTTTTCCAATGCTCCAATAACGTAAGGAGTTGTTCCACTGGCTGCAATACCTACCACCACATCTTTATCGCTAACAAAATGTTTTTCGAGATCCATCCAGCCCTGTTGCCAATCATCTTCTGCAAATTCCACAGCTTCAAGAATGGCTTTTTCGCCTCCTGCAATAATCCCAATCACCAATCCATGAGGAACACCATAAGTAGGTGGACATTCACTGGCATCTACAATACCAAGTCTTCCACTGGTTCCGGCACCAATATAAAATAGTCTTCCGCCAGCCAGCATTTTATCTGAAATAGCAGAAGCCAATTTTTCTATTTGTGGTATCGCCTCAGCTACAGCTCGTGGCACAGATTGGTCTTCTTTATTAATATTTGTAAGCAATTCAAAAACAGACATTTTTTCCAAATGCCTGTAATTAGAGGTTTGTTCTGTAACTTTTTTAAACTCGTTCATGCTTAGGTTTTGGTCGGCCAAATAACTCTTATCGTCTTCCGTCACTCATTTGTACTTTCTGAATGCGGATTCAACAATTAACCTGTACGTTACCAACAAAAATAGAAATTCAAAACCGCATTTTTCGGCTTTTTAGTGAAGAATTTTGCGTTTTTACGGGTTCTGTGGGAAATTATAGAAGTATCTCATCAAAAACTTAAGTCTACCAGAATAGCTGTAAAAATCAGGGTTCCAGCATTGCTTTTACTTATATTATTTGTGATATTCAATTAACCCTTGCATGGGATTTTTTAAAACCACACCCATTTCCAGTTCGTAACTATTGCAAAGTTCTTTTAAAACATCTCTGAAGCCAAATGCTATACTTCCTGCAAAGTTCAAAGGCATTGTCCAGGATTCACGGTATTTATAAAGATGATTGATGATAAAATCGTTCAGCCCATCTTCAATTATATTTTCAATCATGTAATGTCCCCTGTTCTCGGCAAGAAAAATAGCAAATGAGGCCAGATAACGATTGGCTAAAGGCTTTTTATAAACACTTTCGATGATCTCGATAGGTGTTGTTACAAATTTTGCATCAAACCTTGCTCTGAGGTCTTCATCAAAAGTATTATAGAGATAGTATTGTATAACCTTTTTTCCGAGGTAAGCACCACTACCTTCATCACCTAAAACATAACCCAAACCCGGACTATTTTTTACAATCTTTTTTCCATCATAATAGCAACTGTTCGACCCTGTTCCAAGAATACAGGCAATACCTTTTGAATTTCTGCACAAAGCCCTGGCTGCAGCCATCAGGTCGTGTGTTGCTTCAATATATGTTCCGGGGAAAACCTTTTTTAAAGCCCCTTTGATCATTTTTACATTATTGGGATTACTTAAGCCAGTACCGTAATAATAGAGTTCATCAATCTTAACACTCTTGAGTTTAGGAACTAGCTCTTTCTGTAGCAAAGCAATAACCTGCTCTGCAGATAAAAAATAAGGACTGATACCTTGTGTAAAGATTTTCTTTCGTTTATCCCCTATTAAAAGGCACCATTCACATTTGGTGGCACCACTATCAGCAATCAGTTTTGCAGCCATAAAAGAATTTGAAATTGGAGGTTTTTCACTTTGAGATCGTCTTGTTGTAATCCGCTTAACAACTTCAAACATCAAACATCAAACCTTACACTTATTTTCGTGCTTCAAGATACAAAGAAGCGATATTTATGGGAAGTAAAAAATTGCAGGTGTGGTTGCCGGTGCTTTTTGCCTTAGTAATGGTGTTGGGAATGGTGATCGGTTTTAAGCTCAGAGAGAAAACCAGCAGCATTTCAGGTTTTCTGAAACTCAATAAAAAAAATTCAGTACAGGAGATACTTGACCTTGTTCAATCAAGATACGTTGATGATATTACTACTGACAGCTTAACTAATACTGTTATTGAAGAGATATTAGCTAAACTGGATCCTCACTCAGTATATATTCCTGCTGAAGACCTGAAATTTGCCAATGAAGATCTGCAGGGAAACTTCCAGGGTATTGGTGTAGAATTCCAGGTGTTTAATGATACGGTGAATGTGATCAATGTAATTAAAGATGGTCCTTCAGACAAAGCCGGATTGAAGATTGGCGATATGATCGTGACCGTTGATGATTCGATCAACCTTGTAAAAAAAGAAGCTGACCAGATAAGAAAAGCTCTCAGAGGTCCTGAAGACAGTAAAGTCAAGGTTACAATCATTAGAAACGGAAAGCCACAAAACATAACGATAGAGAGAGGTATCATTCCATTACCTTCTGTAGATGCTTCTTACATGATCGCTCCTAAAACTGGATTTATTCACCTTAGCAAATTCTCTGAAACGACCTACGAAGAATTTATGTCTTCTCTTGAAACGCTTCAGAAAAAAGGAATGGAGAAACTTATTCTTGACCTAAGAGGAAATGGTGGTGGATTTTTGAATGAAGCAGTTCAGATGGCTGATGAATTTTTAGATGGCAATAAGCTGATCGTGTTTACTCAAGGCTCTCACATCAAAAAAACAGAACATCACTCAAAACGAGATGGCTTATTTGAAACCGGAAAGCTTGTGATACTCATAGATGAATCTTCAGCTTCTGCAAGTGAGGTTTTGGCTGGTGCGATGCAGGATTGGGACAGAGCAACCATTATCGGCAGAAGATCTTTTGGAAAAGGATTGGTGCAGGAACAATACCAACTAAGTGATGGTGCTGCTTTGAGATTAACTGTTGCAAGATATTTTACTCCACTAGGAAGAAACATTCAAAAACCTTACACACTTGGAAGAGATAAATACCAGGAAGAAGTGTACAATAGGTACAGTAATGGAGAATTGATTCATGGAGATACAAGTATACCTGTTGGAAAACCTTTTAAAACACCTTCCGGGAGAACAGTTTATGGTGGGGGTGGAATAACACCAGACATTTTTGTGGGTGCCGATTCAGGAAAACTGGATAAAACAATCTCAACTTTATATACAAAAGGCACGTTACAAAATTTTATCTATCGTTTTTACGTTAGTAACATGAGTACATTCAGTCAGTACAAAGATCCGGTGAGTTTTTCTAAGCAATATAGCTTTGGTGAGAATGAATGGAACCAGTTAAAAACCTTTGCAGCAAAAGACAGCATAGATCTTTCTAAAGTGCCAGCAAAAGACAAAGCAGAAACGTTAGAAAGAATGGAAACGCTCATGGCAAGACAAATGTGGCGTTACGAAGGTTTTTACGAAGTATATAACCAAACCGATAAAATAGTTCAAAAAGCTTTGGAAGTTTTGAAATAAGTATTACATTAGCAACCCTTTAGCTCGGAATTAAGTTAAGCGAAGATCCTACCGTCCCTACGAATCCAAATATTCAAACCAAAAACTAACGACGATGGAAAAGATCTACATCCGTAAAAAGGACAGTGTAATCACAGGTCCTTATGATGTTGAGCAACTGCAAAATCGTGGGCTGCAATCATCAGATAATATCTGGTATGAAGGATTACCTGAATGGAGACCGGCTCCACAAGTTGATTTTCTAAGAAGATATATTTCTAATCCCCAACGACCCGGTTTCTTCTCTCGTATTTTAGGGGTGAATAAATAGAATTACTTTGAATTCCATTTGATGTTTTTCTTAATTCTTTCCCAGAATTAAATCAGCCATCCTTCACCTGACATCTTCCTATATTTGCCGCCAAACAACTGTTAGTTTATGTGGCTGAATAATATTCTTGAGACAATTGGCAATACACCTCTTATCAAATTAAACAAGATAACCAAAGACCTCCCTTCTACTGTTCTCGCTAAGGTTGATTATTTCAACCCAGGTAATTCAATTAAAGACCGCATGGCATTGAAAATGGTGGAAGTGGCAGAGAAAGAAGGCAAACTTAAACCAGGTGGAACTATTATCGAAGGCACAAGTGGAAATACCGGAATGGGTTTAGCCCTTGCAGCATGCATCAAAGGCTACAAATGCATTTTCGTTACTACAGATAAGCAATCAAAAGAAAAAGCTGATATTTTAAAAGCAGTTGGTGCAGAAGTGATCGTTTGCCCTACGAATGTAATGCCTGAAGATCCGAGAAGTTATTATAGTGTGGCTAAAAGATTGGCTAAAGAAACGCCGAACTCTTATCACATGAACCAATACGATAATCTGGCAAATAGATTGGCTCATTACGAATCAACCGGTCCGGAGATATGGGAACAAACAGAAGGTAAGATCACTCATCTTGTCTGCACTGCAGGTACAGGTGGAACGATCACAGGTACTGCTATGTTTCTGAAAGAAAAAAATCCCAACATTCAGGTTTGGGCGATTGATGTATACGGCTCATTGCTTACAAAATATTTTAAAACAGGTGAGATAGATATGAATGAAGTACATCCATATATCTCAGAAGGTTTTGGTGAAGATTTCGTTCCGGAGAATTATGATATGAGTGTGATCGATCATTTTGAACAGGTGACCGATAAAGATGGTGCTGTAATGGCAAGAAGATTGGCGAAAGAAGAAGGTATGTTCTGTGGTTACAGTGCAGGAAGCTGTTTGCAAGGTTTAATGCAATTAAAAGACAAGCTAAAGAAAGATGATGTAGTGGTTTGTATTTTCCATGACCACGGTAGCAGGTATGTAGCCAAGATATATAACGATCAATGGATGATGGAAAGAGGGTTTCTCGATGTAAAATCTTTCAAAGACATTGTAAATGGCAGGTATGGTAAAAAGCTAGTTACTGTAGAACCACAAAGCACTGTTTCAGAAGCTGTTGAATTGATGAAGAAATACGATATCGAACATATTCCTGTTATGCAAAACGATGCTCCTATTGGTGCTGTAAGCGAAACGGGTTTATTCCTGAAAGTGTTTGGTAATACTGAAATAAAGAATGCTACCGTAGAAAGTGTGATGGAAAAACCTTTTCCTGTTGTTGAGTTTGATACACCTGTTGAAAAATTAGGAAGTCTGATTAATAAAGAGAACGGTGCTGTACTTGCAAAAGATGAAAAAGGAGAATATCATATCGTTACAAAATATGATGTAATACAGAGTTTAGCGAAGTAATTATTTAGCCAGCTTTTGTTTACATCGGATCTTTTGTTGTGTCACTCACTTCAAGGTTCGGAACTTTATTCAGCAGTTACACTAATGAACTTTTTCACAGATCAACTTGGGAACACTATTGCATTAACTACTCCTCCTAAAAGGATTATTTCATTAGTCCCTTCGCAAACTGAACTTTTGTATGATCTCGGACTTGAAACAGAGGTTATAGGCATTACGAAATTCTGTATTCATCCCGATACCTGGTTCAGAACGAAAATCAGGGTTGGAGGAACAAAAAATGTAAATATTGAAACAGTAAGATCACTTCAGCCTGACCTTATAATTGCGAATAAAGAAGAGAACGTAAAACAACAGATTGAAGCATTACAATCAATTGCACCTGTTTGGGTGAGTGATGTTGAAGATTTAGATGAAGCCCTTCAAATGATTGTTGCTCTTGGTGAAATTACCGGTAAACCGAAAAAAGGAATTGATTTAGCTACGACGATTGCTCAAGAATTTCAAACATTACCAACTATCAACCATGAACTATCAACTGCATACCTTATCTGGAAAGATCCTTACATGACAGTTGGTGGAGATACTTTTATCAACGATATGCTTCAACGATGTGGATTCAGGAACATATTTGCAGATCAACAACGTTATCCTGAAATAAACATTGAAAAACTAAAAACTACAGGTTGTAAACTTCTCTTACTGAGTTCAGAACCCTACCCTTTCAATCGAAAACATATTGAAGACCTGCAACAGCAATTAACACAAACAAAGATACTTTTGGTTGATGGTGAAATGTTCAGCTGGTATGGAAGTCGTTTGCAAAAAGCCTCATCATACTTTGCAGAACTGATTAAGCAAGTTGAACAATAATTACCTGCTATCTGATAGCTTTCACCATCATCGCTATCATATTGCAGTTTTCGATATAACTGCTGAAATTAATTTTATTCCACGTATCTGATGGCCTGTGATAATCCGGATGATCTTCAACACCAATATACAAAAACGGAATTTTAGCTTTATGAAATGCAGCATGATCACTTTGCATTGTCCAGTCATTAATATCATTTCCAGTATCATGCCCCATTAAAAGCTTTACATTGGTCTTTGCCTGAATTTCATCCACAAGATATTTATGATATGGATTGTGCGATAAACCAGAAGCGAATATTTCATTCTTATCGCTCCTTGCAATCATATCCATATTCAGGTTGAATACAATATTTCTATTAACAGCATTAAATTGTTTCACCAGGGCATAAGCACCTTCAAGACCGACTTCTTCTCTGTCTAAAGCAGCAAACACCAATGAATATTTATGTGGATGTTTTTTAAAATATTTAGCCATTGCTACCAAACAGGCAGCACCACTTGCATTATCATCTGCACCATAAAATGTATTTGTGCCTCTTTTACCCATATGATCATAATGAGCAGAAACAACTATAAAACTATCGGCATATTTCGTTCCTTTTACCCAACCTATAATGTTCTTACCATCTGTTGTTCCATTGATCTGCCTTGCAGTAAAATCACTTACTAATGCATTCTCAAAACTATCTACACCTGCTTCTCTCATTCTCCATAAAAGTCTTTGCATAGCTAAAGCATGACCATTGGTTCCTGGTCTTCTGCCTTCACAAGTATCTGAAGCCAGGTAGATAAGATCGGTGATGATTTGCATACTATCCAGTAATCTTGTTGGCTTTACATATGGCTTACTGGCAAGCATTTTTCTTTGCTGTTCTAATGACGCATAAGGCACAACATCATTATTTAAGTTGATACTTGAACATGCAATAATTAAAACAAGAAGTGGCAGTATTGTCTTCATGAGATCGATTGTAGACTAAAGATATAAGCTGAATGAGTTACCTATTCATCCTCGGAAATCGTAACCTTCAAATTTTTCTTTATAAGGTACTCAGCCATTCTTCTTGCACTGATGCCTGAGTGTTTTGCAACAGCTAATATCTCTTCACGGGAAACTCCGATATTTTTTGAGAGAAATTCAATATACACTTCGGAAGAATTAATCCTGTTTTTTTCGTTGATCAGGTCAATGGTATTCATAGGTAATAAAATCGTTCGCAAGTTCAAACTTATACCGCTATCCAGGTATTAAATAATTGTTTAGGTGCATCTGAACGAATGAAAAAATAATTAAATAAGAATAATTATTGCACAACGATTTGTGATTGCGATCGAAGTACTATCTGTATTTGCTCTTTAAACACCTCAACTTTACCATAGATACAAACGTTTTTATCAAGATAAAATTTCTCAGGCTTTTCGGTGAATTTTTCTCTTTCCGGTTTCCAGATTACAACGGTAAACACCTGGTTAGGATATGCTCCATCAATATTCAAAAATGCCGGAGCATTATTCATCCTATCCATGAGTCTCGCAGTAACTACTTTACCGCAATACTTAACTGAATCTCCAATATGATCTTTAATGGTTGTTGCATTTACTTCAACCTGAGAATATGCTGCTGTGGTAATGACCAGGAATGTGAGAATTAAAATTGTTCGCATTAGTTTGATGTATTTATTCAAAGTTATTACTCCGTTTGCAAACTTAAAAGCGTTTCAAAACATGGAACTTATAGCCGAATTAGATATAAAAAAATTCAACAAAGACAGGCAAGAATAAATTTTAATGTGCTGTTGTGTTCTAAGACAATACTTTTGCACCTTTCAGGCTTTGCAATGGAACAAATAGAAAGTTTAGAGACACTTAGAAAAAAATATCTTGATCTAAGTCAACAGTTCTTGTTGGCACTTCAAAATGATTCATCATCTACCGAACTTGAAGTGATTAGGAAACAGATCAGGGAGATTGTTGCTAAGATTGAAACCCTTGAATCCGGTGAATCTGTATAATCTAACCGAATTAGCTTTTATTTGTTACGGATGTTTAAATATTCTAACAGATCTAATTACCTGATGAATCAGCAACTATTTGGATGCCTGGAATCAAACGCATAGTTGATAATTTTGGTTATAAGTAGATTAAATTCAGCCATGGTCCTGTTTTTTTGAAAAATCCATGTGTATATAGAAAGATACCTTAAGATAAATTAGAAAGGCAGCCTTTCAGCTGCCTTGATTTGTTTCAAACTTATTCCGTTCTGTTGCTTGCTCATCAATCCCTTTAAAATCATTTCACATGCATAGCCGAAGGGATATTGCTGTTGGTTTAATATCATCTAAACTACATCCACCCATCATATTGGGAAAACCATGCCAGCATTGATTTTACAATGATCTGCACGTATAGTTAAACTCTGTTTTTAAAAAAAACTGCTATGACCTGCACATTGTAATGCCGAATGACAACTTGTTTTATACCTATGGCATATTTTATGTTACTTAATATAAAACGCCGGCTTCAATGGATAACGAACTTTATCTTCAGAAACTTAGAAAAGAATATCTTCAAATGGGTGAGAATTATATTTTGTCTGTAAAACATCACCGCTCTTCAAGTGAAATAAAATACATTTCCAATTCAATAAGATCTTTGCTCACTGAGATCAAAGCTGTTGAACAGGAATTACGCAGAAAAATTGCGTAAGAATTATTTTATTGATGTGTATTTTATCCGCAATTCAAATAATTTAGACTTTCCATCATCATTATCTGCAATTGCAAAAGCACGAACATCTCCATTACTATAGTGGCCTGCAATATCAATAGATTCCAGTTTATCTTTTAACATGGCTCCTGACTTGTCTTTAATGCCTGTTAATTCTTTTAATGCTAATCCCTTTTTATTTATGGAAATAATACCAACATAACTTCCTTGTATATCTCCATCATCGTAAACATTCGGCAAATTCTCAGCAGAAGCACAAAACAGAATTGCATCATTTCTGAACAAACATCCACCTGATAGAGCTGACTGAACTCCTTCTGATGCAGGAAGATCGAATTGGTATTTCTTAATGTTCATATCCATAAGATTAATTTTCGACTGCATAATGGCCTCAAATAATTTCAAACTCAATTCATACACTTCACTGCCGGAACGATTGAACAAATAAACATTCTCTGATGTGCTTACAGCTCCTTCAATATTCAATTCATTCTTGACAGAAATTTTTCTAAGCCTTGTATAGAAATTACCAAGTGATATCCATTGCTGCTGTTTAAAATCATCAGCAGAAACTAGTAATAATGAATCACGCTGAGGTGAGACACTACCGGAGCCAAAACTTGCAATATATTTTTTACCATTCAGGTTTAAAAAGCTCAAACTTTCCAGGTCATGCTTATCGGGCTTTTTTATTCTGTATTGTAGTTGGGTAATATTAATCAACGGAATAGAAACAAAAGCATTTGTTGAAAGCGACAATTGGTATAAAGATGTTGCATCATCACCTATAATGAATACAGAATCTCCTTCTGCGATCAATCCTGAACCCGAAGGAATTGAATCGAAAAGTTTTACATGTTCTACAACCACTTCGAAGCAAGGCTTCATGTTGCAAGAATAAACGAGTGCAATCATCATCCCAAAACAAATAATACTCATATGCCTCATGTTGCTGGATTGCACCATAATCATGCCTCGTACTTTATTTTTTGAAAGCAAAATATACAGCCCCCATCAGAAAGAAAAAGGTTACCAGGTAGTTCCATCGTAATGGTTCTTTAAGATACCAAACCGCAAAAACACAAAATACAAATAAGGTGATCACCTCCTGTATAATCTTTAATTGAAAACCGCTCCAACCTTGTAAATAGCCATTTCTATTAGCTGGTACCATTAAACAATATTCAATTAAAGCAATACCCCAACTGATGAGTATAGCTTTCCAAAGAGGGAACCCTGTCTTTTTTAAATGCCAATACCAGGCTATGGTCATGAAAATATTGGAAGCCAGTAATAAAAGAATGGTTCGCATAGTTGTTAGGTTTATAGGTTCAAACCTAAATAATTATACGTTTAGAGAACTAACTACCCTTTTTTCTAAACAGGTCTTTTATCCAAGTTCCAGGTTGGGTTAGCATTTGCTCTGTAATAGATTCTGCCAAAGAAGGATCGGAATGTTGTATGTTATCCATTTTCAATCCTTGTTCCAATTGCTTTGGATAAATAAGTAAAAACCCATTAGAAAGAAAATAGTTACTTAGGTAATAAGATAATCTATCAAGGCTGCTATTGTAAGAAACATGTCCTTTCCTGGAAGTTATAATGGTAAATAAATCATTCTGCTTTAATTCACCACTCAATACCAAAAAATCGTCCCAATTATTAAAAACAAAATAGCTGACAGGCAGGTTTGATTTCAATAGTCTGTGCTGATCTCGCAATTCATTAATAGTCTCGCCTTTTGCGTGGAAAACAATTGACAATCCGGCTTCCTTAGCAAGTGTATGCAAATTAAAATACCAATGAGAAAATCCAGGTTCCAGTTCAGCTTTTGAAGGCACTGCAACTACCAATCTAGCTAATGTATTTAGAGGTTGAACAGGTTTATAAATAAAAATGTTTTCAAAAGTTCTTTTAACAATTCTGTCTGTAGTAGCGCCAAGAAATTGTTTTTCCTCTGATAAATGATGCAAACCAATAACCAGATCTGTTATTTGTTTTTCTTTGATAGTATAAATGATGCCATTACTGATGTTAGTATCGTACCGGGTTATTGGTTTAACAATGTTACCCGTTCCAGCTGCACGACGAACAGCTTTTTCCAGCATCTTTTTTCCCCGCACCTCTGTATTCTCATCAACTGTTTCGTCGCTTATAATATGCAAAGCGTAAACCGGCTCAGAATTATTATGCGGCTTCAACATCATACCCAGATCTACCAATTCATTTACAGTTTCAGGATACGCAAGTGATATCAACATTTTTTGTTCAGTGCTACCACCATGTACCATTCCCGTTTCATCTTCAATGGCAATCTGCCTTGCCGCTTTCTGCACGGCAAATGAACTGATGGCACAACTTACAAGAATTAGTAAAATAGTTCCATTTAATACATCTTCATTTAGTAATCTTACAGGTTCACCTGAAGGAGATTCACCAATGATAATATTATATCCAACAAGAATGATTGCTAAGGTTGCTGCTGCATGAGATGTACTTAAGCCAAAAATCATTAATCCCTCACTTGAACTTAGCTTGAATATCTTTTTTGTAATCATAGCTGCTAAATACTTCGTAGAAACAGCAACAACAATTATTACAGCAGCGACTTTTAAAGCACCAAAGCCTTTTACCAGAACGGTAACATCTACCAGCATACCCACGCTGATGAGGAAAAAAGGTATAAATAAAGCATTTCCTACAAATTCGATTCTATTCATTAATGGTGAAGTATGTGGAATGAATTTGTTGAGAACGAGACCTGAAAAGAAAGCTCCAATTATGGCTTCTATTCCTGCAGCTTCAGCCAGGAATGAAGCAAGAAAGACCACTGCCAGTACAAAGATGTACTGTGAAACAGCATCGTCGAATCTTTTAAAAAACCAGCGGATGATTACCGGAAATACAAAAAATACAATAGCAACAAACAAGAGAGATGAAATAGACAAGGTTACCCAAAATGATGATGACGCTTCTTCTTTGGTCATACCAGCAACACCTGCCAATATCAATAATGCCAGTATATCTGTAATCATAGTACCACCCACTGTAAGTGATACAGCTCTGTTCTTTACTACACCATACCTGCTTACGATAGGATACGAGATAAGTGTATGAGTTGAAAACATGCTGGCAAGTAACAGTGATGAAAGAAAATTATAACCCAATAAATAGTAGCTTGCTAAAACGCCTGTTGTTAAAGGCAACAAAAAAGTAGCCAGGCCAAATACAATAATTTTATTTCGATTTTTTTTAAATTCGGTGAGATCAATTTCTAAACCTGCGAGAAACATTATATATAATAGACCCACTGTTCCAAACAAAACAATACTGGCATCACGTCTTAATAAATTCAGAGCATAAGGACCAATAATAACGCCAGCCAATATTAATCCGATGATATGAGGCACCTTGATTCTATTGAATAATATTGGTGCAAACAAAATTATAAATAGTACCAGCGAAAAAATGATCACCGGGTTACGTAAAGGAAGTTCCCAATTAATACCACTTAATAATTCCATCCAAAAAACTAAATGAGTTAACAACTATTGTTTATCAAGCCTCAGTGAATACACAATGCGGCAATCCTTTTCACGAATGATCTCTCTTTGCCCTTCGAGTGTTTTAGTATCTACAATATTTAAACGCACATTCATCTTAGTAACTGAAGAAGGTGTGTTAACTACCTCCTGCATTAATTCAATAACTGATCCTGTGAACCTTCCGGTATAGATTCTTGCAATATTATTTCCTGAGACCACATTTGCAATAAGATTAAACGTACTATCAAAAGCTAATTGCCAGGTCTCTGATTTTACATCGCCTACAGCTGAGCCGGCACAAGAAGTTTCTATACATTCCATTTTTACATTCCATAACCCTACTAAATCTGCTGAAAATTTTAGCGTGGAATCAACCAGAGTGCTGTCTAATTTTTTCTCTCTTTTTATCAATTCCTCTTCTTTTAAGGCCAATGATTTTTCCTTTAATAATAAGTCCTGCTCCTTTTGTAAAAGTTCTGCTTCCTTTTCCCTTACAGCTTTTTCTCTCCGATTCAACTCACAACTACTGGTAAGTGATATAAGGATAAATAAAAATGCAATTCTAATCATGTTGAGTTTCTTAGTGATACATCATTGCTAAATTAAATCAAACGAGGTCGACTCTGCTTTATATAGTTGTAATTTTCGTTAGATCCTACGTGTTCTAACAACATTCTAATTTAAATTATAGCTTCAACTGAAATAACAAATCAATTATCGTATTTTGGTCTTTTCGGCTTTCTTTTACCCATTTCCATTTCTTCTATCAGAGCTTCTGAGGTAGGATTGTTTGTTACAGATACTGCAACGTAATATAGAACAGAGATAATAATAAGTGAAACAATCAGCTCCCCGAATGTAATCCAATAACCAAGCACTCCATATTGTTTTGCTTTTGAAAGATCAGAGGTTTCGTAGATCACTTCTACCCTCTCATTAGAATGATGCAGAAATTCGTAAGGAACAACCGCATAATAAATGTTTCCCGCTTCAGCAAATTGAGCAACAAGTCTATTCTTGTGTTGAATGATTATACCTATTGTTCGTTCACTGTCAAAATAATCAGGCTGCCTGGTAAACAAAACATAACAGCCGAAGCAAACGATATATAATATGATAACAATTGAACGCAAGCAGCAAATGTATCTTATTACTTACATTCAGATTTGTGGTATTACTTCAAAAAATGCCCTACTCTTACACTGATTCTGGCATCCTCTTTTGAAACAGCATAAGTTCCTGTAAGAGAAAACCGATTGAATGGAACTAAAGTTAGACCCCCACCCACTGCATAATGCCATTTATTTGATGTCTCCCCTTTCTGCCATACTCTACCATTATCAAATAATCCAATAAGACCAATTTTGCCACTGTATAAATAGGATTTTACATTGAAATTAAACTGTAATTCATTCTGATTATAGAGTGCAGAGTTGCCATAAAATCGGAATCGTAAAAAACCTCTGATAGTATTGCCACTTCCTAAACGGTTTAACTGGTAAAATTCCGGTTGTCCGAAGATATGGCCTGCTCCTATCCTTGATGCAAACGTAAACGGACCAACTGGAAAAATTACACCTAATGTACCTGTCAAACGGGTAAAATCTTTACGCTCTTTAATGTTGGACAAATATTCTGCAGATGTATTAAACCTAAAACCATTTCTAGGAACAAAGGGATCATTTACATTGGTGAAATCATATTCTAACTTACCACCAAAGAACTGCTTTGTATCATAGACATCACTTATAGTTGGATTAAGATGATCTGTTATGAATTTATTATTATCAGCCAGAACTTTTACCATCTGATATATACCGGCGAAACTTATTGTTTGATGACCCATGATCCTACTAAGACCAATAGATGCATTCGCTTCCCTGTTTCGGTAACGATAATAATGTCGTTCATCTGTTACTTTTATAGAATTATTGCCAACACCCAAAAAATCCTGGTCTCTTATTTCATCATATTCGGCCATTAGATTTACATTCCATTTTCCTAGGACTTCTACAAATGTGCCTTTATACATATAGCTAAAGGCTTTTTGAGCAAATGAATATTTCGCTGATATCTCATTAAATGAACCGTAAGGAGACTTTCTAAATGCATAGTCAGTTAATGCTAATCCAAGACCAACGTATACTCTGTCCTCATTTGTATAGCCAATCTTGGGAACCACACCAAGTTTATCTCTTTTAGGAATTCTTCTATCATCATAATCGTGAACAATAGAGTCTGCAGATAAACGTAATCTCGCATTTCCAGCGTTGAAGGTATTATCTGTATTGTCGTAGATGTAAACTTTTCTTGAAGCTGTCCCTGTTTCAAACACATCTTTACCCTCACCACCAATAAAACGAATTTTTGTTCCGTTGGTTTTCTCTCCTATTACCTGGTATTGATCATTTCCACCTATGCCATAAACTCTGATCTCTTTTGTTTCTGAAGATTTGAACGTCCTTGAATAATATAAAGCATTGTCAGTGGTTAAAATATCAAGGCGAATATCATCACCAGCATAGGTTGTTCTTATGATATCGTTATTCTTTGTTGCCAAAACATCTACTTCAGCAGCCAGTGTTTTATAAAAAGATTGGGCAAAGTCTGTCAGCCCATCTCTTCTTCCTTTCAAAATAGTGGCAAGTTTATTTCCTGAGATATTGTATATTTCTGCAGGCAATTCTTTCACTGCCTGATCTATAACAGCATCTGTGAGTTGCTGCTTTAATTCATTGGCTTTTTGTAACCACACATCTAATGTTTGCTGATTGGTCATTGGCATATCAACAGGGCGATAGAAGTAAGTCATACCTGGAACATCTCTGATAGTGCCCTCAAATTTTTGCATCCAGGGAATTTGAGCCCTTGTGATCATTCTTACAAACAAACCATCGTAATAAGAAAATGCCTGGTCTCTATCTTTTGGTAAGGGACGATAAATAACTTTTCCATTTTCTTCATACTTAGCCCATTCCCATTGGCCTTCATGCCGATCCCAATCACCAATAAAAAGATCAAAAAGACGAGCTTTGACAAAAGCAGGTTGATCGACTTTTGCTGTACGATCTTTTTCCAATATCTCCATCACTTCATCGGTTTCCACAACATCGGTTGCACCGTAATATTTTGCATTGTTGGAACCGGGACGATCTTCTAAAGTATATAATTGATTTGCAAACTCTTTTCTAAAAGTATCCAGCTTCACGTCATCTCCTACAAAATACAGAACAGGATATGTGGAATATATTCCTGCGGCTGAAGCTAATTTTTTTATTACCAGGCCAGCATAAGGATATGCAGAAGACATCTGATCGTCTACAATATCTTCAATAAAAGTTCCTACCAGTTCTTCCGGCAATGATTTACCATAACGTTTATCAATTGAACGGATGGAATAGTTTCTACCATCTGCACCTTTCAATCTAAGATGGCGTGTCTGTTTTCCTCCACCTTTTTCTGTTGGACGAAGGCCACCCTTAGTTGTATCGAAGTTTAGTCTAGGAACTCTTACTGGTGTTGCCCATACTTCACGATTGTATTTGCCCCAAAGGAAATTGTGCAAAGCACTTCGTTTGTATTGCTTTCCGGCAATTACTGTTGCAGAATCCTTTCCAGACTCAATAATTGTTGTTGTTTGTGCACCTAGATTCCCAGAAATCAGGATACAGGTCAAACCAAGAATAAATAAGCGTATTTTGATAGTTGCCATTTTAGATAAATAGTTAGCAATCAACACAACTACAATGCCAGCTGAATATGGGAAAACGAAAAAATCCTGCAACGAGGCAGGACTTTCTCAATTAATGGTTATAGATGAATGGTTAGTTCAAACTTCGAAAATCTACCGGAACCAATTTACTTACACCAGGTTCCTGCATGGTAACACCGTAGATCACATCAACGGCACCCATGGTCATTTTATTATGCGTAACGATGATGAACTGTGAGTTCTCGCTGAACTGTTTGATCATGTTGGTGAACTTACCTACGTTAGCATCATCCAATGGTGCATCAACCTCATCCAAAATACAGAATGGTGCAGGCTTGATAAGATAGATTGCAAACAATAAAGCTGTTGCCGTTAAGGTTTTCTCACCACCACTTAACTGTGTGATGGATGATGGACGTTTACCTTTAGGCTTCGCAACAATATCAATTCCGGTTTCTGCTAAGTTTTCAGGGTTTTCCAGAACCATATCAGCAGTATCTTCTTCAGTAAACAATGCTTTAAATACTTTCTGAAAATTCTCTCTTACCTTATTGAATGTATCGAGGAATTGCTGATTGGCTGTAGCTTCCACTTCCTGGATGGTTTGTAATAAACTTTCCTTTGCACTTACAAGATCATTCTTTTGTTCAAGGATGAATTCATAACGCTTCTTCATCTCCTGGAAAGCTTCAATAGCTGTAGGATTCACCTCACCCATGTTTTCCAGGCGTTTTTTCATCCTGTCTGAACTTGCCTGTAGTTCTTCTAAAGTTGATTCAGTTGTTCTTGCCTGGTCTAAAATTTCATCAAGTTCTATTCTAAATTCAACATTCAACCTCTCTTTCATGCCGGCAAGCTGAAGTTTTAATTCATTCAACCTGTCTTTTATTTCGGTAAGCAAGTGATCGATCATCTCTTTGCTCTTCACCTTATGCCTTAGCTCACTCTCTTTTTCCTGCAAAGCATTACGAAGATTGTAATAAGCCTGGTCTGCTTCATTTAGTTTCTGCTCTTCTTCTTCTTTCTTACGCATCATATCCAGTAACCCTTCTTCAGCAGCAACTAAAGCCTCCTGCGATTCTGTGATAGCATTAGATGCATCACTTAATTGTGCAGTATTGGTGGTGATCTGTGTATGAAGATCGTTCAATTGGTTTTGTTTGAAAACCAATTCCTGTTTTAAGCTTGTGATCTTACTTTGTTGAACTGTTAACTGTAGATTATTTTGATTGAAAGTTGCAGAAGCAAAATTATATTCCTGCTCAGCAATTTGGTAATCACTTTCAACAACTGCTAATGATTGAGTGGTTTCCTGTAACTTTTTATTCAATGAAAGAAGTTCTTCTCTTGTTGAAGCGATAGAATCCTGCTCATCTTGTAATCGTACAGAAATATCATCAAGTCTTTGCTCTGCATTTTGTTGAGCTGCCTGCAGGTTCTCTATTTTATTCTTTGTAGCAAATACCTGGTTAGTTAGTTGATTGATCTCAGTTTCAGTCTGGCGAATTGCATTTTCTTTCAGCTGTTCGTTAAAACCGATCACTTCGTTGTGTTTACTTTGCATATCAGCTTTCAAAGCATTCACCACAGCTTCCTGGGCTACGATCTCGTCATGCAATTTTTCTAAGTTCTTTACACGACCAATCTTCTTTCCTTCAAATAAACCAACACTTCCACCGGTTAAAGTGAATTTGCCTTTTACATATTTACCATGTTTTTCTAGAACAACACTTCCGTTGCTGTTTACAATTGCCTCTTCGTTATTAGCAATGTAAACATGGCCTAGAAGATACTCTGCAAGGTTTTTATACTTCTCATCCACTTCAATAACATCAATCGCTTTAATTGTATCGAATGGCTGATGTGTTTCTGATGGAGTAAAATTATTCACCCTATCCAGCATGAAGAAGTTTGCTTTACCTTTTTGATTTGCATCCAACAAGTGAACAGCCTGTAAACCTTCCTGCATATCATTCACCACATAGTAGTTCAGGTAAGGTTCCAAAACATTCTCAACTGCAGTACGGTATTCTTCCTTCACATATATGATATCTGAAAGAATCGGTGCATGATGATTCCAGTTAGGGTTATTGTGTAAGAACTTCACACTCTCAGGATATCCTTCCATCGAATCGATCAAACTCTTCAACAGATCATGTTCATTTCTTTTTGAATCGAGTTTACGATTCTCTTCAGCTAATTTATTTCTGAGAACTTCTAAAGCTGACTGTGTTTCTAATATCTGTTCTTTCGTTCTTTCGTGTTGATCCTGCAATTGTTGAAGATCAATTCGCTTTGCTTCAAGATTCTCTTCTTTCTCCTTCAACTCATTCTCTAACTGCTGAAGCTGGTATTCCCTATTCTGCTTTTCTTCTGTTAATTGTGCCTGTGCTCTCTGAAGATTTTGAATAGATGTATCAGCGATAGCCACTTTTTTCTCAGCATCAAACTGGCTTCTTTGTATTTGCTGGTACTGACCTCTTAAAGAATCTACACTACCTCTTTTCTCATCAAAGTTTCTTCTCTTGTCTTCAACATCAAGTTTTGCAGCTTCAACACTGTCAGCAAGATCTGCAAGCCTGGCTTCTTCCTCACCAACCTGCATTTGAGTGTATTCAATAGAATCACCAATGGTTTTTAACTGGCCTTCAGCTTTGTCTAAAAACTCCTTTAATGAAGTTTCTTTCTCTCTTAAATACTGAAGCTTTTGTGTAGCAAGATTTTTTTCGTTCTCTTTCGTACGAAGTGTTTGTACAAGATCATTGAACTCATGCTGCTGAGATTGTAATGCTCTTTCTTTCTCAATGAAACCAACTTTCTCTTGTTCAATAGCAGCTTCCTCTGTAGCGATCTCAGCTTCTAACTGAACTTTCTTATCGGTTTCAACTTCCTGTTGTTCGTTTAATTCTTTATAAGTGATGTTGAAACCTTCGAGTGCAGCTTTTGCTAACTCAACAGATATCTCTTTGTAATCTTTCTTTATCTCGTAATACTTCTCAGCCTTCTTTGCCTGGTTCTCTAAGGTTTTTAGCTGATTGTTGATCTCGAACAAAAGATCTTCAATACGATTCAGATCTTGTTCAGTTGCATCAAGCTTATTCTTCGCCTCTTTTTTTCTTGTTTTATAAATAGTGATACCAGCAGCCTGCTCTAACATTCTTCTACGGCTATTCTCTTTGTCTTTAATGATATCATCCACCATACCCAATTCGATGATGGCATAACTGTCATTAGAAACCCCTGTATCCAAAAACAGGTTATGAATATCTTTCAAACGACAGGTTACATCGTTCAAACGATATTCGCTTTCACCATTTTTATAGAAACGACGAGTGACACTTACAGTGCTGAACTCTGTAGGCAATAAGTTTCTTGTATTCTCAAATGTGAGAGTAACTTCTGCTAAACCGCTTGCACTTCTTGTTTTACTTCCATTAAAAACAAGTGCTTCCAGGTTTTCTGAACGCAGTGCAGATATTTTTTGTTCACCAATTACCCATCTGATTGAATCGATAATATTACTCTTACCGCATCCATTAGGTCCAATAATTCCAGTTATGCCTTCATCAAAACTCACGATTGTCTTGTCAGCAAAACTTTTGAACCCTTTAATCTCTAATGATTTAAGTCTCATATTCGACAAAGTGTCTTTTCAAGGTGTACCAATACTTCCATTCCGTATAACACAACGAACATAATGTAATTCCTTTCAAACAGAAATCACAGGTTGTTCACTTGTTAATAAGGGGTGGAAATAAAAATGTGGATAAAGGTAGATGCATTGATTTTCAATTACTCGCAATGAATAGTGAAAGTTTATACGACTTAAATGATATAATTTATTAGAGATTGGATTATTACTGCCGTTTGTGGCATAGATTTTTAACTATCAGCTTTAAAACCATTGATATGGAACGTGAAAAGGATAATAATCCAACGGAGAATATAAATCCAGACCGTTTTGTGGATGATCATAATCGTTATGTGGATGAAGTAACGAGAGAAAAAATCCGCAAACATATTTCTGACCCGAATGATAAGATCACTGAGCAGGATATTGAAAATGTTAATACAGATATTTTTAAAAGGCCTGAAGAAGAACTTAGTGATGAGGCATTAAAAGCAAATGAATCTACGAAATCTGAAGAGGAGATTGCTCCAAAAGCACCGAATACCTGGGATATTTTAGAAGATTGAACCATCTATAAAATGAAAAGTGACTATTAAAGTCACTTTTTTCTCGGGTGAAATTCTCACCCAAAATTTGAATATATAATCTTTGAGTCGGGTGGACTGGATTCGAACCAGCGACCTCTTGCACCCCATGCAAACACGCTACCGGACTGCGCTACCACCCGAAATTATCAACCCTGGCTACCACTTACTGAATCGTTACCATTTATCGTTTGCAAATATACCAGAGTGCAAACAAAATTTTCAGGCTATATTGCACAAAATTTTACTGCTTACGATGACTATACTTGTCAGGAAGGCACTGATAATTGATCCCCTCTCTCCTCATAACAATTCAGTTAAAGATATTTTTATTAAAGATGGATTAATTGAAACCATACAAGAGAATTTTTCTGGAAATGCTGATACTGTAATTGAACAGGAAGATATCATTTTATCACCAGGCTGGATAGACATTTTCTCAAATTTCTGCGACCCAGGCTACGAACATAAAGAAACACTTAGCACCGGAGCTAATGCAGCTGCAGCAGGAGGTTTTACGAAAGTCTGCGTGATACCAAATACAAATCCGGTTGCAGATTCAAAATCTCAGATCGAATACATCGTACAAAAAGCGAAAGAACTTCCGGTGAAGATTTATCCTTTAGGTGCTTTAACGAAAGGATGTTCAGGAAAAGAACTGGCTGAAATGTACGATATGAAAAACTCAGGTGCCATCGCTTTTACAGATGGAACGAATCCAGTACAATCATCAGGTCTTCTCTTAAAAGCTTTGCAATATGTAAAAGCTTTTGATGGAACAGTTATTCAAATTCCTATTGACAAAAGTTTAAGTGGTCATGGGTTGATGAATGAAGGCATCACATCAACACAATTAGGCTTGCCCGGTATTCCTGCTTTAGCAGAAGAACTCATCATAAAAAGAGATATTGAACTTGTAAAATATACAGGAAGTAAAATTCATTTTACAGGAGTATCTACCGCAAAAAGTATTGAACTCATCAAGCAAGCGAAATCAGATGGATTGAATGTAAGTTGCAGTGTTACACCATATCATCTATTCTTTTCAGAAGAAGACATGACGGGTTATGATACCAACCTGAAAGTTTCTCCTCCACTTCGAACAAAAGCTGATGTAGCGGCATTGAAACAAGCAGTATTAAATGGAGATGTTGATTGTATTGCAACACATCATTTTCCGCAACATTGGGATAATAAAGTCGTAGAATTTGAATATGCTAAAGATGGAATGATCGGTTTAGAGTCGGCTTTTGCTTTAGTGAATTCAGCCATCCCTCGGTTAACAACTGATCAAATTGTTCAATTGTTCTGCTTGAATTGTAGTAAAGTGCTGCAGGTAATGTCATCTTCAATTGTTGAAAAAGCAACGGCAGAACTTACGCTCTTTACACGAAAAGGAAAATTTATATTCGAAAAAGAAAATATCAAAAGCAAATCTTCTAATACTCCTGTTATCGGTATGCACCTTAGTGGAAAAGTAATTGGCATAATCAATAAAGGAAAAGTATTTTTGAACTAACTAAAACTACTGTTATGGAAACCAAAGTGACCACCCCTGCAATTAAAGGTATAATCATCAGTCTCATATTGATCGTTTTTAGTCTTGTTACGATCTATACAGGGCAAATGGAAAACCAGGCTCTTGGTTTTATACCAATTGTAATTTTTATTGCTGGCATTATCTGGGGTTGCATCAACTATGCAAAACAAATGGAGGGTAATGTAACTTTTGGAAATGCATTTGGTCATGGTTTTAAAATAACCGCTACTGTAGTTGTGTTAATGACAATTTATACTTTGTTGTTATTCCTTGTGATAAGGCCTGAATTGCAGGAATATTCTCTTGAAAAAGCAAGAGAGGCAATGGAAAAGCAGAATAATAATATGAGTGAGAGTGATATTGACAATGCTGTAGCCATGACTAAAAAATTAATGATGCCGATTATGATTGGTTCTATTATTCTTATGTATGGAATTGGCGGTTGTATAGCTTCATTGATTGGAGCTGCTGTAGCAAAAAAGAATCCCAACCAAACACCTTTTAATCAATAAGAATTAATGGACGTTTCGATAGTCATACCATCTTACGACGAAGCAGAATCTTTACCGGAATTAACCGATTGGATCAGACGTGTTTGCACTGAGCATAATCTAAGCTTTGAAGCAATAATTGTTGATGATGGTAGTTTGGATAATAGCTGGGAAGTAATAGAACAATTGTCTGATAAAGACAGCAGGTTCAAAGGCATCAAGTTTCAACGCAATTATGGTAAATCTGCCGCATTAAATGAAGGTTTTAAAGCAGCAAAAGGTGATGTAGTGATAACAATGGATGCTGATATGCAGGATTCACCTGATGAAATTCCGGCATTACGTAACATGATCATGAACGATGGTTATGATATTGTGAGTGGATGGAAAAAGAAACGTTACGATAACAAACTCACCAAGAACCTTCCCTCTAAAGTTTTCAATGCTGCGGCCAGGTATTCAAGCGGAATTAAATTGCATGATTTCAACTGTGGATTAAAAGCCTATAAAAACAAGGTTGTAAAAAGTATCGAGGTGTATGGTGAAATGCATCGCTACATTCCGGTTCTTGCAAAATGGGCAGGCTTTAGAAAGATCGGAGAAAAAGTAGTTGAGCACAGGGCAAGAAAATATGGCAAGACGAAATTCGGTATGCGAAGATTTGTAAACGGCTTTCTTGATCTTGCCACTATCAGTTTTGTAAGCAAATTCGGCAAACGTCCAATGCACTTTTTCGGATTGTATGGCATGCTGTTTTTTGCAATAGGTATCATTTCAATCTTTACTCTTATTGTTGCTAAATTGATTGAAACAGATTTTAGTCTTACGAACAGGCCTGCTTTTTATATAGCACTCACTACAATAATTGTCGGTATGCAATTATTCCTTGCAGGCTTTGTTGCTGAATTAGTAGCCAGGAATGCACCGGAAAGAAATTCTTATCTAATAGAAAAGAGAATAGGTATTTTATAGGAACACGGATTAGACTGATGGAGCTGATCTAAACGGATTTTATGTTGATACATAAAGATACCACCGATACAATTTTAAAATGTTTCTACGAAGTTTATAGTTCATTGGGTTATGGTTTTCTAGAAAAGGTTTACGAAAACGCTTTAATACTAGAATTAATGGAACAAGGCTTGAATTGTTCTGCCCAACTAGCTATTCCGGTATTTTATAAAGAGACCATTGTGGGCAATTATTTTGCTGATGTTATTGTTGACAATAAAGTGGTGGTTGAAATAAAGGCTTGTCATTCGTTTTGCGAAGAACATGAAGTTCAATTATTGAATTATTTAAAGGCAACTACTTTTGAAGTAGGTTTGTTGCTGAATTTTGGACAAAAACCTGAATTTAAACGTAAGGTATTTAGCAATCAGAACAAGTAATCAGCAAAATCCGCTATATCTGTGTCATCCGTGTTCCCATCAAAGCAAGTAGTTATTATCGGTCCTGCACACCCTTTACGTGGTGGACTTGCTTCTTTTAATGAAAGGCTGGCAAGACAGTTTCAACAAGAAGGTTTTGAAGTAACCATTTATACATTCTGTTTACAATACCCAGGCTTTTTGTTTCCTGGCAAAACACAATATTCCTCTGAACCAGCACCAACAGATCTGAATATCAAAGTTTGTATCAATTCAATCAATCCATTGAATTGGTTGACTATTGGAAATGAGTTGAAGAACAAAAAGCCTGATGTTATTGTAGTAAGATATTGGCTTCCTTTCATGGCTCCGGCCTTAGGTACAATTTTAAAACGAGTTAGAAAAAACAGGCACACAAAAGTTGTCTGCATTGCAGATAATGTAATTCCACATGAAAAGCATTTTGGTGATAATAAACTAACCTCGTATTTCATTCAATCAGTTGATAGCTTTATCACCATGAGTCAAAAGGTGATGAATGATCTGAGGCTGTTTACACAGAAGCCTGCTGAAGTTGCAGTTCATCCACTGTACGACAATTTTGGTGAGAAGGTATCTAAAGAATCAGCCAGGAAGAAAATTGGATTACCAACGGATGAAAAGATCATTTTATTTTTTGGATTCATTCGTCATTATAAAGGACTCGATATTTTACTCAAAGCAATAGCCGATGAAAGAATTAAGCAATCAGGCATCAAACTGCTTATTGCCGGTGAGTTTTATGAAGACAAAAAAAGATATGATGATCTCATAGAATCATTACAATTGAAAGATCAACTCATCTTACGAACAGATTTCATTGCAGATAGCGAAGTAAAATATTATTTAAGTGCTGCAGATTTTGTAATTCAGCCTTATCGTGACGCTACACAAAGTGGAGTAACACCTCTCTCCTACCATTTTGAAAAACCGATGCTGGTAACAAATGTTGGTGGACTCCCTGATATGGTACCTCATGAAAAAGCCGGCATAGTAACAGAGCCAGATCCAACTTCTGTTGCTGAAGGAATTTTGGCACTTTATGCAAAAGGCGAATCGCATTTTATTGCTGGCTTACAGGATGAAAAAAAGAAATACAGCTGGCAATTACTAGTGCAGAAAATTCTTCGCCTTGCTTCGTTACCTTCGTAATCATGATATACAGGAGTAAAGCCCCTTTACGTTTAGGACTTGCCGGTGGAGGTACTGATGTTAGTCCTTATAGCGATGAATTTGGTGGTGCTATTTTAAATGCAACGATCTCCCTTTATGCTTACGCTACTATTGAGCCATTATCGGATAATAAAATAATTTTAAAGGCAGCCGATAGAAATGAAGAACAACATTTTGATTGGAATGCTGAACTTCCGATTGATGGGAAACTGGATCTTATAAAAGGGGTGTATAATCGTATTCAGAAAGATTATAACCTGCCGATAAAAAATTTCAGGATAACAACATATGTTGATGCACCAGCTGGTAGTGGATTAGGAACTTCCTCTACCCTTGTCGTAGCTATCCTCGGTGCTTTCACCGAAATGCTGAAGCTTCCTTTAGGTGATTATGATATTGCACATTATGCTTATGAGATAGAAAGAAAAGACCTGGGTTTAGCCGGTGGTAAACAAGATCAGTATGCTGCAACATTTGGAGGAGTTAACTACATGGAATTTCTGAACGATGATAAAGTGATCGTTAATCCATTAAGAATCCGACAGGAATATCTTGATGAATTGGAAAATAATTTAGTGTTGTATTTCACTTCAACAAGTCGTGAGTCTGCAACCATCATCAAAGAGCAACAAAAAAATGTGTTGCAGAAGAATGAAAAATCGATTGAGGCCATGCATCATTTAAAAGAGCAATCTAAAATGATGAAAGAAGCTTTGTTGAAAGGACGTTTACATGAAATAGGCGAAATTCTAGATTACGGTTTTCTGCAAAAAAGACAAATGGCAGCGAATATTTCTAACGATCAGTTAGATGAAATTTATCATGCTGCAAAAAAAGCCGGAGCCAGCGGTGGAAAGATAAGTGGTGCAGGAGGTGGTGGATTTATGTTCTTTTATTGCCCTGCAAACACAAGGTATAATGTAATAGATACTTTAAATAAGTTTGGTGGTGAAATAAAACCTTATCAATTTACTAAACACGGATTAAGAACCTGGTGTTCCAAATAAAGTAAAGACTTCAATGAATAAGATCAAGGATATTATTGAGACTTCAGTTAATGTAAAGCAACAAATATTGGCAGATAATGAACTGCAACAAAGAATTGATACAGCCATCAACGTTATTGTAAAAGCATTTAATAACGGTAATAAAGTTTTGTTCTGCGGAAATGGTGGAAGTGCTGCTGATGCACAGCATTTAGCGGCTGAATTTTCAGGAAGATTTTATAAAGACAGGAAAGCACTTCCTGCAGAAGCTTTGCATTGCAATACTTCATACTTAACTGCTGTGTCTAACGATTACAGTTATGAAGCCATTTATTCCAGAATGGTTGATGGAATTGCAACAGAAGGTGATGTTATAGTTGGCTTAAGTACTTCTGGTAATTCAGGAAATATTCTAAAAGCATTTGAAGTAGCCAAAGCAAAAGGTGTTACAACAATTGGTTTTACCGGATCAACCGGTGGTAAAATGAAAGATGCTTCTGATATTTTACTGAACGTACCTTCAAACGATACACCAAGAATCCAGGAAAGTCATATCATGATCGGCCATATTATTTGCCAGTTGGTTGAAGAACAAATTTTTGGCTGATGATAAATGAAATGATTATTCTTGCAGGAGGTTTAGGCACAAGACTAAGATCAGCTGTTCCTGAATTACCAAAATGTATGGCTCCCGTAAATGGAAAGCCTTTTATAAATTATGTGATTGATCATTTTCAGAAACAAGATATTACTCGTTTTATTTTTGCATTGGGTTATAAAAATGAAATGTTCGAATCATTTCTGTCTTCACTATCGAACATCAGTTATCAACTATCAATTGAAAAAGAACCTTTAGGTACAGGTGGTGCAATAAAACTTGCCTGTAATGTTGCTGATTCTGAAAATGTGTTGGTGACCAATGGAGATACTCTATTTAGAGCTGACGCAAAATCGATTTCCGATTTTCATATTAGCAATGTTGCTGATTCTACACTTTGTTTAAAGCCAATGCACAAATTTGATCGATATGGAGTAGTTGAATTGTCAAACGACAACCGGATTGCCTCTTTCCGTGAGAAACAATTTTACGAATCAGGTTATATCAACGGTGGATTATATGCTTTGAATAAAAACAAATTTCTGCAGGAGCAATTACCCGAAAAGTTTTCTTTCGAAAAAGATTACCTCGAACAGCTATATATGCAAAGAAGTATGTTTGGTGTTGTGCAGGATGAGTATTTTATTGATATCGGGATACCCGAAGATTATGCTAAAGCCCAGGTGGAACTTAGCTGAATAAAGAACAGAACGTACAAGTGAGTGACACAACCAAAGCTTCATAGACTTGTTATTGCTGGCTAAATAAAAAGAAATGTTAGACCTCTCCATAATAGATAAAACCTGGACCTTGTTTCTTGATCGTGATGGTGTACTAAATCATGAAAAGAAAGATGATTACATCCGTAGCTGGAATGAGTTTCGTTTTTATGATGGTGTAAAAGAAGCTTTGAAAGCACTGAATGATGTTTTTGGTGTAATCGTTTTAGTCACCAACCAAAAAGGTGTAGGAAGAGGTTTGATGACCTTAGACGATCTTTCTGATCTTCATTCCAAGATGATGGAAGAAATAAAAGCTGCCGGTGGCAGGATTGATAAGTTATATTTCTGTACTGATCTTGATAGTGACAGTCCATGTCGCAAACCCAATGCAGGAATGGCTGACCTTGCTAAAAAAGACTTTCCACAGATCGATATTTCACGTTCTATAATTGTTGGCAATAAGTTAAGTGATATGAAATTCGGCAGGAATGCAGGTATGTTCACAGCTTATGTGGCTACCACCAATCCTGAAGTAACTGCAGAGGAACCGTTGGTGGATTTACGTTTTAACGATTTACCTGAATTTGCAAAAGCGGTTGCAAAAAAATCATAAAAAACTCACAACCATTTTGGTATTGTAGCTAAACTAAATTCTGCTGCTTAATTTAGCTACAATGAAATTCATTAGACTTTTATGCTTGGCTGTTTTGTTGATGTCTGTGTTGCCGGTTGATGCACAGTTAACAAAAGAAGCAAGAGCATTCCTGAAAAAAGCTGAGGATACGCTCAAATATCAATCTACTTCAATGGTTTTTGCCCGTGAAGCATCTGAACGTTTTTTGGCAGATAGTGCTTTCATCAGAACATTTGTACGAACACTAAAGACACCCTACTCTTTCAATTATTCATTTGATAGTTTAAAATCGATCTCGAAACTGTATTCAGCCGACAGTGCTTTCAGAATATTTACCTGGCAATTCATGCGAGATGAAAGTTATTATCGTCAAAGAGGTGCTATACAAATGAGAACTGCTGATGGAAGTCTGAAATTGTTTCCCTTGATTGATATGTCAGATTTTACCGAGAATCCCGTTGATTCTTTACGATCAAATCTCAACTGGATTGGTGCAATCTATTATGGAATCGTTACAAAAACTTACAATAATAAAAAATACTACACCTTACTTGGCTATGATGAAAATAATTTCAGAAGCACCAGGAAGTGGATCGAAGTGCTAACGTTTGATGAGAAAGGTCAGCCACAATTTGGTGGAAGATATTTTAGTTATCCGAATGATGGAATTAAAGCACCACAACCTGCTTTCAGATTTTTACTGGAATATAAAAAAGATGGTGGTGCAAGAATCAATTACGATCCGAAAATGGATATGATCATCTTCGATCACCTGATCAGTGAATCAAAAGATCCATCTAAAAAATTCACCCTTATTCCTGATGGTGATCATGAAGGTTTTAGATGGAAAGATGGCAAATGGATATATGTTGCCAAAGTTTTTGATTACAAATTGCAGGATGGCCAGTTTCCGATGGAAGCACCTTTGAAAGATGGTTCCGGCAGATCAAATGAAGCAAAATTGATTGAGCAATCAGAAAAGAACATGAAGGGCAACCAGAAGACCGAATCAAAGAAACCACCTGTAAAGAAACCACAGCCACAAGAAGAATACTGATTATATTCGCTTAGTAAAAAATCTATTATGGCTTTACCAACCAACAATAAGAATAATAAAGGCGGCAAGAATCAAAAGAATAATAACCAGGGTTCAAAGTTTATTGTAAAACCAAGTGCCAGTAAGCCTACTGGTGGTGCAAGTAAAAAACCTACCCGTACCGGTGGAACAAGAGGAAGCTAATAAATACCAGGATAAGTTTTTCCATTAATAAGATCTGAGTTTTGTTTATCTAGATTTACTGCCCGATTTTTGGCGTTAAATCATTGCCGGCTATTATCGGCTGATAAATCATAAATCAAAATCATGGAAGTTTTTATTGCGTTATTTACGCTTATTCTTTTAGAAGTAGTTCTCGGTTTAGACAATGTGATCTTTATTTCTATCGTTGCTGCAAAACTTCCGCAACACCAGCAAAAGAAAGCCAGGAGATTGGGTTTGATCCTTGCAATGTTCATGAGGCTTGGTCTTTTGCTTGTCATCTCACTTATTTTAAAACTACAGGGCAACCTATTTACCGTATTTGGTAATGATATTTCCGGGAAGGACCTGATACTGATTTTAGGTGGTTTGTTTCTTTTGTACAAAAGTTCATCTGAGATACACCATAAAATGGAAGGTGAAGATGGAGATACCTCAAAGAATATTAAAGCAACCACATTTAAAGCCGTGATCATTCAAATCCTGATACTTGATCTGGTTTTTTCAGTTGATTCTATTATTACAGCTGTAGGAATGGTAAAAGAACTTTGGGTGATGTACACTGCCGTAATTGTTTCTGTTGGTATCATGCTTTTTGCAGCAGAACCAATCAGCAAATTTGTAAATAAGCATCCATCATTTAAAATGCTTGCTTTGAGTTTTCTTCTACTCATTGGAGTTTCATTGATAGCAGAAGGTTTAGACTTCCACATCCCTAAAGGATATATCTATTTTTCTATGGCTTTTGCTTTATTGGTAGATGTATTCCAGATGAAAATGAAGCCTGCCAAAACGAATCCGGTGCAAACACACGAACATTATTTACCGGAAGAAGAAAAATTAGACAAAGACACTATCTGATTTCGGCTTGATAATTCGGTGCTAACATATTTGATTTTCGCTGTTATTATGCTTTCACATTTCGTTAGCAGTTCCCTGTATAGTTCTTGCCAAGCCACGGCAAATCTGATATACTATGGACCTCCGTGTAATCAAAAACATCCAGTTCACTAAACTGGTGAAAGCACCTTTGCAGCAAAGAGAATTTAACTTCAGAAAGATCCCCAATACTGCAATTGAAACTTTTCACGTAGATGTAAGTGATGATCGAATGAATCGCATCATGTTTCAAATGCAGAAGGAAAGCAGTGGCTATTGGAAAATAGTAAATACCAGCTTACCACAATGGGTATCTGATGTTGAACAGAAGTTGCATGATATTCTTGAAACAGAATTACCTCCACTCTGGAAGAGCAACGATACAGCTATCTAATTATTTAGATGCGGAGCAAACGATAGCCTGCATTGGTGAGATAATTTGTGTTTCACCAAACTGGGAAACTATTGCCTGCTTCAACTTATCTTTTATTTCTTTTTGAAGAGATGGTGATTGCTGTACGAGGTATGAGTTCAATGGTGATCCATCAACGAATCCTTTTATAAGGTCATCCGCAAATGCATAGTAAGCAGTTTTTTGAACAGCTTCGAGTTGAATGTTCTTAAATCCTGCATTTCGGAGAGATGTTGTAATTTCATTTTTATTATAATATGAGTAGGGCCCTTTACTTAGAAAATCAGGGGCCTCACTACCCATTATCTCTTCCATCACTTGTTTGATAATAGCTGATCTCGGATTAAATTCCAGGCTATCCCAAACATTGAACAACAATCTTCCATCTGGTTGTAAAACACGATAAGATTCCGTAAATGCTTTCATCTTATCAGGAAAGAACATTACACCAAACTGGCAGATCACATGATCGAAACCTTCATCGCCAAATGGCAGATCCTGAGCATCAATTTCCATCCACTTAATTCTTTCGCCAGGCAGAATATTTCTTGCAACATTCAACATGTCTGAATTCAGATCACTTGCTATTAACGAACCATCTACAGGCAACATTGATGCAAGATGCTTTGTAACTCTTCCTGTACCACAAGCAAGTTCTAATACATTATGGTATGAAGTGGTATCAATCCTTTTTACAAGATCTACTGCATAAGGTTCAAACAATACCGGACCTAAATATTGATCGTAATTAGTAGGAACAGAACCTGCAAAAGCGGTGGTAACTGACATAATACAAAAATAAAGGGTGAACTGATGTTCACCCTTTTTAAAATTAATTTCCTCTCCAAACCGGCTTTCGGCCTGGTGTATATGGTGCTCCTGCTTTCTCCAGTTGATCTTCAATTTTTCTTACTTCCTCTCCTATTGCATTTAATTCATTCAGCAATGGAGTGAATTGTTTTGCTGCCAACTCATACGACCTGTATTGTGTTTGAGTTGGAGCAGATGTTGTTGCCCATAATCCACTGGTGATATTATTGATCCTTCCATTTAACGAAGGCAAGGTTTCAAACTCTCTTCTCGATAGAGTTCTGTCACCATTCAACTGAGTATTTACAGCAGTCAATCTTTTATCTATCGACTGTAAGTTCTTAGAAATATCTAATGGCAAGTTGTTTGTTTCCAGCACTGCAGCTTTTATATAACGCATCTTATTATTCAACTCATCTAAATAAGCATCTGCTGCACCAACTGATCTTCTTAGTTCTGCGATCTTCTTACTGAAATCATCCAATGCTTTTCTGTCAGTAACAGGGATAGATGAATTATTTAATGCAATTGCTTTGAATGCTTGTGGTGCCACCAATTCTGTATAAACACCATCTTCGAATTTGCTCATTGATACTTTATATGTACCTGGTGCTGCAAGATTTCCAGTCTCTCTTCCGCTGAATACAAACGATTCCTCGAATGGGGTAAAATTTACAGGGCCATAAGATGGATAACGGAAATCCCAGACGATTCTATTCATTCCTTTCCTGGCACTAGTCTTAATTCTTCTTACCACATTGCCAGCATCGTCTGTAACTGTAAATAGAATATGCGGAGCCACTTGTTCATCTTCCATTCGCAAAGAATCGATTGAAGGATAATAAGGATTATCTCCTTTTTTGATCAACTCTTTTTCTGCTTCTTTCCTCGTTTGCTTTAAGGTCTTCAATTCATCTTTCAAATAATAAGTGAACACAGCACCAACAGGAGGATTTTCAGCGGTGTAAAAACTCTCTCCCTGGAATCCTTTTCCTCTAACTCCTAACGGCACGGAAGGAATAAACATCAAAGCATCTTTTATTGGATAGATGACAGCTTGTTTATCCAGGTCAGTTCTTTTCAGATTTCTTAATGGAGTATAATCATCTAACACATAAAATCCTCTTCCAAATGTTCCAAGCACCAGATCATTTTCTCTTCGTTGGATTTCAATATCTCTTACTGCAATCGTTGGTAATCCACTTTTCAGTTGAATCCATTTTTGTCCGCCATCAATCGTAGTAAATACTCCGAACTCAGTTCCTGCAAATAATAGCTGTGGATTCACATGATCTTCAGCAATCGTATATACACTTCCTCTTTCAGGTAAATTGTTTTGAATGGCTGTCCATGTTTTACCACCATCCTTACTCCTATATAAATAAGGACGAAAATCCCCATAACGATGATGATTGAAAGCTGCATACACCGTATTCTTATCATGCAGTGAAGTGATGATCTGGTGAACGTATGTCATGTTAGGTACACCAGCTATGTTGTCAATCTTATTCCAATTTCTTCCACCATCAGTTGTAACATGGATCAATCCATCATCAGTACCCACATAAATTAAATTCTCATCAAACTTTGATTCCGCAATAGTGGTGATGTTACCAAATATGTCTGTTGATCCGTTCTTAGCAATAGCATCTACACTCCAGATCTTTCCCATTATCGGTAATTTATTTCTATCGATCTGTCTTGATAAATCTGGACTGATCACTTTCCAAGTATTACCCCTGTCATCTGTTCTGAATAATTTGTTGGAAGCAAAATAGATTCGTTTATTATCGAATTGAGAGATCAATAATGGTGCATCCCAATTCCAACGGTATGCAGCTTCACCTTCCATTTCAATTGGTTTAATGTCTAACATTTCTCCACTCTTCTTATCATATCGTACCAAACCACCGTATTGTGATTGTGCATAGATGATATCGGGATTTGATTGATCAACCTGTGTTTCAAAACCATCACCGATGCTGGTGAAGTACCAATCTGAGTTGAAGATGCCATTACCGCTTAATGTTCTTGAAGGACCACCGATACTGAAATTGTCCTGTGTACCTCCGTGAATGCTATAGAAAGGATAAGCATTATCTGTAGCTACTTTATAGAACTGTGTAACAGGTAAGTTTGGTTTGAAATGCCAGTTAGCTGCAGCATCCCATGTTTCATAAATACCACCGTCAGAGCCAACCAAATAATGATCAGTATTATTAGGATTGATCCACATAGCATGATTGTCTATGTGTTTACTTTTTTCGCCAAGTATTTTAAAATTTTTACCACCATCTGTACTGATCACCATATAAGCATTCATTGCGTATAGCTTATTTACATTTTTAGGATCAGCAAAAATTTCCTGGTAATAATTTCCGGAAGAAGTATAGTTGCCTTGTTTACTCCAACTTGCTCCCCTGTTGGTGCTTTTATACACACCACCACCTTCTGCAGCTTCAACAATAGCATACACCACATCAGGATTAGCTGGTGAAATAGCTAAACCAATTCTGCCAATATCACCGGAAGGCATTCCACTCATGATCTTATTCCACGTAGCACCACCATCGGTACTTTTATACAAAGCAGATTCAGGTCCGCCACCAATATAAGTAAACACCTTCCTTTGTCTTTGATGTGCTGCTGCATACAACACATTCGGATCTCTTGGATCCATGTGTATCTCATTAAATCCTGTATGTTCACTTACAGACAAAATATTTTTCCAGGTCTTTCCGCCATCTGTTGTTTTATAAATACCCCTTTCACCACCTGAACTCCAAACAGGTCCATAAGCAGATACGTAAACGGTGTTTGAGTTAGTGGGATCAACAATGATATTACCAATATGTTCGGAGTTCTTCAATCCGAGATTTTTCCATGTAGCACCTCCATCTTCTGATTTATATACACCATCACCATAAGCCACACTACGCTGGTTATTATTTTCTCCGCTGCCTACCCAAATAACATTTGTATTGTTTGGATCAATTGTTACACATCCGATAGAATAAGAACCTTCCCTATCAAACAAAGGCGTAAATGTTAACCCTGCATTGGTTGTTTTCCAAACACCACCGGAAGCCACAGCTACATAATATTCATTAAAGTTTTTTGGGTTGACAGCAAGATCTGCAATACGACCAGAAGTGATCGCAGGACCAACATTTCTAAACTTTAAACCGCTTAATACGGATGAAGTAAGAGCATCTGCAGGTTCTTTATTTTCTGCCGCAGTTGTTTTTTTCTGGCTAATACCTATTAAAGGAACAGTAAACATCAGCACAATGCCAATGTAGTGATGGAAAGATCTCATGGAGCAATTGTTTTGGTTTATACGACCGAAAGTTAGGTAGAAATTATAAGCATAATCATTTTACGTAGAACCATCATACCGGCTTCTACATAAAAGGTGTTTATTCTTTACTGGTGGATTATTGAGGAAAATCTGCTCAGGTTTTTTCAGCAGCTAAAGTGAGTGACACAACAAAAGCTTAGAAATGAACTGAAAGTCTGTGCAATAAAATAAAAAATGCATTTACTTATAGCAGGTATAAATCTTGTAGAAATATTGGCTCAATACCGTATGTATGGCACTTAATGTTAGAAAGAATGTACAATTTACCAAGCTGATAAAAGGACCAATGCATTTAAAAGAATTCAACTTCAGAAAATTACCGGGTGAAACGGAACTTTTTCATGTAGATGTGAATGATGATCGTGGAAATAGGATCATGTTTAACATGAAACTGGAAGATGGTCAATGGAAGATCGCAGATAACATTGTTCCCAAATGGGTTTCTGATGCTGAGCAAAAACTGCATACAGCCATTGAAGAAGAATTATCGAAGTGAATTTTCAATCAGAACACAAAAAAGTGGATGCAATTTTAAGATCGCATCCACTTTTTTTATGAATGGCTACATTAGCCGTGTGCTGTTGTTCTTGATCGAGTGCCCATTCTAATATGATGATCTCGTGTATGCATCATATTACGTTCACCAACTTTTGTGGTTGTTAGCACTCCTGCTCCAACTTCTGCTATACCCAATACCAGGTGTGGTAAATAAACAATATCTGCAAAACCAAATATCCATGGTGATGCAGCTAATATTACACCCGATACAATATCTAATATTAAGTGTGTACGCATGCTGATGTTATCTGATAAACCAAGTTCGTAGCTTGTCATAAGACTATATAGTATTACTGACACACCTAGAACAACTGGCACCCATGTTTCCCAGCCATTACTTGCAAAACCAAATATCCAGGGTGTTGCTATCAGCAATATACCCATCATGTAGTCCAGTACACCGTGGACCTTCGTTGAAATTATCTTCATAATATCTCCGTTTTTATATTATTGTTTCAAAACTGTGCCATCTCAATATAGAGTGGCTGTTAAAGTTTCTTGTGATATTGTATAAAAAAAACAGTGAAGTGATATTACACTTCACTGCTCATGTATATTAAGACCCTCTTTAACCGATTCCATTTTCAACGGTTCCTGTCTTATCGTCATATCGCTGCTTCGTATTATTATTACGAGGCTGATTAAGATTCGCATCTTTGAATCTTTCTTCTTTATCTGAAGAACGATCAAGTGGTAGTGAACTTGTATTTACAGATTCATTATTTCTTAAACGTTGATCAGTCATATTCTGATTTCTGTTTGTCTTCTTCATGATAATAATTTTAAGAATTATTGGCAGATGTATCACATGTACCACCATCATTTACATTAGGACAATCTGGTTTTGACTTAATAGCATAATAGCCACTGCCACCACCATAATTTTCTTTTCCTTTTAAAATTCTTACGCCTGCATTCTGTTCAAACCTCTCATCTATGCCAGCCTTTTTATAAGTTGGCTGATGATTATTATTGTTTCTTTCCACGTTATTCATAACAGTGTTTTTTATTGAATATATAGTTCAACAATCATTCTAAACACAACCTGTTTCTACATAAATAAGTTGTTAAAGCAATAAGTAGTTGAAATAAAGTGATTTGAAAATGATAAAAGATCAATGCTATATTCTCCTATTCATTCACAAATTGGGGAATACTGGCATGTGTTTTCGAGATAAATAATAAATAATATTTTATGAATTCAACTGGTAAGAATAACAAACAGAATGAACAAATAGCAGCAGATAATAATGTTATTAAAGAACATACAGAAGCCGATAAAGACATAGCCAAAGACCCTGATCTGAGCATTCACAGCAAAAATGATGATCTTGATGAAGGAGAACTGGCAAGATTGGGTGGCGATAAGACCGATTTGATCTGACAAAAATCATTTCGCTACAACCCTTTACAACATTGCATTCCAGCCGAAGCCACTAGGAATTTTCCTAGTGGCCTTATCAGGTATTTTCATAGAAAAAAATCAGGCATTTTCCTCTTGTACAGTTTTTTAATTCTCCTCACATTAGCAGCATAAATTATTTGTTCAACCCTATCTACTTGATCAAATAATTGTTTCCCCGTTTGACTCTTTGCCGTAAAGGTTGATTCATTCGGAACTCAGTTGGTGAATCCTAAACCTTAAAAGCTGCGAGAGGCTTTGAAAAAAGCCCTCGCATTTTAAAACTACTCTAAATGAAAAAAAATATGGAAAAAACAATTCGGCAAAGACAAGCTGCCATTGAAAGGTATTACCGTGGCGTTTTCATTCTTCTGGCATTATGCCTTATACTTTTTATTGTGTTTGCTGCAAAAACATTATAACTAAAACAACTACCCTCATGGAACAACAAGTGATAGATTACAAACCGGATGATGATTCAAAAGAAGACAGCACGTTTATGAAGATCGCTAAGCTGGTAACAGTGCTTGTAGTATTGTATGTTATCATCTTCTATTAGCATCAATCAACATCGTATGCTGCATAGTTTCATATTCGGTACTGGTACATCGTCTTTTGACAGCGAAGTATTACCTGTTATGAGTAAGTCGCCGTACATATTATTGATAGATGATGATAATGTCTTCATTTTTCTTACAAAGAAAATGTTGATGAATACCGGCTTGGTAAAAACTATTGATGTCTGCGAGTCAGCTGAAGAGGCCATACAGTTTCTTGAATCAATAGATGAAGATGAAAAAATGCCTGACATGATCTTTCTCGATCTGAACATGCCGGAGATGAATGGCTGGCAGTTTCTTGAAACTTACCAATCATTGTTACCAAAAATGAATAAGGTTCCTCAGCTCTATGTAGTATCGAGTTCCATTTCTGAAAATGATTGTGAAAGAGCGATGAATATTAATGGGGTAACCGGTTATCTGGCTAAACCACTTGAGGTAATTCAATTGAAAGTTTTACTGCAGGATATTATCTGGTAGAACTGCTACAACATGTGTATCTCGTAATACACCTTAGTAGTTCTACTCTTGCAGATACGATTGGCTTTATATAGTTTAACAGTCTTAAAATAAGAAACATACCCTTTTTATCCTCCCCAAAATACTTCATATACATACTAATGCATAACCCCAAACATCATGAAGATCATCAACCACATTCTCTGCCATGCAGGCAACAAACCGATTGACTACAGACCCACACCTAACAAAGGTGTTAAATACACACCCCTCTTTCTGGTTATGCACTACACAGCTGTAACCAAAGCCCGCAGTTCTGTTGACTGGTTTCTTAATAAAGCTGCAAGAGCATCAGCACATCTATCATCGACAGAGATGGAAGCATCATTCAATTTGCACCGTTTAATATTGTTACCTGGCATGCCGGTGTAAGTAAATGGAATGGATTAAACGGGCTTAATCAATATGCAATCGGTATTGAGTTAGTAAATGGCGGAAGACTAACCAGGTCTGGCTTACAATGGATATGCCCGGTTGATAAGAAGATTATACCGGATGATGAAGTGGTATTTGCCAGACACAAGAACGAAATAACAGAAGCTGCATGGCATGATTACAGTCCCAAACAAATGGAAGTAGCAACAGAAGTTGCTGCATTACTCGCCAAAACATACAAGTTAAAGGATGTTGTTGGGCACGATGATATTGCACCCTTCAGAAAAAGCGATCCCGGTCCTGCTTTTCCCATGCACAGCTTCCGTTCTATTATCATGGGCAGGAAAGATGATACGCTTGATACTTACCTCACCAATACTGTTGTAAATATTCGTCTTGGCCCTGGAACGCATTTCGAAACAGTTGTTCAGCCATTACCGATAAATACTAAAGTTCAGATATTGAAAGGAGAAGGCAGCTGGCGGTTTATAGAAGTAACCGGTAAGGTGCATGGTGTGAATGATGTGGAGGGATGGGTAAGTGCTAAGTTTTTGGTGAAGAAGTAAGATCATTATTTATATATATCCTGCTTATGGCTACCAAACAAGAACTGATCGAAAAGATCATTCATCATCCGCTGCTCTTGCTATTTTAAATTCTAAATGATAGGATGGTATTTCAGAAAGAAATTTCAAATAAGTGACGATGACACTTCCCCTCAAATAATGATAAGGGATATTTACAATTCCCTATTCCTGCAATAGATAAGAAATTAGATGCTGAATTAATCAAACTTGTTGATCAACTTCTTCAACTCAACGAAGAAAAACAACAAGCCACTCTTCCAGGAAAGCTCGATCAACTACAAAATAAAATTGATTATTGCGAGCAACGCATCAATGAAATTGTGTATGAGTTATACGGTTTAACGAAGGAAGAAATTGCTTTGGTGGAAAGTGCATAATGATTAACCGCAAAGATGCTATGACTCTGAGGATTTTATGAACGTCATTGCGAGGAGCCATACAAAGTTTATAAAAGCAGAAAGAAAGTCATACATTGTTGTTGCCAACAGGGATAATACCAAAGCGACAAAGCAATCTCATAAAAAACATCTGTTGTAAATTAGGAGATTGCTTCGTACCTCGCAATGACGAAAAATTAACCGCTATGAAACTGATCATCTTTATACTACTACTCTCCTCTACCCTTTCTGCACATGCCGGGGTTGAAATAAAGCCAAAAAAGAAACGGACAGTTTATCTTTTATCTATCGGGTTAACTTATAAAGGCGTCACAAACTATTCAGACTACGGTGCTTTTACTAACTGTCCTGTCTGCATCAATGATGCAGAAGGTATGGCAGCCTATTTTCAGAAACTAAAGAATAATAAAGCACCATTAACAGACAGTGTTGTGACTTATGTGTACAGCAGCGATATTAATCTCGACACTTTATATAAAGTTTTTGCAACCCTTCAACAACAGGTAAAAGAAAACGACATTTTTATTTTCTATTATGCCAGTATCGGATGGGGATTACAGACTGATGAATCAGGCAACAGCGAAGGATTTTATATGCTGAACCAGCTAGCCGATAAGCAAAATAAAAAAGAGCGGGAAAACAATGTTTATACATTACGGCATTTGAAACAGCTTACAGACAGGATCGCTGCCAAGAAACAACTGATCATTTTTGATACAGGTGATGGCAAGGTAATATCAGCAGACTATTATCGCAATTTCTTCAGTGATAATATTGCCGAAGCAGAATTCTCAAAAAAGAATCGCATCATCATCAGTCCTGAACATTATAGTACCGAAGCAAAAGATCCTGTAACCGGAAAATTCAAAGGCGATCTTTTTCATGTGATCAGTAATATGCCGGACAGCTTTAATGTGCTGACGATCTTTGATTCTTCTCACCATAAACCTGATTATAAAAGTTTCTGGAAGCATTGGTACGACAGGCAGAACTATATACGATCCAGCATCAGTGTAATACAGGAAGTTGATTATCTTAAAGTACTTTCTTCCATCAATACACAATATGGTAATGGTAAACGTGGGCTCACCATCAAACAAAAAGAATCAGCACCGGATGAAAATATTCTCAACAAAAAGAAAAAGGTATTGATTGTTGCTACCAGTAATTATTCAGCCATCAATACCTGGGCAAGATTGAAAAATCCGTTGAATGATGGTATGGATGCTGAGAAAATATTTTCAGCATTGGGATATGAAGTAACGGCATTGTACAATAAGCCGAAGGATACGATACTTTCAGCTATTTCTAACCTGGTAGATAACGAAGTGCAGAATCCATACAGCCAGTATATAATTTACTTTGCCGGCCATGGTTTTTATGATGCTAGGCAAAAAGCAGGTTTTATTGTTTGCAGTGATTCTAAAGAACTGAAAGATCAGCAGAAGCCAACCATAACAGAGCTGAACAGCTATATTGATTATACGGTGTTGTTCAGAAATCTTGATCAACTAAATAAAGTGATACTGATAACGGATGTATGTTTTGGTGGCACATCGGTTAACTCCTTGTTACAATCGTACAGGGAAGTTGATCCGAAAGGTGAGGCAGCGAAAATGAAGAATCCATTTAAGAAAGTACTGGCATCCGGTATTACAACAGTGGATGATTTTATCCGTTATCATAATGGAAGCATCAGCCGCAACTCTCCTTTTGCTGCAGCTTTATTGGATATACTGAAGAAAGAAGGACAGTCGCTGAGTTTTGAAGAGCTGTATGGTAAACTGAAGAACAGTAAGAATTTATATCCTACACCTATTGAATCTTCGTTTGGTAATGAGAAAATACCGAATGCGTTTAGTTTTTAATGGAGAAGAGTGAAGGAGGAAAAGAGAAACCGCTAAGACGGAATGATGCTAAGTACAACAACGATGTCAGTCTGAGGTACTCGAAGACGGAATCAAGGAAACGTAACAAAGTTGCCAACCCTTGAAAGGTCGGCAACTTTGTTCATATCTATCTATTTACTCCTTCTGAAGGAGATGCCTGCTGTATATCTCGTATTGATGATATTGGCCTTCTAGGTGCTTTACCACCTTTACCGGATACAAGCTTATGACGCTCTTTATCCATAGAGGCGAAACCACGTCTTGATTTACCGTTGGTAATTTTTGTTTGCTGCGTGTTGGCAGTGGATGTTTGTTCGAACATGATCGTATTATTTAAAAGATGAAAAATTACAGGCCTTGATAGCCTTTCTTTTGGGGTTGTAATTTCTCCAGTTCCACTTGAAGAGAAGTGATGTGTTCAGCTATTTCTCTTGCTTCTGCATTTCTGCCATTGTCTACAGCTCTAATATAATCCATCCTGGCTTTTCTTATCTGCTCTCTGATTTGCAGCACCAATGACAGTAAAGTATTCTCCATGAAATATGGTAACATTAATAATTTGGGTAACCTACTTGAAGCTTATATGAGAGAAACAGTGTCGTTCTTTAGAACGTTATTTTATGTCTGCCTGACTTGTAAACTATAAGAAGATGAGTACAAGGTATGCTTAATAAGCATATGGTGCAAATAAACATTTGCAAGCGAGTGTAGCTGAAAGGCTGAAGCCCCAGATTTTATTGGTAATTTTTTCTCTTCGGCATAAATACCTAAGCAATTAAATGAAAGGTTATTGTCAGACTAAGAGGCCAGATAATAAAAAACCCGCTCTGTTAGAACGGGTTTTATTTTTATAGTAAGTTCAAGATTACTTGATCTCAACTTCAGCACCAGCTTCTTTCAGCTTGTTAGCGATATCTTCAGCTTCAGCTTTAGCGATACCTTCTTTAACAGGCTTTGGAGCACCATCAACTAGGTCTTTTGCTTCTTTCAATCCAAGACCAGTTAATTCCTTAACGATCTTAACTACGTTTAATTTAGAAGCACCTGCAGCTTTCAAGATAACATCGAAAGCAGTTTGCTCAGCAGCAGCAGCGGCACCACCACCATCTCCACCACCACTCATTACAACTGCAGCAGCAGCTGGCTCAATACCGTAGTCAGCTTTTAATACATCAGCTAATTCCTGAACTTCTTTTACAGTTAAGCTTACTAAACTTTCAGCTAATTGTTTAACGTCTGCCATTTTTTTACTTTTTAACCGCCTTCATCGTTTTGTACTCCGGCGGATGGTTATAAATGTTGCCTCTTCTGAACCTCGGAGGCTTGGGTTTATTTAAGTACGAGGTACGAAATACGTACTTCAATCCTCGTAGTTCATACTTTACTCTGCAGGTGTTTCTGCAGATGCATCTGTAGCCGGAGCTTCAGGTGTTGCAGTATTTTCTGCTGCTGGTGCTTCCGGTGCTGATGCTTCTGCTGCAGGAGCAGCTTCTTCAGTAGTACCGTTAGCTTGTTTTTCGTGGTGGTGCAATAAAGCAGCCAACACTCTTTTAGCAGGAGATTGTAACAATCCGATCACTTCACCGATCAATTCATTCTTAGTCTTAATCTGTGTAAGTGCTTTCAGTTGATTGTCTCCTGTGTACACATCACCATTAATGAAAGCTGCTTTTAAAACAGGTTTTTCGCCATTGTTCTCTTTTCGGAAAGAGCTGATGATCATTGCAGGTTCTTTAGGATTTTCAGAGAACATCAAAGCAGTTACTTTATGCAATGAATCGTACATCTCAGCATACTTTTCACTGTCTAAAGATTCTAATGCCTTTTTGATAAGTGTATTCTTGGCAACTTTCATTTCAACCTGCTTATCGAAACAAGCACGACGAAGGTTACCAACTTGTTCTACTGTTAACGCTTCTGTATCGGTAACGTAGAAGTTATTGTATTGACTGAACTTCTCTTTCAGAACTTCAATCACTTCATTTTTTTGATCTTTTGTCATAACTAAATTTTATAAACCCATTTCATCTCCCGAGTAATTCGGGATCCACAGGATTAGTTTGCTAATGATTTTGCGTCTAATGTAATACCGGGGCTCATAGTTGTTGCCATGCTTACAGCTTTCAGGTAAGTACCTTTTGCTGCAGAAGGTTTCAACTTAAGAATAGCACTGATAAGTTCGTGGCTGTTCTCTGCAATTTTCTTTGCATCGAAAGATATACGACCGATAGAAGCATGAACGATACCTGCTTTATCTACTTTAAATGCGATCTTACCACCTTTTACTTCGTTTACAGCTGCAGCTACATCATTGGTAACTGTTCCTGTTTTAGGGTTTGGCATCAAGTTACGAGGACCTAATACTTTACCTAGTTTACCGATCTTAGGCATTACAGATGGTGTAGCGATGATAACATCAACATCAGTCCATCCACCCTCGATCTTTGCAACAAATTCATCCAGGCCAACATAGTCAGCACCGGCTTCTTTTGCAGCAGCTTCTTTATCCGGTGTGCAAAGCACCAATACTCTTTTTGTTTTACCAGTACCATGGGGTAGTGATACAGTACCACGAACTTGTTGATCAGCTTTCTTAGGATCTACTCCTAAACGAATATGCAGGTCAACAGAACTATCGAATTTTGTACAGTTGATTTCTTTTACTAATGCAGCAGCCTCTTTCAGGGAATAAATTTTGTTTTTATCCACCTTAGTTTCTGCAACTTTTCTTTTCTTAGTCATACTTGACATTTTCTAAAGTTTTTTAGGTGAATAATTAATTGTTTTCCCAAGGGGCTTTACCATCTACAGTTAAACCCATGCTTCTTGCAGTACCTGCAACCATTCTCATAGCACTTTCAACAGTGAAACAGTTAAGATCGCTCATTTTGTCTTTAGCGATAGCCTCAACCTGTTCCCAGTTTACTTTACCTACTTTTTGACGATTGCTTTCTTTAGAACCTTTCTGGATCTTAGCAGCTTCCATTAACTGAACTGCAGCAGGAGCGGTTTTGATAACGAAGTCGAAAGACTTGTCAGAATAAACAGTGATCAAAACAGGAACAACTTTTCCCATTTTGTCTTGAGTTCTAGCATTGAATTGCTTACAGAACTCCATAATGTTGACACCCTTAGAACCGAGTGCCGGGCCAATTGGAGGTGCAGGATTGGCTTGACCGCCTTTGGCCTGCAGCTTCACATAGCCTGTGATCTCTTTTGCCATTTTTTACGATTTAATTGGTAATAGCGCTCTGCTCAAGGCAGAACTCCCAAGCACCACTTTTAGCGTGGTTTTCAATCATTCTTAATCTTAAAGAACTTTTTGGGACGGCAAAGGTAAGTGTATGAGAGAGAAAAACAAGAGATAAAGCAATAAATCCCACCGATGGGCAGGATTTATTACAAATTTTATGACTTATTAATGATTACAACACCAAAATACCTGTTGCATTAACCAATACTTCTCTTTTGGGTTCTTTAATAGCATCAATTTCTGCTTGAGATTTACCTGCATCTTCAGCATAATGCTTTAATTGTTCTACAGAAGTTTCTTTTATTTCAGCAAAACCATGCAACACTATTGTCTTTCCGTTTAAAGCAGTTGGTACAAACCATTTGTGGTCTTTCATTCTAACCATGATCTTGCTATCACCATTTTTCATTCTTAACCAACAACCTTCAGCCTGGCAAACTTCAACCACGGTACCTTGTACTTTTACTTCTAACTTTTCTCCCGGCTTTGCTTCTAAAGTCTTTACCATGTCTTCTACAGCAACAGCTTTTTCAGCAGTTACTTCGGCTCCGAACTTTGAACCCTTTTCTGCAGGAACATCAGGAGGCTGTGCATTACCAACAGCAACAATCATTAACAGGATAAAAACAGAAAACAATCTTTTCATAAATGAGGCTTTTCACAAAAATACAGAGTTTGTGGCTAAGTATTATATTGCAGGCTGTATCCCCATATCTTGATGAAGAGCAGCATCGTAGTTTTACTGGTAAGCCTTTGTTTTATAAGCTGTAATAATAAAAATTCGGCACCTGATCTTATTGATGAAACAGACTCAATTATAGGCATATTACAAATAACAGCTTATAATAATCCTGATAGCGCTCTACAAGCTTCTTATAAATTATTTGATAATAATGCTGATGAGGAATTAAAATCTGCCAAAATCCTTCACCTGATTGCAAGTATTTACGGACTTAAAGGCATTTACGACAGCTCGATTAACATTTGCAAAAGAGCATTGCCTTTAACCGAGAATACTACCACCCTTGCAAAGCTTTACAATGAAATTGGTGTTAGTTATGACTATAAGTCTGATTATAAAGAAGCACTTGATAACTACCAAAAGGCACATGATTATTTCCGTGAGTCGAAAGATACAATAGGATATATACAGGTAAAGAATAACATCGGCCTTATTTATCAAAACAGCGGTCTTTTAAAAAGAGCAAAAACATATTTTGAAGACTGTCTGAAATTAAGCAGAGAAAAAAAACTGCGAAATGAAGAGATTATGGCTTTAAGTAATCTTGCAGCAGTTGAAAATGAGTTGAAGAATTATTCTGTTGCATTGAGTTATTTTAAAGAAGTTTTAGCTGACGATATTGCCAGTGGTAATGAAGCCTATATTTCGTATTCGTATCATAATTTAGGTGAGGCTTTTAAAAATTTGCGGCAGTTTGATAGTTCGGCCTATTATTTCAAAAAAGCTATTGCTTTAAAAGAGAAGCTTGACCTACAAGCGGCTTTGCTTAATTCTTATAAAGCCTATGCTGATCTACTAACGGAACTAAATAGTTTAGAAGAGGCGGAATCTTATTTAAATAAAGCGTTTCAATTCGCCAGAGCATCAGGCACTACAGATTACCTGAAAGATTGCTTTTACATACAATCACGTTTGGCTGAAAAGAAAGGAGATTTTAAAACAGCCTACCTGGCCTCGGATTCATTTTATGCCTTACAGGATTCTTTATCAAATGAAAGATTCAGATCAGAACTCATCATAAAAGAAAAAGATCATGAAATTGCATTGAATGAAAAACTAAAACAACAGGAAATAAAGGAGCTTAAGAAAGATAATCTTGCTTTTATTTCATTCATCTTAGTATTTGCAATTATCTCTACTGCATTGTTTATTCTTTTGTATAAACAACGTAAGTTAAATAGAAGGCTGGAGTTGCATAAGAAAGAGATTGAAGATGGCCTGGCATTAAGAACACACTTGCTTTCATTTGTTGCCCATGAGATCAGAAATCCATTAGGTGGTATTTTAGGATTAACTGATCTCTTATTAAATGAAAACCCAACAAGTGCACAAAAAGAAATGTTGGTTTATCAAAAGAAGGCTGCAAAACATTTGCTAGGCCTGATGAATGATGTGCTGGATTACCAAAAATCAGGATCAGGTAAAGTTGAAATCAGCCATATACGTTTTGTTTTGAAAGAGGTCTTTTACCAGGTGTATGGTTTGTATCAACATGATATTAGAGAAAAAAACTTAAACTATGAATTGAACTTCGATGAAAATATTCCAGAAGTATTGATCGGAGATCCTATCAGATTAACACAGGTATTCAGCAACCTTTTAAACAATGCTATTAAGTTTACTGAACACGGAACGATTTCGATAACAGCAAAATCTGTAAACGCTTCACCTACTAAAGTTGATATCTTATTTAATGTAAAAGATTCGGGAGTTGGAATACCGAAAGAAGACCAGGAAAAAATATTTGAGTTGTATGTGCAGTCCAGCAAAAATAAATCTGCACAACTGGGTACAGGTTTAGGACTGAGTATTGTAAAAAATCTGTTGTCATTAATGAAATCAAAAATATCCCTGGAAAGTAATGCTGGCTCAGGTACTACATTCAGCTTTACAATCAGTTTCAATTTACCACAATAAAAAATCCTGCCGAAGCAGGATCTCCATTTTATATCTTGGTTATTTATCCGAGTTTTTCTACCTGCATGTAGTTCAATTCAACAGGTGTAGAACGACCAAATATTTTCACTGTAACTTTTAGTTTCTTCTTCTCATCATTCACTTCCTCGATCACACCATTAAAGTCGTTGAAAGGACCTTCGATGATCTTGATGGTTTCGCCAACAATAAATGGCTCACTCATGGTTACACCCTGGTCGTTCATCTCATCAACCTTACCCAGCATTTTATTTACTTCAGACTTACGAAGAGAAATGATGTTTCCTTTAGAGCCTTTACCATCAGTAAGAAAATGCATTACGTTGCTGATATTGCTGATGTGCTGAATGATATCGTCTGTTAACTTACCATCCGTAACTTCCAGCATTACATAGCCGGGAAAGTAGTTTTTCTCTCTCATCACCTTCTTTCCGTTCTGCACTTTATACACCTTCTCCATTGGAAGAAATACCTGCTTAATGATCTCCGTCCACCCACTTCTTGAAATATCCTTGTCAAGATATTCCTTCACCTTTCGTTCTTTACCACTCACGACCCTTAACACATACCATTTACTCTCTTTCTGTTGTGCGGTATCTTGCTGCTGAACTGTTGTTTCTTCCATCAGTTACTGCTTAAATAATGAATAAATCAGCTTTAAGATCTGGGCACTGGCAAAATCCATTAACCAAACCAATGCTGTGATGAGAACAGTAGCTACAAGTACAATAACAGTGCTTTGCTGCAATTGACCCCATGTAGGCCAGGTTACCTTCTCCGTTAATTCTCGATAGCTTGCACTGAAATAATTTACGATCTTGTTCATTTCAAATTCGGAGTTTGAAATTTGAAGTTTGAAATTCTGAGCTATTAAATCAGAAATCACAAATCTCAAATCAGTTTGCACGGGCACTAGGATTCGAACCCAGATCAAAGGTTTTGGAGACCTCTATACTAACCGTTGTACTATGCCCGTAGAAAGCTAAAAGCTATCCCGTTACCGAGACAGCTTTTAGAATTATGTAGCAAATGTATGGAAATTCATTCGCTTTAAAAGCATTAAATGCTTATTTAATAATCTCAGTAACCTGTCCGGCTCCTACTGTTCTACCACCTTCACGAATAGCGAACTTCAAACCTTTTTCCATCGCAATCGGCTGGATAAGTTTTACTGTAAGACCGATGTTATCACCAGGCATTACCATTTCAGTTCCTTCTGGAAGAACAACTTCACCAGTTACGTCTGTTGTTCTGAAGTAGAACTGAGGACGATACTTGTTGAAGAATGGAGTATGACGTCCACCTTCTTCTTTGCTCAATACGTAAACCTCACATTTAAATTCAGTATGTGGAGTGATTGATTTTGGCTTACAGATAACCATACCACGACGGATATCTTTCTTCTCAATACCTCTCAATAACAAACCAGCATTGTCACCAGCCTGTCCTTCGTCAAGAAGTTTTTTGAACATCTCAACACCAGTACATACAGAACTTAAAGGAGCTTCGATCAAACCAACGATCTCAACTGCTTCACCCACTTTGATGATACCTCTTTCGATACGACCAGTAGCAACTGTACCACGACCAGTGATCGAGAACACGTCTTCTACTGACATAAGGAATGGCTGATCAATTGGACGTGGAGGCAAAGGAATGTAAGTATCTACAGCTTCCATTAACTCGTCGATCGCAGTTAACCATTTAGCTTCACCAGCCAAAGCACCTGTAGCAGATCCTTTGATGATTGGTGTATTATCTCCATCGAAACCATATGAGCTTAATAACTCACGGATCTCCATTTCAACTAAGTCTAATAATTCAGCATCATCAACAAGGTCAACCTTGTTCATGAACACCACGATACGAGGAACACCTACCTGACGAGCAAGAAGGATGTGCTCTTTTGTTTGTGGCATAGGGCCATCTGTAGCAGCAACTACAAGGATGGCTCCGTCCATTTGTGCAGCACCAGTGATCATGTTCTTAACATAGTCAGCGTGACCAGGACAGTCAACGTGTGCATAGTGACGGTTAGAAGTTTGGTATTCTACGTGTGCGGTATTGATAGTGATACCTCTTTCCTTTTCTTCAGGAGCAGCATCAATATCATCATACTTTCTAGCTTCAGCCATACCTTTAGAGGCGAGATGGCTGGTAATTGCAGCAGTAAGGGTAGTTTTACCGTGGTCTACGTGGCCAATTGTACCAACGTTAACGTGGGGTTTCTCCCTCTTAAAGGTCTCTTTAGACATCTTATCGGTTTTTAATTGTGTTTACAAAACTTTTTTATGATCCAGGCAACTCAACTTTATTAAGCTTTCGTTGCGTCGCACTCTTGTACTTTCTGTTCTTAACTCACCTGTTTGAGCCGTTAGTGAGAATCGAACTCACGACCTCTTCCCTACCAAGGAAGTGCTCTACCACTGAGCTACAACGGCTTCTTAAAAGTCATTGAGTCAATGGCAATCGAGTCATCAATAACAAGTCAATTCAAAAATGACCCAATGACTTATTGACTGATGACTCAGCCTTTTTTGAGCGGGAGACCAGGCTCGAACTGGCCACCTATAGCTTGGAAGGCTATCGCTCTACCAAATGAGCTACTCCCGCTAATTAATTTGACAATTCAACAATTTGACAATTAGTCAATGAAGAAAGTCTCTATTCAAATATCTTCTCAATTCTCGAATTGCCTAATTAAGCAATTGTCTAATTGATTTTGTGGGCAGGAGAGGATTCGAACCTCTGAAGTCGAAAGACAGTGGATTTACAGTCCACCCCATTTGGCCGCTCTGGAACCTGCCCGGCAAGGTCTTTCAACCTTCTACGCCAGTATTGAGCCACTTGTCGGAGTCGAACCAACGACCTACTGATTACAAATCAGTTGCTCTACCAACTGAGCTAAAGTGGCTTATTTAAAAAAAATTATTAAGAGCTATCCCGTTTTTGGGATGGCAAAGGTAATGGAAAACTGCTTTCAGCAAAATTTTGAAAATAAATTTTTTAGAAGCTTATCCACAGAAATATTCATTTCAAGTTTAATGTATTGTTTTCCGGGTTAGATGGAGAGTATATTACAAGTAAAGAATCGTGTGGTATAACGCTGTTTTTTGTTCGAACACTATCGATTATTATTTTACTTCCTGCAGTAAAAGAATATTTGATAAGTAGGCTGTTATCTTCTAAAACTCTTCTCTCAATAATTGTTGCTTTCGTTTCATAGTGATCGGCAGTGCAGGAAAAAATCAGTATGCCGAAAAGAATCGATAAAATAATTTTCATACATAAAGCTATAAAAAGAAAAAAGGACTCGTACGAGTCCTTTCAATAAAATTATCAAGCTGCCATCTTTTCTTTTTTCCTTTTTATCTGCGTGATCATTGCATCGAGTGCAGATTCAAAAGACTCTTCAAAAGATTTTGAGGAAACTTTTACAAAGAATTCCTGGCGTGGTACATGTACCCTTATCTCAGCTATTTTGTCTTTTATAGCATGAGCAACGTTATCCAGTTTCAGGAATACATCCACCCTTACAATGCGGTCATGAAATGTGTTGAGTTTTTCCAGTTTTTTGTTTACGAAATCGGTTAATCTAGCATCTGCATCAAAGTGCACAGTTTGAATTCTAACATTCATAGCATCGCTTTTAAAACAGTGAAATAATAAATTAAGAACTTAGTTGTGTAGCGATCTTTTCAATAGGCCTTTATTATAGCCTCAAGTTAGTTTAGTATGCTTAAAAGACCAAGAATTTATTTATCTTTTTTGCCATGCCAAAATTTATGAATTTCAGCTGCTAGGAAGATTGGTTCAGGCTTTTGGGTGAGCCTTTTTAAATACATCTTTCAGCTTTTCAATGGTGTTATGTGTATACACCTGCGTAGCGGCAAGACTGCTATGCCCCAACAGTTCTTTAACTGCATTAAGATCAGCACCATTATTCATTAAATGAGTAGCAAATGTGTGACGGAGAACGTGTGGACTTTTTTTGTCTATTGTAGTAATAGCCGTTAAATAAGTATTTACCGCTTTATACACCACTCTTGGATTCAGCGGTTTTCCTTTTTCGTTTACAAAAACATTTTCTACTTCTTTTGAAGGACTGTTGGCTATGTAGGTTTTAATATTATTTAGCAAGTCTGCTGAAACCGGTATCACTCTTTCTTTATTACCTTTTCCCAGCACTTTTATCTGCTGATTATAATGATCTACCTGGCTTTCTTTGAGATTTATTAATTCGCTTAAACGAATACCGGTACTGTAAAATAACTGAAGTATGATCTGGCTGGTTCTTCCTTTCCAATCATCCGGAAACTCTACATGTTTAAATAACGTTTCGATATCAGTTTCCTTAATAAACTGTGGAAGCCTTCTACTGATCTTGGGAGCTGTGATCGTCGTCATAGGGCTTGCATCAATCACACCTTTTCTAAGCTGAAATTTAAAAAATGATTTCAGTGTTGAAATTTTACGAACGATGGATTTTGATGTCAGTTTCTCCTCTCCTTTTAGTTCAGCCAGCCAACTACGAATAAATGATGGTGTAATATGAGGAATGGAAGGTGAATCGAATTGAGTTAAATAACCGAAGAATTGTTCAAGATCGTTTTGATAAGAGATAAGTGTATGCTGGGAGTATCGCTTTTCAAATTTGATGTACTCGAGGAAGTCTATTATCGGATATTGATGATCGGCCATAAAAGAAAGTAGCCATAAAGTTAATACTCTATGGCTACAAATATAATGGTGAGGTGAATCTTACGACTCTATCTTACCGCTAGCAATCTGTTGCTTATAAATTGCTTTTAAAACCTCTCCACGACGTTTTACAGAAGGTTTGGTGAAGCTCTGACGCTCTCTTAACTGTAAAAGCGTTTTGCTTTTTTCAAACTTTTTCTTGTACTTTTTCAACGCCTTGTCGATGTTTTCGCAATCTTTTGAGTCAATGATTAACATGGTAATATACCTCCTTTGGTAATTTTTTAAGGCTGCAAAGATATGAATTGAAAGCAAAAATCCAAATTCGAAATTCCCAATTCGGAGAAAAGTGGCTTAAGGTCAGGTTAAAAGCTGCCAAAAGTGCTAAAGCACAAGTGAGTGACACAACGAAGCTAAATTGAAAAGCTAATGCTAAGTAAATAAAAAACAGGAAGCTTATTACTTCCTGTTTTATTATAATCTATAGTCTTTCTCTTACTCTTCTTCATCAAAGCTCATCGCTTCTCTTGTAGTAGCAAGCACTTCGTATTCATCTTTGTTTCCAACAATGATGTTTTCGAAATCTCTCAGACCAGTACCTGCAGGTATTAGGTGACCGGTGATAACGTTCTCTTTCAAGCCCATCATCTCATCAGCCTTACCATTGATCGCTGCAGAACTCAACACTTTGGTTGTTTCCTGGAACGAAGCTGCAGAAATCCAGCTTTGAACACCCAATGAAGCTTTAGTAATACCTAATAATACCGGTGTAGCAGTTGCAGGACGTGCATCTCTAACTTCAACCAGTTTCTTATCAGCACGACGTAAGATTGAATTCTCTTCTCTTAACTCACGAAGTGTAATGATCTGTCCGGCTTTCAGTTTAGCACTGTCTCCTGGCTCTGTAACAACTTTCTTATCAAATATCCTGTCGTTCTCTTCATTAAATTCAAACCTGTCTTCAAGATCTTCTTCAAGGAATCTTGTATCTCCTGCATCAACGATCTCTACTTTCTTCATCATTTGTCTTACGATCACTTCAATGTGCTTGTCGTTGATACGTACACCCTGCAAACGATATACTTCCTGGATCTCATTTACCACATACTCCTGTACTGCAAAAGGACCTTTAATTGCAAGAATATCTGCTGGAGCAACCTGTCCGTCAGACATTGGTGTTCCGGCTTTCACAAAGTCACCATCCTGAACAAGGATCTGTCTTGTAAGCGGTACTAAGTACTTCTTAACAATACCATCTTTTGCTTCAACGATCACTTCACGATTACCTCTCTTGATGTTACCGAATGTAACTACACCATCTATCTCACAAACAACTGCAGGGTTACCTGGATTTCTTGCCTCGAATAACTCGGTTACTCTTGGAAGACCTCCGGTGATATCTCTCAGTTTACCTAAGATCCTTGGAATTTTTACCAACACCTGTCCTGCTTTTACATCATCACCTTCTTCCATGATGATATGTGAGCCAACCGGAAGGTTATAATGTTTAACATCTTTTCCTTCGATGATAACAGTAGGAATCTTGGTTTTATCTTTTGTTTCGATAACCACTTTCTCTCTGTGGCCTGTTTGTTCATCAGCCTCATCACGGTAAGTGATACCTTCAAGCACATTCTCGAATCTCACTTTACCATTCTGCTCAGCTACGATAACATTGTTGAATGGATCCCAGGTACAGATCGTATCACCTTTCTTCACTTGTTGTCCGTCTTTCACATTCAAAGTAGCACCGTAAGGAACGTTATTGGTAATAAGTAAACGATCATTTTTTACATCCATGATCCTAACCTCACCTGTACGACCAATTACGATCTTCACTTTGTTGCCTTCGTTATCTGTAGTATCAACAGTTCTTAAACCATCGAATTGAACAGTACCATCAAACTTAGCTATAAGGCCGGTTTCTACTGAAGCAGATCCAGCCACACCACCAACGTGGAATGTACGAAGTGTAAGCTGTGTACCAGGCTCACCAATTGACTGAGCACCCATGATACCAACTGCATCTCCTTTCTGTGCTAAATAACCCGTTGCAAGGTTTTTACCATAACACTTCACACACACACCTCTCTTGCTTTCGCAGGTAAGTACTGAACGAATTTCAACAGTATCGATTCCTGATTCTTCGATCTTCTCAGCAACATCAGAACTAATCTCTTCACCTGCAGCAATGATCAACTCATCTGTTACAGGATTATACACATCATGCAATGAAGTTCTTCCTTCAATTCTATCGCTTAGTGGTTCAATTACATCCTCGTTATCTTTCAATGCAGAAGTTGCAATACCTCTTAATGTTCCGCAATCTTCTTCAGTGATAACAACGTCCTGGGCAACGTCAACCAATCTTCTTGTCAGGTAACCGGCATCAGCTGTTTTCAAGGCAGTATCGGCAAGACCTTTACGAGCACCGTGGGTTGAGATAAAGTAATCCAATACGTTCAATCCACCTTTAAAGTTGGAAAGAATTGGGTTCTCGATGATCTCAGAACCTGTGCTACCAGATTTTCTTGGCTTAGCCATCAATCCCCTGATACCAGCAAGCTGTTTAACCTGTTGCTTAGAACCTCTCGCTCCTGAGTCAAGCATCATGTAAACTGCATTGAAACCTTGTTTATCATTCTGCATTTCACGGATCAAAGTTTCAGTGATTCTTGTATCTACCCTTGACCAAATGTCGATCACCTGGTTATAACGTTCGTTATTGGTGATAAGACCCATGTTGTAGTTATCCCACACTTCATCAACTTCTACTTTCGCATTATCTAACAATTCCTGTTTAACATCAGGAATGATAAGATCGTTGATAGAGAATGATAAACCACCACGGAAGGCCATTCTGAAACCAAGTGTTTTAATATCATCAAGGAACTTAGCCGTTTTTGGAACGTCTGTGATCTTAATGATATCACCAATGATCTCTCTTAAAGACTTCTTAGTAAGTAATGCATTGATGTAACCAACTTCTTTTGGAACAAACTGGTTAAACAATACACGTCCAACTGTTGTATCAATTAATTTATTTACAAGTTGTCCGTCAACACGAACATTTGTTTTTACTTTAATTGGTGCATGAAGGTCAATTTGATTCTCGTTATAAGCAATCAAAACTTCTTCCATGTTATAGAAAGCCTTTCCTTCTCCACGTACTTTTTCAGTATCGGTTGATTTTTTACCCTTAGAGATATAGTACAAACCAAGAACCATGTCCTGTGAAGGAAGGGTGATCGGTGTACCATTCTGAGGATTCAAAATGTTATGAGAAGAAAGCATCAGTAACTGGGCTTCCAGAATTGCTGCATTACTCAAAGGCACGTGCACAGCCATCTGGTCACCATCGAAGTCAGCGTTGAAGGCTGTAGTTACTAACGGGTGAAGTTGAATTGCTTTACCTTCTACCAACTTCGGCTGGAATGCCTGGATTGATAACCTGTGAAGCGTTGGTGCCCTGTTCAACATAACAGGATGACCTTTCAATATATTTTCAAGAATATCCCAAACAACAGCATCTTTTCTGTCAACTAATTTCTTAGCAGACTTCACTGTTTTTACGATACCTCTTTCAATTAATTTCCGAATGATAAATGGTTTGAAAAGTTCGGCTGCCATATCTTTTGGTAAACCGCACTCATGCATTTTCATTTCAGGACCTACAACGATAACCGAACGACCAGAGTAGTCAACACGCTTACCCAATAAGTTCTGACGGAAACGACCTTGTTTACCTTTCAATACATCACTCAAAGATTTTAAAGCACGTCCACCTTCAGCTTTAACAGCGTTCGATTTTCTTGAGTTGTCGAATAAGCTATCAACAGCTTCCTGCAACATCCTCTTCTCGTTACGCAAGATCACCTCTGGTGCTTTGATCTCTAACAAACGCTTTAAACGGTTGTTACGAATGATCACACGACGATAGAGATCGTTCAGATCAGAAGATGCGAAACGACCACCATCCAAAGGCACTAACGGACGAAGTTCAGGAGGTATAACAGGAATATACTGCATCACCATCCACTCAGGCTGGTTTACAATTCTTGTTTTAGCATCACGGAAAGCTTCTACTACACTCAAACGCTTTAAAGCATCTGCTTTTCTCTGTTGAGATGTTTCTGTAGCTGCAGCATTACGTAAAGAGAAACTCAATCCATCCAGATCAATTCTTGCCAATAGGTCATGAACTGCTTCAGCTCCCATTTTAGCAATGAACTTCTGTGGATCTTCATCAGGTAAATACTGGTTATCTTTTGGCAAAGCCTCAAGAATATCCAAATATTCTTCTTCGGTTAATAGATCACCGGGATTCAGGTTTTCTTTTACACCACCTTGAATTACTACGTATCTCTCGTAATAAACAATGCTCTCTAATTTCTTAGAAGAAACACCTAACAGATAACCAATCTTGTTAGGAAGTGATTTGAAATACCATATATGAACAACAGGAACCACCAGTTTGATGTGTCCCATTCTTTCACGACGAACTTTCTTTTCTGTTACTTCAACACCGCAACGATCACAAACGATGCCTTTATAACGAATACGTTTATACTTTCCGCAAGCACATTCGTAATCTTTTACCGGGCCAAAAATTCTTTCGCAGAACAAACCATCTCTTTCAGGCTTGTAAGTACGGTAGTTGATAGTTTCAGGTTTCAAAACCTCACCAAAGCTGCGTTCCAGGATTACATCAGGAGATGCAAGACCAATGGTGATCCTTGAGAAGGATGATTTCGGACGGTTGTCTTTTTTTATTGCCATAATCGTGTTGTACGATTTAAGTTTTTGAATGTTGTTGACGATCTGTAAATCTTTACTCATCGTCTGTTGTGTCACTCACTTGTACGTTCGGAACGTTGTGGAGCAGGTCAGAAAGTCAAATAGTCATCAGTCAATAATTGACCGATGACCATTGACAAATATGACTTATTCAAATTTCAGGTCTAAACCTAAACCTCTTAATTCATGCACCAATACGTTGAATGATTCTGGGATACCAGGTCTTGGAATATTATCACCCTTCACAATTGCTTCGTAAGTTTTTGCTCTACCAATGATGTCATCAGATTTAAGCGTTAACAACTCCTGCAATATGTTAGATGCACCATAAGCTTCCAATGCCCAAACCTCCATCTCACCAAAACGCTGACCACCAAACTGAGCCTTACCACCTAACGGTTGTTGAGTGATCAAGCTGTATGGTCCGATTGAACGAGCATGCATCTTATCATCAACCATGTGGTGAAGTTTGATCATGTAAATAACTCCAACGGTAGCTTTCTGGTGGAATCTTTCTCCGGTTTCACCATCGAAAAGATGTGTGTGACCCATCATCGGAATACCGGCTTCATTACAACGATCTGCAATTTCTTCAACAGTAGCACCGTCGAAAATTGGCGTTGCGAACTTCATTCCCAGCTTCAATCCAGCCCATCCTAAAATGGTTTCATAGATCTGGCCAAGGTTCATACGAGAAGGTACACCCAATGGATTCAATACAATATCAACCGGAGTTCCATCTTCCATGAAAGGCATGTCTTCAGCTCTTACGATCTTGGCAACGATACCTTTGTTTCCGTGACGACCAGCCATCTTATCACCTACTTTCAGTTTACGCTTAACAGCTAAGTAAACTTTAGCAAGTTTCAATACACCTGCTGGTAATTCATCACCAATAGAAATATTGAACTTCTCTCTCTTATATCTTCCTAACTCTTCGTTATAACGAATGCTGTAGTTGTGCAATAAGGTATTGATGAAATCATCAGTATCTTTTTCACCAGTCCAACCCAAAGGATTTACATTCTGGTAATCGATCGTTGAAAGATTCTTCGCATTGAACTTAGCACCTTTACCAATCTGCATTTCACCGAAGTTATTGCTAACACCTGCAGACGTTTTATCTCTTAATAAAGTCTGCAATTTGCTCAACAAAGCTTCTTTGATCTCTTCTACGTTCTGCTCGTGTACTTTCTCAATTTTTTCAAGCTGAGCTTTCTCACGAACTTTTGCATTCTTATCTTTCTTCGCTCTCTGGAATAGTTTCTTATCAATAACAACACCTTCTGTTCCGTTAGGAGCTTTCAACGATGCATCTTTTGCATCACCAGCCTTATCGCCGAAGATGGCTCTTAAGAGTTTCTCTTCAGGTGTAGGATCAGATTCTCCTTTAGGAGTGATCTTACCTATAAGAATGTCTCCTTCTTTAACAGCAGCACCGATACGAATGATACCATTCTCATCAAGGTCTTTTGTTGCTTCTTCAGAAACGTTTGGAATGTCTGGTGTTAATTCCTCTTCACCCAATTTTGTATCACGAACCTCTAATTCATATTCATCAATATGAACAGAAGTAAATAAGTCTTCACGAACAACTTTTTCGTTGATAACGATAGCATCCTCGAAGTTGTAACCTTTCCAAGGCATGAAAGCCACAACGAGGTTTCTTCCCAATGCTAACTCACCATTCTTAGTTGCATAACCTTCAGTTAAGAAATCACCTTTCTTAACTTTCTGTCCTTTCTTAACAGCAGGATTCAGGTTAATGTTAGTTGATTGGTTTGTCTTGATGAACTTAGTGAGTTTATACACTTTCAGATCATCTTCAAACGAAACCAACCTGTCAAGATCGTTTCTGTCGTAACGAACATGAATTTCGTTAGCATCAACAAACTCAACAATACCTTCACCTTCAGCATGTATCTGGATCCTTGCATCTCTTGCAGCTTTTCCTTCCAAACCAGTACCAACGATAGGCACTTGTGGTTTGATCAACGGTACAGCCTGTCTTTGCATGTTCGATCCCATCAATGCCCTGTTGGCATCATCATGCTCAAGGAAAGGAATTAACGAAGCACTTAAACCAACGATCTGGTTAGGTGCAACGTCCATGTATTCTACATCATTCTTATCAAGAATAGGGAAGTCACCTGTTTCACGGCTAACGATCTTGTCTTCAGCAAAGTTTCCTTTTTCATCTAAAGGAGTATTTGCCTGGGCAATTTTAGCAGTATCTTCTTCTTCTGCACTTAAGAACTCAAGTTCTTTCATGTTCACTTTACCATTCTGCACTTTACGGTATGGTGTTTCAATGAAGCCCATATCGTTGATGGCAGCGTGAACACAAAGTGTAGAGATCAAACCAATGTTTGGTCCTTCCGGTGTTTCGATTGTACAAAGACGACCGTAGTGAGAATAGTGTACGTCACGAACCTCGAAACCTGCCCTTTCTCTACTCAAACCGCCGGGTCCTAATGCAGAAATACGACGTTTGTGTGTTATCTCAGAAAGCGGATTTGTTTGATCGAGGAACTGGGATAACTGTGATGTACCGAAGAATGAGTTGATAACAGAAGAAAGTGTTCTCGCATTGATCAAATCAACAGGAGTAAATACTTCGTTATCTCTAACGTTCATTCTTTCACGGATAGTACGAGCCATACGTGCAAGACCAACACCGAACTGAGCATATAACTGCTCTCCCACCGTTCTTACACGACGATTGCTCAGGTGATCAATATCATCTATCTCTGCCTTAGCGTTTGTCAAACGGACCAAGTATTTGATGATCTCGATGATATCCTCTTTCGTTAATACTTTCTTCTCAAGCGGATAATTCAGGTTTAGTTTACGGTTGATCTTATAACGACCAACTTCTCCAAGATCATAACGCTTATCGCTGAAGAATAATTTATCGATAATACCTCTTGCAGTTTCATTATCCGGAGCATCAGCACCACGTAACTGTCGATAAATGTGCTGAACCGCTTCCAGCTCACTGTTAGAAGTATCTTTATTTAAAGTGTTATAGATAATTGCATAATCACCACCCACATCTTCTCTTTGTAAGAAGATCGTTCCTACTTCCATTTCGGTGATCATATCAATACCAGCTTCATCTAAAATGGTATCTCTTTCCATAACGATCTCGTTACGTTCGATAGAAACCACCTCACCGGTATCTTCATCAACAAAATCTTCTACCCACGTTCTGAGAACACGAGCAGCCAATTTTTTGCCGACATGCTTTTCCAATGTTTTCTTATCAGCTTTTACCTCATCAGCCATTCCGAATAATTCCAGGATGTGCTTATCAGTTTCGAAACCAATAGAACGTAATAATGTAGTTACCGGGAACTTTTTCTTACGATCGATGTATGCATACATTACATTGTTAATGTCTGTAGCAAACTCCATCCATGCTCCTTTGAAAGGAATTACTCTTGCAGAGTAGATCTTTGTTCCGTTAGGGTGAATAGATTGACCGAAGAATACACCTGGTGAACGGTGAAGCTGAGAAACCACTACCCTTTCAGCACCATTGATAACGAAGGTACCTCTTGGTGTCATGTAAGGAATGTTTCCTAAGAACACATCCTGAACGATGGTCTGGAAATCTACGTGCTCCTCATCGTTACAGCTTAAACGGAGTTTCGCTTTAAGCGGAACAGCGTAAGTTAATCCACGTTCCATACACTCTTCGATAGTGTAACGTGGTGGATCGATGAAATAATCCAGGAACTCCAACACGAAAATGTTCCTCGTATCTGTGATAGGGAAATTTTCTTTAAACACACGGAATAAACCTTCTACGTTACGTTTGTCTGGAGTTGTTTCTAACTGGAAGAATTCTCTGAAGGACTCTAATTGAATGTCTAGCAAATCAGGTGCATCAGCCAGGTGTTTTGTTTTCCCGAAGCTGAACCTGTTGTTAAGTTGTGTTGTTGACATAATTATTTGTAACCGGTTATTTGCAAAATAATTTGGGGAGAACTTACAGGGTTCCCATGCATGCTAGTGAGGCAGTATCAACATTTTGGCGCCTTGCTGATATGCCGGTTGCTAATTAGCCCAAATTTAAAAGATGGCAAAAGTAAGAAATAAAGAAATATCGCCGCAAACAAATTTTAAGCCATAACAGATTTTTATCAAATAAAACTAGCTGGTTTGGGGAATATTTTTCATACCCCCAATAAAAACAAGGGGACAGTTGATCTTCGAGGATTTAAAAATGAAGCATTTAACTGCTTTGTGGCTTAAAGATTGCACAGAGCCATTTACATTTTATCATTATGAATAGATTCTTTCGAGCTCTTATTGCAGGCTATGGCGCCAAAAAATTTGGTGGTGGATGCCTGGGAACCATAGTGGTTTTTCTGCTGATTTACTTTGCCCTGGGTTATTGTAATTAGCAGGTGTACGTGCTAAAGATACAATCGATGCCATCGGTTATCATATGCATCAATAATCCAAAGGCAATAATTCTTGTTCGGGGATGGAAAATGAGTAAAACATACACTGCACAGGCAATGTATGAATGGAGCGGATGAAAACCGATGCTGCAACGGCAAGCCTGGAAAACAGGAACAGCCAGCAGATGATCAAGATCTACCAGCATTGTGAGGAGGAAAACAATATAAACCTTCAGCCACCGTTGGTTATAAAACTTCCAGGCAACAAAGGCAGGAAATAAAAAGTGGAGAAAATAATGAACCATGAATTGCAATGTATCCATACTTATCAAAGATATTGTTCAGATGCAGATTAACACTTAGGGGAGATTTCTTCCACAATTAAACAGGCAAAATTGCGTTAACAGATAAATACCAACACCTATGGATCAACAAATGTTACAATCAGAGATCAGTGTTTTGAACGGCCAGATCAAGCAAGAAACCGAGCAGTATTTTGAAGCCATTACTCGTAAAAAAGATATTACTGCAGCAAGGAATATAAGATTAAGGCTCAACTCTTTACATAAGAACCTCGACAGTCGAATGCAACTTTTAAGTATATCTTCAAACGGCAGATGATTTTAGCATGCTGTGCTGAATAATGGATTTCAGTACAAGAGTGCGACGCAAGGAACGATGAAAAATGTTCTGTTGCCGGTCTCCACATTTTCATTTTGCATTTTATATTGTCTGTTTTTTCATGATTCGTGGTACGACTTTAGTTTTTAGTACCACAGATTAAATTAAAGAATCATGAGAAAGGCATTATCACTATTGATCGGTTGTGGATTTGTTCTATCGGCCTGGTCACAATCTCTTACCATTAAAGTAAATGGCAACAAGAATCAAAAGTTGCTGGTAGATGGTAAATCATACACCGTCAACAACAACACTACAGGGAAAGAAAAGATTATTACTATAACAGACCTTTTACCTGGTCAGCATTCTTTACAGGTAGTTCGTAACAACAAATCGAATGCTACTACAAGTTTTACAACAAGATCTGGTTACGAAACAATCGTAAACATTGCAGCAAACGGATCGGTACATGTAAGGGAAAAAGCAGGCAGCACTGCTACCTCTTCTACCAGAACTCCAATGAGTGAATCTGAATTTGCTTCACTACTTCAAAAAACAAGAAATCATTTCAGAAATAATTCAAGGATCACAGCAGTAAGTACAGCTGTAGTTAATCCCAACTACTATTTCACCACAGCACAATTGAGAATGTTGCTGGAATCTTTTGATGGTGAAGTAAAAAAACTGGAATTGGCAAAACAGGCTTACCCAAGAGTAACTGATCAAATGAATTTTGCTACTTTAAGTTCTCTCTTTACTATCCAGGATAACAGAGATGCACTTGCAACATATATAAGATCACAGGGAAATGATATTGCTGCGAGTTATAGCGAAAGCTTCAGAACACCGATGATGGCAAACAGGTTTGATGCTATAATGGAAAGCATAGAAGTTCAATGGCAGGAAGGTGCAAGACTCAGTACTATTATTGATGTTTTTGAGAACAGTAGCAACTACTTCAGCACAGTACAGGCTATGGAGATCATTGAACTGGTTAGTGACCAGAGCAGCAGGCTACATCTTGCCAAAGCAGTTTATAGCAGGTTGACAGATCCGCAGAATTTCTCACAATTATATTCGCTTTTCTACGATCAAGCTTATATAACCAACCTTAAATCTTACATTGGAGCAAATGCCAACAATATGCCTGCAGTGCATAATTATGGTAAGGTTGGAATGAGTGAGACTGAATTTGAGAAAGCATATAATTCTGCCAGGCTTCATTTCAGAACAAGCTCTAAATTAAGAGAGGTGACTGATCTTTTCAATAACAGCAATAATTATTTTACCAGTTACCAGGCCAGGCAATTGATCACGTTAGTTAAAACAGAAAGTGATCGTTTACAATTGGCTAAACTGGCTTACAGAGGTATTGTTGATCCTAACAATTTTATGGCACAAATGAATGATCTGTTTAGTTGGCAGGCAAGTAAAGATGAATTAGAAAATTATATAAGCAATTATGTAGTTAAATGAATTATCTATCAAATTTGATAAGAGGTCGGTTTATTGCCGGCCTTTTTGTTTTTGTATATCTTCTTCGGTGATGTGGAATAAGAACATGCTGAACTGGTAATGACCAACAGGGTTATAACCGTTAAGCCATGAATGATCAGGTAATAGTTTATGATCCATCAATCTTGAAGCTTTTACTAAGTATTTACCTGGTGTGGGAAAGGAAGTTGGAGCTTGATATGTTGGATTATGGCTGAGAAATTTTTCATAAGCTGCTGAATTTTGTCCGTAGTCTATGCTGCCGTCTTTTAGTTGCCGGAAGACTGTTAATTTATCAATGATCAGCTCATTAGTGTAAGAAAGCAAGTGCGGAAAATAGAATGTGACAGAGATCAGCATGTATCCTAATAAAACAAAAGGTGTTTTATTAATGAATAAATTATACTTAGTGATTGATTGTATGATAGCTGCTATGGCAACAAAGATCAAAGGATAGATCAACAGGAAATGCCGAAAGCCGAGTTGGAAAGGATTGTAGAAACTCAATACGCACAAAAAGAAAAAAGCAGGTAGTATAAACCACAGGTGAAAAGATCTGAGTCTTGATCCTGGATATAAAAATTGAAATATTCCAAAGATCAAGATGAGAAGTATAGCCACAGGGATTTTAAAGAAACCAGTGTACAGATAGTAATACCAAAAGCCTCCTTTGTATTTGGTCTTATCCCCTATCACAACACCGGGATATGAGCTTTCTGGTGTACCTGCACCGATCTCTTTATGATATTGCAATAGATCAAGTGCATCGATATAATTATGTGGAAGTGGAATCGGAACAGCATTAATGAATCGAGTTGAAGAAAGAGTTTTGAATACTTCACTCCGAAGCTGCATATTATGTAACGGTCTGAAGCTGTCTTTTCCAAAATATGCAGCATTGATTACAGTTGTGATGATCACTAACATGATCACTCCATACAACAGAATTCTCTTAACATTAAAGCGGACCTTTCTTGTGACCAGCAATACAATCAACAAAAGAAATAAATATGGTAATAAAAACAACAATGATGCTTTGCAGACGAAACTCAATCCTAAAAAGATAGAAAATAATATAAACTGCTTTCTTATTCTTGTTTCATAAAACGCATGCAAGTGAAACATGGTAGCCAATAAACATGCACCTGAAGCCATGTCTGAAGTGATGATCATTGAATAGCTTAGTACAGTAGGTTCAAACAGAAAGAATAGTAATGGAAGTATCCAGGCCTTTTCGCCAAACAATTTCCTGATAAGTTTAAAAAGATAGAGAGCAATTATGATCGTATAGATCACCATGAAATATCTTCCATTCAGAAGATCATTATGTCCAAAATCTGTTGCTCTATAATTAAGATTTGAAAGTTGTTTAATGATCCTTGGTAAAGTAGCTACAACAGTAAAAGGTGATTTGCTATCATACATCTTATCAGTTCTCTCCACTTTTCCCTGCAACCATCTTACACTATAGGTATAATAATCACCTTCATCAAACGTGATGCTTTGCTGCGAAATATGAATTGAAGCAATAGCAATATGCAATAACAAAAAAACCAACAGTAATAACCGTTGGCCTTTCAAAAAATTTAATGTAAAGTATTGCTTCACTATGAAATATTAGCTATCTAATTTCAACACAGCTAAGAAAGCCTCTTGTGGAACTTCTACACTACCTATCTGCCTCATACGCTTCTTACCTTCTTTCTGTTTCTCTAACAATTTACGCTTACGGCTGATATCACCACCATAACATTTTGCCGTAACATCTTTACGCATTGCGCTGATCGTTTCCCTGGCAATAACCTTAGCTCCTACAGCAGCCTGAATAGCGATCATAAACTGCTGACGAGGCAACAATTCTTTCAGCTTCTCACATAATCTTCTTCCGAAATCCTGTGAACGAGTACGATGGATCAATGCAGAAAGAGCATCTACTTTTTCACCGTTTAACAGAATATCCATCTTCACAATATCAGCATCACGATAACCGATAGGATGATAGTCGAAAGATGCATAACCTCTTGTCTGAGATTTTAGTTTATCGTAGAAATCAAATACGATCTCTGTCAATGGCATTTCAAATATCAATTCAACCCTTGTTGTGGTAAGATAACTTTGGTTAACAAGGTTACCTCTTTTGCCTAAGCATAAGGTCATAATATTACCTATGTAATCAGGTGTACTGATGATCTGTGCTTTGATAAAAGGCTCTTCAATTCTTTCCAGTTTAACCGGATCAGGCATTTGAGAAGGATTGTTTACGATCAGCTTCTCTCCTCTTGTGGTATGAGCAATAAAACTTACGTTCGGAACAGTGGTGATAACCGTTTGGTTGAACTCTCTTTCCAAACGTTCCTGGATGATCTCCATGTGCAGCAATCCTAAGAAACCACAACGGAAACCGAAGCCAAGTGCTTCTGATGTTTCTATCTCGTAAGTAAGAGATGCATCGTTAAGCTGGAGTTTATCCATACATTCTCTCAACTCAGCAAAATCTTCTGTAACTACAGGGAAAATACCGGCAAATACCATTGGTTTTACTTCTTCAAAACCTTTGATACTTTCTGCAGGATTTGAAACCAAAGTCAACGTATCACCAACCTTAACTTCCTTTGCGTTTTTGATACCGGTGATGATATATCCAACATCACCTGTGCTAACTTCGTTTTTAGGTTCGAGTCCTAACTTCAAAATACCAACTTCATCAGCTTCATAAGTCTGATCTGTATTTACAAACTTCACCTTGTCACCTTTTCTCATCACCCCATTAAACACACGGAAGTAAGCAATGATTCCTCTGAAACTATTGAACACACTATCAAACACCAAAGCTTGCAATGGTGCCTGTGTATCTCCTTTTGGTGCAGGAATTCTTGCTACGATGGCTTCAAGGATCTCTTCAATACCAATTCCACTTTTACCACTGGCTAAGAGAATGTCTTCATCTTTACAACCGATCAGATCAATGATCTGGTCTTTTACTTCAGGTATCATTGCACCATCCATGTCGATCTTGTTGATGACAGGAATGATCTCGAGATCGTTATCTAAAGCCAGATAAAGATTACTGATTGTTTGAGCCTGGATACCCTGTGATGCATCAACCAATAACAAAGCACCTTCACAAGCTGCAAGTGCACGGCTTACTTCATAACTGAAATCAACGTGGCCGGGAGTATCAATTAGGTTGAAAACATATTTTTTTCCATTAAGACTATACTCCATCTGAATGGCATGGCTCTTAATGGTGATGCCTTTTTCTCTTTCCAGGTCCATATCATCCAATACCTGGTTCATCATATCACGCTGGCTGATAGTCTTGGTATGTTCTAAAAGCCTGTCTGCTAAAGTACTTTTCCCATGATCGATATGGGCTATAATACAGAAATTCCGAATGTGTTGCATAAGAGCTGCAAAGATATTGTGCCAGAGGGATTTTGAAGCCTTTTAACAAAGTGAATTATCAAGGTTTTGCGTATTGATCATACAAATCAGCGAATTGCTTTCCAATGATCTCGAAAGAATATTTCTCTTTTGTGATGTTGATGATGTGTTCTTTGTTAAATGAATGCTGCTTATTAATGATTTTCAGCATACGATCAGCCAGTGTTTGTGGATCATGCAGCGGAACTTTAAAGCCGGTAATTCCTTCCTGAACATTTTCATCGAAGACAGGAAAATCACTCACTATCACCGGAACTCCACATGCATTTGCTTCTACGATCACACATCCAAAGGTTTCATAATTGGAATACAAGATCAATGCATCTGCTTCTGCTACAAGTTTTGAAAGTGCATCTTGCTTCACTTCAGGATAATGGGTCACATACTCATGAAGCTTGCTCTCCCAAATTTTTATGAAGTAAAAACGATCTTCCGGACTAATCAGGTTTAAATGAAATACTGCTCCCTGGTCTTTTAATATTTTACAGGCTTCTAGCATTTCATCAACATTCTTTTGCTTGGATAATGTAGATATGTGAATGAAAGTAGTAGTAGTACCAGTTGAAAGTTTATAAGATGGTTGAAAGATAGTTGTATCTACAAGATTAGGAATTACCGTATGGCTCTTAAAATTAAAACGTTCCCTGATCTTTTTTGCGAGATACTCCGAAACTGTTGTTACATGTATCGCTTTATCAAAAACTTTTCGTAAAGTATTTTTCTGAAAAAAAGATAAAGACTCGAACTCACCTTTTGCTTCTGGCAAATATCCTGTCCACTGTTCTGAAGCTAGTAAAGGGATATTATATTTATTTGATTGCTTTACAGCAAACCATGCATGTTTCACTAATACATGAGCATGAATTAATGAAGGCATTCCATTCTGTGAAGTGATTTTCTTGAAACCCTGAAATAAACATTTTGACTGTAACCAAACCGAAGTGATTTTTTCAATTATTGCAATAGAATTTCTCGAAGAATAGTAATAGATGACAGTTTCATAGTTATCTGAATACTTCCTATGCTGAAGTTTTATTGTACCGAAAGGAAGGCTATTATCTTTTACAACATAAAGCACTTTCACAGGGAAATATAAAGCTGCAGCTTTTGCATGTCGTTCAATAAAATCACCTGACAGGAAGTTTATTTCTGAAGGAAACCAGCCAGGTATCAATAATACATACCTCATCTGGACAGTTTAATTTTTTTCAATTGCTGAATCAGTAAATGCCAATCTGATCTTTTAGGAACAAAAAAATCACCTAAAGCAACATTGTACTCTGATCTGAACTTGTATAACAAGAAAAACAGGTAAGAGAAGTAAGCTATGGTGCTGATGAAAGCTGCAGCGATCATTCCATATCTAAAAGTAAAAAGATAATTACCGGCAAGAACGATTACTACAGAAAGTAATCCTCCATAAATATTCATTTTTACATTTCCTTTTCCTGAATAGTATGCAGCCAATAAAACCATGACTGATAAAGCCCAGATGCCGGGCAATATCAATAATGTTGGCCAGTACATTCTATCAAAAGTTTCTCCATAAACAAAGGGAAACAACCATTCACCAATAACAGCAATAACTGCAATAATGACTATATAAACGACAACAAAACCTCTTGATAAAAGAGCTACTGTGTTTCTTACACTTTGCCGATCTATCTCTGATGCTGTTTGGGGGAAGACTGCACTGGCAATGATTTGAGGAAGAATTAATAACATCTGGCCATGCTTGGATACCTGGATATAATTACCAAGATCATATCCATCTTTTGATGAAACAGGACTATGACGAACAAACCAATAATCCGCTCTATACACAAGAAAATAAACAAAGTTTGCAATAAGTGCCAATAATGCATACCGCATCAACATTTTATTTTCCGGCATAGATGGAAATGACAAGGACCCGAAACTCCTGTACTTTATAAGATAGGCAATCATTAAAATAAAACCCTGAGTAAAAGAATACCAGAAATAAAAATGCAGAATATCTGCATTCGTGATACCAACCTTTTCGCCCAATAAAATAGCAATGATGAATGCAATATTGGTGAGACTCAGTAAAAGATTAGGCAAAAAGAAATTTCTTTTAGCATAAAAAAGTGCGGTAAAAAAGTTCATTAATAAAACACCGGTGATATAACTAACTGCAAAAAACAGATACTGGTTTTGAGTGATCGGCTCTTCATTCTGTATCTCACCAAAATACAGTTTGATGCAGGCAAAAACGATTATTCCTACAACTATCGTCCACGTAAATGATAACCAAGCTAATTTATTGCCGTTGATCTTTTGATTGGCTGCATAGTAACCAACTGCTGACTCCAGGTTTAAACTTGCTACAAGCAATATAAGGCTAAACCAGTTGGTGAGATAATATATCCAACCTGCTCCTGCTGCCTGTAAACTTCGTGGCAATAAAATACTGATGATGAAAAAAGTAAGAAAGAATAAACCTCTCCACAGCAGACTCTGCAATAAAAGCCTATGAAAATTCATCTCTCCTTTTTGGTGGTGGCTAAAATACAATAGTTTACTGTATTGCTAACTTCTGGCTTTAGCTAGAACAGCAACAGAAAAATTCATACTAACCGGTAAAGATGTAAAAGGCAAACCGGTAACTTCTATAATCTCAAAATACTTTGACAAAAGCGAAATAAGTTCGTTGTGATCAAAACCTTTATGACCTCCTTCTACTCTTTCAACTTTGTCCAGGTCACCTGTTACTCCATAATATAACTCAGAAAGGCGATAAGGCTCATCAACTTTAAAACGAAAAGCTTTAAACAGGTGTTTCAACAACAATGGAATTCCCTTTTCATAGGGTACCGAAATAAAAAAATATTGTTTCGTTGCTGCAGCAATCCTTTGAATGTATAATTCCAATTCATCCAGTTTTAAATGCTCAAGTGTTTCCATAGCAACCGAACAATCAAAAGTTTTATTACCGGGATTGAAATCTTTGAGCTGGTAACTTTCGATTAATTGAACCTGGGGATTGAGTTTCCATTTTTCTTTTCCGGCAATTAAACCACCTTCCCAATTGGCATCATATCCAACATATTTACTTAAACCAAAAGGTAAATAATCAATTGTCTTTGCATCAAAACACCCTAATTCAAGAATAGAAGGTGAAACAATATTCAGCTCCTTCATTTTATTATGCAACCATAAATATCTTGATTCATGCAAATACTTTCGCCAGCCTCTCTTAAAAAGCCTTTCATTGTATTCCTTTTTTTCTTTTGGAATGATGTGGCCGGTACTGCTTCTTTCAATATTAGCCATTAATTATTCCCAGAATTTGATTGGATAATTCATACAATTATCATCCTTCTCATGGGCCATAACAGTACCGATAGCAATTCTTTGTTGTTCACTAATCGTCTGTTCGATCAAAGGAAATAATTCTCTTTCCTCAAACCTGATATGAGCATCAAGATTACGTCTTAGTTCTTCAATGGATTCGTAGGAAATATTAAGTGAGTTCTCGTTGATGATATTCTTCAATTGGTAGTGCTCATTCACCATTCTTTCTAAAGCATTTTGCAAATTGTGATACTGCCTGCTTAATGGAATGAGATAGTTCTCTTCCAGATCAAAATGATGATGCAGATCTTTATACCAGAAAGATTGAATGAATTCTTTCATTACTTCAAGATCAGCCTGTTTCTTAATACCTTTTTGCAGCAGCAAACAGAACAGCAATCCATTATGGTGCTGCCTGCTTAGAGGTTGTAATTCTTCGCTGCGTTTTATTGGCACTACTTCAATGCTTTGATGATCGTAATAAATTCTGCTGCATTTAATGAAGATCCTCCTACTAATCCACCATCAACATCCTTTTGAGAAAAAATATCGGATGCATTGTTTCCTTTTACACTTCCACCATACAAAATAGAAATGTTTTCAGCCACTTCACTTCCATATTTTGATGAGAGTTGCTCACGAATAAATGCATGCATCTCCTGAGCTTGTTCCGAACTGGCTGTCTTTCCTGTGCCTATTGCCCAGATTGGTTCATAAGCAATAACTACCTGTTGTAATTGTTCTGCTGATAAATGAAATAATGATTCTTCTAATTGCTTTCCAACAAAATCGTTTTGTGTTTCTGCTTCACGAATATTTAAAGGCTCACCGCAACAGAAAATTGGTTTCATCCCGTTTTCCAAACAAATATTTATTTTATCGGCAAGCAGTTGGTGGCTTTCATTAAAATATTCTCTTCTTTCAGAATGACCCAATATTACGTATTGTATATTCATTGATGTAAGCATCTCTACACTCACTTCACCTGTATAAGCACCTGACTTTTTGCTGTAACAATTCTGTGCAGCAACAAATACATTTTTCTTTCCACCTAATTTATCATTTGCCAGTTGCAGGTAAGGAAAAGGAATAGCAAAGATTGCCAGCTGATCTTCTTTCAGATCATGGGGAGTCGCAATCAACTCATTCAATAAATTTTCGGCCTGCTGGTAAGTGAGGTTCATTTTCCAGTTTGCTGCAGCTATTTGTTTTCTCATGTTTATCCTTTGAAGTGGTCAAAGATATAGGCAATAATAGTTTTCTCTGATGATGAAAGTTCCTTTCCTTTTAGTTTTTTCCAATTTTCAATATCACGAACTGCTTTTTGCAGATCGTAATTAGATAAATCTTTTGTTCCCCAACTGAAGTTGGGTAGCATTTTAGGTAACAAATACTCACCGAACACATTACAACTGATGCCAAACATTGATCCGGTATTGATGGAACTATTAATAGCAGTTCTTGTATAATCACCTATTATAACACCACATTTATTTCCCACTATCTCATTGGTGATACCTTCGAAATCGGTCATGCAAATTTCACCTGCTGTGTTTTTCACATTACTATTACTGGTTCCTGCACCAAGATTACACCATTCACCTATTACTGCATTTCCTAAATAACCTTCATGTGCTTTGTTGCTATAGCCGAATAAAACTGAATTTTTTATTTCACCACCCAAAGTACATTCTGGTCCGGCTGAAGTAGCACCATATATCTTAGTACCCATTTTTATTACAGAACCATCACCTATTGCAAAAGGCCCTCTAATAAATACACCTTCCATAATGGTAACATTTTTTCCAATATAAATTGGACCGGTAGACGCATTTAAAACTGCATGTTCAATAACACAGCCTTCTTCAATATAAACCTCACTGGCATTGATGACATGAGTTGATTCTGCCGTTTGTACTCCATATTTTTCTTTTGAAAATAAAGTGAACTGTTGTCGTAATATCTCATCATTCCATTGAAATATCTGCCAGGGATAATGGAGCTTTTTTGCACCAGCAAACTCTATTGTTTTACCATTTCGATTTTCTTTAAATGCAATAATGCCGCTTTCATCTGACAGTGATTCACCTGTATGCAATGAAAGTATCAATTCTATTAATTCTCTTGTTGGAATTACGCTGGCATCTACATATATGTGTTCTCCTTCAGGAATAGCTTTGTATATTGGTTGCAGGTATTCTTCCGGTTTTACAAAAACTTCTTCCTGCAATAATTTTTCCCACCATTCTTTCAATGTAAAAATGCCAATTCGTATATCGGCTACGGCTCTTGTATACGTAAGTGGAAACAGCTTCCTCCTTTCAATGGTATCGAAGAGAACAATGCTCATTCAAAAAGTTTGGATGAAGATAAAATTGTTAGGCGATAAAAGCTGCAAAGTGACTGAACGTACAAGTGAGTGACACAACGAAAGATACCATGAAATGTTGTAGCTGGCTAAAAAATAAGCCCTACCATACGGTAGAGCCTACTAACCCATCTATAACAAAGCTTATTAATTACAATGCTGATCGAATAAACCGATAAGGTGCTGTGCAATTACATTGGCAGGTCTTCCTTCTATCTGGTGACGTTCAACCATACTTACCAGTTCCCCATTTTTAAACAATGCAATGGCAGGTGAAGATGGTGGATAAGGCATTAAATGTTCTCTAACTTTATTTACTGCTTCTGTATCAAAACCGGCAAAAGCTGTAGCCAGTCTATCAGGACGTTTTGTTGCATTATTTACTGCCATTAAAACACCTGGTCTGGCAGCACCTGCAGCACAACCACAAACAGAGTTGATCACAACTAAGGTTGTTCCTTCCTGGTTCAATGTATTTTCAACAGCTTCAGAATTATTCAGATCTTCAAAACCATTCTCAGTTAACTCGGCCTTCATCGGCAATACTATTTCTGCGGGATACATAATTCGATTATTTAGAATGCAAATTTACATGTATTGACTTCTACTTAATTCAGACAAGATGTCTTGCGTTTATGAAATATTTTGACGCAATGGCAGTAAAATCTGCCGAAATACCTCGAAAAATGCCACGGTATACAGTTTGACCATCCAGAATCTGAAATTCTAATTCAATAACTGATTAAAATAATGGCTATGACACTAGTAAAAAACAACTTTAAAAACTTAGACAACATTTTCGATGAACTGCTGAACACATTTCCGGCAAATCTGGGAAGAGATATGAACTTCAGCATTCCACCTGTTAACATTCACGAGAACACTGATGCGTATCACCTTGAACTGATAGCTCCGGGTTTAAAAAAAGAACAGTTCAAGATAAACCTTGATAAAGGTGTACTCAGCATCAGTTACGAACATAAGCAGGAGACTGAGAACAAAGAATATAAAACGCACAGAAAAGAATTCAGAAGCAATAGTTTCAAACGCAGCTTTACTGTAGACGATAAAGTAAATACAGATGGCATCCAGGCGAAATATGAAGATGGAATTCTTAAACTCTTCCTTCCCAAAAAAGATGAAGTGAAAGTGATGCCGAAAGAAATTACTATTCAGTAAGAGGTAGATTAGTTTCTCGCCTATGAAAGGCAGTTGGTTTTGGTTTAGCCTCACTTTTTTAAGTGGGGCTTTGTTATGTAAATCACATGCCAGTATATAGTATAATCTAAATTTATTTAAACAAAAAGGAGATCATTTTGATCTCCTTCGTATATCGTAGTTCGTATTTCGTACCTCGCACTTCCTCCTATTCTCCTTCACTTTCTCCCGGATACAGGAAAGGATATTTAAAGTCAGTTGGCGGATTGAATGTTTCTTTTATGGTTCTTGCACTTAACCAACGATACAGGTTGATCATACTTCCTGCCTTATCGTTTGTTCCACTAGCTCTAGCACCACCAAATGGCTGCTGACCAACTACAGCACCTGTCGGCTTATCGTTGATGTAAAAATTACCGGCAGCATTTCTTAATTTATTTGTGGCCAGTTCAACAGCATAACGATCCTGTGCAATTATAGCACCTGTTAATGCATAAGGTGAAGTGCTATCTACCAGTTCTAAGGTTTCTTCAAACTTATTTTCATCGTACACATAAATAGTTAATACCGGCCCGAAGATCTCTTCACACATCGAAACATATTTCGGGTCTTTTGCTTCTATTACGGTTGGATCAACAAAATATCCTTTGCTTTTATCGTAACTACCACCTACAAGAATTTCTGCATTCGCATCTTTCTTTGCGTTATCAATGTATTTAGTAATACTGTTGAAAGCTTTTTCATCGATCACCGCATTTACGAAATTGCCAAAATCTTCAACAGTACCCACTTTAAAACTCTTTACTCCTGCCACCAGTTTCTTCTTCACTTCATCAGCCGTACCAGAAGGAATATAAGCTCTTGATGCTGCGGAACATTTTTGTCCCTGGAACTCGAATGCACCTCTTAATAAAGCTGTAACCACTACATCAGGATTGGCGGTTTTATGAGCCAACACAAAATCCTTTCCACCCGTTTCACCAACAATTCTTGGATAAGAACGATACATGGCTACATTCTCTCCGATCGTCTTCCACATTTGATTGAACACACCTGTTGAACCAGTAAAATGTACACCTGCAAATTCCCTATGGTTCATACATACTTTACCAATGGTTGGTCCATCAACATATATCAGGTTGATAACACCATCAGGCAATCCTGCTTCTTTTAAAATACGCATGAACATTTGAGCTGAATAGATCTGTGTGTTAGCCGGTTTCCAAACCACCACATTACCACACATAGCAGCTGATGTAGGAAGATTACCACCGATAGCCGTGAAGTTGAAAGGCGTTACAGCCAATACAAAACCTTCGAGTGGTCTCCACTCCATCCTGTTGTGCATGCCTGCTCCGCTAACGGGTTGCTGGCGATAAATCTCGCTTAAGAAATGAACATTGAAACGTAAAAAATCTATCAACTCACAAGCAGCATCTATCTCTGCCTGGAAAGCATTTTTACTCTGACCCAACATCGTTGTTCCATTCATAAACATGCGATATTTTGTAGCGATAAGATCAGCAGCACGAATAAAAATATTTGCCCTGTTCTCCCAACTCATAGCAGCCCATTGCTCTTTTGCAGCCAATGCAGCTTCGATTGCTTTATGTACATGAGATTCATCACCTGCATGAAAATATCCAAGTGTATGTGAAGTCTCATGTGGTGGATGAATCGCTACTTTCTTTCCGGTTCTCACCTGTTCGGAACCGATATACATTGGTATATCAGCTTCTTCGCTTTTCAGTTCTTTCAACGCAGCTTTTAACGCTTTTCTTTCTGCAGTTCCGGGACCATAAGTAAGTACAGGTTCGTTAGCAGGTAAAGGGTAAGAGAAATATCCAAGGTTCATATAGAAATGAGATTTGAAATTGAGGCTGCAATTTAGTTGTTTTTATGGAAGCAGGGTTTTGTGCAGCTATTAAGCTTTACTTGCGTCGCACTCTTGTACTTGCGAACTTTACTGAACAGAGATATATTTAACTTCGGATCATGAATTCAACTGATGATATTCCTGAATTGCAGGAAGGTGATGTTTTTTATACCCGTTACGACAATAAATTTCATTTGTACAAGCTGTTGAAACATGAACCTGAGATAGGTGCATACCATGTATTAAGCTTCAAGCCTGTAGATGAGCTCCCAGGTAAATATGCAATTGATGGGCTTGAAGTGAATATCTATCATCTGCCAATGCATAAAGAAAGCTTTGCAGGAGCTACATTTTTTACTCATTCTGATGTAACTGCTGACGACCTGATCGGCTATCATACTTATTTAAACGAAATGCAGGAAGATTTTGATGAAGCTGCAAAAAGAGCAACAGAATATTACCATGAAGGATATACGTTAACAGACCAGGGTAAACTAACAGAAGCCATTGATGCATATTCCAAAGCTATTGAACTGATACCTGAATTCTATGAAGCAATAGACAACCGTGCATTCTGTAAAATGGATTTGGGAAGATGGAGAGATGCCATTGAAGATTTTATGTTGTCACTGCAAATAAATCCAGATAGCTTACTTGCTGAATTTTCAATAGGAGAATGTTACTATAGATTAGGAGAATTTGCAAAAGCCAAATACCAGTTTGAAAAATGTGTGAAGCTTGATCCTAATCACCAGGTGAGTAAAGATTTTTTGTTGAAGAGTGAGGAGTTGATGAGGGTGAGTGGTGAATAAAGTTAAGAAAGTACAAGAGTGCGACGCAAGTAAAGCTTCATAGTAGCACCGGAGCTTAGTACATGATTACACAATATGCGATAAGATAATTCCTGTAGCTACAGCAGCGTTTAAAGATTCTGCTTCACCAATTCGAGGAATGGTTACAGGTTGAGTTACCATTTGTTTTATTTCTTGGCTGATGCCTTTGGATTCATTTCCGATCACTATCACTCCTTCTGCAATTTTACCAATGCCAGACACATTCTTTCCATTTAATAATGCACCATACACCGGTACTTCAGCATCATTCAACAGATCAACGAGATCAGCATAACGAATATTCACACGTAAAAAACTGCCCATTGTACTTTGAATGACCTTAGGATTATAAAGCTCAACAGTGTTTTCACTTGCAATGATCTGCTTTACACCAAACCAATCTGCAATTCGAATGATTGTTCCAAGATTACCCGGATCCTGAATATTGTCTAAAGCCAATGAAAGCCGGCCTTTCAGTTGAGGGAGGTTGCTGTTGTTCTTTTGTTCGGCTACAGCCAATACTTCATTAGCAGTTTGCAAACCTGTGATCCTTTGCAGATCGTCTTCCGTTATCAATGATACTTCACCGGTAAAACGAGATGGTTTCGCCCATTTATCTGTTGCATATATCTTCCTGATGATGTAATCAGAACTGATCAGTTCTTCAACAATCTTTGGTCCTTCCACTACAAATACACCTTCCCCTTGTCTTGTTTTTTTATGGAATAAACTTTGAATATATTTGGCTTCATTCTTACTTATCATACTGTATGATTTTCAACCGGAAACCGATCTTTTTTGTTATTCTAATGCTGTTATCGGTTTGCATTTTTCAATCCTGTATTCCTGAAAATAAATTTCTTTTTGTTTTTAACCGCACTTCTGTAAAAAATCCACCTAAGGACACTACACCATTTGTTTTTGCAAATGAAATAAAAATTGAAAATGGTGTTCTTGCCAAAGATGAACAAAATCGATTAGAAACCGAGCTGAATAGTTATTGGGATGACACTGTAAAAGCCAGGACGCTGCAACAGTTTGGTATTTTTTATCGTATAAAAGATCCACAGCGTTTTGATACAATCGGTTTGCAAAGAAGCCTTTACTTCATGAATTCTTACCTGCAATCCCAGGGATATTATAATGCTATGTTGCAACCGGATGCTGACACAGCTATCTTCAAACGTAATTCAAAACCCGCTACCTCGTTGATCGGTGGTGTTGTTGGTGGAGCAGTTGGCGATTTATTGAGTAAGAAAAATTCTATAACGGGTGGAGCATTAGGTACTGTGATAGGTGCTGGATTAGGATATGGAGTTGGAAGTTTTATGGATCGAAATGCCAGAAAACAATTCCGTGTTACATCTATCATGAACATCAGTCCAGGTAAAAGATTAAAGCTCGATGATGTTGGCTATAATCTAATAGATACCGGGAATTCTAATCCGACTGACACTGCATTACAACAATTAACAGCCCGGATAAACAACGAAACTCTCCTTAAAAAAGGTGATCCCTATTCCAAACAAATTATTGCAGCAGAGTTAGACAGGTTGGTGAATTGGTACAGGCAAAATGGTTTCTACAAATTAAGAAGAGAAAACCTGGCTGCATTTGTAGATACAACAGACCAATTAACAGATAGTGTTATTATTGACCCATTTGAACTTGCCAGAATAACTGCTGAAACTGCTGAAAGACGAAGGCAAAACCCCACTGCAGATGTTACTATTATGCAAGCCACTATGGCGAAAGATATTCCGTATGATTCGACAGTTGTAAAACAATATTATATTGGAAAGGTTTTTTACTATCCTGAAACAAATGCAACAACCGATATTCCTGATAGCTTGCTTGCAAAAAATAACTTCATAGAAAGAGTAACCAGAAGTGGTGCTATTACAATGAAACATAATAAGCCGGATCCGGTGTTCAGGATGAGGCCTTTGATCCGTCATACTTATCTTTCACGAGGAGAATTATACAATGAAAGACTGTTTTTTAAAACAGTGAACACATTGGGACAAATGGGACCCTGGCAACAGGTTGATATGAGAGATTCTATCAGAAATGATACGATCGATTTTCATATCTTCTTATCACCTTTGAAGCGATATAATTTAAAAGCTGATTTTGAGCTTACACGAAGTACAGCAGATTTTGCATCATCTAATAACTTATTTGGACTTGGGGGCAATCTTACACTGCTAGATCGGAATTTTAGACGAAGAGGCATTCAATGGTCATCCTCTGTTCGTGGTGGTGTTGAATTGAATTTAGAAGCTGGTGATAAAAAGTTGTTACAAACCGTTCAATTTGGTCTGGGGCAAACATTTGTAATTCCACACCTTACCTGGCCATTTAATACACGAGATAAAAATTTTGATGCAGCAAGAACGGTAGTCAATGTAAATGCATCTTATACCGACAGAAAAGAATTCTTTCGGTTGCGATCATTTGTAACAAATCTTGGTTGGGAATTCAGGAGAGGCAATGAAGGATATTCATTAAAACTGCCGAACATTGAATTATACTCACTTGATACCTTACCAAAGCTTGAAGAAGCCTTTAGGCTAAATCCATTCTTGCGTACAGCTTTCAATACAGGTTCTGTGTTTAGTGTGATTTTCACCTACAATAAAACACAGGGCTCTAATAAAAATCCTTATCTATCACATTTCAGAAGAGCAGGTGTTGAGTATGCAGGCTTTGGTTTACCTGCATTGATCCCAGGATTGAAAGATAATTTATACCATTACATTAAAGGTGAAGCCGAGTACATTTTAAAATGGCAACATCCAAAAACTGCAACGGTGGTAAGAGGTTTTGCAGGTTTTGGTTTTAATCTTATTAATGATCCTTTGCTAGGCAAATCACTTCCTTTCTTCAAGCAATTTGTAGCCGGTGGACCTAACAGTATGAGAGCATGGGGATTGAGACAATTGGGATTAGGCTCATCAACGTTAAGTGAAACTGCAACTGACTTTAAAGATCGTTTCGGAGATTTTCAACTGGAAGCCAATATTGAATATCGTTTTCTACTAGCTGATGTTGGTGGTGCAAAATTCAGCTCTGCTGTATTTACCGATATGGGTAATATCTGGAATTTAAAAAATGATCCTGCAAATCCGAAAGGTCAATTTAAGTTGGGAAGAGTACATGAAGATGTTGCTATTGCCTTAGGTGTTGGTTTGTTAAGATTGAATGTGGCAAATTTTATTCTTCGTGTTGATTTTGCATTGAAACTTAAAGACCCTGTACGTACAGAAAATCGTGGATGGCTCGACTTTGGCAATTTTTCGTGGAGAAATCAATATGGCACCAATAATTATGCAGTACAAATTGGTATAGGATTGCCTTTCTAAGATTGCTTAAGCTGTTTTATTTCTTCTTCAAATTCCTGAAGACTTTGAGCATTGGTTAAAGGAAAATTTCCAATTCGGGTTCTGCACAACTTACTCAAATAAGCACCAACACCAAGCTGCTTTCCAAAATCATTTGCAAGACTTCTAATATAAGTTCCTGTTGAACATACTACACGAAATTCCACGACAGGCATTTGTATAGATGTTATTTCAAATTCATGAATAATAACCGGTCTTGGTTCTAACACAACATCCTCTCCTTTTCTTGCAGCTAAATAAACAGGCTTACCTTCTTTTTTTATGGCGGAATGAATGGGTGGTACCTGTAAAATATTTCCGGTAAAAGGTTTTGTTGCAGCATGGATCATGTCTGCTGTAAGATGAGAGATATCTTTATGATCGGTGGCTTCACTTTCTTTGTCATATGTTGGAGTAACAGCACCTAAAGTAAAATTTCCGGTGTACTCCTTTTCCATGCCCATGTATTCGTTGATCTTCTTCGTGAATTTTCCGGTGCAAATGATTAATAAACCTGTGGCTAAAGGATCTAATGTACCTGCATGACCAACTTTTGAAATACCTGTTAGTATCCGTACTTTTTTTACTGCATCGAAACTTGTCCAGTGTAAAGGTTTATCAATCAACAAAACTTTTCCCTCTAAATAGGGTTCAATAGAAGGATGTACAGGTTTTTGTTTCATAAGGCGGCAAAACTATCATTATACAAATGAAAAGCCGGAAAATATCCGGCTTCTCAAATAAATTTATCAGAATAAATCAGCCTTTTCTCTTAATGGTGCATCCAACAGAACGGCTTTCTTTAACTGTTACGTCCTTCCCACTATTCATTTCGTTGATTGCTTCTTTTAAATGAACACGACTAACTTTGCTAGCTTCACTTGGATTATCATCAATCGCTCCATGATATACTAATTTACCTTCACCATTGAACAAAAAAGTTTCAGGCGTACGTGTTGCTCCAAAAGCATTGGCAAGTCTTGAATCTGTATCCACTACATAACTCCATTTATAACCTTGCTCTGCAGCATAACTTTTCATTGCATCATACGAATCATCATCATTCCTTGTGCCTTCATTTGAATTGATGATGATCACTCCTAATCCCATTTTTTCTGCATACCTGCTGATCTCTTTCGTTCTTTCCTGGTTTTTGATAACATAAGGACAGGTATTACAACTGAACATAACCAATAAACCTTTTTTGGTAGCTGCATCTTTTAAAGAAACTTCTTTACCCGAAATATCTTTCATCTTCACCTCATTCATTGGTATAGCAGAACCGATAGCTAGTGGTGTAATATTCTGTGCGTAAGATGTGATGGCTATTGTAGTGATAGCAAAACATGTAAGCAGAAAAAGTTTCATGATTCGTGATTTAGGAAGCCAAGTTCGGAAGTTTGGGCTCATTTTCCAAACCGTTCGTTTCATTTAACAACCTTTCATCAGCTTTAGATCGCAAATAATCAATGCATACATTCAATTCAAACCCGATCAATAATATAAGACTATTGAGATATACCAGAAGCATTACAATGATAGTTGTTCCGATTGAACCGTATAGTTCATTGAAACGATTAAAATGTTCTACCCAGATCGTAAACAGGAATGTAGTAACAAGTGTTGAGGCTGTTGCAAACACAGTTCCTGGTGATAGTGTTGGCCATCTTTTTTCTATAGATGGAGCATTACGGTAAATGAAACCTATGGAATACGTTACCAGTGCCAATATAGCTATCCATTTTGCTACGATGATGAACCACTGTAAAACATTGTTGGTAATGTTCCAGCTTTCCATCATCCAGGAAAAAATAACTCCCTGGGCCAGTAAAAGAAAAACCGTTCCAATAAAAAGAAACATTACCACTGTAGTTAACCTGATTGCTCTCAATCTTTTTCTAAACAGACGTGGCTTGATCTTTTTATGCAATGAACGGTCAAAAGTTCTGATAACAACCATTAATGCATTGGAAGAATAAAAGATTGCCAGTAAAAAACCAATTGATAATAATCCTGTCTGAGGTTTTTTAAAAAAATCTTCAATGAAGTTGATTACATATTCCTGAATTTGTGGTGACCTGATGACATCCTTTACAATAGTTGTAACCTGGAAATGAAATTGCTCAGGAATTGGCATGTAAGGAACAAGCGTAATAAGAAAAATAAGGCTTGCAGGGATTGCCATTAAGAAATTGAAAGCAACTGCTGCAGCTCTTTCTCTTAATCCAAGCCTCTTAGATTCGAGCCAGAAATATCTTGAAACATCGTATAACGAAATACCTTTGAAACCCGGCAGATAAATATTCTTACTCCTGCTCCTGGCAAAATTTGCCAATGCACTAGACTGAACAAATTTCTTTAACTTATCTGTTCCCTCTTTCGTTTTGCGTCTGATGGTATTGCGATGCATATTTTTTATGCTCCTCAAAGGTAGTGCTGAAATGATGATAACCCGAACCGTCAATCTTTGCTACAAAATAATAATAACCAGTTTTAGGAGCTTCGAGAACTTTATCAATTGTTATTGGTGATGGTGTACAAATTGGTCCTGGTGGAAGACCTTTATTACGATACGTATTATAAGGTGAACCCACTTCAAGATGTTTATGATAGATGCGTTTCAATCCAAAATCTTTCAAAGCAAACTTAATGGTTGGATCTGCACCTAAAGGCATTCCTGAATTCAACCTGTTGATGTAAACACTGGCTACCTGTCCTTTTTCATCATGCTTATTGGTTTCTTCCTCTACTATTGATGCTAAAGTGTATATCTGTTCTGATGTTAATCCGCTGTTACTGGCTTTTTGTAAACGATCGTTCTTTCTCCAGAACTTCTCTTTTTCTTCGGAGAGTTTCGTTAAGATTTTTCTCACAGAAGTATTCCAATAGTATGTATATGTATTCGGAATCACTAAGGTCATTACGGTATTAGTATCTACTCCGAATTTCTGCAATGAATCGTTCGAATTCAGAAAGGCCGAAGCGGTTACTGAATCAGTTGCAAATTGTTTACCTATCATCTTCGCCAGATCTTCTTTTGTCCTTATCTTATTGATCACAAGATTCACAGGGCTTTGCTGATTATTTCTCAACTTTCGTACGATTGCTAAAGCACTTTGCCCGTTCTGAATTTCAAACTTTCCAGGCTTTAACTTGCTCCACATGTCTAATCTATCTGCAATAAAAGAAAACGTTCCGATGTTTGAAATGATATCTTCTCTTTCTAAGATTGCCAGAACAGAATCTTTATTGTTGCTTCCTTCGTGAATGTATAAGAACTTATTTTTTCCACTGAAGGAAGTAGCTGAACCAAATACGAACCACGCTGCTATTGCACCAACGACAATTAACAGTGCAAATATGATCTTGAATAACCGTTTCATAGTGGGTGAAAATAAATAAAAAACCCTGCCAGTTGTTTGACAGGGTTATATAAATTATAAGTTATGATTATTTTGGAGTAACCGGTGCTGGAGTTGTTCCGGTTCCCTGTGTTTGAGTTGTACCTGGTTTGATATCTCTCATCACATCTTCAGTACCGCCTTTTGTATTCAGAAATAATACAGATACCATACAAAGCACACCGATCAGAGCTGCAAATATCCATGTTCCTTTTTCAAGTACATCTGTAGTTTGTTTAACACCCATGAACTGGTTGTTGAAACCTGCAATGCTGCCAGACAATCCACCACCTTTTGGATTCTGTACAAGAATGATAAAACCCAAAATCACCGATGCAATAATGATCAATATCAGAAATAAAATAGTCATTTTAAATACCTTTTAGTTGTTCGATTTTGGCGGCAAAGTAAGCTGATTTGTCCGGATTCAAAAAACTTAATTTGATATAGAGCTGAATGGCCTTATCGGTCTTCCCTTGTTTGATAAGCACCTGGGCCATTGTTTCGGTAACGATCTCTTTAGTCTCATTAGAAGTTTTTGCTATGCCTTGTATCATGTTTTCCACTTCAGGATCAGTTCCCAGGTCACTGGTTTCCGTCTTTACATTCTTCATTTGCTTTAACCAATCGGTGAATTTTCTCAACTGGTTACCTAATTTATCCTGTGGTTGTGTTAAGTCAACTTTAATGCCTTGCGAGGCAAAATAGTCAACCGTATGATAAGGTTCTGTCTCAATTTTCAATTCCGTATTGGCACTGACGGGCTTTTTAAATTCAGCCAACTGTTCTTCCAACACAGAAGCAATCACTTCCTTCTGCTTCTCTTCATATTCTGCCTGTTGCATCACTTCTTCAGTTGTTGATGCTGCATATATCTCTTCTTCGGGTAATGCTTTGATGATAGCGGGTTCTTTTGATTGTATTGAAGTTTCCAATGGCTCTGTATGGTTTTGTGTTTGCTGCTCTTCTTCGATTACTCTTTGTAACAAAGGCTTTGTTTCTTCTTTATTTACCGGAAGTTTAATACTTGCCTCTTCTGTGTTAAGTAAATAATTTAACCAAAGCGGATTATTGAAATACACTGCAGTACGTTGTAATTGAGAATCGGTTGCATGTTGATTTTGCGTCTGAAGTTTTTTAGCCAATAAGAGATGACCAATAGAAAAATATGGATGAGCTTCCGTTATCTTTTGTAATTCAATCAAACTTACATCAGCCAAATGTGCTTTACCGGTCAGTTGAAACAATATCTTCTCTAATGCCGCATTCATTTGGTGAAAATACAGATTTGATCACCAGTTTGAGAAGATGCGATTAAAAATTTCATCACTCATATTACGAATGATATCATCAAGCAGCTGAGCTTCTGCCTGTGGTAAACTGAGGTTTGCAGGAAAATCAAAATTGCGGCTCACATCATATTCCTCACTCTTATTCGTTAGTGTATTTCTAAATGTAAGATGAACTGAAACCGTTAACCTGTTGGTTGCTGTTTGCTGACCAGAAATACCTGCAGTAGTAACATCGTATTGAGATATGTAGCCACCAACCTGGTAATGTGCATCATCATTATTTGTACGGGTAAGCCTTGTTTGCCTCACTACTTTTAACTGGAAAGCTTCACCCAATCTTGATGTCAGTTGTGGATTTACATATCGAGCCTGGTTGATAAAAGGTTCGATCTTGATCGTTTTTACTTCGGCAGGAATACTAACATCTCTGAACGTATACACACGACAAGATGATAACATTACCGAAGTAAAGCCGGTAATAAAGATGATGAGAAATATTTTTTTAGCTAGCTTCATTAAATCTATTTAGCTTTTGTTGTGTCAAATCGAGGAACGAGATTCACCGAAACCAAAATACAAATTAAAGTAATGAGGTACTCACTTGAAGGTTCGAAACTTTATTCAGCAAGGCTTCGACAAGCTCAGCCTGACATCTAAACTTACTCTTCAATATCATACTCTTTCAACTTCCGGTACAATGTTCTTTCGCTTATTCCAAGATCTGCAGCTGCATCTTTTCTTCTACCCCTGTGTTTCTTCAAAGCTTTAATGATGAGCTCCTTTTCTTTATCCATTATATTCAGCGACTCTTCCACTTCTTCATGATGATGTATATCATCACCATTCAATACTACAGGCTGATGTGCAGGTTGAACAAACGCAGGAACATTTTGTTGCAATGCAGGCAACATATCATGATTCATATGTGCTGCATGTTCATTCAGCAAGGATTCCTGTGTAAAATTTGCTGCCTGACCAGCCAGAGAAGGATTCTGCAATATCTCAACAAACATTTTCTTCAATTCAGTTACATCCTTCTTCATATCAAAGAACAGTTTGTACAAGATCTCTCTCTCATTTGCAAACTCGGTTGCAGATGAAGGTTGATTTGCCAATACCGGCATCCTGTTCATAAACCGTTCAGGCAAAAACTTTCTTAACTCTTTTGAGGTGAGTGATTTTTCTGAACTGAGAACAGAAACCTGCTCTGCAATATTCTTCAATTCTCTAACATTTCCGGGGAAAGGATAATTTGTTAGCAGATCTTTAGCGTCTTCATCAAGCTGAACAGGCATTGTTTTGTAACGCTCAGCAAAATCAACTACAAACTTTCTGAAGAGTAACAGTATATCATCTTTCCTATCTCTCAATGCCGGAACACGAATAGGCACAGTACTTAAACGATAATAAAGATCCTGCCTGAATTTTCCCTGCTGCACTGCTTCTAATAAATCTTTGTTGGTGGCAGCAATCACTCTTACATCTGTCTTTTGAACCTTTGAAGAACCTACACGAATAAACTCACCTGATTCCAACACCCTTAACAATCTTGCCTGAGTACCGATTGGCATTTCAGCGATCTCATCCAGAAAAATTGTTCCGCCGTTTACGGTTTCGAAATAACCTTTACGACTATCGACAGCACCTGTGAAAGAGCCTTTTTCATGACCAAATAATTCGGAATCTATCGTTCCTTCAGGAATAGCACCACAGTTAACAGCAATAAAGGGATTGTGTTTTCTAGGAGATAAAGCATGAATGATAGAAGAAAATGCTTCTTTACCTACACCACTTTCGCCAATGATCAGAACAGTAAGGTCAGTTGAAGCTACCTGTGCTGCTGTACTCAATGCAAGATTGAGTGCAGGTGCATTACCAATAATTCCGAAACGATTTTTTATACTTTGAATGTCCATTATTATTATTCATTTAGAGCAATCCCCTGAACTGCCTTTTCCAATAATGCTACTATTTCATTTACCAATCTTAAAGCCTCTCTATATCGCTCCTTTTTCACACTAGAGATAAATTGCTCACTTGTTGGTTGAAAATGATTATAGTGCATCCCAGGAAATCTAATTCCTAACTGAAGAATAGTAGCCGATGTATCTTCAAATTGTTTCCAAAATTGCTGAGGTGTTTTTTTCCTTGATTGATATTCTCTGGCATCGTGCAACTTCTTCTTATTTGCAATTAGAAAGCTGAAAATATCAGGTTTTGAAAGTCTTATTTCATTTTCAACCGTATCATTATTCACAACAGCAATAATCTTGGCACCATTGTATTTAAAACAATAAAATAGTTTTGATCGCTTATTCCCTTTAGTATAATTTAAGTAAACATAATCATTGTCATCAGCAGAATCTACTATCTCTGTTAAGTAACTTTTCCAATTCATCCTTTCTTGTGCAAATCCAATATTTGCAATGAGTAAAAGAATAAGCACAAAACCAATTAATACGCTCTTTTTAAGCATTAGCTTATGTTTATTTAGCTCACAATTTCTCCCAGCAATGTTCCCTGGGTATTATCCTTCACCTTCACCCATGCATAATCTCCTTCCTTATAATTAAAGTTCCCTTTAGGAAACACCATCATTTTGTTCTGGCTGTTTCTACCCTTCCATTCCTGGTTGCTTTTTTTACTTTCTCCCTCAATCAATACTTTGTATGTTTTACCAATGTCTTTCTGATAACTTTCATAAGATAACCTGTTCTGCATCTCAACTATCTCTGCCAATCGTCTTTTCTTTACATCAAGCGGTACATCATCTTCATATCTTCTTTCTGCCAACGTACCTGGTCTTTCGCTGTAATAGAACATATAGCTGTAATCGTACTTAGAATATTCCATAGCCGATAAGGTATCCTGGTGTTCTTCTTCTGTTTCAGTACAGAATCCAGCGATAATATCTGAGCTGATACCACAATCAGGCATTATTTCTTTGATCCTATCCACTTTTGCCAGGTACCATTCTCTTGTGTAAGTACGGTTCATCATCTGTAATATCCTGGTATTACCACTTTGAATTGGAAGATGAATGTATTTGCATAGATTTTCATACTTAGCCATTGTGAACAGCACTTCATCAGTAATATCTTTCGGATGAGAAGTACTGAATCTTACTCTCAGATCAGAATGAACCAACGCTACTTTCTCTAACAATTTTGCGAAAGTTACTGTTTCATCTTTCTGCTCATCAATCCAGTAATAGCTGTCAACATTCTGGCCCAATAAGGTTACTTCTTTATAACCATTATCAAACAAATCCTGTACTTCTGCCAGAATAGAATTAGCACTTCTGCTTCTTTCTCTTCCTCGTGTAAAAGGCACTACGCAAAAGCTGCACATATTGTTGCAACCCCTCATGATAGAAACGAATGCAGTAATGCCATTACTGTTCAATCGAACCGGTGAAATATCAGCATAGGTTTCTTCACGGCTCAATAAAACATTCACCGCTTTTTGACCAGTTTCTGCTTCTTCAATCAAGCCTGGTAAACTTCTGTAAGCATCAGGACCAACTACAATATCAACCAGCTTTTCTTCTTCCAGGAATTTAGCTTTCAATCTTTCAGCCATGCAACCCAAAACACCAACTAGAGTTCCGGGTTTATTACGTTTAAGTTTCTTGAATTCAGTTAATCGCTTTCGTACAGTCAGTTCTGCTTTCTCCCTGATAGAACAAGTATTTAAAAAAATAAGATCAGCATCTTCACAGTTACGGGTAGCGCCAAAACCTTTTTCATTTAAAATGGAAGCCACCACTTCGCTATCAGCGAAATTCATAGCACATCCATAGCTCTCTATATAAAACTGTTTTTTATATTGATTGGCATCATTTAAAAAAGGAGCAAATGCTTCTCCTTGTCGGGCTTCGTCATGAACTTTCTGGCTGTGATCCAGCATTTCCATCTATAAATAATTTGTGCTGCGAAAATAACTAAAAAAGGCTCATGTGTCAGTTTGGCAGATTGTTAACATTAATCAAACTGTCTTGTTTTAGTTTTGAAGTTCTAATCCAAGTTTAAATTGTACATGAGAAGCTGCTTGTTTGGTTTTGCACTGATCTTCATTTCATTTACTTCAAATTCACAGGACATTACAGTTAAGAAACTTTCATCAGAAGTGTTTCGGGACGTAAAAAAAGAGCAAGACAGTATTCAGTGGAAATGGAAAAGAGGTGGACTGGTTAATGCTAATATTGCCCAGGGATCTTTAAGTAACTGGGCTGCCGGTGGTGATGAATTTTCGTTTTCGCTCAATACTTATTTCAATTATTTCCTTTTTCATAAAGATGGAAGAAGAAGCTGGGATAACAGTTTCGAATTCAATCTAGGTTTCTTGCAGAGTTCCAGCCAGGGCAGCCGGAAAAATGACGACCGATTTGATCTCTTATCCAAATACGGATACCAATTAGACAGTGGAAGATGGTATATTTCAGGTCTGGGAAATTTCAGATCCCAATTCTTTGATGGATATACGTTCAGCGGAGGTAAAGCAACTTTCGCTTCTACACTTCTCTCTCCTGCTTATGCTTTAGCTTCTGTTGGTATGGATTATAAACACAACTCAAAATTTTCCGTATTTCTTTCACCTGCCACATCAAGATGGGTGATAGTTGCTAATAAAGCATTGTCGGATTCAGGTATGTACGGAGTTCCGAGAGGAAAACATATTAACCAGGAATTTGGTGCATTTGCATCTATCAGTTACACCACATCATTCACTAAAAGTGTAACATATAAAGGAAGGGCTGACATCTTTACGAATTATAAAAATCATCCTGAGAACATTGATCTTTATATGACCAATGCTTTCTCATTCAAGATCAATAAATATCTATCAGCAACTTACAATCTTGACCTGATCTATGATGATGATGTGAAGTTGTTTGGCGATGAAAAGAACAGTCCTGCCTTACAAATAAAAAGCCTGATAGGTATTGGATTTTTGATGAGATTTGTACCGGTCACCCTCTAAACATTCTATTGAAACAGTTATTCTTATTAATATCGGTGTGCCTGTTTATTACGTCAACAGCACAGCAAAAGCCTGAAAACATAGGCATTATCATAGGCAGTATTCTTACTGCTGAAGGTAAACCTGCATCATTTGCATCGGTTGAAGTAAAGTTGCTTGACGATACAACTTACCGCAGAAAATCAGTCTGTGATAAGAACGGAGCTTTTGAATTCACCGAATTACGTTTTGGTTATTACCGCTTATCCACTGCTTTTGTTGGTCATGCTGCGTTTACTTTAGACAGTATTTATTTAAGAGTAGAAAGATTTGATTTTAATTTAGGAGATATCAAATTAAAAGCAGCAGGAGAGTTAGAAGAGGTAGTTGTTTATGCTGAGAAGCCTTTGATCGATACGAGAGATGGAAAGATTACTTATAATGTTGGCGAAAGTGCATTGAGTGGTGGAGCTACTACTGCAGAAATAATAAAGAGCATGCCTTTAATCAGTAATGATCCAAACGGAAAAATTCTGTTGAAAGGAAAGGAACCTAAGATATTAATTGATGATAAGCCAACAGACCTAAATGCACAACAGCTAGCTGATCTGTTGGAAAGCCTTCCGGGAAGCAGTATCGAAAAGATAGAATTGATGACCAATCCTCCACCACAATATGCAAATGAAGCCGGTGGAGTGATCAATATCGTAACGAAGAAAGGAAAGATTGGCCTTGTTGGAAGAGTAAATGTTAGTGGAGGTACAAGAGGTGAAGGAAATCTCGGAGCGAATATTTCTTACCGTAAACAAAAGCTTTCCTTAAATCTGAATGCAGGTATTGGGGTTAGCCAGTTTACCGGAAGTAATTATTCAAGGCGACAGAATTATTACAAAGATTCCACTACCTATTTTAATACTGATGGTAAGTACACGAATAAAAACCTGAGACCCAACTTAAGAACACAGATCGATTATGAGCTGAACAAATATCATAACCTCAATCTTACTTACCAGGGTAATCTCAACTTCTTTGATAATAACAGTGAGACTCGCTATACCAATTTTAATAAGAACCAGGAAGTATATAAACTCAGTACAAGAGAGATCGGTTCTGAAGGAACAGGTTATAGTCATGGTTTAACTTTTACCTATACACTAAAAGGTAAAAAACCCGGCGAAACATTAAGACTCATTGGTAGTGGAAACCTTGGTAAAAATGAACAGGACAGGGATTTTTACCAGCAATTTTTGAACCCCGATTTTATACCTACAGGAATTGATTCCAATCAATTGCAATTAACCAATAACAGAAGTAAAGCTTATTCGGCACGGTTGAATTACGACAGACCTTTTGTTTGGAAAGGCAGCAATTTATCTGCAGGTATTTCTTATGTCGGTAATAATTATCATAACATTCTCAACACCAGTTTCTATAAAAAAGCCGATAATAGTTTTGTACCGAATGATCTGTTGAGTACAGATTTTGAATTTCAGCAATCGGTTTTACAGGGAAGAATTGCTTTAAGCTTTAATCTACCCAAAGAATGGAGAATTACAGCCGGAGTGATTGCGGAACAAACAAACATGAACTTTGAATTCACCAAAGGCAACGGTGTAGATGTAAAAAATGATTACAGAAATATTTTACCGCATATCAATATCCGTAAGGAATTCAATAAACAACTAAACACCACTTTAGTTTATCGAGCCAATATCAGAAGACCGGGAATTGGTGAATTGAACCCGGCAATTGATTATGGTGATCCGTATAATGTACGTTTTGGTAATCCATATTTATCGCCACAGATCGCTGATAATTTCGATTGGAATGTATCGCTGCACAAAGGAAAATATTATTTCAACACATCTATTGGATATAACAGGGTGAAGGATGTTTTCAACACAGTAAGAAATTTAGTTGAGGCAGGGAAAACTGAAGTAACCTGGCAGAATATCTCTGACAGAAATGAATATGAAGCCAGCATTTTTGGTGGATATACTTTCAGTAAGAAATTCAGGGTGAATGCCAGTACTGGTTATACTTTTAATGAATACGGAGAAAAAGAAAAGCAATTATATAAATACAGGGACGGCGGCACTTTTTATACTAGTTTCAATTACAATTATACACCCACTAGTGTGTTAACATTTGAAGGTAATGCGAGGTTCAACAGTTTTGCAGATCCTCAGGGAAGAAGCAGAAGTAATTTGCACATGAACATTGGTGTGCAGCGAAAATTCTTCAATAAACGCTTGAATGTTAGCCTGAATATTATCGATCCTTTCAGGCCACAACAGTTCACCACTTTTACTTACGGAAGAAACTTTTTACTGGAAAGCCATAACCAGACAAGAACAAGAAATTTTAGAGTTGCACTGAGTTATCAATTGAATAAGGTGGTGCAGAAGAAGATCACTGACAAACAAAAGCAGGATGCTATTAATAAAGTGAAGAGCAAAGGCTAAGAGATAAAGAGAAGGAAAGGGGTAAAGAGATTGCTTCGTTCCTCGCAATGACGTAAGATGAATCTCTTTCTCTTTTTTATTACTCCTTAAACTTTAGCTCTTAAACAACTATTCCACCAACTTGTCTATTTCCTGTTTAAATCTTTCTTCCTTTATCTGGAACTCGAAGAACTGGCGATAACCTTTTTTATTATTAACCATTAAAGTTGCAGGAATAGCACCACCCCAGGAAGAATCAATTGGAGGACAAAATTTATCAGCATTGGTTTCATCTAACCATACTACTTTGGAAGTATAACCGGTTTTCTTGACAAACTTATGCAGTGCTTTATTTTTGAAATCATCGCTAAAATCGAGACTCACCAAAACCAGCTTCACTTCTTTTTCCTTGTATGCTGCAATTGTTTTTTCAAACCAGGGAATTTCATGAATGCAGGGTTTACACCAACTAGCCCAAAAGTTTACAACCAAAGGTGTTGTACTTGTATCGATCATGTTAACGACATCTTCGATCTTCACTTTTTTTATATCTTGTGAGAATACGGTTGAAGTTGAAAGAAAACTTAGCAATATAAAAAGTGTCTTTTTCATGACGATTGATTTGATTCCTGGTCATTAAAACCCCATTCGTTTCTTAAGTGTTGTATTCTTTCTGAAGGCAATGATTCAGTTTGATACATACCTGCTGCTGATCTTTGCCTGAAAGCCTCATAAATAGTTACCGCACAAGCTACAGAAATGTTCAGGCTTTGAATGATGCCTACTTGTGGAATAAGAAAATTACCGGTAGCTGCTTTTCTCATTGCATCACTTACGCCAAACTTTTCATTACCAAATACGAAGACTGTACTTTCTGTAAGATCCAACTCATATAAACTTACAGATTCGGTAGAAAGCTGTGTTGTTAAAATATTTGAATAGCGTAGTTGCAGCTGAGCAATACATTCAGCGGTATCAGTATAATGATGAATAGACAACCATTTTGCAGCACTTGTGCCGCTTTTATAGCTCCATTTCTTTTCCCTCGATGGTTGATTTCTCAGAATATAAACATCCTGTATTCCAACAGCATCACAGCTTCTCATTACTGCTGTAACATTTCGGGGATCATCAATATTTTCCATTACAACAGCAAGACCGGATTGTCTTTTATGTAATACACGAAGAAGTTTTTCTGAACGTTCGGGAGTCATGGATCAAACAATCATCATTTCTTTTTCTTCCATCCATTTTTGTCTTCCATAACCAGCGATGACATGTCTTTCGCTGTGATAAGATGAACGAACCAATGGTCCACTTTCAACATAATCAAAACCTAAGTTATAGCCGATCTCTCTCAGTTCTGCAAACTCATCAGGATGAACAAAACGATGAACAGGTAAATGCTTTTTTGTTGGCTGAAGGTATTGTCCTAAGGTAAGTACATCCAGATTTGAAGCTCTCAAATCTTCCATAGATTGAATTACTTCTTCTTTGGTTTCCCCGAGACCTAACATCATTCCTGACTTGGTTCTCATACCACCTTCTTTCAATAAACGCAATACTTCAAGGCTTCTCCTGTATTTAGCCTGGATACGAACCTGTCTCGTAAGACGTTCAACCGTTTCCAGGTTATGGCTTACTACTTCAGGAGCAGCATCAATAACACGTTGAATGTTTTCCATCTCACCTTTGAAATCAGGAATGAGTGTTTCAAGTGTGGTATCGGGATTTAAAGCTTTAACCGCTTTGATGGTATTGTACCAGATGATAGAACCACCATCTTTAATTTCATCCCTGTCAACCGAAGTGATAACAGCATGTTTCACTTTCATTAAATGAATTGCTTCTGCCACTCTTTGAGGTTCATCCCAATCGACCGGATCCGGACGACCAGTTGCCACAGCACAGAATCCACAACTACGTGTACAAACATTTCCAAGTATCATGAATGTGGCTGTTCCTTCACCCCAACATTCTCCCATGTTAGGACAATTTCCACTTTCGCAGATTGTATGTAATTTATGTTGATCAACCAACCCTCGTACATGCTTGTAACTTTCACCTATCGGTAATTTTACACGAAGCCAGTTTGGTTTTTTAGGTTTGATTTCTACTACGGGAGATATAATTGGTAATTCCTGCATTGCTCAATAAAGTTCAAAACGTACAAGTGAGTGACACAACAGAAGCTATATAGCAGTACTCAGCCGGTTAACTCACAAAAATTTCAGCAAAAATAACTTACTTTCTTCTACCAAAAGTGAGTGCTGCATAAGCATTGAAAAAGAAGCGTTTGTCTTTATTCAGCAACATAACAGGCATAGTTTGACTGTAAAATTCCGCATTTAATCCAATTTCAAGTGCTGACACCATTTCATTAAATCGTCCATAATCAAAACGAACAGCTGTACGAATATGGGCACCGGGAACAAACTTTATTTCGCTCCAACCTTTACTGAAACCTGCTGAGCCATTTATTACATCACTATCGAGGAAGTATGCTTTAGTGGTATCATGATATCTAATATCCCTTTGCCTGTTTGTTGTAGGATCTGTTATATCTAAATAGTAAGGTTTTAAAAGACCAGCAGAAATTCCGCCTCCATAAATTGCAGATACAGCTACACCGTTTTTGTTGCCTTTATTACCGAGTGTTATCTGCTGACCGTAGCCGAGTTTTAGGTAATAAAAGTTGTTGATCTTGCCATAAATAAAAGGATTACCTGAAATACCTAAAGGACCTTGCGTTTTAGTAAGCTTTTGTTCTTTGGGATGTTTTCTTTCGCCAATTTCTAACCAGTACAAATTGGCCTTGCGCAGGGTTTTCATTCTACCCAATTCAACAAAAGCACCATAACCATCAGTGTTGAGTTTTATACCAAATGCAGTTTGTTTTGAAAAGACGATCTCACCTTCTTCTGCTCTTTTGCGTAATTCTTCAATTCGTTTTTCTCTCTCAGCTTTTTTCTGAGCTTTTGTATCTGGTTTCTGTGCTTGGGCTATTATTGGAGAAATGATAAGGATCAATAAAACAATCTTCTTCACCTGGTTAAATTTGTTGCTCGTAAATTTAGGCAAAAATACAATCAATGACTTGTGAAGTAATATATAAAGGTGAACTGAGAACAGAAATGAAGCATGTTCAAAGCGGAACCGTAATAGAAACAGATGCACCTACCGATAATATGGGTAAGGGTGAACGATTCTCTCCTACTGACCTTATGGCTTCTTCGCTTGGTAGTTGTATGATAACCACAATGGCTATCCGTGCTGCAGATATGAAGCTGAATTTTGAAGGAACAAGAATAGAAGTACTGAAGATTATGAGCACTGATGCACCAAGAAGGATCGTTGGTATTAATGCTGAACTTTATTTTACCGATCATTTTTCTGCAACAGATGAACAGAAAGAACAGTTGATAAGAATTGCAAGGAATTGTCCTGTAGAGAAAAGTTTACATCCGGATATTAAGGTTGAGGTGAAGTTTCATTGGTGATAACAAGTCATTATTAGTCATTTTGTCATCGGTCAATGACTGATGACCATTGACTTAATGACTATATCACTTCACCTTCCAGATCATAATCATAAGCCTTCGTGATCTTTACGTTTACAAAATCGCCAATAGTAAGTTTCTTATCGGCTGAGATCACCACTTCATTATCCACTTCAACAGAATCGAATTCTGTTCTTCCTAAATAACGACCGGCTTCTTTTTTATCAATGATAACTTTATAAGTATTGCCGATCTTTTCCTGGTTCTTTTCATAGCTAATCTCCTGCTGCACTTCCATAATTTCCTGTGCTCTTCTCTCCTTTTCGGCTGCAGGAATATCATCTTTCATTACGAAAGCTGGTGTATTTTCTTCGTGGGAATATGAGAAGATCCCAACACGATCAAAACGCTGAGCTTGTAAGAACAATTTGAGTTCTTCCACATCATCCAATGTTTCACCAGGATAACCGGAAATGAGTGTTGTTCTTAAACAGATTCCGGGAACTTTTTCTCTTACAGCAACAATCAGTTCTTCCATTTCACTTCTTGTGATCTGTCGTCTCATTGCCTGCAGCATATTATCGCTGGCATGTTGCAAAGGCATATCAAGGTAGTTACAGATGTTTGGACGATCTCTCATTACATCCAGGATATCTAAAGGAAACTTATGAGGATAGGCATAATGCAAACGGATCCATTCTAATCCTTTTACATCTGCTAATCGATTCATGAGATCACCCAAAGCTCTTTTCTTGTAAATATCCAGTCCGTAATAAGTAAGCTCCTGTGCAATCACCATCACTTCCTTTACGCCTTTTTTCACAAGACTTTCAGCTTCCGTAACAAGGTCTTCCATTGTACGGCTAACGTGTTTACCTCTCATTAAAGGAATAGCACAAAAACCACAGGTACGATTACAACCTTCAGATATTTTTAAATATGCATAGTGTTTTGGGGTTGAAAGCATTCTTTCGCCCAGCAACTCAGCTTTGTAATCAGCATCAAATTGTTTCAGGATAAGAGGAAGTTCCAATGTTCCGAACCATGCATCAACTTCAGGGATCTCAGACTCAAGGTCACCACGATAACGTTCACTTAAACATCCGGTGACATACACCTTATCAAGTTTGCCTTTCTGTTTAAGAGAAACCTGGTCTAAGATAGTATTGATACTTTCTTCTTTTGCTTTATCAATAAACCCACAGGTATTTACCACAACGATATTATGATCGAGTTTACCACTTTCGTGTACCACATCAATTTCATTGGCTGATAATTGGCCACTGAGCACTTCACTATCTACCAGGTTTTTGCTACAACCAAGGGTGATGATGTTTACTTTATCTTTTTTGAGGGTTCTGACTTTCATTCGGTGATTTAAATGGGTTGGCAAAGGTAAGTGAATGGTGAATGGTGAGTGGTGAATAATGAATCTTCATGTTGAGATTAACACATGGTTTGCGAACTTACTTGCATAACTACTCTTCTCTTTAACAACTCATTGATACAAAGCGGGTCAAAACTTGCGTTTGAAATTATCACCTTCAAAATGTTAGCTCATGAAAATCCTGCTTGCGCTTGCTGCATTTTTACTAGTGCTTGCCGCTACCGCACAAACCTATAATAAGGCTATTGGTATAAGGTTTCCGATTGGAACAGGTATTACTTATAAGAAGTTCATTGCTGAAAAATCTGCTTTGGAATTCCAGGCTTTATATGCAAAAGAGAATTTCCGTGTTGCAGGCTTGTATGAGTTTCATTTTCCTTTTGCCAAACTGGAAGGATTACAATGGTATGTTGGTCCTGGTGTACATGTGGGATTTTACAAATCTGAGTACCAAAAAACATACAGCAGTAAAATGGATCTCGGTATAGATGGAGTGATCGGCCTGGATTATAAGGTCAATGGTTTACCTATTAATCTAAGTGTGGATTGGCAGCCATCTCTCAGCTTCACAGGTTCTGCAGGAAACTCAGCTTATGGTGGAATAGCCATACGTTATGTGCTATAAATGAACATGATAGATAAAAATTGGCATGATTTTGATGAGTAATTCATCCATAATTAATTACTTATGACCAAAAAGATCTTATTCTTTGTACTGCTAACTTCTATTATCAGTTTTACAGCTACCAGCCAGAACACCAGTCATAGTTATAAAACTGCCTTGGGTGCTAAATTTTATCCTGGTGCTATTACACTAAAACATTTTACTTCAACTAATCGAGCCCTGGAAGGTCTTGGCTATTTCTGGGAAGATGGTTTTAGAATTACCGGTTTGTACGAAATTCATGGTGATATTAATGGTGCCCCAGGCTTGAAATGGTATGTTGGACCAGGTGCACATATTCAATTCTGGAATGAGAAATGGAGAGGAAGATTTCCAGATAGAGATAGAGGTGTAGCCATTGGTGTTGACGGAGTTCTGGGACTTGATTACAAAATAGGTGGAGCTCCAATCAACCTAAGTTTAGACTGGCAACCATCTTTCAACTTTGTTGGATATACTTATTTCGAAGGTGGATGGGGTGGCTTTGCAATTAGATTTACCTTTTAAGGATATCTCGCACAAACCGCCAAATACGCTGAATTTTTTAAAAGAAAAGAGCCACAAAAGGCTCTTTTCTTTTTCTGAATTCTGCGTTTTCTGCGAAAACTAATCTCTTTTCTCCAGGTTAAACAAGCTATCTACGAACTCATGTTTATCGAAGATCAGCAGGTCTTCCATCTTTTCTCCCACACCAATGTACTTTACAGGTATCTTGAATTGAGAGGCAACAGCCAATACAACTCCACCTTTAGCAGTTCCATCTAATTTCGTGATTGCCAATGTATTTACATCGGTTGCTGCAGTAAAATGTTTAGCTTGTTCTAATGCATTTTGTCCGGTAGATCCATCTAAAACAAGAACCACTTCATGCGGAGCATCGGGTATCACTTTTTGAATCACACGTTTGATCTTGCTCAATTCTTCCATCAGGTGAGCCTTATTGTGTAAACGACCTGCGGTATCAATGATCACCACTTCTGAGCCTTTGGCTACAGCACTTTGAACAGTATCGAAAGCCACGGCACCAGGATCAGAGCCCATGGCTTGCTTAACGATAGGCACCTGCACTCTATCGCTCCAGATAGTGAGTTGATCGACCGCTGCAGCCCTGAATGTATCTGCAGCTCCTAAAATCACTTCCTTACCGGCTCTTTTGTAATTATAAGCTAGCTTACCGATGGTAGTTGTTTTACCTACTCCGTTTACACCAACAACCAGGATGATATAAGGTTTCTTTCCAGCAGGTGTTTCAAAACTCCGGAAGCTCTGATCAGGAGCATCTACTAAAATATTTTCTATTTCTTCTTGAAGTATTCTGTTTAAGTCGCTGGTATTAATATATTTATCTTTAGCTACCCTAGCTTCAATCCGATTAATGATCTCAACTGTCGTATCAATTCCAACATCGGCACTTACCAAGGCATTTTCCAGTTCATCCAGCACTTCTTCATCCACTGTGCTTTTACCTGCAATGGCTTTAGTGATCTTTGAAAAGAAGTTTTCCTTGGTTTTTTCTAATCCCTGGTCTAAACTTTCTTTTTCCTTTTTGCCGAATAGCTTTCCTAAAAAGCCCATATGTTTTGAAGTTTGGGTGCGAAGATATTGTAAACGAATGATGATGTTTAAGTCCTGCTGACCAGACAACAGAAACCTGAAGTGTGCGACGCAACAGATGATGCCACAAGGCTAAGATGCTGGTATCAAAATACAAAAAGCCGTCAACCAAAAGATGACAGCTTTTAATATGATAGACGAAGCCAATTATTTAGTGGCTAAGAAATCTTTTACTTTATCCTTGTGAACGATCTGCTCTTTAAAGGTGTATGCACCAGTTTTAGGGCTGCGTACAGCCTTGATCACTTTGGTCCAGTTCTTTGCTTCCGCAGAAGCTTTCACGTCTTTTACCTTAGCATTTTTTGAAGCTGCTTTTGCCATGATTATTTAATTTCTTTGTGTACGGTTACTTTTTTGAGATTGCGGTTATACTTCTTAAGCTCAATACGCTCAGGAGTATTCTTTTTATTTTTTACAGTGATGTAACGGCTTGTACCCGGAACACTTGTTGTTTTTTGTTCGGTACATTCGAGAATCACCTGCACCCTGTTTCCTTTCTTTGCCATCGTATAAACGATTTATAATAGTTGATGATTAGATTTTTACTCCTTCAGCTCTCATTTCCTTGATCACTACAGCCAAACCTCTTTTGTTGATGGTTCTGATAGAATCTGCTGTAAGTTTAATGGTAACCCAACGATCTTCTTCAGCAAAATAGAACCTTTTGGTCTGTAAATTTGGTAAAAAACGACGCTTGGTCTTGATGTTTGAATGCGAAACAGTGTGGCCACCAATTGGTTTTCTACCTGTTACCTGACATACTCTAGCCATGATTGAAATAGTTTTACCCGATTTTTCGGGAGTGCAAAGGTCGGGAAATGCAGCGAAATACCAAAACAAAAATGATAAAATTTGGAGTATTTCTTAACATGTAAAGGATAATTTAACCATTATTGGACGAATCTGGCCAGAATATTCACATTGAACGGTAGCCGCAACGCCATTATCCCTTAGTCAAGTATGACTCAACTAGGGATCAAGATACCATGAAGGTACAGCCGACCGGAAAGTTTACTTACCTTGCAGTCGATAATTAACGAAATGTATTTCCTTTCTTCCAATCTCGACCTGTTGAATCACTGAATGGCTAATTAGCCAGACCGGGTTCTTTATTCTTAATTATCAATCACTAATTATTTATGATCACTCATACTTTGTCTGAAAAGGCACAGCACTATCTTGATTTAGAAGAACAATTTGGTGCACACAATTATCGTCCACTTCCGGTAGTATTAGAGAAAGGCGAAGGTGTTTTTCTCTGGGATGTTGATGCAAAGAGATATTATGATTTTTTAAGTGGCTACTCAGCTGTAAACCAAGGCCATTGCCACCCAAGGATCGTAGATGCCTTAATAGAACAATCAAAAAAACTTACACTCACTTCCAGGGCTTTTCACAGTAACCTTTTGGGGGAATATTCAAAATTTATTACTGATTATTTTGGCTACGATAAGGTTTTGCCGATGAATACAGGAGTGGAAGGTGGAGAAACTGCCATCAAATTAGCCAGAAGATGGGGTTATGTGAAGAAGGGAATAGCGGAAAACCAGGCAAAGATCATTTTTGCGGAAGGAAATTTCTGGGGCAGAACATTGGCTGCTATCTCCTCTTCTACCGATCCATCAAGTTATAAAGCTTTTGGGCCGTATATGCCGGGATTTGAATTAGTGCCATACAACGATCTCGTTTCACTAGAGAAATCGTTCCAGGATAAAAATGTAGCTGCATTTATGGTAGAGCCCATACAAGGTGAAGCTGGTGTGGTTGTGCCGGATGAAGGATATTTGAAAGCAGTTAGAAAACTTTGCGATGAATACAATGTATTGTTTATTGCTGATGAGATACAAACCGGGTTATGCAGAACAGGCAAAATGCTGGCTTGCGATCATGAAAATGTACGACCAGATATTTTGATACTTGGTAAAGCTTTGAGTGGAGGCATTCTCCCTGTTTCTGCAGTGTTGGCAGATGATGAAATCATGATGAACATTAAACCTGGAGAACATGGAAGCACCTATGGAGGAAATCCATTGGCCTGTGCAGTTGCAATGGAAGCATTGACAGTGTTGAAGGAAGAAAACATGGCTGAGAATGCTGAAGCTATGGGTGAGTTATTGCGTAAAGAATTAGAACAATTGAATTCACCTTTTATTAAACTTGTGAGAGGAAAAGGTCTACTGAATGCAATTGTAATTGAACACAACAACAAAGAAGCTGCATGGGATCTTTGCCTTGAACTGAAGAAAAATGGCCTGCTTGCAAAACCTACTCATGGAGATAAGATCAGATTTGCACCACCTTTAATTATTACCGCTGAGCAGATAAAGGAATGTGTTGGTATTATCAGTAAGAGCCTGGATGTTTTGGCTGCTAAATGAACAGGAATATGAAGTGTGTCCTTCGATAAACTCAGGATAGACTTGCAAGGAACGATGACATTTGTTTGGCTGATATCATAAAAAAATCCCGATCAAATTGACCGGGATTTTTATTTAAATAGATCCTTGATTAGTGTTTTACGAAACGCTGAACAGCAGTCTCACAACCATTTGCACAGATCGCTTTTACAAGATAAGTTCCTGCTGCCAGTTGCTGAACATTCATCTGAGACTGATTATCTCCGATTACCAGTTGAGCATTTTGCTGCATGATGATCTTTCCTGTAAGATCGGTAACAACTATTGTTACTTTCTCTGCTTTTGGTGATGTGATGATCATATTCAATTCTCTTGTTGCAGGGTTTGGATAAACACTGCTGAGTGTAATATCAGTAGCCTTAGATTTAAGAGCTATGATATCTGAATATGTGCTCTTACCGTCTTTATCAATTTGCTTCAAACGATAATAATTATTACCAGATAATGGTCTTACATCATTGTAACTGTAATTGAGTGTTGAATTACTATTGCCATTCTCTGCTTTAGAGGCAACAAATGTGAGCGATGTGAAATTTCTTCCATCAGCACTTCTTTCTAATTCAAAACCCATATTGTTGATTTCGGTAGAAGTTGTCCAGATCAACCTGTTAGCTGATCCTGCTTTTTCACCTTTGAAATCAACGAGTGTTACTGGCAGTACTGCAGGACCGGTTACAGTAATATTAAAAGCACCAGTTGCTGTAGCTCCAGCAGAATAAGAAAATACCCGTACTAAATACTCAGTACCCATTACTAGCCCTGTAAGACTGATAACCTCATTATTTGGAGTAAATACATCTGAACAACCGATAATTGTAGTAGCGCCGCAACTTCCGCTATAAGCTAATACCACAGCGTCAATAATTGTTTGTGTTACTGTGATAGTAGCATTACCATTAGCTGTTGCAGTAAATTTAAACCAAACATCATCATCAGCAGTTCCTGTAAAACCGGCACAAGGTTCTGCTGGCATTGACTGTGTTGCGCCTGCCGTTGTTGCAGTTAATGCAACATTACCTGTTAAGGCAATTGCATCAGAACAATCATCATTTGCAATCACTGTTGTAAATGCTTTAGAAGCGTATGAACTTACATCTGGAGCGACACAATTTGTTCTCACGTAGAATGTATAAGCTGTACCGGCATTTAGACCAGTTAAATTAACTGTTGTAGAAGCTGTATTGCCAGAATTAACCAAACCTGTAGCGCCACTTCCGGCAGCACCAGAGGTTCTTAACTCCCATGAATAGTTTGTTACGGTACCTGATGTTGGCGGAACCCAATCAATCTGTGCATCAGTCATTGTAACTGCTGAAGTTTGCAAACTTGTTGGTTCATTACAACTTGGTAATTGTTCCCAAACTACATCATCAATTAAAACGCTGTAAGATGGATCTCCCGTATGTCTGAAAGCCATTACTTCATAGCCCGGTGTTGCAGGTGGAACAACGGTATATGTTTGATAGGTTAAAGTACTTACAGTTACTGTCTCGAACAATGTGAATGTTGATGCATCAGTAGGTGTAGTCAGATATCCAACTTCTATCATTCCACCTGCCGTAAGGTTTCCTCTTGCTTTAAAAGTTAGCCTATGAGTTCCTGCACCCAGATTGCTTACAGGTGGCATAGACACTACTGCAAGGTTAGTAATAGTGGTGGAATAAATGTAAAGCGTATTAGGAGTGCTGTTTGGTGAACCTGTTTGTGTATAAGCTGATCCGGTAGCTCCAACTTTGTTCCAGCAAGCTGGTAATGCAGGAGTTGTTACACCATCAAAATTTTGTGAGAATGAAGTAACAGGAACGCATAGCGTTACAAAACTCTTCATGCTCGTCCATACACTTACATCTGTACTGCCACAGAATGATCTCATCCACAAATAATAAGTAGTTCCTGGTGTGAGGCCGGTTAAATTAGTAGAAGTTCCGGTTACGCCTGAAACTGTTGGAACATCACTGGCCGTAGGTGGTGTATTAGTAGAATTATAGAATAACTCATAACTGGCAGGTGTACCAACTGATGGAGGTGTCCAGTCAACCTGTGCTCCGTTAGTAGCTGGATTAGATATTGTTACTCCTGTTGGCTCGTTACAGGTAGGGGTAACTACTACAGATATATCATCTACATATAAGTTCCACTGATTGGCAGCAGAATAAATATGGAAACCGATATAATAAACTTCCGTTGTTGCAGGGGTGAAATCATACACAGCCGAATTTGCTGATGCATTATTAATTGTTGGGTGATCAGCAATAAGATCACTCATGCTTGCACTTGATGGAGATGTACCGTACTTAACTTCTAGTTTTTCAGTATATGATGCATTATTGTTGCCATATCTATATGTTATTCTATAGGATTGTCCTCCGGTTAAATTTAGCCCCTGAGTATAGAACCATGCATTGGCAGCCTCGGTTATACTATAGCCATATTGAAGTGTTTTACTTGTAAAACCATTACCTGGTGCTGAAGATGTAACCCAATTGTTACCTGTTCCTGCGTTTTCTCTCATAGTGCAAGGTGGCATACCAGGCACAGTAGCTGTTTCAAAATTTTCAGAATATGGAACATTAGTTGGCAAACATGCAGTGGTAAAAGATGTCATGGTTGACCAGTTACTTACTCCTCCCGTACCACAATTTGTTCTAACCCAAACATAGTATAGCGTATTCGGAGTTAATCCTGTTAAAGTAGCCGGTAATGTGGCCCCAGTAACCTGAGGTGTAGTAGCACCCGTTGGAGCTGTATTTGTGTTTGCATAATACACCTGATAATCAACCGGAGAACCAATAGTTGGGGGTGTCCATTCAACATTTGCACCTGTTGTTGTAATTGCTGAGATGGTTGGTAAAGTAGGTGCATCGCATACCGGAATAGCCTCCCACACTATATTATCAACATAAACACTCGTGAAAGTTGATGTACTAAGCCTTCTGATAGCAATATAAGCATCTGTACCTGCATAGCTTGTAAAGTCAACAATATACTCAGTCCATGTGCCATTAATATCTATTGCCTGTACTAAAGTAAATATTGCTGATGGTCCTTTATTATCCAATGTACCCACTTCAATATCCTGCGTAGCAGTAGCATTCCTTGCCCAGAACTTTAACCTGTGGGTACCAGCTCCAACATTGCTTAATGGTGGGCTTACCAACATAATATCTGCTGTTGATGTAGAGGAAGAATTTGAGAGCAGAACAGAATTTGGTGCTGAGTTAGGAGTTGTCGTAGAGGTTGTAACATTCGGAGTTCCTGCAGTGCCTCTCAGGAATTTAGCCCAGCAATCAGGTAGGGCAGGTGTGGTTACACCATCAAAATTTTCATTTAGAGTGGTTACAGGTGTACATTCAGTCGTAACGCTGTCTCTGATAGTCCAGATACTAACGCCATCTGTTGCACCACAATTAGACCTAATCCAAACATAATATTTAGTGCCGGGTGCTAAAGATGTAATGCTAGCAGGACTTGAAGCATTCAATATGTTAGGTGTTGATCCTGATGTTGGAGGTGCAGGGTTTGTATTATAATAAATTTGATAATCGGCAGGCGATGTAACTGCTGGAGGTGTCCATTCTAATTGTACACTGTTTGAGGTAATATCTGAGAACATCAACCCTGTAGGTTCATCACAGGTTGGTGTAACCATTACCATGATATCATCAACATAAAGATTGAATTGATTGGCTATTGAATAAACATGAAATCCGATGTAATATACTCCCGAAACAGACGGAATAAAATCAGTTGAGGAGTTTGCTTGTCCTCCAATGCTAATAGAAGGATAATCAACAATCAGATCAGTCATATCTGCACTGGAAGGAGAAACACCATACTTCACTTCTAATTTTTCAACATAGGTTGTACTGTTGTTTCCATATTTAAATCTCAGCCTGTATGAAGTTCCAGCTGTTAGCGAAACCGGTTGAGTATAAAACCATGCATTTGCAGGATTGGAAGAATTCCAACTATACTGTAGAGTTTTACTGGTAAAGCCCGAACCTGGAGCATTAGAAGTTGTCCAGTTATTACCTGTACCCGCATTTTCTGTAGAAGTACATGAAGGCATTGCCGGCACGACAGCAGATTCAAAATCCTGAATATAAGGTAAGGTAGCTGTAATACATGGAGTGACAAATGTAAATGGTCCTCCCCATGCACTAAAAGTACCTCCACAATTTGTTCTTACATAAGCGGAAAATGTTGTATTGTCTGTTAATGTTGTAGTACTAGCGGTTAATGTTGCTGCACCTGTTGAGCCGCTGGCCACTAAACCTGTTGCACCCGAACCAGCCGCTCCTGAAGATCGGATTTCCCATTCATACCCTGTTGCAGATGAAATAGAAGCATCCCATGATATCGTTGCACTTGTTGCTGTTACTGAATTGGCATCTATGTTAGTAGGTTGAACACAAGCTGGGGCTGCTCCCTGTGAAATATTAATATCATCATAATAGATATAATAATCTCCGCCAGTCCAGCTAGAACTGAATCTAACATACAAATCCCCCGGAGGAGCATTAAAAGTTACTGTTTTAAGTGCACACGTAGCTGAAGTTGTATGGTTAGCAGCGTTGATGGTGTGAACTGTATTCCATGGCCCAGTTTGTGAACTGGAATACTGAACCAAAATACTTCCCCATGCTGGTGAATTAGGTGTGGGAGTGAACGTACTGAAATCGGCAAGTTTGTAAACAAAATCAAGGGTAATTTGACCTCCATTTGATGTACCTAACAATGGAGAAGTTGTAGTATTTGAAGTGGCCCCACTATATAGATTGGTGCGGGCTGATCCCATCCCTGTACAAGGATTTTCGCTAGTATAGCCTGTGGCTGAAGCGTAACCTCCGACTAATAACCAACCATTAAGATTACCGCTTTCAAAATTTTCAGAATAACTTACCTGGCTGTAGCCTGTAACCGTAGCTGTTACAAAGAATAACCAAAGAAGTAAATGGTACATTTTTCTCATAATAGTGCAATTAGATAGATAATAAGACTCTCAATTTAAGGCTTTTTTCTTTTCCTTAACAAAAAAATAAAAAAAGCCCAACATTTTAATGTTGGGCTAATCTGCTAAATAAGTGCAATTACTGCTTTACGAAACGTTGTACTGCCGTTTCACATCCGTTAGCACATACTGCTTTGATCATGTAAGTACCGGCTGCCAGTTGCTGTATATTTATTGTTTCCTGGTTATCCCCTATCATTAACTGAGTGGCTCTTTGCATCAATACCTTACCGGTAAGATCAGTAACAATCACTGTAACTCTCTCCGCTTTTGGTGAACTGATCACAAGATTCAAATCTCTTGTAGTTGGATTAGGATACACACTGCTTAATGTAATATCAGCTACTTTCCTTGATAACAATACCACATTACTGTATGTTGATTTACCATCTTTATCTATTTGCTTTAACCTGTAATAATTGTTGCCTGCTAAAGGTCTTATATCGTTATAGCTATAGTTTAATGGTGAAGCAGTATTGCCATTCTCTGCTTTAGTAGCTACGAATGCAATACTACTGTAGTTTCTGCCATCAGAACTTCTTTCCAGCTCAAAACCTTTGTTATTGGTTTCTGTTGATGTAGTCCACAATAACCTGTTAGTGCTGCCTGATTGCTCACCACGGAAGTTAACTAAACTAACAGGTAATGCAGATCCGGTAACAGTAACGGTAAATGTGCCATTGCTACCTGCACCTGCACCATAACTCCATACACGGAAATAGTAGGTTTCTCCTGCAGTTAAACCGGTGAGGTTTGCAGTTTCACTACCACCATTACCAGGACCATCTGCACAACCAATAGATGTAAATGAACCACAGGTTCCCGAATAAGCCACGATTACTACGTCTAAAGTTGCAGAAACACCTGTTACAGCTATAGAAGCATTTCCAGAATAATCTGCAGTAAATTTGTACCACACATCATCATCTGCAACTCCCGCTGTAGCACATGCATCAGCCGCCATTGACGGAGTAGATCCTACAGTTGTTCCCGTTACAGGGGTTGATTTGTACACAGTAATAGCATTAGAACAATCATCATTACCAGGAATGGTAGCAAAACTTACGGAAGTCCATACGCTAGCATCTGGACTAACACAATTTGTGCGTAAATGGAATGTATAAGCTGTAGTGGCGGTTAACGTAGTGAAGTTAACTGTATTAGAAGCTGTGTTACCAGAACTAACAAGTCCTGTAGCACCAGAACCTGCAGCACCAGATGTTCTTAGCTCCCAGCTGTAATCTGTGACTGTACCTGTTGCTGGAGGAGTCCAATCTATCTGGGCGCCGGTTGTAGTTACGTTTGATGGGATAAGATCAATTGGTTCTGTGCAAGTAGGGGTAAGTGTTACTTCAATATCATCTACTTCAAAATACCATGGAGCTGATGTTGGAGATGCTGAACGTATTCCAAAGTAATACACTCCCGTTGCAGATGGTGTGAACGAATACTTCGCCTGCTGGTATACGATATTG
>JAEWJK010000006.1 GCA_023386555.1 Bacteroidota bacterium | reverse complement strand
CAGCAATTTTGAGCGAGGCATCATAAGTATCAAGACGCCCTCTCTGCTTTTCGGGAATTGTCATAATAGATAATTCAAGTTTACACATTTAGTTCGAATGTGTAAAGCGATTTCAGGACGAGACAGGGTAGTATCATAGTAAAGTCGGCAGAAAATAAATCAGACTGCGAATCTCCTTTTTAAGCAATAAATTTAAGTGACAATTTGTTCCACGCTATTCATTTGAAAATATGTGAATAATGCATGGAACGTTATGTAAAATGAAGGCGGGAAGCAATCATATATGACGAGGATAGGAAGGGACTATGGCTCAAGGTGCAATGGAGATGCAGGGACAAGAGATTGTACAATCTTTAATTTCGGTAACTATTATTCAAAAACCAGGGAGATAGTTCATCGTTACGGATGAATCTATTACCGAAAATGGAAATTTGAAAGACTAAAAAGAACCTATCCATTCTTTCACCTGCAAAACAAAACTTTCCAGTACCGGGTAATCTGCTACTAAATAACATGCTGCAATGATAAATATTACACCATATACCGAACCCCAGAAGTGTGCTGAATGATTGATTCTTCCACCTCCTCTTTTGTCTAAGTATGCTGATACAGCCAGGTAAATTATAGCAAAAATGAAAGCCGGAATACTCAATCCCGGAATAAATATTAGTCCGATACCACTCATCGGGCTTAACATGATAAATGCAAATACCACTGCAGCTACAGCACCGGAAGCACCAAGGCTTTTGTAGTAATAATTATCTGTGTTCTTTAAATAGGTTGGTAATAATGCAACGATTAATGCAGACACATACAAGATTATGAAAACCAGTTTACCATTCTCGCCAAACAATCTCGGACTTTGAAATGCATTTTCTACAGCCTGTCCGAACATATAAAACGCATACATGTTAAACAAAAGGTGCATTACATCTGCATGAATAAAACCACAGGTGATGAAACGATACCATTGCTTTCTTTTAGAGATAGCAGGTGGATAAAAGATCAGGTCATCCATTATCTTTTGATTGGAAAATCCGCCAATAGAAATAAGAACCGTGAGAATGATAATAACAAGTGTGATACTTAAACTGAGGGTATTAAATTCCATTACTGGTGATGATATTTTTCGTTGCGTAAAATGGTACAAGCCCGGTAGACTTGTTCGGCTAAAATAAGCCTTACGAGCATATGCGGAAAAACCAGTTTGGAAATTGACCATGTAAAGCCTGCTTTCTTCATTATGGTTTCATGCACACCAAAAGCACCACCGATTAAAAAGACCAATCTTTTAGTGCTTTCATTGGCTCTTTTCTGAAGCAGTTCACTTAGTTCTACAGAAGAAATATTTTTTCCTCTTTCATCGAGTAATACCAGAAAATCATCATCGTTTAGTTGTTGCAGAATAATGTCAGCTTCCTGTTTCTTCAATTCTGCCTCACTCATTACAGCGGCATTCTTCGGTGGAGCAATAATATTCCATTCTACCTTGAAATATTTTGCAATACGACCTGTAAAATCATCCACCCCTTCTTTTATATATTTTTCGTGAGGCTTACCAATACTCCAGAACTGGATCTTCATGGGGATGAAGTTAGGAGTTTTGAGTTTGGAGTTTGGGGTTTTGAGTTTAGGGTTTTGAGTTTTGAGTTTGGGGTTTGAAGTTGGGAATTAGGAGTTTTGAGTTTCCTAATAACTAATTCCTAATTCCCAATTCCATTTAGGCTTCCTGCTCAAACCAATCATCATGCATGGCTTTACCTGCAGCATGAATGATACGCATCATTCTTCTTTTGGTTTCGATCATTTTTTCTTCTTCTATACGGCTGAAGAGTTTTCCGTCAACTCCATTCAGCACTTCGAGGCAATAGCAGGCTGTATTAATGTAATCGCTGGCATAAGGTAAATATTCTTCTGCACGGCCACTTTCGATCTGTTCCTCTTGTTTCAGGTTATTGGCTTCGTTGATCATGGCTTCTCCTTCTTTACGGTAGGTAGTGCAAATGTTGTTCCCTGAAGTCAAATAACAAGCATAAGCATAATATAGTTTCGTAATGTGTTGTTTAGTAAAGGGCTTAAATATTTGTCATAGAATAGAGGCAGTTTTGTCAGGCTAAAAAAAGCGGCAATTTTCTGCGGAATTGTGGAGGAGAAAAGCGGAAAAAAAATTCTAATCTGCCAATCACAAATAATTAATAACTTAAGCTGCTTTTTAGAAACTGTTAACAATATATTTGCTTCGATAATTTATCAAAACGATTCGTATGAGAAAATTGTATTCTGTATTTCTTACGTTGATAGTCATTGCTTCTTTAAGCAGCAAAACTATCGGACAAACCAATCCTGCTTTACATGACTTGTCAACCGGTAGCTACACGTTTACTGGTTTTGGTGCAGGCACGACTACAACGTATCCAACTAGTATGCAGGGACATAATTTCAGCGCAGAGCCTACTACTGCAATTCTTACCAATGGTACGGCAGATAGAGCTTTAACAGCGAATTCCGGTGCAGTTGCAACCGGAAGTATTAGAAACGAAATTGCCAATGGAATAAGTTTATTGAATAGTGGTTCCAATCACATTGGTGCTATTGTTGTTGGAATTAATACTACAGGACGATCTAATATTCTTGTCACATTCACAGCAGCACAGGTAAACGATGTCAATACAAGAGTTAATGCTTTACGACTCCAATATCGTGTCGGTAATAGTGGTAGTTATACAGATGTTTCACCAACAACTGAATATCTTAGTACATTAAGCGGAACTAACACACCTCAGACCTTTACTAATATAGCATTACCTGCCGGAGCAGAAAACCAGGCCGAAGTATATATTCGTTGGATTTATTATACTCCTTCGGGTTCAGGTGGAAGAGATAGAATTCGTCTTGATGACATCACGATTTCCAGTTCTGCAGCTGCAACACCTTCAGTTGCTATTTCTGCAGGAGGAATCACGGCAGGCAATGTAAACCAGGGAGATCTGAATGTTGTATTGCAACGTTACAATCTTACTGTTTCTTCTGCTGATGCAACTATCAATGGCTTGACCGTTACAACAGCAGGAACTTATGTTGCTTCTGACATCATCAATTTAAAAGCGTGGTATTCTGCCGATAATACTTTTGATGCAGGCGATGTATTGTTATCTACCAAATCCACTTCGCTTGATGCCGGAGCCCAGGCATTTCCTTCGTTCACTCAGGCAATCACCAGTGGAACTACCGGGTATATTTTTGTTACCACCGATGTAGCAGCATCTGCAACACCGGGCAGCACTATCAATATTGCAACAACAGACTTCTCAGATATTTCTTTTGCAGGTACAGTTAACAAAACAGGTACAGATCCGGTAGATGCAGGTGGTGTAAAAACCTTTGTTGCTGTAACACCTGATGTGGTGTTAAGTTCACCAAGCCCGGCAGTGGCAGCAGCATCTATCACACAGAATACAACCAATAATATTATTTATCGTTTTGATCTTGCAGTAACAACTGCCAATGCAACATTAGATGGCGTTACAATAACTACAACGGGTACTTATGTAGCAGCCGATCTTACTAATATGAAAGCATGGTACTCGGCCGACAATAGTTTTGATGCAGGCAGTGATGTTTTACTTTCAACAAAAACAGCATCGCTGGAACCCGGAATACATGAATTTCCTGCATTCAGTAGCCAGGTTATTACCAACGGAACAACCGGAACTATTTTCATTACGGCAGATGTACCATGTACGGCTACCAGTGAAGCTAAATTAACTGTTAGTGCTATCACCACAGCAGACATCAGTTTCGTATCAGCCAATAAAACAGGAACTGCGAATGCTGGTGGAGAACAAACAATCGCTTCTGCAACTCCCGTAAATGTAACAGGAGCAGCAGCATCTAGTCTGAATGCCTCTTCTTCAGTAAGCTGGAATGGACCAACAGGATGTTTTGATGAAGTGATGATCGTTGCTGCAACGGCAGCCAATAATGGTACTCCTTCAGGTAATGGCGGTGCATATACTGATGGTAACGGGGCATTTGGTAGCGGAACTGCTTTAGACAATGGCTTCGTTGTTTACAAAGGAACTGCTTCACCACAAGTGGTTACCGGTCTTACAAATGGTGTAACTTATCATTTTAAAATATTTACGAGGAACGATGCCAACTGGAGTGCAGGAGTAGAAGTTACAGCAACACCAGTTGCACAGGTTCAGCCAGGTGATATTGTTATTAATCAAATGAGTCCTGATTATGGAGCCGCGACTGACGAATATGTAGAGTTGGTTAATACCACCGGATCATCCATAGATTTAAGCAATCTTAAGTTGAACTACCGATCATCGACTGGCGGCGGCAATTTCACCCAAACATTATCAGGAACGCTGTTACCTCACAGTTTCTGGTTACTTTCTACTAATTCAACAGTAACCATCAACTCCGTTTCTTTAAATAGAGATGGAACACTAGGTGCAGGAGGATTTGCAGGGACCAATGGACAGATAGCTATTCTTCGTGTTTCTGATGATGTGAAGATTGATGGTGTAGGTTACGGAACATTGACGGGTGGAACATATGCTGAAGGCACAACATCGTCAAATCCTCCGGCAGATGGGGGAATAAAGAGGGTTATTGATGGTGCAGATGCAGGTGCTAACAACACAGATTTCACAACTGTAACAAACGCTAATATACATTTACGGAACAGTTCAAGCCGTTTGGCAAATACCGGTGCTTCGATAGCTGCAGGTACTTATACAGATATTTCTGTTACCGGTAATTCTTCTATTGCAGGTACAGTGAATATTACAGGAGCGATCACCTGGAGTGATGTAAATGGTGAGTTGAATTTAGCTGGTAATAATCTTGTGTTGAAATCTACTTCAACCGGTACTGCAAGAATTGGTGTTGTTCCTTCAGGCAAACTAACAGGTGCAACGAATGTAACGGTTGAACGTTATATCGGATTTGGCGCAGCTAAAAGAGCATGGAGAATGGTTTCATCACCAGTAAGCGGCGTAAACTTGTTCGATTCCTGGCAGGAAGCCGGCGTGAACAACAATACGGGTTATGGTACGCTTATTACCGGTACCGGTGCTGGTTTTGATGCTGGTAATACTTCAATTAAAACATGGAATGCGAATGCATGGGTTACCAACCAACTTACTGCTACCAATACGGGGGATATTACAGACTACCAGGGTTATATGTTATTTGTAAGAGGTGACAGAAGTGTTGCAGCAACCACTGGCAGCACTCCAGGGAATACTACCTTGAGAGCTAACGGTGACCTGAGGAAAGGCCAGTTTCCTAATTACACAACGGTAACAAGTGGCATTACTAATTTTACTTTATTGGGTAATCCATATCCTTCTGCTATCAGTTTCGAAGCTATTCACCAGGCACATAATTCTTTGATCAATTTTTATTCATGGAATCCTGCAGCTGCCGGTGCCAATGGAGTTGGTGCTTACAACTATATTGAGCGTAATGGCGGAACTTATCGTGTTACACCACAAGGTGGAGGTCAAACGAATACTCCTTCTGCAGCATTTATTCCAATGGGTGCAGCCGTATTAATAGAAGGTCCTGCTGCAGGTGGTGATGTTGCGGTTACCCTGGAAGAAAGTTTCAAAACAAGCAATACCACTACGGTAAACTACTTCAGAACAAACTCGGCAGACAGGAACCTTGCAGTAAACCTGGTTAGAAATAATACTACGCTTGATGGTTTCAGGATAGCTTTTGATAATAGCCATCTTAATGATAATACCGATGATGCTATAAAGCTTTGGAACAACACTGAGAATATGAGTTTAGGTCGTAACGGATCGTTTTTTATTGTGGAAAGAAGAAAAGACATCACTGCTAATGATACGGCTTTTGTTAAGATATATAACCTGCCGCAGGATAGTTATCAATTGGATTTTTATCCTGACCAGTTCAATAACGTACAGGCTTTCCTGCTTGATGCGTACACCAATACATCTACACCAATAGATGTTACTGCTGCATCAGCTTATTCATTTGTTGTAAATGGAGATGCTGCATCAAAATCTGTTGACAGGTTTATGATCGTGTTCCGTCCTTCTTCAGTACTTCCTGTTAGCTTTACAAACATCAAGGCTTATGAAAAGGGAAATGCGATAGAAGTAGCATGGAACGTAGCAGGAGAAAGCGATATCCATCATTACGAAGTAGAGAAGAGTACCGATGGAAGAAACTTCAGCCTGATGGCTTCAGTAAAAACAAAAGGAAATGAAAACAGTAATGTTGCTTATACAGCTATAGACAACTCACCGATCACCGGTAACAACTATTACCGTGTAAAGAGTGTGAGCATGGGGAATGAGATAAAATACACATCTATAGTAAATGTAAGACTGGGTAAGAATGGAGAAGGTATATCAGTATATCCAAACCCGGTAAAAGGTAATAGTATAGGAGTACAGCTAACTAATCTTGCAAAAGGACTTTATACATTGAATGTATATAATACGGCAGGGCAGGTTATAGTAACAAAGATGATACAGCATGGAGGAGGATCAGCATCTGAGCAAATTATATTACCAACATCATCAACAAAAGGTGTATACCAGCTGGAAGTGAGATCAGAAGGCAGCAGGTTTGTACAGTCAATCATTTTACAATAAACGATCAAGAATAAAAACTGAAACAATGAAGAAGAGAAATCAAATAATACATTCAATGATCCTTATTATGATCATATTCCTGGTACCGGTATTATTATTTGCCCAGCCCGATGACCCCGGTGAGGATGTGGATATACCTATTGACGGAGGTCTGAGCATACTACTTGCAGCCGGAGCAGGATATGTTGTAAAGAAAGGTTACGACAGGAAGAAGAGAAAGGACAAGGGGCGTAATGAGCATGAGATAGGAGAGTAATTATTAATTGTATATCAAATGAATAACTGCTGCTGAAAAGTAGCGGTTATTTTTTTGCGATCACATGAGTTAAAGAAAGCTTGTCGCCTCTTTTGGCAAAAAAGATGAGCACACCATATGGCACAGGGCAGTTGAAGAATAGTCGCAGGTTGGAGATCATATTGCGAAAGCTGAGGTTATTTATTCCAAAGAACATATCCATAGCACCCAATACCGAGATGGAAAAAATAACGATGGCATAAATGAATACCCATAGTTTGAGTATCCATTGCTGGTGATGGGTTTTCCAGCCATACCAGCCTGTAAATGCCACACCGAGTAAGAGTAAATAATCTATTGCATGCCTGATCAAAGGATTGGCCTGGAAATCTGTATCAGGGTCGTCACGATAGCCATGCCAGGTAGCCCAGTACAAAAGGCAGATGATAACAGCAGCAATCCACACCCTTGGCTTAAACATTCAGGTATCTTTTAGAATATTTTACCCAGGCTAAGAATATGAGTCCATAAATGGCCATCTTAAAGATGTATTTATGGAAGAAGTCTGCCAAAGGGTAATCGTTTAAATACATCCAGGTGAGGCCATAACATCGGAAGATATTCAGGATGACGATACTTATTGTTCCCAGAACAATATATGCCAGGAGCCGTTTAATGTTAATGGGAAAACAACAAAGGAAACCTACATAAAGAACGATTAGCTCAAGCCCATTGCAGGAATCAGCAACAGCAACCAGTTTTTTATCTGCATTGTACACACCAACATAAGGTGATCCCTTTGGGCTGATCTTATCTTTTGCTGTTGCCAGTTTTTCTCCCATCAAATTCTGATATACCATCACAGCTCCATCTGCAGTGAACCTGGTGAGTTGCTGATCTGGTATCCTTACCGGAAATAATAGGAGATGATATAAGAGTTTCCAGGCAATAAACAGGATCAATGCTCTTGTAAGGAAAACCCGAACATCTCCCGGTATTTGTTTGAAAAAAGGCAAAGCCTGGCTTTTAATCATTTCGAAAAAGTTATTCAGTTGCGAATATAATTGGATAGTGTATAATGGTTTTGAATTGGGTATTAAGAAGTAATAAAAAAGCCGGTCAAAGACCAGCTTTTTAGTGACCCCGTCAGGATTCACCTGAAACCTTCCCGACCAAAGTCGGGATGCTGTATTCAGTTTAGCATATGTACATAAAAAAGCCAGCTAGTGCTGGCAAATTTAGTGACCCCGTCAGGATTAAAACCTGAAACCTTCCCGACCAAAGTCGGGATGCTTAATTCAGTTTAGCATATGTACATAAAAAAGCCAGCTAGTGCTGGCAAATTAGTGACCCCGTCAGGATTCAAACCTGAAACCTTCCCGACCAAAGTCGGGATGCTTAATTCAGTTTAGCGTATGTACATAAAAAAGCCAGCTAGTGCTGGCAAATTTAGTGACCCCGTCAGGATTCAAACCTGAAACCTTTTGATCCGTAGTCAAATGCTCTATTCAGTTGAGCTACGGGGCCATTTAGGGCTGCAAATATAAAAGCATCCATCCTAAAAGCAAAATCCAATTGATGTTCTTATGATTTTTCTCATAAATATCGCATCAGGCCAGGCATTTTTGTAGAGAGTCTTTTAACAACACACAGTACTATCACATTTAAAGAAACATATAAAACATCAGCAAAGCAACAGGGTGTTTTTAGAGCTAACCCGTGGAAGAACAGGATCAGGCTTGTATTGAAAAAGGGAAATGGAGTGTATGTAGATGATATTGTAATTCGGTTTAGCAATGACTCGGCAGCAACTGTACATGAGAATATGTACGATGCTATTACATTAAACTCAGGAAATTTCATCGCTTCGATGAAGGGAACAAGAAGTTATTCTATACAAACAAGACCTCAAACATTTACGAATGATACTGTGAAATTACGTATTGCTGTATCTGCTGTTGGCAATTATAAGCTGTCTTTTGCAGAATATGAAAACCTGTCTGCTCTTAGTGAGGTGTATCTATTAGATATGTTCAATGGTGTTACGGTTAATGTTACTGATCAACCTGAATATTTGTTTAGTGTTACAAATGATGCAGCATCACAGGGTACAGGAAGATTTCAACTATATTTTAAAAAGAAGGTGGTATTGCCTTTGGTGTGGATATCAATAATAGCAGAAAAAACTGCGAATACTGTTTCATTAAACTGGCAGGTGGCTAATGCCAGTAATATAGTTAGGTATGAGGTGTGGAAAAGCATCAATGGAAATAATTTTTTCTACCTTGGAACAGTGCAGCCTGGCTTAGCAACATCTTACCAGTTTATAGATCATTCCGCTACAAGAGCTTCAAAGTATTTTATTAATGCGATTCAACAAAATGGAGGAGTAGTAACAAGCCCTGTAGTGGGTGTGAAAGATGCTCCTACACATTTTGTTATTTATCCAAATCCTGTACAAAACAAACTTTTTGTACAATTGCCATTTGCTGAGAGAGCAACGTTATCCGTTTTAAATTCCTCCGGTACACAATTTATACAGGATGATTTTAAAGGCAATGAGCTTAGGAAAGAGTTAAATGTAAGCCATCTTGCCAGTGGAGTATATTTCATTGTGATTACTACTGAAAGTAAAAAAACAATGAGGGAAAAGTTTGTAAAGATGTAACGATGATAAAGTTTTAATTCCATTTATCATCTCTATTGATTATTCATAAAAATGATCAACAGAAGTTTTATTGCATGGTATAAATTACAATAGAAATGTGTTGCCTTATTGTGTCTTAATAGATCATTCATATGGCTTAATAAAGTATCGAATAGATTTTTTCTGACCTAATTTGCAGATAATCCGATTAACAGATTAATATCTGATCCTAAAAAAATAAACCTATGAAAACACAACTTTTACTTGATCCTCCTTCGAATTAAAGCCTGCATTAACTAAGCATTTTTTTAAAATCTGACATTCAGTTTAACTGAATGAAGTAATTCCTGCATTGTTCGTAAAACATATGCCTGGTAAAATATTGCAAACCCTCCAACTTGTCTTATGAAAAACCAAAACTTTATTTTCTTATTCTGCCTGTTAACTTTTTCAATTAATAGTTTTCCGCAGACATCCTGGCCAAACAAGATTAGAGTTCATTACAGAACAGCCTCTAACCAGATAATTGATAACATTATTATTCGTTTTTCAAGTGATCCCTCGGTAACTACTGCCGAAAGTGTATATTGGGATGCAAGATCATTGAACTGTTGCACATTTATCGCCTCATTAAAAGGCAGTGTAAATTTTGCTATACAAACAAGACCGATAAACTTTACTAATGACACGGTAAAACTACTGGTAGCTAGCACTGCTACCGGTAGCTTTAAACTTTTATTTACAGACTTTGAATATTTCAGTGTTGCTAAACAGATTATTTTGTTAGACAATTATACTGGAACTCAGCAGGAGGTAAAGGCAAATCCATCTTATGATTTTGCTATCAATTCAGATGCAAACAGTCAGGGTGCAGATCGATTTAAATTGGTGTTTGTCTCCGAACAGTTGGTAATTCAATGTCCTCCGAACATTGTTTCAAATCATTCTTTCGGTACTAATGGAGGAAATGTGTTATTTAATATACCTGTTACATTAGCAAAATGCGCACAACCTTATATTAATTTCAGTCATTTGCCAGGCAGCTTTTTTCCTATAGGAAATACGACTGTTACAGTTAATGCTTATGATTTATGTGGTAATACATCTAATTGCAGCTTTGTTGTAACTGTAAAAGATATTGAACCACCTCTGATGAATAGCCCATTAGCATTATATTTTTCAACAGATCCCGGAACATCAACATATAGTTTTATACCAACACAACCTTTAGCAACCGATAATCATAAAATGAAAGGAGTAGAGGGTGTAAGAAGTGATAACAAAAGTTTAGATCAACCATATTCGATAGGTATTACAAAAATCACATGGAATGCTTCAGATTCATCTGGAAATATTACATCAGTAATGCAATTTATAACTGTAAAAGATACTGAAGCTCCTGTAATTTCAGCTCCGGATGTAGAATACAATGCAGGCTTATATACTTGTGCAGCTGCAATTAATAATGATATACAGGTAACGGATAATTCTGTTACTGTAAATTATACAGGCTTAAGAAATGATGGAGCAGCGTTAAATGATCTGTATCCAATAGGTATTACAACGATCACCTGGACTGCATCTGATGCTTTCGGTAATACTGCAACTTCTATTCAACAGATCACAGTAAAAGATAATGTTGCACCTATCATTACTCCTGTAAACAATAATCTGATTGTTGCAAACCTTAATGGTTGTAAAGCAAACATCAGTAATATGGCTTTTGATCCTCAGGTGTATGATAATTGCACTGTTGTTAGTTTGAAAAACAATTTCAATAATACAAGTTCTCTTAGTGGTGCTATATTGCCACAAGGAATTACGGATATTTTATGGACTGCAGTAGATGGCTCAGGAAATACAAGTTCCTGGTTGCAGGTTATTGAAGTAACAACACCTGCTATGCAGATAAATATTCCTGACATTTTTGTATTGCCTGGTAATACCGATGCCAATACAATTTATCTGGGCTATGCACCAACATCAGTAATAACTTACAATACCACAGTATCTGGAGCTACAAGTTATCTGTGGTCAGTTAGTTCAAATCTTTCCATTAGCGGGGCAAACAATAGTTCAACAGTTAAGGTTACTGCAAACGCAACAAGTTCACTTGCACAAACCTTAACATTGAAGGCTTCTAACAACATTGGATGTTCAGTAACTGCAACAAAGCAACTGCAAGTGGTTGATATAAGCTGTGGCAAAAATAAGGTTATGATCTGCTCACCATTGTTTAAGGAAATGTGTGTAAATGATAAAACACTGAAGAGTTATTTGCAAACCGGATATAAACTTGGTTACTGCAATTCAACCCAGCAAAAAACCTCATCTCCTTCTTTCGTAATGGCAGAGAAAACTTTCAAAATCTATCCTAATCCTGGTAGTGGCATATTCAATTTACAATTGAATAACTATCAGAATACAAAAATGGAAGTGAGAATAACTGATGTTATGGGAAAACTTATTACGGTAAAATCGCTAGTGGTTTCCAATTCGGATGAGATTGTACCATTTAATATTGTTAAACATCCGGCAGGAGTATATAATGTTCAGTTCATATCAGAAGCTGGCGTTCAATCAACAAAAATTATTGTTGCCAGGTAATGGCAATTGGATTCAGTCGGCCGGATTTTTCCGGCTGACATTTTTTTAATAATGCCACCGTACAAAAGCTTCTATGGCAGCATACTTAGTCATACCAAGCTGTGCATACAAATTTGCGGTATTACTATTTCTGTCTTCGGCTCTTTGCCAGAATTCCCTGTTATCACTTCCCTGGAAAGGCACCATATCTTTTTGAGATTGGTGGATAAAAATTCCATAACGTTTTTTCATAACCTGCTCAGGACTCATTGGAATTGCCATTTCAATTTCTGCTATATCCCATTCCTGCCATGCACCTTTATAAAGCCATACCCAACAATCTTTAACCCATTCTTCACCTGATGCCTTCAATCGTCTAAGACTTTCAAAAATGATATCCAGGCAAACTTTGTGTGTACCATGAGGGTCTGCAAGATCTCCTGCACAATAAACCTGGTGTGGTTTGATTTTTTTTAGAAGATTAATTGTGATGGTAATGTCATCCTCACTCATTGGCTTTTTCTCTACTGTACCAGTTTCATAAAAAGGAAGATTCATGAAATGATAGTTATCTTCCTTTATACCTACATACCTGCAGGTTGCTTTGGCCTCACATCGTCTGATCAAACCTTTGATAGCTCTTACTTCAGCCGTATCACTCTGATTTTTCTTTTTACCTGCAAGAAACTGTCTTGCTTTTTCTAAAATTTCACGGCTTGTATGATTATCTATTCCAAACATTTCTTCAAAACCTACCGTAAAATCCATGAACCTTGTAACGAACTCATCTGTTACTGCAATATTTCCACTTGTTTGATAAGCTACATGAACATCATGTCCCTGGTCGTGCAATCTCATAAATGTTCCACCCATACTAATGATGTCGTCATCAGGGTGAGGGGAGAAGATAAGGCAGGTCTTAGGATAAGGTTCGCTTCTTTCAGGATGCTGTGGAATAACAGAATTCGGTTTTCCGCCAGGCCATCCTGTTATACTATCTCTTAATTGATAATAGACCTGGAGGTTTATGCCATAGGCATCACCTTCTTCTACCAACAGATCACTAAGACCATTTTCGTTATAGTCGTGGTTTGTTAAACTTAATACTGGCTTGTTCAATTTCAAACTAAGATTTACAACTGCTCGTTTTATCATCTTAGGTGTCCATGTAAATTCTCCTGTAAGCCACGGAGATTTTATTCTTGTAAGTTCACGAGATGCATCTGCATCTACTACAAACAAACAATCCTGGTGTTGTTGCAGAAGGCTTGCAGGAACTTGCTCCGTCATATTTCCTTCAACAGCTCTGGCAACAATAGAAGCTTTCGGCCCCCATGCCATCAACACAATTTTCTTTGCTTTCATAATTGTGTTAATACCCATTGTTATAGCTAAACGAGGAACTTCAGAAATATTCGCAAATTCATGAGCGTTGGCTAAGCGTGTACTATTATCAAGGGTTATTAATCTTGTTTTGGAAAATATACTTGACCCGGGTTCATTAAAACCAATATGACCGTTGTTTCCAATACCAAGAATCTGAATATCTATCCCTCCAACAGCTTCAATTCGGTGTTCATATTCCAGGCAGTGTTGTTTTATCGTTTCTTTTGATAACTCACCATTCGGAATATGGACATTTGCTGCATCAATATCTATATGATTGAACAGGTGCCGATGCATAAAGCTGTGATAACTCTGAAAAGTTTCCTGTTCTATCGGGTAATATTCATCAAGGTTAAAAGTGACTACATTTCTGAAACTCAGGCCTTCGTTTTTATGCAATCTTACCAGCTCGGCATATAAGCTAATAGGTGTAGAACCTGTTGCCAGCCCCAGTACACATTTTTCACCAGATTCCTGTTTTTGCTTTATCAGGTTAGCAATCAAATTAGCCACATACGAAGAGCCGTCATAAGAGGAAGGAAGGATTTTTACGGGTATTTTCTCAAAACTATCAGTCAGATCAATAGGTTTTTGCTGAGCCATTATTGCGTTTTTTTGCAGGTTTAAAGATATAATTTCCTTGTCAGCCTAAAAGGTGATTTTTATTTTACCGGCTGAATTACAGCTATTAAGCATTGTTGCGTCGCACTCTTGTACTTTTTTGCTAGCATCGTCAACAACGTCAAAACAATCACCAAACAAAGCATAGATACTTTATTAACTCATTGGCAGGCAGTTTGATGAGCATTCCTATAAATCAACAAAAAACTATGAAGAAGTTTTTATCTATTCCTATGCTGTTAATGGTGGGCTTTGCTAATGTAATGGCCCAGGATACATTGTATGTAAAAGATTCAGTGATATACGATACAAAAGGAAACTCAGCAATAATCAGAAATTTTGCTGAAACTAAAAGACCATCACCTTACATAGTTCCTATAAAAAAGGACGGACCAATTATAGCAGGCTTACTTGGATTAAATGTATTGGGTGTTCATCTCATTAACAATAAAAAAGAACTTACCCCTGAACAGTTAGCCACGAAAACAAAAGATAAAGTGCCTTTTTTTGACAGGGGTAATGTAGGCTACTTTGATGAAAGCATTGATAAAGCCAGCTATGTTCCTTTTTATGCGTCATTTGCATGGCCTGTAGTAATGATGTTGGCAGATGGTGACCAAACAAGAAATATTGGACAGGTACTTACTTTATATATTGAAACAATGGCTGTAACCGGAGCTATGTTTTCTATTACTGCCGGAGCAATAAACAGAAGCCGTCCTCTTGTATATGGTACAGAAACTCCAATGCACAGAAGGGTAAGTAGAAATTCTCAACGTTCATTTTATGCAGGTCATACTGCAGCAACAGCAGCATCTACATTTTTTACAGCAAAGGTTTTCAGCGATATGAATCCTGATTCAAAACTAAAACCTTATGTATGGGTTGTTGCAGCTGCGGTTCCGGCTTTAGTAGGATATCAGCGTTATCAATCCGGCCAACATTTTCTAAGTGATAATATACTGGGTTATACTTTAGGTGCTGCAACCGGTATTTTAATTCCACATTGGCATAAAACAAAAAAGAATAACGATCTCAGCATCATGCCTGGTTTCGGACCAAATTACCAGGGTGTTTCTGTAGTCTATAAGATCAGGTAGATTTGTAGAAACTTCATGCTTTGAAAAAATATTTTATCCAAACACTTCTCCTTTGTTTGGTTTGTTCTATCATTTATGGAAACGCAGCTATGCCTGGTATGTGGAGTACCGGTCATGGCGGAAGATTTATTCCATTATTCAGAGAAGATAGTGTGCATTTGGGCAAGATACAAATGCAGCAAGAATTGGTGTTGATTAATATGTATCCCGGTTTTGCAGCAATCAAGGGTGAATACTGGATGTATAACACTACCGATAAGTCGGTAACAATGAGAGTAGGTTATCCCATCAACGGAAGTTATGAAGCGGAATTGGTGGATAATGTGATGTTTAATGATCTTCATCACCTGAAAGCATTCGTCAACGATCAATCTGTAAATGTTGTAAAGCCTGCAGAAGGGTATGATTCTGTTTACAGGGAGATAGATAACATGCAGATGCAGAACTGGTATTACTTCAAAACCACATTTGCTCCGAAACAGGTAACAAAAATTACTATATACTTTCTTACGAATAACAGCGATGCAATGCTTGGAAGAGGTTATGGGAGAGACAAAGGGAATGCATTCGCTTATATTTTAGAAACAGGAAGAGCCTGGGCCGGAAAAATTGAAAGGGGAAATGTTCTGATTAAGCTGAATGAGGGGCTAACATTGAAAGATTTCAGAGGAGTATATCCTGTAAATACTTTAATGGGAGATGACAAACATTTGCAATTTGCTTTTAACAATCTTGAGCCCGATTCTGCAAACAATATTTTATTATGGTATAATGTAGGTGATAAAGAAAATTTCTCCTTTGATAGTGTATTAAAAAACGCAAATCAATATTTCGGGCAGCTTGACAGGTTTCCTCTTGCAGAATTTGAAACGAACAATTTTAAAAAAATACTCAAAGATGACTTTGAACCACATGATAGTGGCCTTGGTTGGCTTTGGGTAATATTAATAGCTATTGGACTGATAGGCATTGCTCTATTGGCTGGAATAATTTATCTTATTTATCGCCTTATAAGAAGAATAAGAAACTCTAGAAATTAAATTAGCAAAGCAATCCTTATTTAATTCAATAAAAAATCCCTGAGACTTATTTATCTCAGGGATTTTTTATTGTTGAAGTCTTTCTGTGATCCCGCTGGGACTCGAACCGTTATTGAAATACAATTATTTACAAGGGCTATTTAGGCTTGCTAACCGAAATGCTAACCTAATAAACCATTATGGAGTTACTTGAATTGAAAAGAGCTAAGTGTATTCTCAAATTTACGAAACACATAGCTAAAACGGTACAATCCTGACCAAAATAATTTAATAAAATACATGCCTTCTTACTCTTTGTTATTCTCATAAAGAAGTTACAATGGGCTACAGAAAATGACTGCAGCCATGAACGCTATGAAACTTTTATCGGAGCAAGTAATACCGATTATTACTGCAAACAGATAGAGGTAGATAGAATAATGAAATGATAGAGCCTTCCTCATTTGCTTACAAGATATAAAGGTTATTTCTATACCTGGAACTATATAGTAGCCTTTGAGTGGGCTTTGAATAGCTTTTACTATTAAGCAACCAGGAAAGGCAGAACTCTTTCTTCCTGGAGACCGGTGTATTCACAGAATTCGTAAACGGAAATAAACTGTCCCTTCTTTTTCTTGTACTTCTTTCTGATTTGGGCAAGCAGCTTCCAGGCGGATCGTTCTTTACGACCGGTGATATTGATCACGTCTTTTGCATAAATGACTATGCGTACTGGTACCTTTTGCTGCATAATACTGCATTAACTGAACTGCTTCTTTTCTGAAGTTTTTCTTCATTCTATTCTTGTGGTGACAGTTGCAAAAATATAACGATTTAGAGCTCAAATCCAAGTATTGCGACACATCCATTATTCAATGAAAAACTAAAAACCATGGCAAAACAACGTGGTATTATGAAACTGGAAGGTACTATCGGTGGTATTACTTTCTATAAGTCCAGGGACGGATACCTGGCAAGAGAGAAAGGCGGTATTCCTGCAGAAAGGATTGCCAATGATCCCAACTTCCAAAGGACCCGTGAAAACGGTTCTGAGTTTGGAAGAGCCGGTAAAGCCGGAAAGGTGCTGAGAAATGCACTTCGTAGCCTTTTGCAGAATGCTAAAGATCCTCGTGTGGTGAGCAGGCTAACTACCGAGATGGTGAAAGTTATCCAGGAAGATCAGACCAACCCAAGAGGTCTGAGGAATGTAATTGATGGTGAAGCTGAATTACTGATCGGTTTCGACTTCAACAGTAATGCAAAGCTGGGCAATACCTTGTATGCCCCTTATGTGGCTACCATTGACCGTGTAACCGGTGAGTTGAAGGTTGACATGGCTTCTTTCATTCCTTCTGAGATGATCGCAGCTCCAGGTGGTACTACACACTTCAGAATTGTTTCTGCAGGTGCAGAGATTGATTTTGAAAATGAAGTGTTCACTGTAGATAAGAATGAAACGGCTCAGCTTCCGTGGGATCCAACTGCTACTGCAGTGATCAACCATGTGAACCAGGTGACTGCCAACAGCACCAAGCCTTTGTTCCTTATTGTGGGTGTTCAGTTCTTCCAGGAAGTGAACGGCGTTAAGTACTCACTTAAAAACGGTGCTTTCAACGCATTAAGCATTGTGAAAGTGAGTGGAGTTTAAGCCCTTTTATTCCTCCCTCTTTGGGGGAGGAATTTCTGATTGAATTTCTTCATCCTCTGAAAAACCATAGTATGGAACTGGAGTTAATACGAACCTATTTCCCGAATGGAACTAATGGACAACTGTATCATAATGGCAAGCTGATATGTTACACCATAGAACTGCCCTGGCTGAACAATAAGCCGCAAGTTTCCTGCATTCCGGAGGGACGATATGAGTTAGTGAAGCGATACAGTGCGAAGTATAAGCACCATCTGCATGTGCTGAATGTGAAAGGAAGATCTTATATCCTTATTCATCCTGCAAATGATGCAAAGAAGGAACTCAAAGGTTGTATTGCTCCTGTTTCTATACTTACTGCAGAAGGGAAAGGATTACGATCAAGAATAGCGAGGGATAAGCTACACCAGGTACTTGAACATGCCTGGAAAACAGAAAAAGTATTTATAACAATCAAATCCCTGGAATATGAAACTGAAGCAAAGAGTGAAATCAAAAACGCCAAAGTTCTTCCGTAAAGTGAGAAACATTGGTTTGCTGCTGGGAGCCGTAAGTGGTACGATAATCACTGCACCGGTTGCACTTCCTGCAGTGATCATTAAAGTAGCAGGATACCTGGGAGTTGCTTCAATGGTTGCCAGTGCAGTTAGTCAGACTGCAGTATGCGAAGAACCTGGTGAAACACCTAAAACCGAAGAAGATGGAACATAATTTTCAAATAGATGGTTCTACGAAATTTGGAACTGCCGGAGGAACCTTGCTGATCTTCTTTTTGAATGTGAGTAGTGCTGAGATGGGAAAAACAGTTGTCCTGGCTTCGATTGGTGCGGTGGTTAGTTTTAGTGTTTCATTACTTCTTAAATTGGTGGTTAGTAAGTTTCGAAAAAAATAGTTCTGCTTGTTGTGGTGACGGTAGAAATTGTGAAGGGATCTTTTCAGGTCCCTTTTTTCATGCAAAGCCTAAAAAGGCAATGCATTTAACTGACGACGACCGGAAGGAAAGCACCAAACATATAAGCTGAATACTTTAAAATAATACACCCTAACACCTGGTAAAGGACGATAATGTACATGCAACCTGCCAATGTGCTTACTAAATGCCATAGATGGAAAGCAGGGAGGAATTAAGGACAAAGAAGCGTCAAATGGATTTACTGAGATACGACGACTTGTAATGATACGTAGCTGCTTTTGCATAATTGTGTTTTTTATGCAGCCACTACCAGCTAAGGCAGATCAAAAACCAAAAGGAAACGGAATAAAAGATGGCACTTCAGGAGCCTCAGTGTGACAGCCAGTGCGTCAGATCCTGTGTTTATGCCGTAGTCTTTTGGTTTTTATTAGGCTCTGTGTGCAGGTCTGCCGTAGCTAATTTTGCTGTTGAAAAACACTTCCGGCAAAAGCTGTGGCAATTACCGAAAGTGTGAAGGAATTTAGCTTACTTGGATTGCTTCCATTTTGTGGAAGTATGAATTAATAAGATAAGACTGCAACTTTTCGGATGCGATGATCTGTTCTGCTAATGAAGTCTTCTTCTTTTCCAGCTTGCCAAGTGCTTCAACGATTTGCTGGTACTTCTGCCAGTTAGGATAAATAACCGGTGCCAGATCTCTGAGCAATTCCTGAACATCTCCTTTATTAATAAATGGAATAACTGAACCTCGCTGGTACTGCCTGAACTTTCCGGCTTTAAATAAACCATAGCACAGCCAGAAGTAAAAGTCGAACCAGTTGTTATTATTACAGACAACCTGAAAGCAATTAGTCCAGGGCTTAAAAGAAGGTTGCCCGGCGTTGTTGCCTTTAGCCAAAACAAAGAAGACATGAGGCTGCATTAATGCTGCAGCATGATAACAGCGTACCTGCGGAATAAACATATCATTGTTACGCTGGTTTTAATAACTGCACCAACGCAATTATGCCAGCGATAGGCAACCCAAATGCAGCAGAGCAAGGGAGGCAAGGTTTTGCAGCAGAAAATACTACCTGGGAGTTGAGCAAGATTTGCGAAGCACAAGCGAAACGAAAGGTGGAGATTTTATGCAAAAACCGTAGGCAAGACACACCGAAGGTGTGGCGAAGAACTTGCCGACCCTAAAAGGCATAACTTGCCTATACGCTGGCAATTATCAAATTTTAAAAGTGGACACTTTAGGAAAATCAGAACCAAAACAAATGAAAGAAGTGCGACATCATTATCATCAAATAATATTTGAAACTATCAAACAAATTCCATTGGGTAAAGTGGCGACATATCGCTACATAGGAGAAATAGCGGAAAAACGTTTGAACATGCAGTTCCCAAATGCTGCCATAGAAGTTGCACATGTAGTTAATGCCCACGAAAGTGAGTATTCCTTTCAAAGGGTTATCTATACATATTTATCCTTTAGAAACGACCGTCAAAAGAAATTATTAGTAGAAGAGAAAGCAATTGATATAGAAAATAGATGTGCGAATTACTGGAAATCGCCATTGGAAACTGAAGAAGAATTACAAAAAGTGAATAGGGCAACTATTAGCAGAGATCCTTTTTCATGCCTTCAAGAATATTATTATTTTATGCATGAAAATCATCCCTTAGCATTTACAATAAATTCAAGGAAGGATCGTAAACCTATGGGACAAAATAATTGCTTGTGTTTAAAGTGTTCCTCACTAAATCAATAATTGTTTGATCTTTTTCATAGCTATGGGAGAAATAGTATTTTCTGAAAATTCAATACCTCTATTTCCCGCAACGATGAAACAATTATCGTAATCTTTCAAAGCAGGTACTTTCTTAAACCACTCACCAACGGCTCTTGGTAGTAGTATAATCTTTTCTTCGGCAATAGCTTTACTAACCATGTAGTAAGAGTAATCTGACGATTTAAGAGAGTTTTTATTTTTTAAAAAAGCTTTTTCACATTGTACGGAATGATAGCCATACAACTCCACCGAACAAATTTTTTTTGCTAATAATTCTGGACTGCTTAATTGAACCAAACCTTTCAAGGCATTATTCCACCATTCATAGCCAGGATGCCAATCTAATACTGAATTCAAGTAGTAAAATGGGAAATCTTCATTGCCAATATGACGAAGATTATTTAAAAAAAGTGACGACAGATTTTCGTTCTTAATTCGTTCAACAATAGATTGTTCATTGTAAATATTTCGACCTGGATTAGCAAGGAGAATGAAAATATCTGCTAAAGGTGAACCAACAAAAGGTTCGGGATAATCAATTGTAGAAATGCATCTTTCCGGTAGATCGCGAAATTTATTATTATGTCGATCTATATAGGGAGCATCGATTTCCAAAATCTTAGAATCCTCACTTATTAAACACCAAGGGTTATCCATATAGAAGACAAGCTACAATAATTAGCTCAACCGGTAAAACAGCCTTGAGCTAAAAGAAGCCTAGCCGCAGCCAGGAGTAATGGCTGCGAAGCTTAGCCGGCACAGCGAGCCGTGAAAGCCACGGGAGGGCAACGAAGGTTTAGCTAAGCTTTTGTGCAAAGGAAACCGAAGGCAGCCCCGGACGTGGCTTGCGAGCCCCCACAACGGTGGCTGCACAGTAAAGTTGTGCCACCGGCACAACGATGGGCAGCACCATAGGAGGCTGCCGCAGTTTATTTCCGCTTGCGGTACGGAGGCAGCCGAACTATGCAAGTGAAGTTAGTGCTGCATTGCGTAATGAGGGACGAATTAGCAATAATGGATCATGTGTTATGGGCAGCACTTACTGAACGCAGCCGTAGTGGGGCTACCGGCGAGCAAAATTATTGGCAGCGGGTGGACAGAGCAATACTGAAATGAAGTAGCGACGAATGAAGCGAAATGAAACCCAGTGCCCTTCGTGAGCCTCAGGGTGACAGCCAGGCTGCAGCTTGCAAAGCTATGTGCACACTTAACTAAGCACAGTGAGATGGCAAAGTGTGCCATGTTAAAGCAAGCAAAGCAAGGGCACGAGGTGAAATGAAGCGGAAGTGAGGAGCGAATGAATGAAGGGTTGTGATGGACACAGGAGCTGCCCGAACGAAAGCTGAGGAATTGCAATTAGCATGACAGCCTGTAACCGCTTGAAGGATGACCCGGAGCCCCGCAAAGCGGGACAGGCTCTGCGAAGGGACAGCCTGAAAAGCGGCATGCAATGTAAAAGCAAGCCTTAAAAGGGCTATAATGAGTATTTGCTTTTTGATTGCATGGGCTGGCATGTCTAATTGCATGACGATGCTGAAGTGAGACCTATTTACCGGTGCAGCGTGGGCAAGATGATGGAAGATGTGAAGATGATATTATTTATCTGTTGTTGCCAATAATACAAAAGCTGAAGGTGGGCAGGTATGGCATTAGCAATCTTTATCCGGCATGGTAAAGTTGCTTATGCCATTGTGTGGGAATCATGCTGGATAGATCAAACTTGCAGGCTACTGCTTTTGCACTATAAATCATTTGCTAAAATGACAAAAGCAGTTGCCTGTGTTAAGATTGTATCCAGACTAGGATGTTAAAGTCAAAGACAAACAAGTAAAAAAGTTTATATTATATCAATCCAAACGCCAGTGCATATTTTGCTAGTTCATACATACTGTTGGTGCCTAACTTTTGTTTAATATTCTTTCTATGAGTATCAACTGTGTGTGGAGAAATATGAATTTCCTCTGCTATTTCTGTAGAACTTTTAGCAAGTGCTAGATGTTTTAGAACTTCCTTTTCTCTGTTTGAAAGTTCATGGAATTTATCACTGTTTTGCCGTAAAAAATTATTTTCTTCTAATAGTCTACTGATTTTATCACTTAAATTATGATTAGGGTCTATCGGAATTGCAATTGCAATGGTGAGTAGCGGTTTACCTTCATCATCTCTCATGAAAATCTTCAATGAAGTGCAATACCAGTCCCAATTCTCTTTAATAGATCGACGCACCTGTTGAAATAAAGCAATTATTTCGTCATCATTATTGCGTTCGAGTAAACCAATCATCTTTGGGACTTGTTCTTTCGTCTCATCTGCATTAAAAAATTTTTGGTAATAATCAGAGCCCATTTCGACAAGTTCTTGCAATGTTACCCCTAGAATTTTAAGACCTCTTGGGGACATATATTCGATTGTAAGATCTCGCATGTTATGTATCATAACGACACCAGGAATTTCCTGAGCTAAGCTATGTACTGAAGATATTTTTTCTGCAATTCTGTCGGCGAGGGAAAGTTTAGTTTGCTTCATTGTTCTTTAGGGTCGTTTGAGCAAAATAGTTTTTTAATTCATCCATACTTTACAAGCATATTGTTAATAAGCATTGATATCATTTACTTGAAAATCCAAACAACATGCTTCTGATCGAGATAAATAAAAATAAAGAGAAAACGAACTAATAAAAAGCTTTCGAATCGGAATTCATATTCAATCAATAAAATTTTATAATTGAAATTACCCAACATTGGGTATTGTATAGGGAAATACTGCAATTATTTTTGTTGGGTAATCAGAGGAGCGCTTGTGATTGAGAATAATAATTACTTGGAAATTGCTATTGTATAACGCTTGCGTTGTATTTAAAATAATCTCCTTTCATAACATATTCTAACATTTCACCCTATGCCAAATACTACATAACATTTTCTGTTTACTGCATACAAAAATTATGTAACGGAAATGATCCATTTAAGGAGTTTATTCTTCAATCAATAAGCCATACATTATGACACCGAAATTTCTGGTGCTTAAAATTAACATGCTAATATTGCTTGTTATACTTCTAAGCGGTTGTACAAAAAAAGCAACCGATGCATCTCCTGCCTCAAAGAAAGGAGAAGTTATGTTTTGGATTAGCAGTGATTTAAATTGTGGCCAGATAACAGTCACCTGTGGTGGAGTTGCGAAGAATATAACAGGTTACTCATCTTCCACACCAACCTGCGGAGCAAGTGGCGCAGCTACATTTTCGTTGGAGGAAGGTACATACTCTTATTCTGCTGTTTGTAGTGGCAAGTCTTGGAGTGGCACTGTGATTATCAGTGCGGGAAATTGTAATAAAATAGAATTAACTAATAATAGCACGGGAGGTGGTGGAAGTGGAGGCGGTTCTACCACTGGACAAGTTACGTTTTGGACTGCATCAAATTTGAATTGTGGGAATATCACTGTTAGCTGTAACGGTGAATCAAGAATAATAACGAATTACTCATCAACTGCACCATCTTGTGGAACTACTGGTTTTGCCACCTTCCAGCTTCCTGCAGGAAGTCATAACTATACTGCATCTTGTAATGGACAGACTTGGAGTGGAACTGTTACGGCAACTAGTGGTGGTTGCAATAGAATTGAACTGATATCCGGGGGGAATAATGGAGGAGGCACCGGAGGAGGAACTGGAGGCGGAGGAAGTACACCTACTGTAACCCTACCTAACACACAAATGGTATCCTGGGCTGATTATAATACCGCTGCAGGAGGAAATAAAATGGAGCTATTTACAGTCTCAACAACGGCGACTTATGTATTTAGATTTACTTCACAATTTGCTGCTCGTGCAGCAATTATTCCTCAAAACCAATATAATAATTTTATAAACGGAAATAGCTATACTCATTTTGGACAATTTAATGGCACTAATGGGACCCTATATGTTAACTTAAGTCCAGGAACTTATTATGTTGGGCATCGTAATCCTGGTAGTACAACTAACAAGGTTTCTTTGGAACTTGACCGTGATATTCAATTACCTGCAAGTGACAGATCAACCTTTTTCGACTTTCCAATTCAAGGCGCTAATACCCTTAGTACCAATCAAAGAATGTGGCATGCATTCACCATAAGTAGTGGTTACCGATACTTTATTGATGGATGTAATGTTAATATGAATTTTTATGTGATACCTGCTAACCAACTTGCTGCCTTTCAAAGTGGCAGTACTTTTCAGCACTACTCAACGTATGCAGGTGCAGATGGCAATGAACCAGGTTTATTTGAATTGAGTTTACCACCGGGTAGTTACTATCTTGTTGGCAAAGCAAATGCGCAAGCTGCATATACATATACAATGGAACGTTGGAAAGTTAATTAATAAAACTTCATTCAGTGCACAACATGAAAAACGGACACAGGCTATTCATTATCATCGCTTTTGTATTTGCCCTATTTATCAAAACTAATGCCCAGCCTGGATATTTAAATACACAGTTTAACCCGACTGATCTAGGATATGGTCGGGGTGAGGGCAGAGCTGGGACAGCATATGCAAAACAGCCAGACGGGAAAATATTAGTAGGTACAGGGTTTCGAGTGGAATATAATAAGTTCGAAAAATCAGGAATATTTAGAATAAATGCCGACGGAACGTTAGACCGCACCTTCGACGCCGGCTGGGGTTTTGCCTCTTCGAACAATACCAATGGAAGAATTTTTGCAATTGCCGTGCAAAACGATGGCAAGATCCTAGTAGCAGGTGAATTTTGGACCTTTGGAGGACAACCCCGTAAAAATCTTGCCCGCTTGAATCCAGATGGCTCCTTAGATGTTTCGTTTACAGTTGGAAGCGGGACTACCGCATCCTTTCCTGAATCCGGGGCCATCACTGACGTTGACCTTCAATCTGACGGAAAAATCATTATATCTGGCTATTTTAGCCACTATAACGGTACTCCTCGACCTGGTGTAGCAAGGCTACACCTCAACGGTACCTTGGATGCTACTTTTAATCCTTCTAATGTTTTTGGACCGAATGTTGAAATTTTGCCTTCCGGTAAAATTTTAATGTCTGATTCATATACCTTAACGAGAAGAAATTCAGATGGAACTGTTGATCCTACGTTCACCTTCGGGTCAACCACACAAGCTATCTATTGGGATATAGGGCAGTTCGAATCGCAAAGCAACGGAAAGATAATTGTCATTGGTTCGATCCACGTGTATGCAACTAACACTACTTATCAGCTGGCCAGATTAAACGAAGACGGTACACTTGACAATACCTTTCCTTTAAAATATCCTACAAGTGCCAATATTCTAATTCAAGCAGAATATGGGGACAAACATGGGTTTATAATACAACAGGATGGAAAAATATTAGTTAAGGAAAAAAACTCTTCAATCTCTCCTTTAAGGCAATTAAAACGTTTGAATGCAGACGGGTTAGATGATCCTACTTTCAACCTTCAAAGTGGTATTATGTTCATGGGTGGAGCTATGCAGCTCATTAACGATAAATTTCTCTTGTCTTCTAATAATAAATTGATACGCATCCATAATAATGGAGATTATGATTCATCTTTCAATAAGCCATTTGGTATTTCAGAACCTTTTCCACTTACCGCTACTTCACTAGCGGGTGTATTTGCAACGGCGATCCAAACTGATGGAAAAATAATTGCAGCGGGACGTTTTACAAACTATCAAGGAAAAAATACGAATAACATAATTCGAATATCTGCAGATGGAAGCATGGACAATTCATTTGATTCAAAGTTTGAAGCTACCTTAACTCAAGGAATTGTGTATGATGTAGCTCTTCAAAATGATGGCAAAATAATAGTTGCAGGAGATTTTGACAGTTATGATGGCATAAATAGAATAGATATTGCAAGACTAAACCCAAATGGTACTTTAGATGCGAGCTTTGATCCAGGCGCAGGAACGGGAACTGGTGCGATTAAATCCGTAGTTGTTCAACCCGATGGAAAAATTTTAATTGGCGGTAGCTTCACAAGCTATAATGGTACAACAAGGAACTGCATCGCAAGGTTAAACTCAGACGGTAGCATTGATGCTACATTTAATCCAGGAACTGGATTTGGAGGCGGCACGAGAGTATACTCCATGCAATTGCAAAGTGACGGCAAGATCATAGCCGTTGGGGGATTTACTTCCTTTAATGGATTTGCTCGCAACGGGATTGTACGAATCAATACAACGGGCAGTATTGACGGAACTTTCAATATTGGAACAGGGTTTAATAACCCGCCACCGTATTCTATGCCCATGGCTTTCAAAGTGAGGTTACAAGCTGACGGGAAAATTATTGTTGGCGGAAATTTCTCAAGCTATAGAGGTAGTGCTGCAAATGGCCTCGTACGTTTAAACCCAGACGGAACCATTGACGGAACATTTAGTTTTCCCAAGACAAATGCTCAAATCCTAAATTTAAGCCTACAAACTGATGGTAAAATAGTCTATATGGGCCACGAAGGTGCAGCTTCACTAGAAATGCAACATCATTATTTAGGCTTTCTAGGCCGAATCCTTGCAAATGGCGACTATGATCAAACTTTTGCCGAAGGCAACCTAAACTTAATTCAACAGGAACTAACTAGTCTTAGCATATCAACATCAAACGATATCTATATCGGTGGGGTTTTCACTGCATACAATGACACAGGGAGGAATAGGCTTGCGAAAGTGTATGGAGCTTCGGTACCTTTACCTGTAAGATATGCCTATCTTAATGCCACATGTGAAGAAGATGCAACAATTATTTCATGGGCTACAACGTCTGAACAAAATAGCCAAAGGTTTGATATTGAAAAAAACAATGGCGATGGCTGGAATGTTATTGGCTCCTTACCAGCAGCTGGATTTTCAGGCATATCTGTTCCTTATAAATACAAAGACAATGATAAAGGCAATGGGGTGTATCGTTTAAAACAGATTGATCAAGATGGAAGATTTACATATAGCACAATAATAAGTTCTAAATGTAATGATAACATTGATCAGTTGTCGGTTTATCCTAATCCCGCAAAAGACATAATAAAGGTTATTTTAACCTCTCCTTTAAAAGGTAAGGCTGAGCTGAGAATTATGGATCAAACTGGAAGAATTGTACAGCAAAATACAAAGCCTTTAGTTCAGGGAACAAATACATTGTCCTTAGATGTTACTAACATATCTAAAGGCGTTTATGTTATGCAAATACAATATGAAAATCAAATTAGATCTACTCTGTTTACCATTCAATAATATTCATAAGAATTATATGTAATTGTGGCATTTATCAATTGACCAGAAACTTGCTTATGCCATTGTATGGGAAGCATGCCGATATATAAAACTTGCAGGCTACTGCTTTTGCACTAAAGATCATTAGCGAAAATGACAAAAGCAGTTGCCTGCCGGAGATGCCTGTAGTTGCCAGGCTTAAAGAACTTTGAAAGGCAGACTGACCTTTTTCTTTTCCCAGATCACAAATATACTACCCGTTTTTCCTTCACCTGCTTCAATGAAATATTGAAGTCTTTCCAGATGCTGCACTTCTGAAGGTTTCACCTTTACTCTTACAACATCATCTTTCTCATCGTATTCCGATGCCAAATGCTGATTCCAATGTTTATTAATGATGAAAGTCCATTCCTGCTCACCTGGTATGGTAAAGATGGCATATTTACCAGCTGGTATTTCAACGGTACTAACGATTATATTTTTGTTGAAAGTAATTGTGGTTGCATTATGAGCACCTGTTACCCAAACCTCATCATAAGGCACTAACCCTCCCCAAATAATTCTCTTACGAACTCCAGGTGAATGATAGTTGATTGTGAAGTCAGTTGAACCAATTTTTGCTTCAGCAACTGACTTGATACTTTTCTTAGTTGTGTCTTTGATTGAATTAGGGTTATAACATACCTCCTCTTTTTGAGCATAAGAAGCTGATACAATTAAAGAGAAAGCCAGCAGAATGAAATATTTCATATTTTGTTATTTAATAGTGTCTTGTATTTCGCCGCACTCCAGCATCTTATCGCCAAAGTATGGATTGCGAATATCTTTATTTGAAGTGATCCATGTAGCGCCTTTATCATCTAAAGCCATGGGACAATAATCAACGTACAATTTTCCAGTTGCCAGTCCTTCTTTTCTTATGAGCTGTTCTATATTCTTACTTAAGGTTGAGTAAGCTGCACGTTGAGCCTCTATATCAGCTGCTGCAGTGATTCTTGCTGAGGCAATTGCAATACCATTACCACCATTGATCTCTATTGCTCCAGCTTCAATAGCATTTGCCGCAATTTTAGCTTCTACAAAGTTGTTGCTTGTGAGTGCAGTTGTTAATTGAATATATTGCTGATATACGGCATTCAGATGATTATTCTTTAAAACAGGTGCAGTAACAGTATTACTTGTATCGCCCTCTTTTACATCCGAATGATCGTGCACTTTTGTCTCTGTTTTTGTTTTATCCTGTTCTTTACCTGAACAAGCAGTAAAGACAATTAGGACAGATAGTATTTTATATATGTTTAGAAAGTATTTCATATATCCTGTTTGTTAATGATTATGATTTCCCATTGGATCTTTGCCTTTTTTTAGTTTGAACTCACTATACAGGAGGTAAGCTCCTGAAACAACGACGATATCACCTTCTTTTAAACCATTGATAATCTCTACCCGATTAAAATTTTCAGTTCCTGTTTCCACCATTTTAGGAATGAATTTCCCTGTACCTGCAAGTATCCACACATGTGCACCTTGCTGTTCTCTTATTAGAGCATCAACCGGTAAGGTAATAGAAGCTGAAGTTTGCGTAACCGGTATTTCTGCAATAGCCTGCATCCCTGCTTTAAATTGGCTCCGAATATTTGGTATGCTACCCCTTACAGTCAATAATTGATTTCCCGGCTGCAAAGCTGGTGCAATAAAGTCAATCTTCATGTTCTGGGGTTGATCTTCAAATCCGGCTACTGTTACTTTCACGGTAGCTCCTTTTTTTATAAGGTTGGCTTCGGAAGGATAGATATCAGCCTCTACCCAAACATTGCTGTAACCTTCAAGGCTCATGATCGAAGATCCCTCTGCTACATACTGCCCTTCGGAAACTAATATTTCTGAAACAATGCCACTAGCGGGAGAGGGATAGGTAATGTAAGGATTGACTTTATTTGATCTTGCCAGCTGTTCTATCTGTGCGTCGGACTGATGGTATAAACGCAACTTTTTTTTTGCAGCTGATGCAAGTTGTTGAAATTTTTTGTCTTCAGGAAAGCTTACTGCCTGTGCCAGTGTGACTAAATACTCTTGTTGTAAAGCTGATAATTGCTCTGAATATATCTTATACAGAGGTTGACCAATACCTACCGCTACACCTGTTTCCCGTACATAAAGTGCTTCAATTCTACCAGCTACACGACTTGAAATGAATTCGGACTGAGATGGATTAACTGCAACTCTTCCATTTAACCGCTTAACTGTTGCAAAAGCACCTGTTTTAACTGTGTCTGTAGTGACATTTGCCAAAGCCTGTTGTGATTGACTTAAAGTGAGTGTGTCAGATACATTGGTCTTATCAAAAGGAACTAAATCCATTCCACATATCGGACAACTGCCTGGCTTATCACTTACAATCTGTGGATGCATCGGACAAGTGTATGTCTGCTTTTTCTCAGTAGTAGCGTTTGCTGAAGCTTCTACTTTCTTGTTCTTGCATGCTGCAAGTGATATTATGCAAGCAAAAACAATGAGCAGGTATATAATAGATTTAAGTTGATGTTTCATTTCTCACTATTTGAATTGAATCTTACAAAGCTTTCGCTATCTACCAGGTAACTTGCATTCTGAGCCACCTGCCAATCGGAAATGTTTTCAAGTACCTGCACTAACCCTTGTGTTCTGATGCCTGTCTGCACTTCTCTTGGTATGAACACTTTGCTTTCTTTTTTGAAGACTACTGCTTTGCTGCCGAGTTGCAGTACTGCCTGTTCCGGCAGCCAATAAGCACCTTTTTTTACTACTGGAATGTTTGCAGTTAATAACTGACCAGTATTAAGGTTTGTAGCTGACAAGTATATTCTTGCAACAGTGAAGCTTTGACCGTTTTTCTGAACCGGTTCAATTAAGCCTATAGTACCGACCCGGACATCATTGGAATTTGAGACAGGATGATAAACCAATTTTTGTCCCGGCTTTATTTCTGCAGCAAGTGATGGTGTGAAGGAAAACTCCGCTATCATGTTGTTTGCTTCATATACCGTAAATATTGTTTCACCTGCTCCGATATATTGACCTCCCCTAATTAATACGGGAGATTGATTGAATGATGGTTGTTGTGTAACCGAATTACTGCCGGACGTTCCACCACCCATTCCGCTCATGCCATCTGATGATGAACTTGCCGGTGGTAAGGCTGCAGTTGTGTTATTATTGCCTGTTACCCGCGACTTTTCAACAATGAAACCAGAGACAGAACTATACACCGGTATACGGTAAGATACTTTGCCAGACTTTTCTACCTGGTTTATCTGGGCTGCATTCATACCAAGTAATGACAATCGTTCTCTTGCTCTTTGTAACAGCGAAACGTTATTATCGTTCCGACTGATATAAATAAGCTCTCGTTGTGCTGCTGCCAAATCAGGTGAATATATTTCCATTACCAATTGTCCTTTCTTTACTGGTTGATAATTATACCTGATGTACATTTTTTCTATACGACCAGCTACTCTGCTGGAAAGGCTTACCTGTTTCCTTGTATCATAGCTAACGATTCCTTGCACTGGAACAGACAGAATCCTTGTAGCATCTTCTGCCTGTATCGTTGGTATGGATGTAACCACTTGTTCATTTACTGGTTTAAGTAAGTGCAATAAACTACTATCAACTGTCATTTCGTTTGAATTGCTTATTGGCACTAAGTCCATTCCACATATCGGGCATTTACCCGGCTGATCTCTTACGATCTCCGGATGCATTGGACAAGTGTACTTTTGTGCATCTGTATGCTGATGTGTAGTGACGGTGACGCCGGATCTTGTTTTCTCCTTGCAGGAAAAAAAGAGCATCAACACTGCCACCAGCATGATTATGTTACCTGTATAGCTCTTTTTCATAATCCACGATCATTTGATATAATTTTTGTTTCTCATCCAACACATCAAGCAACATCATGTTCAATGCTTCCCAGTTATCCAGAACAACTGTAAGTGATAGTTTATTTTCCTGGTAAGTGATGTAACTCGCATCGAAAGTTTTCTGTAAAGCAGGAATCACTTTTTCTTCCATTGTTTTTATTCTTCGCTGCATGGTTTGAATCTCTGCCTGCATACCGTACAACATGCCTTGTGTTTCCTGCAACATTCCGGCTCTCTCTGTTTCCATTGCATTTATGTTGAACTGCATGGACTTGATTTCTGACTGGTACATTTTTCTTGACCAAGGAGCAATTGGTATAGATATCATTCCCATTACACTAAATGCCTGTGGCATCATGGAAGAAAAGGGCGACATATGATCGAACTGGATTCGAAAGCTAGGTTTCCGTTCCAGCTTCATTGCCTCAATGTTTAACTGCATAGACTTAATACTTTCATTCATCCGCAGCACATCTTTTCGTACTACTGAAAGGCTTGCGGTATCGTAGCTGCTGAAAGCTTCGAATGAAGGTTGGTAGCTTGTGTCAATAGTAAATTGAACGTCACCTGGTCTATTCATTAATGCATTCAGGTATGCCTTTGCTTTAGCAATTTCGCCCTCTGGCATCACGAGCATTGTTTTGTTCTTCTGTATCTCAGCTTCTGCCCGGTAAACACTGCTTAACTGAGATTGATTGTAAGGATAACGAACCTCTTCAATTTTCTTCATCGTTTCCAACACTCTTTCATTTCTCTGGATGATGTTTATTCGTTGCAAAGCGATCATCCAGGTGAAGTACTGCCTTCTTGCCTGTGCTTTGAGGTCATTGAAAGCAACTGATCTTGAAGCATTCTCAATATTTCCCTGCGATTCGATATAATTTTTTTTGGCTTTTAATTTAGCAGGGTTCGGAATTTCCTGCTCAGCCCTTATCATTAGCATGCCTTTATCTCTATCGTCCATTACTTTTTGGAAAGGATAAGGTGTTTGCCATGTACCCAATCCCACCATAGGTGGCATCCATGCTGTTGCGGCATCTGCGCTATATTTATAACCCTCTGCTCTTAAGCCGTAGCTTCTTAACTGGAGATTGTTACTGTCTATGCGGCTGAAGATCTCAGCAAGGCTCAAGACTTCCTTTTGTTGTGCATTTGCTACCAGTGGAGATACTAAAAGCAGGAAGAAGAATGATTTAATGTTTAACATCGTACACCTCCAGTTTTCCAAATTTTCGTAATTCGTATTCCTTTGCCATAAGGAAGATCAAAGGCGTTACCAGCAATATGTGAACAGCAGAAGTAAACACACCGCCAATCATAGGAAGTACCACGGGCTTCATCACATCTGTTCCTACTCCTGTTGCCCAAAGCACCGGTACCAAACCGAATAACGAAACACAAACCGTCATTAATTTAGGTCTTAATCGTTTTGCGGCACCATGTATCACATATTCCCTGAGATCAGCTTTGGTTATGGTCTGGCTGGAATTGCCCTTCAGTTCAATTAACTGACGCATGGCATCATTTAGATAAATGACCATTACAATACCTGTTTCCACTGCAATTCCAAACAATGCAATAAAACCTACAGCCACTGCAACAGATAAATTGACACCCCAGAAGTATATGATATATGCACCACCGATCAATGCAAAAGGAATAGTGATGAGGCTGAGGAAAGCTTCTCTTATTGAGTGAAAAGCAAAGTACAATGAGAAAAAGATGATGACGAGTACAATAGGAGCGATCCACATCAACGTTCTCTGACCTCTGATAAGATTTTCATATTGCCCACTCCATTCCAGAAAGTAGCCCGCAGGTAAAATACCTTTTTCGGCATTCAATTTTTCCATTGCTTCTTTCACCGTTCCGCCTAAATCTCTTCCACGAACATTGAAAAGTACTGCTCCACGTAGTAAAGCATTTTCGGAGTTGATCATTGGCGGACCGTCTTCAAACTTTATATCTGCCACAGCACTTAGCGGTACTTCGCCGAATGCCGGAGACTGTAGCGGGATACGTTTTATCTGCTCAACACTATTTCTATATTCCTGTGCCAACCTTGCACTAATGGTAAAGCGTTGGCGACCTTCAACGGTTTGCCCGATGGGTGATCCTCCTAAAGCAAATTCTACGGTTTGATTTACATCTTCTACGTTTAAGCCATACCTGCCAAGGTCTGCACGACGTACATTGATTGATAAATATTTACCACCTGTTATTGGCTCCACATAAAGATCTGCAACACCAGATGTTCCTTCAAGAGCTGCTTTTACTTTTTCTGAAACGGATGCAATTGTATTGAGATCCTGACCATACACTTTGATACCAACATCGGTTCTTATGCCTGTTGCAAGCATGTTGATACGGTTAATGATGGGTTGTGTCCACCCATTGACAACACCAGGTATCTGAAGCTTTGCATCGAGTTCTTTGATGATATCAGCCTTTGTTACTCCATCTCTCCATTTACTGCTCGGTTTAAGCATGATGATGGTTTCGATCATACTGATAGGAGAATTGTCAGTTGCTGTACTGGCTCTGCCAGCTTTACCTAACACCTTATCAACCTCGGGTACTGATTTGATGATCTTATCCTGAACCTGCAATATTCTTTTTGCTTCTGCATTGGAAATATCTGGTAACGTAACAGGCATAAATAAGATGCTTTGTTCATCAAGCGGAGGCATGAACTCTGTACCCAGGCTTTTGAGTAGTGGAATTGAAATCAGTAATGCAACTATATTGATGCCCAAAGTTGTTTTTCTCCACCTCATCACCCATCTAATTATTGGCTCGTATATCCGTTCTAAAAACCTGTTTACCGGGTTAGCATTATCGGGACGGAACTTGCCTTTCATGAAGAATGAAATGAGTACCGGTGCTAACGTAAGTACAAGCAGTGCATCCACAATCATGATAAATGTTTTTGTGAATGCCACAGGATGAAACATTTTTCCTTCCTGACCTGTAAGCATGAATACCGGCAAAAATGAAGTGATGATGATAACCGTTGCAAAGAATACACCTCTGGATACCTGTTTACTTGATTTCTCAATGATTGACAGGCGTTCTTCTTCTGTGATCCAGTTTTCTTTTTTCTTTTTTCTTAGTTTAAGCCACTTCATACGTCTGCCCCTCCTTTTTGTTGTTTTTGCCAAAGAGCATAGCGTTCTGCCAAGTGCTTATAAGCATTTTCACTCATGATAATTCCGTTGTCGACGATCACACCAATAGCTAAGGCAATACCGGTAAGGGACATGATGTTTGAGGAAATGCCAAAAGCATTTAGTAAAATAAAGCTGATGGCGATTGTGATAGGAATTTGAATAATGATGCTTACTGCACTTCGCCAATGAAACAGGAATATGATCACAATTAGCGATACAACTATCATTTCTTCGATCAATGTATTTCTGATAGATGTTATTGATTGTTGTATCAGTTCTCCACGGTCGTAAACAATATCAAACTTAACTCCTTGCGGAAAACCTTTTGCCACTTCCAGCATCTTTGCTTTTACGCTTTCTATTACCTGAGCTGCATTCTCACCATACCGCATTACTACAATTCCACCCACCCGTTCACCTTCTCCATCCTGATCAAAAATGCCCAGCCTGGTTTCTCCTGTCATTTGAACAGTAGCAATATCGGCTATACGAACTGCGATACCATTCACAGTGCTAACCGGTATGTTTTGTATTTCTTCTACAGACTTCAGGAAACCGGATGTCTTAATTACATAACCGATGTCGCTTAACTCGAACTTTCTACCGCCGCTTTCGTTATTATTTACCCTTACCGCATTAATAACATTTGGAACAGACAGCTTATAGTAGAGCAGTTTATTTGGATCTAGAGTGATTTGATACTGCTTTTGAAAGCCTCCGAAAGATGCAATCTCACTTACACCCGGAACATTCTGTAAACCAAATTTGATATACCAGTCCTGTAAAGCCCTCTGCTCTCCGAGATCCATTCCGGGTGCATCGAGTGTGTACCATAGAATATGACCAACACCAGTACCATCAGGTCCTAACTGGGGGCTTACCCCTTGCGGAAGATTTCTTGAAATTGTGCTTAAGCGTTCGAGCACTCTTTCTCTTGCCCAGTAGATATCTACATTGTCTTCAAATATAATATAGATGAAGCTCATCCCGAACATGGACGATCCCCTTACGTACTTGATGCGTGGTAAACCCTGCAGGTTGGTAACTAAAGGGTATGTAACCTGGTCTTCGATCAATTGCGGACCACGTCCCATCCATTCTGTAAATACTATCACCTGGTTTTCTGAAAGATCCGGGATGGCATCAATAGGGTTTTCCTTTATAGATATTGCACCCCAGACAAATAAACCTGCGACCAGTATCAGAACAATGAAACGGTTCCGCAATGACCATTCTATACTACGATGTACCATATAAGCTGTGTCTTACGGTGATTAGTCTTTACGGTCGTATTTGCAGCAACCAGGTAGTTTATTGTAAACTGCAGTTTCTGCTTTATATTTTTCGGTGTCATGACCTACGGCAGCCACTTTCTTTTGTATTTGCTCGTTGGTGATTTTCTTGCTGTTGTAAGTTACAATGAGGAGTTTTGTTTCTGTATCCCAAACTGCAGAAGAAACACCTTCGATCTTTAAAGCTTTCTGAATACGGTTTTTGCACATGCCACATTCACCACTGACTTTGATTGTATCAGTCTTTTCCTGTGCGAATGCATGAGATGCCATGAATGTACCTGCTGCAAGCAAGAGAACTTTGATCGTTTTCATAAATGATTATTTATTGTGTAAATGATTAAATAAAGAAGGGGGTAAGGCAATTGCCTATAGCCTGGCAGATGTGCCTGGTGCTCTAGTGGTGTGCAGTAGAATCAAATACGGAAAACGCGATAGCGTTTATAAAGGGCTAAGGTGCTACTTCGTGGTGGAGCATTACTATCCTGAAGTATTTTTATTAAAGATGTATTGTTAGGATTGAAGTCGTAGCCAAAAGAAGATTGTATTTCCGGTTCAACCTGTTGGAGCTTTACCAGATCGATGTTAGTTGTGGCTGATTTCTGATCGTCATCAATCTTAACCAGTTTGTGTTCGTCTTTACAGCAACCATTATCTGCTGATTGTTCAGACTTTTCCATTCCACATTTACCGCAGGTTTTCTTTTCTGATTTCTCGTTCCAGTTTACCTCAGAAAGTTTACCCATGCAGTAATGTAGCTGCATATTCGTGCCTGTTGCAGCAACACTGTAGGAGAACAATAATATGAAAGCAAGTATCTGCTTCATTAGAGCAAAGGTATATCTTTTTATAAAGTTCAAAAGAACAACGAAAAGAGGAGGCAGCCGAAGCTGCCTAGCCTATTTCTTTTGATTTTTTAACCAACTCTGTAACTCTTGAATTTCTTTGGGTTGCGTCTGGTTAATATTTGTGGCAATCTTTTTCATATCCTGATTCTTTGCCACCTTTAAGTATTCTTTAGCCATTTTCACAGCATCCTGGTGGTGGGGTATCATCATACTTGCAAACATTGCATCCAATGAACCACTTTCCATTTTGATCTCGCTCATAGGTGTCATCATACCCATTGCTTTTTGCCCATAGTCTGAATTACCTGTGGGTTGGTTGCCTTGCATAAACTGATTAAACTGATCGATTTCTTTCTGTTGATCGTCGATCATCTTCTGAGCCATTTGCTTTAATTGAGCATCAGTACCACCTCCCACTTCTGCTTTTGCCATGTCTATTGCTCCTTCATGATGGTGTTTCATCATCATCGCAAAATCATAATCGGCATCACCGGTAGCTTTCATGCTTTGCATTTTCTGCATCATGTTGTTCATGGCATCATGCATATCTTTCATTGCGTTGTTACCAGAACCTTCCTGCTGAGTGTGTGCAGTATGATCTGCACTGTCTTTGTGGCTATCATCGTGATCTGAACCACTGTTACAGGCAAATACAAAAGAGATGATCGTTACTAAAAACAGGTATTTCATATTTCAATCTTTTGATTATGCGTCACTTACAGCAATTTTTCTGCCGTGAAAAGAGGAACCTCCCAATTTTCAACAATACATTGCCTATTAGCCTCAGTGCTGCCATTGATTGTTAATGGTTTAAGCTTTCTGCCTTGAATCCTGCTTTGTTTACAAGCTCTTTAATCTCATCTTCAGATAAGCTTTCGGCTTCTACTGTTAATACCTTACCGGGGTTGTTTGTGTCCACTTCCCATTTCTTTATACCTTCTGCCTGGTTAAGGAATGGGGTTACTTTAGCTACACAGCCACTGCAGTTGATGTTTGTTTTGAATTTCCTTTCCATTGTTGTGTTTTTATCGAATTATAGTTTAGTAAATCTTAGCCTGAGGCTGTTTGTTACAACACTCACACTGCTTAATGCCATAGCAGCACCAGCGATCATCGGGTTAAGTAGAAACCCATTGAAGGGATACAATAACCCTGCTGCAATAGGAATACCTATGAGATTATAGATAAAAGCCCAGAATAGATTTTGACGAATTGTTCTGACAGTTTTTCTTGACAACTTAATTGCTGCAGGTATTCTTTCCAGATCAGACGTCATTAAAGTCATCTTTGCAACATCCATTGCTATATCACTTCCTTTTGCCATTGCTATACTTACATCTGCCTGTGCCAAAGCATGACTATCGTTGATGCCATCACCAACCATACCTACCACTTTGCCTTTCGATTGAAGCTTTTTAACGAATTCTGCTTTATCCTGTGGCATTGCTTCAGCTTTAAAAGTATCTATACCAACCTGTTTTGCAACTGCTGAAGCCGTTTGCTGGTTATCGCCTGTGAACATATATACATCAATGCCGAGATCTTTCAGCTTGTTAATTGCATTAGCGGATGATTGCTTTATCTTATCTGCAATAGCAATAACAGCGATGATATCTGTTTGTGATGCGAAGAATACCACTGTATTGGCTTCTGATCGTTTCTGTTCACTCCATTCTTTTACAGAAGGCGGTACGTTGAGGTTATGCTGCTGTAATAGCTTAGTTGTACCTACCAAGTATTTCTCTCCATTGTACATTGCAGTGATACCTGTACCAGTAACAGCGTTGATGCCTTCTACTGATATTAGTTTCGCTGAAGGTTCCAAATGTTTGGTTACAGCATCAGCCAAAGGATGTTCAGATGACTTTTCTATGGAGAAAAGAATGTCTATGTACTGATCAGCATTCCGAGTCCAGGTAATACTTGTTACCCGTGGCTTTCCCTCTGTGATGGTTCCTGTTTTATCAAGTACAATGGCATCTATCTTGTGAGCCAGCTCAAGACTTTCTGCATCTTTAATCAAGATCCCATTCTCTGCACCCTTACCAACACCTACCATAATTGCCGTTGGTGTTGCCAAACCCAATGCACAAGGACAAGCAATTACCAATACTGTTACTAATGCCAGCAAGCCTTGTGTAAGCCCATTATCTCCACCTAAAACAGCCCATGCAATTAATGAGAGTACAGCGATCCCGATTACAATAGGAACAAATATGCCTGATATTTTATCTACCAGTTTCTGCACCGGTGCTTTTGAACCCTGGGCTTCCTGTACCATCTTGATGATATGAGCCAGCAATGTTTCTGCACCTACTTTTTCTGCTTTGAACCGGAAGCTTCCTTTCTGGTTAATTGTACCGGCAAAGACTTTTGCATCAGCCTGTTTTTCTACCGGAATCGGTTCACCACTTATCATGCTTTCATCTACAAAAGAACTTCCTGAGACAACTATGCCATCAACCGGAATTTTTTCACCCGGCTTTACAAGTACAGTATCATTCACCTTCACCTGTTCGATTGGTATCTCCATCATGTGCTCACCATTATGCACTACGGTTACCGTCTTGGGCTGCAAACCCATTAACTTTTTGATGGCAGAAGAAGTGGAAGCCTTTGCCCTTTCTTCTAACAATTTACCTAAGAGAATAAAAGCTACAACAACAGCAGCAGCTTCGAAATAAACGTGTGCATGTAAACCTTTGCTATGCCAGAACTGCGGATAAAGAGTATTGAAAGCACTGAATAAATAGGCTATTCCTGTACTAAGAGCCACGAGTGTATCCATATTAGCAGAACGGTGCTTTGCCTGTTTCCAAGCATTTATAAAGAACTGCCTGCCAAATATTCCAATTACCGGTGTAGCCAGAGCCCACATGATATAATTAGCATAAGGCATATCCATAAAAAACATTCCAATAATAACTGTAGGAATGGATAACACCACAGACCAAATTGTTCTTTCGGTAAGAGACTGCAGTTTTTGCCTATGCAAATCTTCCAGTGCTTCGTTTGCTTCTTTAGACTTTTCTATAATAAGATCATAGCCTATTGACTGCACACTACTTTTTAAATTCTCAGGAGTGGCTATTGTTGGTACATATTCAACCTGAACAGAAGAGTTGGCAAAATTGACTGTAGCATTGATCACACCTGGCTGTGCATTAAGGGTGCTTTCGGTACTTGCTGCACAGGATGCACAACTCATACCGGTAACCGGAAATGTATCTTTTATTGTTTGTACATCATAACCCAGATCCCTGATGGTTGATACTGCTTCGGGGATAATATCCGCATCATTGGCGGTAATTACCGCCTTGTGGTTATTGAGTTCCACCCTGTGTGAGGTGATACCCTTTAGCTTGCTTAAGCCTTTATCTACGATCAGTGCACAGTGCTCACTTTCCACACCCTCCAGCGGCAATTCAATTGTATTATTTTTTGTGGTACTCATATCCTGAGATTTATACCATAAAGTTGAGGCAACAGCCAGTGAGTAGTGTTACATTATTATTGAAAAGATTTACACTTAATTGAGGTTTTCACACATTATCAATGAATTTTCTGCTAAGTGTGCCGATCTTTTTAAAAGATGAAGGAGTGAGTCCAGTTATTTTTTTAAACTGGCTGGACAGATGCTGTACACTACTGTAGCCAAGTTTATATGCGATATCTGCATTGCTAAATTCGTTGTACACTAACCATTCTTTTGCTTTTTCAATTCGTTGCAAAATGAAGAATTGTTCTATTGTAATTCTCTCGACTTCTGTGAACAACCGGCTGAGATGAGAGTAATCTCTATGCACCTTCGCTGAAAGATATTTACTGATGGAAAAGTGCTCTTCAATTTCTCCTGATTGAACTTTTTTTATCAGCAGGTTTTTTATCTGTTCTACCTGTTGCTTTCGCTGATCATCCAGCAACTCAAAACCTACAGCCTCCAAATCATCTATTAGCTTCTGAAGTTGGGTTTTGTTGGGTGCTTTTGTTAGTTCTACTTCTCCTAATCTTACGGAAGAAAATTGAAGTTGATTGTTCTTCAGTATCTGTTCTACAGACATGATGCAGCGAGGGCAAACCATGTTTTTGATATTGAGACGCATGTAGTAAAGATAATATTGTTAGAAGATGACACGATCATGCTGCCATGCCATTAATAAAGGTCTCCACAAAAGCCACAATCTTTGCAAGTAATCTTTCGCCTACTTTCTTTCTTTCCAACACGGAAGGCTTCTCTGCTTCCAACAGGTCCAGCAATTCATCACGCAACGGTGGTTGTTCTGAGTACAGGTAATCCTCAATTAAAGCCTGTGTTCGCTCTCTTGATAGCTTTTCTTCTTCTACTAAGTTTTCAAACGCCTTTTGCTGTTCTACTGACCAAAACTTTTCAAATTCTTCCGGTATCTCGTCTGTCTCTTCAATAAGTGGCAAGTTCTCTCTTATAAACTGTTCTACCAATTCTCGTTTGCTGCGGAGTGTAGCCTCTGTATTGAGCAGATTAAATATCTCTTTTTCTGCTTTCTGTACATCCTTTCGTACTTTGGATTTGAGCCTGATGAGTAACTGCAGTATGTAGGCTACATTTATTTCATCTCTATGTATTAACTCCAACTCGAAATCTACATCTTCTAAAATGGAGACTTTTTCTTTCTGATGATCATTCTTTACTTTATCGTGCAGATCGAGGTACTTACTCTTATAATCCTCAAATTGCTGTTCTGCAATGGACAGGTCTGACCATTTGAAATCCGAAAATGCAGTGAGTATATTTTTGATCCTGATCAGCTCACGAAAAGCCTGAATAAACTTCAATTCCTCTTCTTCTGATTGCAATTCGTTTACACTATCAACAGTTGGAGCCACCTTTAACAGGTTAATGAAAGACTCATTAAATTTTTTTACATAATCCTCATAAGGTTTCATGACGATTACCTCTATGGCTTCCTTGTTGCTGAACAATGTGATTGCATCGTCTGTCGCATTCTTCAGGTTGCGGAACACCATTATGTTGCCTTGCGACTTCTTCTCATTTACAATCCTGTTGGTCCTGGAATAAGCCTGAATCAACCCGTGATACTTGAGGTTCTTGTCTACATATAATGTATTTAGAAAAGGACTATCAAAGCCGGTGAGAAACATGTTTACGACTAACAGAATATCAATCTTTCTTTCCTTTACTTTCTTAGAAATATCCTTGTAGTAATTGTAAAAGCTTTCATTGTCTTTGGTGGAGAACTTAGACCCAAACATTTCATTGTAATGCCCGATGTACTCTTCCAGCTTTTCTCTGGAATGTTTACTTAAGCCGTATAAAGCCTGGGATTCTTCAACCACTGAGACTTCTTCGGGTATAAAGCCATTTGCATCTGCATCCTCTTCATTAGCGGCATAGCTGAATATTGTAGCTATATTCAGGTCATGTATGCCTTCCTGTTTCTTTTTGTAGAACAGGTCGTAGTACTTGATCAAAGTATCAACACTGCCTACGCATAACATGGCAGTGAACTCTTTACCATGCGTTTTGCGTTTGTGATGTGCCAGAATATAATCTGCAATCTTATCTATCCTGGCTGGAGACTCCATGAGTTCCTTCTTGTCTATATCTTCTACTTCAATATCTATCTCGGTGGCTGAGTCTTTCTTTTTGTACCTGCCAACATATTCTACTGAGAACTTCAATACATTTTCATCCCTGATAGCATCAGTGATCACATATTTATGCAGGCACTCACCAAACAGTTCTGCAGTAGTACGTTTGCCTTTCTGGTTCTTGACGGCATTATCTGCAAAAATGGGTGTACCGGTAAAGCCAAACATTTGTATGTTCTGAAAGTATGATGTTATCCTGGCATGTGTTTCACCAAACTGGCTACGGTGGCATTCGTCGAAAATAAACACCATTTTTTCGTTTTTCAGCTTATCCATCTTAGCCACATAGTGGCTTTTGCTGATGGCAGTATTCAGCTTTTGAATGGTTGTAACAATAAGCTTTGTATCGTCAGCAAACTGTTGTACCAGTTGTTTGGTGTTGTCAGTACCATCTATGCAGCCTTTGCTGAAGCTGTTGAACTCTTTGGTTGTTTGGTAGTCGAGATCCTTTCGATCTACCACGAAGACCACCTTTTTAATAGTTGGCAAACCAGTAAGCACCTGTGCCGTTTTGAATGAGGTGAGTGTTTTACCTGAACCTGTGGTATGCCAGATGTAGCCGTTCTTATTCGTGTTCATCACCTGGTTAATTATTGCCTCTACAGCATAGTACTGGTAAGGACGAAGGACCATTGGTATTTTATTGGTCTCATTCAGTACAATGTACTTGCTTATCATTTTACTGATGTGGCAAGGCTCGAGGAATTCTGAAGTAAACCCATTGAGAATATTGGTGAGGCGTTTATTCTCTTTATCAGTCCAGAAGAAGGTTTGTTTAAAATGCTGAAACCGGTTGTTAGCGTAATACTTTGTATTTACACCATTGCTTATTACAAACACCTGCACATACTGGTATAAACCATAACCATCTGCAAAGGAATGGCGGTGGTACCGGCTTACCTGGTTAAATGCTTCTTTCAGTTCCAATCCACGGCGTTTGAGTTCTATCTGTACCAAAGGCAATCCATTAATAAGAATAGTAACATCGTACCTGTTCTTGTATTTGCCTTCCATAGTAACCTGGTGTGTTACCTGGTACTGGTTCTGGCACCAATGTTCTGTATTGATGAACTCAAAGTATAAGTCTATTCCGTTGTCTTTTTGAATATGCTGCCGTTCTCTTAGGACTTTGGACTTTTCGAATACCGAGCCTTTACTAAGGATGTTTAGCACCTTGGTAAACTCTTTATCGGAGAAGGTGATGTTATTGTGCTTTTCGAGCTGCTTTTTAAGATTGGCAAGAAGCTGTTTTTCATCTTTGATGAGCACCAATGAATAACCCAGCTTTTGCAGTTGAGCTACGAGTTGTTCTTCGAGTATTTGTTCTGGTTGTTTAGACATAACTCAATTCCATAAGGGTTCTTGTGTCCAATTTGGTTTCATGCCCAAGGCATTGGGATCTACTGAGGGATACCTTTCAATCAAATCCTGCAGCTTGGTAGAAAATGAGTTTTCAGGAACTACGATGTTTAGGAGGTATCTCATAATGCAAAGGTGCAAATACAACTTTTGAGTGTCTGTTGGTACATCAGCAACCCACCTGTGTGGAGGCTTGGGCAGCAACTTGGGTGTACCTGGCAAGTTTTTATTCCATAACCTGCTATGGTGTGCACAGTAGTTTCTGATCTGGGCAATGGATTGGAGCCAGCTTGGTAAGTAGGTATGGTTTACAGCACCCAGTTCTTTGGCTATTGTGTCTTTCGACTGGATTGTGTTCTTCAGGTTTCCGTACAATTTAGATAAAGAGCCAAAACTGGTTAGTTCTAATGTTTTCCATGCCGGGGGAAAACGAAGATCATCCTTATACTTTTTTTTGTGCTCTCGTATGAAGGTGTCTTTTGAACGATCCACTTCTTCCTTGATGCTTGCCAGCGTTTCAATCAATGCTCCTGAATCCTGGAATATGCCGGTATTCTGAAACCACCACGGATCAAATTCATGCGACAAATGATAGATGAGTTTACTTCTGAGGCTGATCTCTATTTTCTCGATAACATCAAACAATATTATTCTTAATTCCCGATCGAAGTTGTACAATGCCACTACATCTTCAAACCTGCTATTGGGTTTAAATATATGCTGCTCTTTATCGCTTTGCATAGACCACCAGTAGCCTGCAAGCCTGTAATAACTTACCTGCGATAGATAATGTGTTGCCAGCTCTTCATTGGCGATAGCTAAGCCTCGTTGCCTTAGCTGCTCGATATGCTGTTGTATAGTGAATGGTTCTTTGTTAAAGATCATTTTACTACAGCTTTGATGTTTGAGTGGAAGAGTGAGGAAGGGCTATAAAAGCAAAAGACTCGCCCTGGTACGCAGCTCTTTTGAGCTTTAGCGTGGCGAGTACTGTTGATGCAAATATAGTGTACCTTTTTAAGTACACCAATAGCTGTACACAAATTTGGGGTTGCCTATTGATAATCAATTGCGGAGAGCTAAAGAGTTTATGGCGTTTCCTCATACAAACATTTGTTGCAGCAATCCTTTCTTCCATTGCTGGGTTAATGTAAGCTGTTGCCGAACAGTGTTTATTTTAACGTCTATGACAGAAAGAAAGGTGGCGATTTTGCTTTGTTCTCCTTTAGTCGGAAGGAGTATTTCTAACTCAGCTAATCTGGATGGTGCTATACTTAAAACTTTTGAACCCTGAGCTACTTTCATGATTTTTCCTCTTACATCCGGGGATTTCATCAAATAGCCACCAAACCCTATTTGCATTTTTGATAAATCTGGACGTGCATGAATTGTATGAAGCCCAGCAACAGCTTTTTTACCTTCTAAAGAAATTATCTCAATATTTTTCCCGACATCTACCAGATCTTCTGATGCATCTGCCAATATTAAATCTCCTTCTTTCAAAAAGTAATCATCAATTTGCCTGATCGATACTTCCTTGTTTATATATGGAACCACTTCTTTGGATAGGCAGAATTGGGTTTGAAATTTCGTGTGAATGTCTCCATAATGAATATTGTAAACTTCGCCATCTTCATAATTAAGTTTATCACGGGATAGAGAGTTAGTAGAAAAGAAATTATAAACATTATTAAACTTCCATTTCTCCCAATCCGGAAAAGCTTTTCCCTTATCATCCTTAAACCGGAGTTGCTGCGAGAATATCTGCTGCATCACTCCTTTTTTATATTGCTCCAGTAACTGCAGTTGTTTTTTGAGCAGCTGCAGTTTTTTATCTATGGTAGTAACGAACGTGGCGATTTTTTGTTGTTCTGTTAGGGATGGTAGGTTTAATCTTAGACTTTCAAATTCCTTTTGACCCAATGTTTTGTTTCGACCCGCACCACCTGGAGAAGCCATTTCCAATAACAACTTCCCTTTTTTTGTTAGAAAGAAATATAACAGGTAATCTAAATCAAGTTTATTCGCTTTGGGTTTATACATCGGAAATCTGTGGGATGCGATATAGCCAAGCTCTGCTTTTGTTGTTTTTGCCACTGCCTGCTCCCAGGCGAAGACAATGTTTACAATAAAACAATCAGGTTCAACCCAAAATACCCGCTTGTTGCCTAAGGATTTTCCATCTACAGGATCTTTGTAAAACAAGCCTTTGCCGTGTGATCTTATACCAATCTGTGTATACAATGTTTTTTCCTCTACTAAAACAGGTTTTGATACTCGATCAACGATGTCCTTAACAGCTACGAGTTTCCATTCACTATTTAAAGTTGTGAATCGGATTTTGGAACTGTGTGAAACATTATGCATAGCTAAAAAGGAGCTTTTATTTTAAGTTCTTTACAGAATTGACGAATAGCATCATCTATCTGCCCCACGGAACCGCTGAGTTGCTGTATCTCTTCTGCTAAAGTATCAATGTCCAATGGCACATCGGCGACTGATGAGTCTATATATCTAGGAATGTTCAAGTTAAAGTCGTTTTCCGCAATCTCTTTCCGGGGCACTCTTCGGCTGTATTTATCAGAGTCCTCTCTGTTACGATAAGTGGCAATTATTGAGTTGATGTCTGATTCTCGTAAGACGTTTTGGTTCACGGCTTTCTCAAAACCGGCACTGGCATCGATGAATAGCACGTCATCCGGCTCTTCTTTACATTTCTTAAACACCATGACACATGTAGGAATACTGGTACCGTAGAAGATGTTAGCCGGTAATCCAATTACTGCATCCAGGTAGTTCTTGTCTTCAATCAGGTACCGCCTGATGTGCTGTTCGGCACCACCACGAAACAAAGCCCCATGAGGCAATACAATTGCCATCGTGCCATTTTCTGCCAGGTGATGTATCATGTGTTGTACAAAAGCGAAATCTGCCTTGCTTGCCGGTGCCAGTTTTCCGTATTGTGAAAAACGATCATCGTTCATGAATAATGGATTCGCACTCCATTTTGCAGAAAACGGTGGATTGGCAACGATGGCTTCGAACTGTTTATCCAGGTGCTGGGGATGTTCGAGTGTGTCTTCCTGTTTAATGTCGAACTTACGATAATGCACTCCATGTAGAATCATGTTCATCCGTGCCAGGTTGTAAGTGGTACGGTTAAGTTCCTGCCCATAGAAACTGCCCACCTCTTTTACTTCCCTGGCTACACGTAAGAGTAGAGAACCGGAACCACAGGTAGGATCGTAAACGCTTTTTAGTTTGCTCTTTCCCGTGGTTACAATTTTAGCCAGTACTTTACTTACTTCCTGCGGTGTATAGAATTCGCCTGCTTTTTTACCTGCACCACTTGCGAACTGACCAATGAGGTATTCATAAGCATCGCCGAGAACGTCTAACTCTGTATTCTCCAGCTTGAAATCTATTTTATCGAGATGACCCAATACTTTGGCGATAACAGTGTTCCTGGCTTCGGGTGTTTTACCAAGCTTGGTACTGTTGAGGTCCATATCTTCAAACAAGTGGTCGAAGTCTTCCTCACTAGGTGCACCCATGGTGCTAAGCTGAATGTTGTTGAGGATTTTCTGAATGTCTTCAAGAATAAAACGGTTTTCACCTTCTTCATTGTTACCTCTTTTGGCAACTTCGCTAAACAATTCAGATGGTTTAAGAAAATAGCCCAGTTTTTCTACCGACTCTTCTTTAATTGCTTCGAGGTATTCTTTGCCTTCACGAGAACGTTCTTTTATTTCTTTGTAAGTGATCTTGTCGGGCTTTAAAATTCTGTTGGCGAATATTTCCATCCGCTCTGACAAATATTTATAGAAGATGAAACCAAGGATGTAGTCACGAAACTCGTCTGCATCCATTTTGCCACGAAGTGTATTGGCTATATTCCAGAGCTGTTGTTCGAGGATCTTCTTTTGATCTTCTGACATGGGGGATTAGTGGTTTTGGTGCTGCTAATATAGGTAATAAAAAAACCTGCATTTGGCGGATTATATGCTGATTAAGCAGGCACCGTTGCGATGCAGGTTATGGCAGTGGCTCTGTTTCTTATGTGGCATGCCTCTGCGATTTCACGGTGGCTCTGTTGCTTATGTGTGGCGTGCCTCCGTAGCTCAAATTTACGGCTTTTCGCTCGTCTTAGTAGGATCTTCGGCTAAATGCCTGTTAGCGATCTCTAATAAGCCCCAGCAGCCTACTAATAGCTCCTCATTATCAAAAGCTTCCTGGAAGAAGTCATGTGCCTGTTGCTGGAACTTATCAGCTACATCTTCATCTTTTACAAAGAAGCCAGGTATTACGAATGAAAGGACATCTATTAACTTTTCAGGATCACTGATTTTAATGAAAAACTTGAATATGTCTGTTGCATTAACCGGTGGCACATAGTAAGAGTACGTATCTGAGATTTCGAAAAGCTTTTGACCGATGAAAGCTGCCATATAGTATTCCCAGAATACATCAAAAGGATCTTCTACTGGATTATCGGTGCACTTGTACATTGTGACTTTATATTCGGTGGTATTCTGCAGCATGATGTATTTGTAGATGCTTGCTGAATCGTAGTCTATGAATTCGTGGATGTCTATGGTATGCATGTTTTGCCTTCTCGGTTTAATTGTTGGAAATATTTGAATACTGTAAGTCTCTTGGTAAGGGCTATAAGGGTTGGCTGGTCCTTCAGAATGATGTTTTCGTTTTGTATTTCTCCTTTATAGGCTTGCCATAGCTGGCTTTCAGAATGAATATTGGTACCCATTAGCTGATTGATCCTTCGTTGAATGGCTTCCGCCTTTACCTGGTCTGATACCTGCAGGTTTAAGTGATCGCAGTATTCAGGTAGAATGTGTTTTGAAACATGATGACCTTCGAGGAATCTTCGATATAAATACTGCAGGTCTTTATCAGGATCAATTGCAGGCTCTTGGGTGCTGTCTTCTTTAACATTGAGCATCCACTTAGCAGAAAGTGTTTTCCAGTCGTAAATAGGTATCTTATCGGTTAGCATCCAGTTCTTGCTTTGATTGTATAGAAAGAACTTCCTGGCTTCTGCTACCGGATAGTTGTTTTGCTTGAAATAGATTTCAACTTCTTCTAAGGATGGCTGTTTGGGAATGTCACTCTTCGAGTGCCTCAGAGTGACAGATTCGTGTACCGATTTTGAGACACGGAGCCTGTTATTGTTTGCCTTAGCTGATGAAGTTTGATCCTGTTGAATAAATGAGTTGATACCATCCTGTATTTTCCTGTTTTTATCGAAGATTTTTGTGGGTGTGTCTAACACACTGTTTACTGTTTTATTGTTTTGTTTTATATACTGTCCCACTTTTGGGACTGTATCAGTATCAGAATCGGTACTCACATCGGTCAATTTTGATACTTGTACGGTATCAGAATTGATACTCACCCCCCGACCCCCTGAAGGGGGAGAGAACGATATCTCCAGTTGTTTGAATGATCGTTCCTGGTGCTGAACATCTAGCTTACGGATGCTGATCTTTACAGGTTGAAATTTGGATAATGGGGGATGATAAATGATGTATTCCGTTTCGTGTAGTAGGCGGATACATTTGTGATAGGTGTTCTTTGAACCGATCTTGCTTATCTGCATGAGGTTTTCACGATAGACCGGAAAAGGATTGTTGAACCGGTTGAAGTTCCAATACTGAAAGAGGGCTAAGTAAAGGCTCACATGAGAACATGAGAGCCTGTTATCGCTACGAACAAAGGAAAAGAAGGCATTAAGGTGCCTTATATAGTTGTAATTGCTCATGCACGTCTTTTTCTGGAAGGAGTAAGTGATGCGGGAAATTTGAAGATTGCGAAGCTGATCATGGGGAACATTTTGGTAAGAAGCTTCAGCCTTTTCTTCTTTTTCTTGTCAGATTTTGATTTGGCTGGCTTACGATCTGCTTTGGAGCCTGTGCAGGACCTTCCATTGTAGGGTGTATGAGCTTTCATATTTGATGCGTTAGTGGTGATTGTAAGAGTGGGCTTATTTCTTCATCATCAGTTTCTTTATATCGTTGTAGTCGTAGAACATCAAGCCTCCAATACGAGTAGCATTGAGTGTTCCATTGGTGCGGAGATTTTGAAGTGTTCCTCTGGAGATACCCAACATCTGACGAACTTCATAGGACTTGAGCCATTGCTTGCCTGGTTCGGGAGAATGATCTTTTAATATCTTCTGGATGTCTGATAAAAGTTCCTGTTTGAAAGATTGAAGATCTTGCCGAGTGAGTAGTTCAACTGCCATACAATTTGTAACATTTTGGTACAGCACAAAAAGAACTATTGTACTAAGGACAGACCAGTGGCAGGGGTGGCACCACCCTATGAAATGAATTGACTATAAAATCTTTAGGATGGAAAAGAAAAATTAGTAGTAATTCAATTCATTTTGAGCATACATTGAATTAAGATATATTAGCAGTCTAACTACCCCTATAAAAAATTGATTGCTATGAAACTTACTACCCTAATGCTAAGAAAAAACATCCTGCCTCTTCATGCAAAATTGATCCACAGCTAACCTCTTCATTAAAACAGGACCTAAACCTATTCTTATCATCAACCTGCTTATTTATCGAAGCTGGAAGATGAAATTAACCTATGTACACATGTATGGAGATAGCTATACAAAGGATCAATGATATTGTACAAACTACTTTGAAGGAAACTGAACATAAGCAAACCAATGTTCAGCAATTGAAAGAAACACTCAACCATGCGAAAGCTTCTTTCAAAACTTACCTGCTTAACCGAAGTCAACTGGTAAACAGCGAAAGAGAACTAGAGATCATTGTCCATCAATGCCAGTCGGAAATAATTAACCTGATGGATCAAATTCATGAGGTGCAACTTGCTAATAATAGTAGGCAGCCACATGAAGCAATGAATGTTTTGCTGGAAGATTTGAAGGAAAGCCTGACATATATTGAAAACCGGTTTTCCAGGTTCTTTAATTTAAATGAGAAAGTACCGGATTATTATTACCAGCTTACCCGGGCTGATCTGCAGAAACTTTTGAAGCAAATAAAGCTGAAGCTAAATAGTATAACTGATGTAGAGGGATTGGTCGGAGTAATTGAAACACCTATAATAAAGTTACATACTCAAAAAACTCTTACTTACAAAGATCTGATGTACTTGAAGAAGGTGTATAGAGATATAGCTGACATCTGTAAGAAGTTTAATGAGGCATCAATGATGCAGCATGTGAACGATTATTTGCTTTATGTGAATTTCAATTCTTACTCATTCGTTACTTATACTATCAACAGAATTTCTGTTGAAGTAAACAGTGTTCATGATGCTGAAGAACGGATAGAACTGCTTTCTTACCATTTGAAGCGAATTAATCAGGTTCATTTAAAGCCGGATGCTGCATTAAAAGCGAAAGTTGTTTCTGTGAAGGAACAAGTCGCAACCTGGATATCGGAAGAGCTATATTTCATTGAAAAGAAACAAAGGTTATTTACAGTAATACCAAACCTGAAAGATGAACCAGTGATAACAGATGAAGAAAAGCTTCACCTTTCGGTTTCCGTGGATGTGCTGACACTACTAGCCAGGGCTGCGAAAGATTCGAAATTGATAATGAATCAGCAGATGACTTCGATGTATAAGAGTATATCTAAATTCTGCAGAACGGTGAATACAGATAATCCGAGTGCACACAGTATGTTGAAGAAAGGCTATGTGGCTGAAAGGAATTCAACACAGACTGCTATTAACCTGTTGCATGAGATGATAAAGCATTTGCATAAGTATTGATCATTCTTCTTTCAGAAATTCCAATAGCTCATTTCTGGTGAGGTAGTTCATGATCTCCTGCTGGTAGTGATAATTAAATCCCGGATAGTCCTGGTGCCATTGGAATGGCGTTTTTTGCAAAAGAATTTGGAGTGTTGTCACCTCTTTAAATGCTAAACAGTTCTTCAGATCTACCGAAAGTGGAAGGTCTTTTATATCCTGGTTTAATTTTTCTTTTTTATCCATAAAAAATAAGCGTGGTACACCAACTACTTTGTTACTGAGGGACCGCCAAGCCCCTACATCACTCCATAGCCGTGCCCACGCCGTAGCGTAGGCGAACGACTATCTTCAGAGTGATGTATATGAAATTTGGCGGTTTTCAGTAACTCATCTGATAGCTTTCGCTAGCAATATGTTTTAATATATCTAAATCAGTTGGTGCTGTAAAGATATAAACGGATTACAAGGGTGCTACAAAAAATAAGGGCTTGTGATCAAGCCCTACATTTCAACCCTAAACCCTTAAAGCTTAAAAGTATATAATCAAAATGAAATATCCAATCAGGAACCGGTTTTCTGCAGTTTATTGGTAATCCTGGCTGACACATCCTTCATATTCCGGCTCACTTTCACATCAGTTGTTTTAGCGTAGATCTGAGTTGTACGGATTGAGTTATGTCCAAGCATTTCACTGGCTGATTCGATTGGGCAATCATTTTCTAATAAAACGGTCGTAGCAAATGTATGCCTGGCAGTATGTGTAGTTAGATTCTTCTCGATACCAGCAATTGCTGCTATCTCTTTAAGGTATCCATTGTACCGCTGATTGCTGTTAACAGGTAATAACTTGCCTGACACTGTACAATAGGGATGGTCCTTGTATTTCTCGATGATCTGAAGCGGTATTTCCATTAGAGGCACATTTGATTTATTGTGATCTCCTTTGAATCGATCTCTGATGAGCCATTTTTGACCATCTATCCAGATCATCACATTGGCAGGTGATAACTCATACACATCCATATAGGAGTAACCGGTAAAGCAAGAAAAAACATATACATCTCTTACTTCTTCCAGCCTCGCTACCGGAAGTTCACAGTTATATAGCTTCATGAGTTCATTCCAGGTTAACCTATCTCTCTTCGGTTGTTTATAGGTACACTTGAAAGCTTCAAAAGGATCTGACTGAATATATCCTTTGCGTTTAGCCCAGGCAATTATTTGCTTTGTCTTTTTGATGTACTTCATTGCCGTGTTCTTGCAAAGTTTATCCTCTGTTACCAGGTACAGCAATAGTTCTTCCGCAAAAGCCGGATGTATTTCTAAAATAAGCTTAGAAGTATTTCTATAATTCTTCTTCAGAAAATCTTCCACCTTAGATTTTAGTGTTTCAAAACGCTTCCATGTGGTTTCTTTCATAGTAGACTCTTTTGCCTGAACCCGAAGGAGTAAGAGTTGGTTATACTCTGCGAAGACTTCCAGAATTGTTTTTTGCACCGGCTTAATACCTAAGTATTCTTTCTTTAAGGATTGCGGAGTTACTACTTCATTACGAGCTTCTAACTTGCTCTGGCACTGCAACAACTTTGCTTTGAGTGTTACCAGGTGATTATTGATCTCTTTGGCTTCTGCAGACTTTCCAACTACTGCCTGTGCATCTGGATTCCATTCAAGAACTGATACTTTACGATGTGTTGAAACTTCTGTTCTTTTTCCATCAATAGTGATCCTGGCAGATAGTGGAGCTTTACCATCTTTAGTCCGGCTTTTTTCTAGCCAGAAAAGGATTGAAAATGTTTGTTTCATTGTGGTGACAATTAACAGTTAAGAAAAATTGTTAATGCACCCAGCTTCTTTTCAAATGTTCGTAGCGAGTAAGGTGAAGCGTTCCTCGGTTAGCAAATATATTTGAAGGTGATGCTAACCGAATTGCTAACCTGCGGAATGGTTGATTTTGGTTCAGAATTGACGGCTATAAAAGAAAAAACCGCTTGAAACATGCATTTCAAGCGGTTCTAACTTTGCTTATTCAGCTTTTCGTGATCCCGCTGGGACTCGAACCCAGGGCCCATACATTAAAAGTGTATTGCTCTACCAACTGAGCTACGGAATCATCCTTTAACTTAAACAGTGTTGCTGTTTTCCGTTTTGGGAGTGCAAAAATAAGGGTAAACACTATCGCTTCAAAGTTTTAAAGAAAAAAATATTCACACTTGCTTTTCCACTTCGTAACAAAAACAAAATCACACCACTATTTTTGTTCCATTAACAACTTATTATGTACTTCAAAGATAAAGTTGCGGTAGTTACAGGTGGATCAGATGGAATCGGCAAAGCTTTGGTGCAACTGCTTCTTACCAATGGAGCAAGGGTGGCAACTTGTGGCAGAAATCACGATAAACTGTATCAATTAAAATCTTCTCATCCAACCGATGATCTATTTATTCATACTGCCGATGTAAGTAAAGAACAGGATTGCAACAATTTTATTGATGCTGTTATTAAAGTATATGGCAAAATTGATATACTTATTAACAATGCCGGCATATCGATGAGAGCCGAATTTGCAGAAACTGATATTGAAACGATTAAACAAGTAATGGATATTAATTTTTGGGGTACTGTTTTTTGTTCTAAAAGAGCATTGCCGCATATTTTAAAAAATAAAGGAACAATCGTAGGAATATCTTCTGTTGCCGGTTTTAGGGGTTTACCAGGAAGGGCAGGCTACTCTGCATCAAAAGCTGCTGTGAATAGTTTTTTGGAAGTATTGCGAACAGAATTATTGGAAACAGGTACTAATGTAATGTGGGTATGCCCTGGTTTCACCACTTCCAATATTAGAAATGTTGCCCTGAACAAGGATGCAAAACCACAAGGTGAAACACCAATGGATGAAGGTAGCATGATGAGTGCTGAAGAATGTTCCCAACATATACTTAATGCCATTGAAAAAAGAAAGCGAACATTGGTATTAACCTTCACAGGTAAGAGAGCTATCTTCATGAACCGTTTCTTTCCATCGATTGCAGATAAACTGGTGAGAAAGTTTTTCTATCAAAACGGAAAACTGGTAAAATAATTCATGCCCATACTAACCCTCACAACAGATATTGGTCAACAAGATTACCTTGTTGGTGCTATCAAAGGGCAATTTGTTGAGGCTGATGGCACCTGTAATACAGTTGATATATCTCATTACCTCTCTCCTTATAATTATTTGCAGGCCGGTTATGTTTGTTCAGGTGCATTCAAACATTTTCCTTCATCAACATTTCACCTGGTGATTGTTAACCTGTTTGATGAACAGCCAAAAGAAATGTTGATTGCCAGTCATAATAACCAGTTCATAGCTTGTCCGAATAACGGAGTGCTTACAATGATCACAGGTTCAAGGCCAAAACAAATTATTTCATTGCCTGTGAATTCAACATCAAAAGGTGTGTTGGATTTTACAAAAGTCGTAGCAAAAGCTTTCGGAAAATTATTTAATGGTAATTCTTTAGAAAACATCGGTGAGCCGGTGAATGATCTTGTTGAAAAATATCCATTACGTTCTACCATTGGCGCAGATTGGATGGAAGGACAGATCATCTTCATTGATAATTTTGAAAACGTAGTAGTAAACATCACGAAAGAAGAGTTTGAAGAACATCGTAAGGGTCGAAACTTCAAAATAGTTTTTACGAGGGAAGTGATAGAAACACTCAGCGATAATTACTCTTCCGTGAACCAGGGAGAATTGCTTGCATGGTTCAATTCAGCCGGATACTTAGAAATAGCCATGAGCGGTGGGAAAATGGCAGGGCTTTTCGGCTTGCAGGGCTTCTCAGAAAAACAACAAAATACTGCCGCACAGAATAAATGGTTTTACCAGACAGTGAGGATATTTTTTGAATAATTGAAATGCTCTGAGCCACATGTATTCCAAACGACAGGCATCACAGGTACGGCAGGAATTCTGGACAGCCTTCGGGAAATATATGCAGCCCATTCTTTCTTCGGAAGGAGAGAAAATCAACTGGGTCAACTATAAAACAGGGGCTAAGCATATTTACTTTAGGATGGATGCTGCTAAAGGTGCTTCAATTGCTATTGAGATCACTCATACTGATGCACAACTTCAAAATGAATACTTTCAAAGATTTCTCCAACTCAGATCGCTGTTTAATGAAATCATATCAGAAAAATGGAATTGGGAAACAAATGTGCAGGATGAAAACGGAAGGCCTGTTAGCCGTATCTCTACTCAGATCGATAACGTAAATATCTTCAACAAAGCAGACTGGCCTACACTTATCTCTTTCTTCAAACCACGTATCATTGCTTTAGATGAATTCTGGAACCAGGTTAAACATGGCTTTGATGTTTGGTAGAATATTCCTCATGTTTATCGGTTGATGATCGGTTTCATATTTACTTCACCAACAACTTTCTCTTACCTGCATTGCATTTCAGCTTTATTCATGATAAACAGCACAGTATTTGTTAAAGGAATGCTATCTCCTTACTAAAATACTCTGTAATGAAAAGAATGTACACTCGTGTATTAGTGCTGATGATGGCTTTCTGCACAGTCACTTCACCTTTATTTGCAATCAATGTAGTAAATCCAACTACTGCAAACAGTGAGACCCTGCCTTCTGATGTAACAGTTAAACAGGCAATGGCAGAATTCAAGGCTTTGTCTAAAAAAGAAAAGAAAGAAAGATTCAAGCAGGTAAAAAAAGCTTTTAAGGATTTCAAGGCAAGTAAAAAAGCAGGTGCTGAACCAAGTACCAATACATTGCTTTTAGTATTACTCGCTATTTTGTTACCGCCATTAGCAGTTTACCTGCATGAAGGAACAACTAATAACAGGTTCTGGTTATCACTAATCCTTACATTACTGTTATGGGTTCCGGGTGTGATCTATGCTTTGATCGTTGTATTGGGATAATTCTTTAAATGATTTGGTAAGCCACCTGTTTATTGCAGGTGGCTTTATTTGTTCTTTGTAATTTCTCCATAAAACGATATGGCTTGCCTGTTGGTATTTGTTATATGCAAAGTACCATATCCATCAGCCGAAATATTCATGTTAAGTTCCTGCACTTCCGGTACATCTTCCGGACGAATCAGAATCTGCCAGCCACCTTTGCCATCTGCTGTAGCAGCATATTGAAATCTCTTTGAATTGAAATTAATACCGCCTGCATTCAGGTCAACAGGTGCATAAGCTCTGCCGAAAAAGGGTAAAGCAGCATCTATAGAACCTGGCTTGATTATAAGATCATAGCCACCCGTTAGCGAAATAGATCTACTACCGACAGGATTGGCTGTTTGCGCCTTGAAAGTAAATTCTTTTGCAGCCAATACCTGCTGTATTTCGGTAGCCTGCTGTGGTAACTGGTTTTTATTGCATGATGTTGATAACACAACCACCATTAGTAATATTCCGATCACTTGTTTCATAAATACTTTATAACTACAAATCAGAATTGATGCCTTGCTTTGTTAACAGTATAATTGTAGTGTTAAAAAAAACGCTGAATACATTTCTGCGTATTCAGCGTTTTTCTGCGAGAACCTGGGCTTATAGCGATGCCCAATGATATAAAAAGTATTTATTTAATAGCGATGCTCTTGAAATTGAATAGAAACAATGAATGATGAATTAATTATTCATTAATCGTTACTCTGCGTAAAGGCAAGGTCTATTTTTGCCGACTATGAAATTGTCTTTATTCTTTTTATTCACCTTTAGTATACTTTTTACTTCTGCTCAACCGGTAATCACAACATTTGCTCCCCAATCTGCTTTACCGGGTGCAACAGTCATAATCTCCGGAAATAATTTTAGTGTCAACCCTACCGATAACGTTGTTTATTTTGGTGAAGTAAAAGCAATGGTTAATGCTTCAACTGCAAATACATTAAATGTTACCGTTCCGGTTAGTGCCTCTTTCGGACGAATTTCTGTCACGGTTGCCGGGTATACAGCTTATACCTCCACTAACTTTTCACCTGCATTTCCTTCAGGTGGTATTTATAACGGTTCATTCCATTTAGCTGGAATGTTAGACGATAATCCCGGTACTTCAACACTCGGTATTATCACAGCAGATTTTGATGGTGATGGTAAAAGAGATGTATGTGCTATAGAAACATCTTATCGCTGGATCAATATCTACCGCAACACAACAGTCAACAGGAACACAAGTTTTGCAGCACCTGTTTCTTATTCAACCGGTTCAAACCCTAATATTCCAGTAGTGGCAGATATTGATGGAGATGGCAGGCAGGATATTATTGTAAGCAATAGCGGATTAGCTTCTGTTTCGGTTTTCCGTAATACGAGTACTGTGGGCACAATCAGCTTTGCTGCTAAAGTAGATATTACTGTAGGTACAGCTCCTGGCAATGTGGAGATAGCGGATCTTGATAAAGATGGAAAGCCAGATATGGTAACCCTCAATACCCAGTCTTTAGGGTCTGTGTCAATCCTTAAGAATAACAGCACACCTGGTTTCATAAGCTTTGCTCCTAAAACCGATATTACTTTAGGTAACGGTACCGGGAAAATGAAACTGGCAGATATGGATGGTGATGCCAAAGCAGATATAGTGGTTGCCAGTGGTGTGTTAAATACATTGATGGTACTGCGTAATATCAGCACCGGAACAATTGCATTTAATACTGCTCAGAGTTTTGCAACAGGTGGCACAAGGTCAGAAGATCTTGCTGTTGCAGATATGGATGGTGATGGTACAACTGATGTAGTGGTTAGTAACTATGGAAGTGGGAACATTTCAGTGTTTAAAAGCATTAGCAGCATAGGTAATATTAATTTTAATACGCCACAACAATTCATTTGTGGTGCATCTCCTGATGATATTGCTATTGCAGATCTTGATGGTGATGGCCATCCGGAAGTGTCTGTGATTCGTGCTTTCGCAGCTGTTGTTGTACTGAAGAATAATTCCTCTGCATCAGGTATTGCTTTTAGCTCACCGGTAAACTATTTTGCTGGCTCTGCATTTTCGAACATGTGTATTGGAGACGTTGATGGAGATAATAAACCAGATATTATTGCAGCCACCGGTTCAAGAAGAGGAATGGTATTTATCAATAAAAGTAATGAACCGCAAATAACAAGTGTGTCTCCAAATCCTGCAGCAACAGGTGCTAATGTATCAATTACCGGTTTCAATTTTTCAGGTGCTACACAGGTTAGCTTTGGAGGCATGCCAGCTGCTTCTTTTTCGGTGAACAACAGTAGTAGTATTACAGCTGTTATTGGTCAAGGCTTCAGTGGCGATGTGAATGTAGAAACGCCAACCGGCACAGGAATTCGTCCTGGGTTTATATATGCCGGAGCTCCTGTCATTACATCCTTTACACCAATGTCTGGTGGATATGGTACAGAGATCACCATTACCGGCAATAATTTTACTTCGCTTAATACTGTTACAATGGGAGGGGTGGCACCTCTAAGTATTACACCGGTTTCTCCTACTACAATAAAAGCAGTCGTTGGCAATGGAGCCACTGGAAATATAGCAGTAAACACAACATATGGTACCGGAGTTTTGACTGGTTTTACCTATACACCTGTTCCGGCTGTATTTTCTGCTTCACCTTTATCAGGTGGTACAGGTACTGCAATCACCATTACAGGTCGTGATTTTATTGGTGTAACAGGTGTAAAATTTGGTGGAGTTTCTGCAGCTTCCTATACAGTTGTAAATTCAACTACTATTACTGCTATAGTTGGTAATGGTGCTTCGGGTAATGTTCAGGTTACAACGAATTACGGTTCTGGCCAGGTATCAGGGTTTACATTTATTCCAGCTCCGGTAATCAGTTCCTTCACTCCAACAAGTGCAGGTCCGAATATGATAGTCACGATTCAAGGAACAGGTTTTACAAATGCCAATGCTGTCAGTTTCGGTGGAGTGCCTGGTTATGGAATAAATGTATTGTCTTCTTCTACCATCACAGCAGTAGTAAACACAGGAGCTTCCGGTAATGTTACAGTAACAACTCCTGCAGGTACAGCATCGCTTGCAGGTTTTACTTTTGTGCCTGCACCTACCATTACTTCGTTTACAGTAAGTACGGGAACAGGTGGAAAAGTACTTATTAAGGGAACAAATTTCAGTACTACTAATTCAATTACTTTAGGTGGAACGGCAGTAGCTTCTTTCACCATAGTTAACTCAACAACGTTGGAAGCAATTGTAGCTAACGGTTCAACAGGTAACCTGGTTGTGAATACTGCAGGTGGTACAGTAACTGCTTCAGGTTTCACCTATACTACATTACCTGTTATCAACACATTGATTCCATCATCTGGTGCTGTTGGAACAACAGTAGTTATTGAAGGAGCAAACTTCAGTACCAATGCAGCTTTGAATAATGTTTTCTTTGGTAACATCAGGGCTAATGTTCTCTCTGCTACTGCAAACACAATAACTGTAACGGTTCCTGTAGGTGCATCTTCAGATAAGGTTAGTATTTTAACCAATAATCTTACCGCAACTTCTTTAAAACCTTTCGCTGTAACGTTTCCCGGTGGTGGAGCTTTTAATGTTAATTCGTTTGCCAGCAGAACAGACTTTAGTACGGGTAATGGCCCTGGCAGTCTTGCTGCAGGAGATCTGGATGGTGACGGCAAAAATGATGTGGTGGTTTGTAACAGAACCGAAGGAACAATTTCTGTTTTTAGGAATACAACCAGTACACCGGCATCATTAACAATGGCTGGCGGTATTAATATAAATGCTGGCATTAATCCAAATGCAGTTAAAATGGCAGACATCGATGTGGATGGTAAGTTGGATATTGTACTACTTAATCCAAGTGGAAGTACAGTGGCTAAACTTTCAATCTTTCGGAATACCAGTACAACAGGAAATATTTCTTTTGCGCCGGTGATTGAAATAGATGCGGAGTTTTCGCCAGGTAGCCTTGCGATAACTGATCTAAATGTAGATGGATTGCCAGACCTTGCCATGACGCATTTTGGGTATGGCTACGGTAATCAGGAGATGATCACTGTATATAAAAACATGTCAACCCCTGGAAACATCTCTTTTGCACAATTACAACGATTCCCGGTATCACCAATGTCTGGTTCATCTATGAACTGGCTAACAGATATATTGGCAGCAGATATAAATAATGATTATAAACCTGATCTGGTAGTAGCCAGCCAGGGATATGTTTTGGCTATAATGGTTAACCAGAGTTTTAGTGGATTTATTTCAATGGGTAGCTCATTATTATGTAGTGCATGTGCGTTTACATACTCAGAGAACCCTGCAGTGGCAGATTTTAATGGAGATGGAGGATATGATATTATCACCAATAGAAATCTTTTTACGCATAGTAATAATTTTAGCTTTAATGGATCTTCCGTACAAATGCAGGGAATGAAATCTGTTGGAAATCTATCCGGTGGTATAAAGCCTGATCTTGTTCGACTCAGTACCACTTCTGCCGGTTCTGTAATACTTGCACATAGAAATACATCTGTCAGCAACATCAGTTTTGAATCTGCAGTCAGTTATCCTACTGGAAGTAATCCATGGGAGGTCATTGTGGCCGATTTTAATAATGATGGAAAGCCAGATCTGGCTACTGCAAACATGGGCTCGAATAATTTCAGTATTCTTTTAAACGGACATGGTCAACCATTTCCGGTGACTTTTGGAAGTTTAAGAGCAATAATGGAAGAGAGGACTGTAAGGTTAAACTGGAAGGTATTCACTGAAGTAAATGTGCACCACTACGAGGTAGAGCGTTCTTCAAACGGTGTGGAGTTTTTCTTTAATTCAAAGCATGCTGCACAGAATGCAGTATCGTATACTGCATACGATATTTCACCTTTGAAAGGTGATAATTACTATAGAATTAAAGCGATCGATAATGATGGTCGGATAACATACAGTAATATCGTAACCCTTTTATGGAAGAATGCAACTGGTAGTTTCACTATTCAATCTCCATTGAATAATAATATTCTGAAAGTTCGTATGAGTGATCTGAGATCAGCTCGATATACTTTATCGGTGTCCAATTCATTGGGAGTAATACTCTTTACCAAAAATCTGGGAATATTATCTGGACATTCTGATAGAACGATAGAAATGCCTATAACACTGAGTTCGGGAATTTATTTTGTTACGCTAAGAAGCAAAGAATTGCAGGCAACACAAAAATTGATGGTTGAATAACCTCATGAGAGGAAGCATAAAAAACGCTGAATACATTTCTGCGTATTCAGCGTTTTCTGCGAGAACCAATATATATTCTATTGTGTTACATTAATACTTGATTCCGGTGAGGTTTGCAAAGGCTCAAGATCTTCATCAGGCTTTCTTTCATAATCTATTCCCTGTCTTTTCAATATACCCCTTACTGCAAAAGCAAAGAATGCGAGGTAAGCAAAACATATAACAGCTACCCAGTATGAATTATGAATGCCATAACCTGAAGCATCAGGATTTTTTGTCTGAAGATAATCAGCAATCTTACCCTGGATAGGAGGAATGATACCACCACCCAAAATCATCATGATCAAAAATGCTGAACCTTGTGTTGTCCATTTACCCAATCCAGCAATAGATAAAGCAAAGATGGCCGGCCACATAATAGAACAGAATAATCCACCACTTAAAAAAGCATAGATAGCCACTTCACCGGTAGAGAAAATACCAACCAGCATAGCAATCAATCCAAGCGAAGCAAATAACAATAATGTTCTTGCCGGTTTATCCTGGCTCATATAAAAAGCAGCGATCAATACCAGTACACAGAAAACATAATACAATAAAGGCTTAACATCGTAATCTCTCAGTGCAATAACACTCAGCACTACACCAAAAGCTATTATAGGGACTATGAACATTAATGTCTTTCTGGTAGCGTTTTTTAGGTTAAATGCAGAGATAGCACCTGTCCATCTACCGATCATCAAACTTCCCCAATACAAAGAAATAAATGGTGCTACCTGTGATGAACTGTAACCACCAAAATCATCTTGTTTTAAAAGTTCACTCAGGTTACTGCCAATAGTTACTTCAACACCCACATAGAAAAAGATGGCAAGCATTCCCAAAACAAGTTGCGGATATTTCATTGCACCCCATCCCTCCGGATTTTTGGTTGCACTGGCATTAGCCACTAATAACCCAACAACCACTACTGCCAAAGCTCCAAATAACCACTTCATTCTATACGTCTCAAGATCATGCAAGGCTTCCGCCGATGCATTCGTCATATCTTCTCTATAACTGTTGAATACCGGTGCAAACATGATTATTAAAAGACCGGTCATGATAAGTAAGGTGTATAATGCCTTATTGGCTTTCTCCGTTTTCTCCAGTGAAATACCTGAAGGCACTTTCTTAGAAAAGTAAAACAAAGCAGCAGCGGCAATGAATAAAATGCCCACTCCACTGTAAAGTATCACCACTTTATCAAGACCTAATGATTGTAACTCAGAATCCGGAATATCTGCAGTTGATCCAAACAAAGCGAAAGCGACTACCAATGGACCTATTGTAGTTCCGAAAGAATTGATACCACCGGCAAGATTTACACGGCTGGTTCCGGTAGAAGGATCACCTAAAGAGATAGCAAAGGGCTGTGCTGCTGTCTGCTGAAGAGAAAAGCCCAGCGCAACGATGAATAATCCGAAAAGCATTCCTTCAAATGTGTTGGCATTAACGGCTATGATCATTGCCACAGCACCTAAAGCCGAAAACAAAAGACCATACACAATGCTTTTTTTGTAGCCCCATTTTGCCACAAGATCTTTTCCGCCTAATGCACCAAAAGCAAACAGTATCAAAGCACCCACATAATAGGCTGTATAAAAAGCAAAGTCAATCAACTGGCTCTGGAATTGATCCAGCTTAAAGTAGTTCTTACAAAAAGGGATAAAAACGTTGTTACCTGCTGCTATAAATCCCCAGAAAAAGAAAACGGTAACTAACGTACCGAGTGCTCCATAGTTTGTTGGGATAGGGGTAGAATGTGATAATCCTGTTTTAGGATTGAGGTTGCTCATAGAAGTTGCCATAACAGAGTTAGTTTATGCTCGTAAAGTAAGAAGTTTTAAGCAGATATAAATTAATGTATCAAATTTGCAGGAATAAGAACCCGTTATCAACAACCGGAAATAACTGATGGAAATAATTCACGTATCGGCAGAATGTTATCCTGTAGCAAAAGCAGGAGGATTAGGAGATGTGGTTGGTGCTTTACCAAAGTATCAAACCAAAGCAGGGCATTACGCTAAAGTGGTGATGCCAATGTATAAGACTAAATTCCTGTACGAAAATGATTGGGTGGTAGATGCCAAAGGTCAGACTAATATGGGTAACTGGTTCTTTGAATACACCGTTATCAAAGAGACTTCTAACAAACTGGGCTTCGATCTTTTTCTCATAGATATTCATGGACTAACCGATCGTGAAAAGATTTATGGCTATGATGATGATGTAGAAAGATTCACTGCATTTCAAATTGCTTTTGTGCACTGGTTAAGTAGCTGGCAGCATAAACCAGATGTGGTGCATTGCCACGATCATCATACTGCACTTATTCCTTTTATGCTGCAACATTGTTATCAGTACAGGTGGATGAATGATATACCAACAGTTCTAACCATTCATAATGCACAATACCAGGGATGGATGGGTTGGGATAAGAACTATTACATTCCTGCTTATGATACCTGGAAATCAGGTTTGCTGGAATGGGGTGATACGATCAATCCATTAGCCTCCGGAATTAAATGTGCCTGGAAAGTAACCACGGTAAGCTGGAGTTACCTGGATGAGCTTCGTTCTAACGCTAACGGACTGGAAGCATTGTTTGAATATGAGAGAGGAAAATGTACAGGTATTTTAAACGGCGTTGATTACGAAGTGTGGAATCCTAAAACAGATGCAATGCTGTACAGCAAGTTCACACCAAAAACAGTAACGGCCGGAAAGAATAAAAATAAAAAAGCTTTCTGTACTGAGTTTGGTTTAGATCCGAATAAACCATTAACGGTTTTTATCGGAAGGTTAGTTGGGGAAAAAGCTGCTGACATTTTACCCGACGCTATTTCTGCTTCCGTTTATGCAACAGACGGAAGCATGAACTTTTTTGTTTTGGGAAGTGGAGATCCGGCTGTTGAAGCACGATTGAATGATCTTAAGCATCATTTTGCCAATCATTACAACTGTTTTATTGGTTATGATGAGGCTTTGAGCCATAAATTATACGCTGCGGCAGATTTTTTGCTGATGCCTAGCAGGGTAGAACCTTGTGGTTTGAACCAGATGTATGCTATGCGTTACGGCACAGTTCCCATGGTTAGAAGTACAGGTGGTTTGATTGATACTGTAACTGATATGGGTGACTGGGAAGGTTTCGGTATTCGTTTCAATCATGCAAGTGTGGGTGATGTTGTTTATTCAGTGCAAAGAGCAGTGAGTATTTACAATGATAAAAAGCATATGCTTTGGATGAGACAAAGAATGATGAGCATTGATCATAGCTGGGAAAGCACTGTTCAACAGTATATAGATACTTATCAGAGTTTGAAGTAACTTGCTTTGATAAGTCAAAAGTCAAAAACAAAAATTCAAAAGGAGTAGGTTGCATTTTTAATTTTGACTTTTTAATTTGCTCAGTAAAGTTCAGAACGCTGAAGTGAGTGACACAACAGACGATGAATTTAGGATCAACAGTTGACCAAATAAAAAGATAAACAGCAGAAAATTATGTATTCACCTAAGTCCGTTTTAGCAGTTATTCTTGGAGGAGGAGCAGGTACAAGGTTATTTCCATTAACATCCAGCAGATCAAAACCTGCTGTACCTATTGCAGGTAAATATCGGTTGGTAGATATTCCAATCAGCAATTGCATTAATTCAAACATCAACCGGATGTTTGTTGTAACGCAATTCAATTCGGCTTCATTAAATAAGCACATAAAGAACACATATCACTTCAGCAATTTCAGCACTGGATTCGTTGATATTCTTGCGGCAGAACAGACACCTGAAAGCACTAACTGGTTCCAGGGAACAGCTGATGCAGTAAGACAAACCATGCGTCATATTTTCAGCTTTAACTGTGATTATATTCTCATTCTGAGTGGTGACCAGCTTTACCAGATGGATTTTGCTCACATGATGACGGAACACATAGAGAGTAAAGCAGATATTACTATTGCCACAATACCCGTGGTTGCAAAAGAAGCTTCTGAATTTGGTATTCTGAAGACAGATGAAAATAACCTCATCACTTCATTTATCGAAAAACCTAAAACAGGTTTAGAAGACTGGAAGAGCGATACAGGTGATGAAATGAAAGCTAAGGGTAAAGAATACCTGGCCTCAATGGGTATTTATGTTTTCAATAAAAATCTCTTGAGAGACTTGTTGCTCGAGGAATTTCCTGAGGATAAAGATTTTGGTAAAGACATTATTCCAAAGTCGATTGGAAAATATAGAGTAAACAGTTACCAATACGAAGGTTATTGGGAAGATATTGGAAACATTCATGCTTTTTTTGAAGCCAACCTGGCATTAACGGATGAATTGCCGCCATTCAATTTATTTGATAACAGCAACATCATTTACAGCCGTGCAAGAATGTTGCCTCCTGCCAAGATCAGTGGTACCACACTCGAAAAAACAGTGATGGCCGAAGGTTCTATCATCAATGCAAGTAGAATAGAACACAGTGTTGTTGGGATCAGGGCAAGAATTGGTCATGGTTCTACAGTAGTCAGCACTTATATAATGGGTAATGATTATTATGAAACCATTGATGAGATGGCTCATAATGTAGAAAGAGGTATTCCTAAAGTTGGTATTGGCGAAAGATGCTACATCAAGAATGCGATCATCGATAAGAATTGCCGTATTGGTAATGATGTTCGAATAAATGGTGGTCCACATTTGCCAGACCAGGATCATTCACTATATACTATTAAAGATGGAATTGTGGTGGTGAAGAAAGGAGCCATACTTGCTGACGGATTTAATATTTGACGCTCCGCTGGAAGCTACGAGATAAATGAGTTGGAAAGAGATGAGGAGTGATCTTCATCTCTTTTTCTTTTCGGCTAAGAATTTAAGATGCCTCAGTTTTTAACCTCTTTATCTCCTTTTTTCTCTTATACCTCTTAGCGCCACTGCAACTTTTTTCCTCTGCAAACTTTGCTTCTTTGCGTGAAATAATTCCTTAGTTTTACGAACGTGTAAATCTTACACTAACTAATTGCTAAACGATTGCTATGGCTGCATCCCCTCTTGCCAATAATACTACATCAGCACCACGAAAGGCCAGGTTAAATTTCTGGCAGCTCTGGAATATGAGTTTTGGTTTCTTCGGAATTCAATTTGGCTTTGCGTTACAAAATGCCAACGTTAGCCGGATATTTCAAACATTGGGTGCAGAGCTGGATAAAATAGCGATACTTTGGATCGCTGCTCCAGTTACAGGTTTATTGGTTCAACCGATCATCGGTTATATCAGTGACAGAACATGGCATCCTTACTGGGGAAGAAGAAGACCTTTCTTTTTTATTGGGGCCGTCCTAGCATCGATTGCATTGTTTCTTATGCCTAATTCCTCTGTGTTATGGATGGCTGCATCTTTACTCTGGATACTAGATGCTTCTATCAATATCTCCATGGAACCTTTCAGGGCATTTGTGGGAGATAAATTGCCTGCATCACAAAGAACCAGTGGCTTTGCTTTTCAAACTTTCTTCATTGGCTTCGGAGCGGTTATCGCTTCATTGTTGCCTTATATTTTTACCAATTATCTTAATATCAGCAACACTGCACCTGAAAGTGTTATTCCAGATTCTGTTAAGTATTCATTTTATATCGGAGGTGTTGTTTTTCTTGCTGCTGTATTATGGACAGTCTTCAGCACTAAAGAGTTTCCGCCTGATGATGTAGCAAAATGGGAAGAAGAAAAACTACAGTCGAAAGGCTTTGCTAAAGGGTTTTTAGAAATAATAAAGGGTATCGGATCCATGCCAAAAACAATGTTACAGTTAGCCATTGTTCAGTTTTTTACCTGGCTTGCTTTTTTTGCCATGTGGATCTATACAACAGCAGGTGTTGCACAAAATGCATACGGAACAACAGATACTACTTCAAAAGATTTTCAGGATGCTGGGGATTGGGTAGGTGTGATGTTCATGGTGTATAATGGTGTATCTGCTTTAGCTGCATTTTTATTGCCTGTATTGGCATCTAAGATCGGCAGAAAGTTTACTCATATGATCTGTTTGGTGATTGGAGGTATTGGATTGGTATCACTTTTCTTTATCACAGATCATCAAATGTTATTAGTGCCAATGATTGCTGTAGGATTGGCATGGGCTTCAACCCTTACAATGCCTTATGCTATTCTTGCAGGAGCGTTGCCTGCAAACAAAATGGGATTTTATATGGGTGTTTTCAACTTCTTTGTAGTAATTCCGCAGATTGTAGCTGCAGCAATACTTGGTTTTTTTGTTACTGATGTTTTCAACGGGGAAAGCATTTACGCTTTGGTAGTTGGAGGCATTTCAATGGTGATAGCAGGACTATTAAATATAATTGTAAATGATACTAAAGACGAAACTCCCAAAGAGATCGTCGAAGAAGTAATGATTTCAGAAAAATCTCCAACAGTTTACGTATGAAAAAAGTACTTGTAATTGTATTCGCTTTTATTGCTTTCAATTCTTTCGCACAAGAGGTTTCCATCTATCCTTCTAACTGGTGGGTAGGAATGAAGATGAACAAGGTTCAGTTAATGGTGCATGGTAATGATATTGCTGCAGCAAATGCCATAACGTTTTCTAATCCTGCTATTCAACTGGTCAAGATTAATAGAGTAGAGAATAAGAATTATCTCTTTCTTGATATAACAATATCTCCTTCTGCAAAACCAGGAGGTGCTAAAGTTCTTTTCAAAAAAGCTGACGGTTCAACTGCAGCTACAGAATTTTCACTAAAAGCAAGAAGGCAAGGTAATGGAACACAATTCGCACAAGGTGTTACATCATCAGACTTTATTTACCTGTTAATGCCTGATCGTTTCAGTAACGGAGATCCTTCAAACGATCGTATTGATGGTATGAGAGATCAGTCGCTTAACAGAGATTCAATGTACCATCGTCATGGTGGAGATTTTCAGGGAATCATCAATAACATCAGGTACCTGAAAGATATTGGCGTAACAACATTATGGATGACGCCTGTTATTGAGAATGATATGCCCAATAGAACTGAACATGGCTACGCATTTACTAATCATTATAAGATAGAACCTCGTTTAGGTGGAGCCGGTATGTATAAAAAACTGAGTGATGAATTGCATAGGAATGGCATGAAGCTAATTCAGGATGCTGTGTACAATCATGTGGGCAGTTATCATTTCACTGTACTTGATCCACCAATGAAAGACTGGCTGCATCAATGGCCTTCATTTACAAAAACTACTTATAAAGATCAACCGTTGTATGATCCTTATGCCTCAGCAACTGATATAAAAAACATGGCCGATGGATGGTTCACTGAACAAATGCCGGATATTAACCAGGATAATCCTTATGCGGCTAATTATCTTATTCAACATGCTATCTGGAGTGTAGAAGAATTTGGTGTTGATGGATGGAGAATTGATACTTATCCTTACAACGATCTTGCATTTATGAATCGTTGTAATAAAGCACTGTTAGATGAGTATCCAAAGCTTACTATGTTTGGTGAAACCTGGGTACATGGTGTTCCTGCACAGGCATATTTTACAAAGAATAAGATAAATACATCTTTTAAAAGTAATTTACCGGGTGTTACAGATTTCCAAACCAATCTTTATGGAATCATACCTGCTTTAACTGAAAAATTCGGCTGGACAGAAGGCGTTAATAAATTGTACTCAACACTCGCTGCCGATTATTTGTATGAGAACCCAATGAACAATGTGATCTTCTTAGACAATCATGATAAGAGCCGCATTTTTTCCATGGTGAATGAAGACATCAACAAACAAAAAATGGCTATCGGGTGGTTGCTAACAGCTCGTGGTATTCCACAAATGTATTACGGAACAGAAGTGATGATGAAAGGTCATTCTAATCCTGACGGATTAGTAAGATCAGATTTTCCGGGTGGCTGGAAAGAAGATGCTAAAAGTGCTTTCAAAAGAGAAACAATGGATGCTCCTGAACTGGAAATTCAGGATTGGACAAAGAAGCTTGCCAACTACCGTAAAACATCATCTGCTATCAAAACCGGAAAATTAATGCAGTATGTACCTGATGATGGATTATATGTCTACTTCCGGTATGATGATAAACAAACTGTTATGTGCCTGATGAATACAGGCGATAAGTCTAAGTTCATAGAGTTAGCCAATTATCCTGAACTCACAAAAGGAGTTAAACAGGCTAAGAATATTGTAACCGGTGAAGGCATTGAAGGCACAAGTTTTAACCTTGATCCTAAACAAATGCTGATACTTGAATTAACTAAATAGTTTTTTAATGCTTCAATCTTGGAGTGTTACTTGCATTAGCTAAATTGTAACCCGATTATGGCTAAAGCAAAAAAAGCAACAGTAAAAAAGAAAAGATACGAAGATGTAAATTTTGTTGATACAACAAAACAAGTTTGGAATTATTCTTTATTTGATGAAGAACAAATTGCCAATTTTAGAAACGGCACCCATTATTCTTTATATAATTATTTTGGAAATAAGCAATTTGAAGTAAACGGTACACCCGGTACTTACTTTGCTGTTTGGGCACCCAATGCAACGTATATTTCTGTAATTGGAGATTTTAATAAATGGGATGTAAAAGCACATCCATTATTTGTACGTCTCGATCAATCAGGAATATGGGAAGGATTTATTCCAAACATTGGTAGAGGAGAGGCTTATAAATATCATATTCACGGATATAAAGGTGCAAAGCTTGATAAAGGAGATCCCTTTGCTCATTATTGGCAAAAACGGCCAGACACAGCTTCTGTTACATGGAATCCTTCATACAAATGGAATGATGAGAAATGGTTAAAGAAAAGAACAAAGATCAATTCTCTAAAATCACCTTACTCAGTTTATGAAGTTCATCTGGCAAGTTGGATGAGACCCAATAAACATGATGAAGAATCTTACAACAGTTATCAATTTTTATCGAAAGAATTAGTTTCTTATGTAAAGCAAATGGGTTTTACGCATGTAGAATTAATGCCTGTAATGGAACATCCTTTCGATGGAAGTTGGGGCTACCAGGGAACAGGTTTTTTTGCACCAACAAGTCGTTTTGGAGAACCGGAACATTTTGCTGAATTGGTTGATGCTTTTCACCAGGAAAACATTGGAGTGATACTCGATTGGGTTCCTTCTCATTTTCCTTACGATGCACATGGTTTGTTCATGTTTGATGGTACACATACTTACGAATATGCAGATATGCGTAAAGGATATCATCCAGACTGGAACTCTTACATTTTCAATTATGAGAGAGGAGAAGTAAAAAGTTTTCTAATTAGCAGTGCAAGATTCTGGTGTGAGAAATTTCATATTGATGGACTACGTGTTGATGCAGTTTCATCCATGTTGCGATTAGATTATAGCCGTAATGAAGGTGAATGGGAGCCAAACGAATTTGGTGGTAATGGTAATCTTGAAGCCATTGCTTTTATCAAAGATCTTAATGAAACATTGTACAGGGATTTCCATTCGGTACAAACAATAGCCGAAGAAGCAACAGACTGGCCAGGCATTAGTAAACCAACTTTTGCAGGTGGACTGGGATTTGGTATGAAATGGATGATGGGTTGGATGCATGATACCTTGAAGTATTTTAAAACAGATCCATTGTATAGATCAGCTCAGCAGGATGCACTTACATTCAGCATGATGTATTACTATGATGAGAATTTTATGTTGCCTTTAAGTCATGATGAAGTGGTGCATGGCAAAAGTCCAATGATCTACAAAATGCCTGGTGATGAGTGGCAAAAATTTGCGAATCTAAGATTGTTATATACGTACATGTTCACTCATCCTGGAGCAAAATTATTGTTCATGGGAGATGAATTTGGCCAGACGAATGAATGGAATTACAAATCAGAACTACAATGGGAGTTACTGCAATTTGATCCACACAGATCCATGCAGCATTGTGTAAGAGATCTGAATTTTTTATATCGTGATAATCCAGCTTTGCATGAAAAGCAATTCGATCCATCAGGGTTTGAATGGGGTGATTTAAATCACAGGCAGGAAGCTGTAATCACTTTCAAACGTAAATGTGGTAAGCTGAAAGAAGAAGTGCTGGTGATATTAAATATGACTCCTGTTGTGAGAGAGAATTGGGTATTGTATGTTCATGGTAAAAAGGATTGGAAAGAAATATTTAATAGTGATAATAAAGAATATTGGGGCACTGGAAATGTGTTTAATCCTTCAATCCAATCAGAGTTAGTTGATAAGAAGAATAAAACATATAAACTCACTCTTCATTTACCACCATTGGCAGGTATTATTTTAAAATAAACAATTGAAGTATGAAAAAGATATTATATGTTCTAAGCGTATTATTTTTTGTTAGCTGTAATAATGCTGATCATAAAGAACATCATGATACCGAACATTCTAATCAGGTAATGAATGATTCGAATTCAGTTTCAAAGTCAATGTACCAATTGATGCAGGATAATATGCACCAGATGATGATGGTGAAATCTGCTGGTGTGCCTGATCTTGATTTTGCGGCATTGATGAAAATTCACCACCAGGGAGCTGTTGATATGGCCCAGGTACAAATTGCTGAAGGAAAGGATGAAGCCATCAAGAAAATTTCACAGCAGATCATTAATGATCAGCAAAAGGAAATTGCAATATTCGATTCTTTAATCACTTCACAAAGTGCTACAGGCTTTGACTCTTCCTTTTTCAAAAAATCTATGCAAGACATGCATCACATGACTTTAGCTGAGGAGAAAACTAATGTTGATAAAGAGTTTCTGCAAATGATGATCCCTCACCATGAAGGTGCAATTATAATGGCCAGAACTTATCTGCAAAATGGTGCCACGAACAAAGTACTACAACAAATAGCTAATAACATCATCAAAACGCAGCAGGCTGAGATTGATATGTTCAAAAAGATGCTATCTGAAATGAAGCAATGACTTAAGGCTTTATCAATCTTAACAACTTCGGTAATTTATTATAGTGGTAATAGAAGTAGGGTTGATCAACAGCTCCAAACTTTTCATAAAAGCTTTTTACGCCGAGAATATCAGAACCTTCAAAATCAAAAAGCATGTCGGAGCCAGAAAACTCCGTGATGACCTGGGCTAGTAGAAAGTGATTGGCTTCTTTTGTTCTTCCTTCATCAGTGGTGCTGTTCATTAAATTGTAGATACGCTTTTCATCTTTCAGAAAAAGTCCTATTGCTAAGGTATTCTCCGCTTTATCTTTTACGGTTCTGGTAATGCACATATTTTTTTGCTGCAGCAAAAAACACAATCTTTCAAAACGTAAGTATTCATCATCAGTTAAATTCTTCATCCTTTGTTTATAAAGATCTTTATACATGCTGATGGCCAGGTTAATATTTTCTTCAGTAGAAATATGTAATTTTTCCTTCTCCGATTTTCGAAGATTATTAATTAAATCCTTCCTGAAATCCGAATAGATTGCCTCATAATCTTTTGAAAGATCAATAACCAGGTTAACTCTCTGGGAAACATTCAACCTGCTAATAATATCTACATTGGCAAAGTTGAATAGTATATCTCCATACTTTGAAAAGGAATGTATTAAAGGAATGATTTCTTCGACTACATTCTCGTACTCACCAATTAACCCTAACTGTTGAATAAAAGCAGGCTGATATAAATAACGGATACCAAATTTTTTTCTCCAGGGTAATGCCATTACTGCATCATAATCATTGATGACTAAACCATGCCAGTTATCACACATATTGTCAAGGTAATCATATCTGGAATAGATTAATCCATTAGAAGCATTATTTATACACTGATCCCATTTTGACTGATCTATTTTATCAGCACTCAATATTTGAATATTCTTCAACATACTACAGGGGTAATTCAGGTACAAGCTTCCTTAAACTGAAGTTTTGTATGTTGATGCTGAAAGAAACTTTTCTGAAGAATTTATTTTCTTCCGGTACTGTCTTTAAGCTATTGCTGAATTCTTTGCTGTAAACAATAGGAGCGTAGATATTAATTAAATCTTCCAATATTGAAATTTGTAATCCTGCAACGTATAGAAATCTACTTACTTCTGCATCTTTTTTCCAGGCTTCAGCATTTGTGCCGGCATCAGCAAATATTTTTATGGGAATGGGAATCGGTAATAACTTTTTCGGAATACTAGTGCTTAAGTTAATCGCTGCAATCCAGTCATCTGATCTTCCTTGCAGGTCCTGGAAAATGTCTGTTCTGATCTTCAGATTACCATCTCTTTCCATTATTTGTTGCGAAGCAAATCCTTCAAATTCACTACGACCAATAAAATAGTTACTGTATGTATAATCTTCATTACCTCTTACAGCAGTTAGTTTCGGTTGATACATCAAAGTTGTTGCCTGTTTTAAAGGTGTTTTTCCACCGATATACCCAAACTTTACAGCACTCACTCTCATCTTCAGTCCACCACCATTTGCATAGTTGAAGAAATAATTCATCGTTGCAGAAGCCCGGTAAAATTCTTCTCCTTGTTGTACCTGAAATTGATAATTATACGGATACAATGTTCTGTTATTATTTGCTGTATAACTTAGCTGATTCACATACCTGAATTTCTTTTCTCCTTCTTCAAGATGAATGGTATTATCCGATTGCCTGAATGTATAATTGAATCCTTGTTCGTTTATTAGAAAACTTCTCAGATCAAACCATCTTTTTAAAGTTGATCTTGCATCCTTATTGTTCAACACCAATTTCAAAGAAGGCACTAATCGGGAAAATCTTGCAAACACTTTATTGCCGTTGCTATCAACTCCTGAATTGTTGGAAAACATTCCTGCATTTATTCCTATTGCAACTTCACTGACTTTCTTTTTGGAATAGTAGTGATAGGATAGCTGCCCAATTCCATTTAATTTTTTACTGTTTATCGCAAAAAGGGGTGCCAGTGCAAATCGGAAATTAGGCGGTGCTACATTATAATTATGAATTAGTCCACCAAGCATTAACTTATCATACGTATTTATACCTGCTGCTGGCAGAATGGAGAGATAGTTATACTTGTTGGTATTATTAAGATTAAAAAAACCGGTTAGTTTAAGATTTTTTTTTTGAGCAGTTGTTAGTGGTCCGATAGTATATAGCTGGTTGTAAAGCTCATCTATATTCTGACCTGTAAACTTTTCAATGCTTTGTTTAAAATCTTCAGGGTATGGATGTTTAAAAGCCCATTCATTATAATAATTACGCATAGCACTATCGAAAGTTGCTTTACCTAATTGTTCTTCCAGTTTCTTCATCCAGATGCTGGCTTTTATATATACAACCAAACCATAGTTGATCCAGGAATATTTTTCCGATGTCATATCGATCGGCTGATCTTTATACATTTTAAACATCAGGTTCAATAGCAATTCAAGCGACTCTTCAGGAGTTTTATTTTTGAACATATTTGCACCAGCTTCATTAACTAAATGAAAGCTTCCATATTTTTCAAGTTCATACCTGTTTTGATAATAGGTATTCATGCCTTCATCCATCCATGCATGATCTCTTTCATTAGATGCAAGAATGCCATAGAACCAGTTATGACCAACTTCGTGTGTAATAGTAACATCAAGTTCCTGTCCTCCATCCTTAGTTGTGATTAATGTAATGGTTGGATATTCCATTCCACCACTGTTCTCATTGGCATCACCACTAACGACGCTTACAATTTTATAAGGATATTCACCAATCCATTCACTGTATTTCCTGTTTCCATCTTTGGTGTATGAAATACTTTTTTCCCATTTTTTGATTTCCCATGGATGAAAAAAAGTAAAGGCATCAACTGTTTTTGAGGCCAGTTGAATCGTATCATGTTGCACAACAAATAATTTACTTGCAAACCAGGCAAAGTCATGAACTTTATCCTGGATGTATCTCAATGTTTTTGTTTGATTAGAAGAAGCAGGCATCACTTCATAAAAAGTCTTGCCTTCTTTTTTAGCTTTTGCTTCAAGGTCTTTTTTAAAAGATTTGTAATTATCCTGGGTCTCTAAATTTTGCCTTCCAAGATTCTTCAGCATTTCTAATTCATCTGCATTCTGCAATTCACCAGTTGATGCAATAATATAGTTTGCAGGAACTGTAATTGTTACATCAAACTTTCCTATTTCACTGTAAAATTCTCCCTGGTCTAAATAAGGCATACGATGCCATCCTTTTTTATCATACACTGCAGGTTTAGGATACCATTGAGTTACCTGAAAAGTTTCGCCGGTAAATCCACCTCTTGAAAAATTCTTAGGCAGCTTAACATGAAAAGGGGTGGTTATAAATATTGATTTGCCCGGAGCAAGTGGTGATGGTAAATTCAACTTGCCAATATCAATATTTGTTGGATGTTCTTCAAAAGTGGCTGTAGTTCCGTCTACTTTGAAATCCAGCCTATTAATATATCCTCTATCTTCTTCTTTTGCAAAATAAAAATCAGTACTTCCATTGGCTAAAGTTTGTTCACTAAATGCAGTCTTATCATTTTTATATGCATTCGGCCATAAATGAAACCAGATGAATCGTAATGTATCAGGTGAATTATTGATGTATTGGATCTTCGCAGAAGCGTCAAGGCTTTTCTTTTTATCATCAAGGGTTACATTGATCGTATAATTCACTTCCTGCTGCCAGTATTGCGAAAAAGCAGTTAGCTGTAAAAGAATGAAAGCAGGTAACAATAATTTCTTCACTAATTCTTAATTTGGCTTGAAGATAAAATAATTAGAGCAGTTCCAGATAAATCTAACTTCAGCAAAACTTCAATTCAATTTTCAATAACAGTTTTAATATAAAACCATCTATATTATTTCCTCTCAAGTTCAAATTTTTAATAGATTTCTGCTGATATAGTGATAAAAATCCTTTTTGTCTTGCTTTTTCTTTCGTATTTTACCGTAAATACGATTGCTTATGAGAAAAGTAGGTGAAGTTTTATCCCGAAAAGGTGGTGCTGCAGTTTCTGTTCTTCCTTCTCTTCCTGTTATTGATGCTTTAAGATTGATGGCTGAAAAGAACATAGGTTCTGTTGTAGTTAGTCATGAGGATGGAAGATTTTTGGGCATCGTTTCAGAAAGAGATTATAGTAGAAAGATTGCTTTGCATGGCAGAAGTTCAACCGACACAAAAGTGAACGAAATTATGAGTGTTGATCTGCCACGAATTTCTCCGCATGATACCATTGAATATTGTATGGAATTGATGAGCGATAGAAATCTTCGTTATTTACCTGTGTTCTCCGGTGAAGAATTAATCGGAATTATTTCGATGAGTGATCTGGTAAAAGAAACCATACTTGCTCAGCAAGAGACGATCGATCACTTGAAACAATACATCACTTTATAGCAATAAAAAATCCCGCAGTGCGGGATTTTTTTTATCGTTGTAAAAATTAATGAACAGTGTTCATGTGATCAGTACCTGTTCCGCCTTTTACTTTGTTCAAAGCATCTGTCGCCTTGTCTTTAAGATCATTTACAACCTGTGGATTACGCTTTAAATAGTAAGCTAATCCTGCTATTCCTGCTGCGATCAATAATTTTTTCATAATCTACTTTTGCTTGTATAAAACAACTGCCATACCAAAATATATGAATGAAGTTCAATGGGTAAGTTTTTATTGATTATCAGGCTTTGTTAAGAATGATTCTGAAAGTTGTGCCTTTCCCCGGTTCACTCCATTTCACAAATATCTGCCCTTTGTGATACTGCTCAACAATACGTTTGGTGAGTGTTAATCCTAAACCCCATCCTCTTTTTTTTGTAGTAAACCCTGGATTAAAAACTTTCCTGAGGTTGGCTTTGCTGATGCCTTTTCCACTGTCGGTTACATCAATAAGAATTTGCGAAGCCTGGTCGGTGATCTGAATATTTATTGATCCTTTTCCATCCATTGCATCTAATGCATTTTTCAAAAGATTCTCTATCACCCAATCAAACAATGGTGGTGAAACCAAAGCCGTAACAGGTTGTTGACCTTTTACATCAAGATTGAAATCTACCTTGCTCCCTGCTCTCTTTTTTATGTAGGAGATCATGTAGGCTACTTTATCAGCCAGGTTGGTCTCTTCCAATTTTGGTTTACTGCCAATCTTACCAAACCTGTCAGTAATTAATTGAAGTCTTTGTACATCTTTTTCAATTTCGGGGACCAGTTTTTCGGTTTCAGGAATATCTTTTAATACTTCGATCCAACCTTCTAATGATGAAACCGGAGTTCCTAACTGGTGAGCAGTTTCTTTTGCTAATCCTGCCCAAACCTGGTTTTGCGTGCTGCGGTAATTTGTTCTTAATGTAATCAGCGTTATCAGGATGAATAAGGCTACAATGATGAGTTGTATCAAGGGGTAATATCTAACCTCTTTTTGAAGTTCACTTTCGCCATAATAATACCGATTTACCATGTATGGCTTGTTGCTGATGACGATCTCTAAAGGAGTATTTTCATCTTTGAATTCAGCGAGTTTATTTTTTAAATAATTTGGATCACCGGCAATTTTGTTTGAATCAAGATTTCGGTAGTTACCTGTTATTTTATCTTTTTCATCTGTTTCTATGATCGGAATATCATCATTAGTGCGTGATATTTCTGAAGCCAATGTGAGACTGGCACTATCTGATGATCTTAAGATTGTTCGTTGTGCCTCTACCCATTGCTCTACTTTTTGTCTTTCTTCTGCAGCAATCTTCCTGGAGAGATATTGTGAGTAGAATATTGTGCCTGTAACAATTACAATAGCTACAAAAGCCAAAGCAGTTCTCCAGTTGAGCCATTGTTGCAACATATAACTAAGATAATAGATAGTTTGGAGTTTACAGTTTTGAGTTTCAAAATGTAATGGCAGTTTTTTCTTACGAATGTTAAAGCTTCAATAAATAACATTCTGCAAATAAAAGCTGGTTAAGTATTTGGTTCTAAGAAGATAAATACCCAAACCATGACAAAGATCTACACTCTTATCCTGATCGCTGCTATTACATTCACCTCTTGTAAAACAGCAAGCAAAGCCTTTGAAAAAGGTGATTATGAAGATGCCGTTTCATTAGCTGTTAAGAAACTTCAGAAAGATGGAAATGATGAATCAACAAAATCCTTGTTGAGAGATGCTTATTCTCGTGCGGTGCAGCAACATGAAGCTATTATCAGTAGTTTATCAAAATCTACCAGTGATAGTAAATATGAGAGGACATATAATGAATATGGTAAACTGCAGAACTTATACGAATCAGTTTCAAGATATCCTGAAGCTTCTGCCCTTGTAAATGCAATTGATTATTCATCTTATGTTCAAACTTATAAGGAGAAAACCGGTGAAGTTTATTTTGACAGAGGTTTATCCCTGATGGAAAAAGGTGATAGAAATTCTTTCAGAAAAGCTTACCAGGAACTAAAGAAAGCTTATCGTTTTAAGAACGATAGCCAGGTAAAGCAAAAGCTGGATGAAGCCTACGAAGGTGCTGTTGTAAGAGTATTGGTGTTGACGGATAATAATATGTACGATAACGGTTTCGGTTCAGGAAGTTATTACGGTAACAGCAGGTATGGCAACAGGTACAATGATTTCAACACCAGCTACCAAATAAGAAATTTCCAGGAAGACCTTGTTCGTAATCTTCGCTACCAGGGTGGAAGTGAGTTTGTACAATTCATTTCAGAGTGGGAGAGTAGAAGTAATAATGTTCAGCCAGATGAGATCATTGAAATGCGTTTGGGAATGTTAGACCTGGGTAGATATTATGATCAGACAACTTCCAGGGATGTATCGAAGCAAATTGTTACAAAAACGATTGTTTATAAACCAGATTCTGTTGTCAATGAATATGCAACGGTTCATGCAAGAATTAATCTAACAAGAAGGAACTTTATTTCTTATGGTGATCTGAATATAGTTGCGAGAGATGCAAATGGAAAATACTTGTGGAGTGATGTGATAAGAGGTGAACACCAGTTTGCAAGAGAGTTTGCAACTTACCAGGGAGACCAAAGAGCATTAAGTGAAAGTGATAAATCTCTTATCAATAATAACCAGCAAAACCAGTTTAATGATATAAGAAGAGACGATATATTCCGTGAATTGTTCAGGCAGATAGAATACCAGGCATCTAATAGGTTTAGAAATTATTACAGCCGATATTATTGATTGTTGATAAATAGAAATCCTCGAAGGTAATTCGAGGATTTTATTTTTTCACTTTGGCATAATCAAACACCAGCTGGCAAAATGCTTTTACACCAAGGTCTAACCTGCTATCATCTATATAAAAATCAGGTGTATGATGTGGTGCAGCTTTTTTAGGATCGATATCTTTTGGCATTCCACCTAAATAGAAAAAGAAGCCAGGCACTTTTTCCTGGAAGAATGAAAAATCTTCAGCACCGGTTTGCCAGTTCATCTGTTTGATGTTTGTTGCTCCGGCAGCTTTTTGTAAAGACGGCAGCATTTGCTCAACTAAAGAGGGATCATTGTAAGTGACCAGTGTTTTATTTTCTAATATAACTTCTGCTGTAGCTCCATTCATTGCTGCGATCGATTCTGCAATATTTTTAACCTGAGCTAAAACATCTTTGCGAATAAATGAATCAAGATTCCTGATGGTTCCTAACATTTCAGCTTCTTCAGGAATAATATTAAACCGTACTCCACTGTGAATAGCTCCTACAGTTACTACAACAGGGGCTGTTGTAAGATCACTTTGTCGGCTAACAATCCCCTGTAAAGCTTGTATGATCTGCGAAGAAACATAAATCGGATCAACACCAGACCATGGCTGAGATCCATGAGAACCTTTGCCTTTTATTATTATTTTAAAAAGATCTGCTGATGCCATAAAAGCACCTGATTTATAATTGATCGTGCCTACTGGTGTTTCTGCATTGATATGAAGACCAAATACAACATCAACTTTCGGATCATTCAACACACCTTCTTTCACCATTAATGATGCTCCACCTTCTTCACCTTCCGGTGCACCTTCTTCTGCAGGTTGAAATAAGAATACAACGGTTCCTGCTATATCTGCTTTCAGTTTTGATAGCACTTCTGCAGCACCCATTAATATTGCTGTATGTGCATCATGACCACAGGCATGCATCACACCAACTTTTTGTCCGTTATAATCAGCAGTAACGTTTGATTTGAATGGAAGATCATTTCTCTCGATAACAGGCAAAGCATCCATATCTGCACGAAGTGCTATCACTGGTCCGGGTTTGTTGCCTTTTAAAATGCCAACGACACCTGTTTTGGCTATACCGGTTCTGACCTCAATCCCTAATGACTTCAAATGATCTGCAACTTTCTTAGCTGTGTTGAATTCACGATTAGAAAGCTCGGGAAATTGGTGAAAATGTCTCCTCCATTCAATAACTTTTGAATTTACTTCTTTGATCTTCGAATCAAGAGTTGAAGGTTGTGCAAATACAGAAAGCGGTAAGACTATAACAGCTAATAGAAACTTTCTCATGGTAGTGTATGTAAGATGAAAACTATTTTTTTATAAATGTGTATGGATCGTATTCAATAAATTCATTTGCCTTTATATCTATTGATACCACTTTACTTTTATCTGCTGTGAATTTAACAGAGAAAATGCCATACTCGATATTATCATATTTCAATAACCATTCGTCATTGTCCATGTACTCCATGATCGCAGTCAGGTTATTATGCGAATGAAATTTCAATTTGAGCTTTCCTGCATCTTGTTTGATGGAAAGTTTACCGTATAGTTCATTGTAGTATTCACCTGCATAATCATCGTAGGCAAGTGAGGGTTTGGTTTTGTTGGTTCTTGCTTCCCATGCTTTGATCTCGGCAAGTTGCTTTTCCATATCACTATTGAATCCGTTCAATTGCTGAAGGCTTCGATTAATGTACGGAACACCTAAATATGCATCCATTACCTGGTAACGTAGTAATTCAAAAAAGTTTTGGTTATCATTATTGGTAAGAATGGCAATACCTAACTTTTCCTCCGGAATAAAAGCAACACCACTCACCATTCCTGCAGCACCACCGGTATGAGAATATACTTGTTTTCCATTATAATCTACTACACTGACGCCTAAACCGTATCCACGAAAATGAATGGGATATATTGAAGATTTTCTACTACTGTTTATGATAGCAACATCTCTTGATTTTTGTAAAACAGGCCATGCAATTACTTGTTTACCATTAACCTTACCACTATCTAATTGAAACATTAACCAATTAGAAAGATCTTTTGCATTGCTAACAATACTTGCTGCTGGTGCAAGATTATCCCATTGATCATAAGGCACTGTTCTTAACGTGCCAGTATAATTTGTTGTATAAGGAGTAGCTACGTTTTTTCTTTGAGCAATTCCGGCAGACAATGCATGCGTGTTTGTCATTCCGGTAGCTTTTATTAATGAATCATATACATAAACTTCCCAGGGTTGGCCTGTAACTTTTTGTATTACTTCTCCTGCAGTGAGATAACAACTATTACAATAGCCATAGTCTTGTCTGAATAAACCAACAGGCTTTAATAAACGCATTTTATTCATGATATCTTTACGGGAAAGATTACTGTTCCAGAAAGTAAAATCTCCCTGGAATGTTTTAGTACCGATACGATGAGTCAACAGATCACGGATAGTAGTTAACTCTGTAGTTGTTTTATCGTATAATCTGAAATCAGGAAAATATTTAGTGATATTATCATTTAGTGAAAGCTTCTTTCTATATTCTAAGTTGGCAAGAGCAATACCGGTAAATAGTTTTGTGTTGCTGGCGATCATGAATAAGGTATTCTCATCTACGGCATCATTTTTCCGGATGTCTTTTACACCATAGCCTTTCATCAATACCACTTTGCCATCCTTTACAATAACAATACTTAATCCTGGAACCTGCCAGTCTTTCATGCCTTGTTTAATATAACTATCGAGGCTATCAGTGATAAATGATGGTTGGGAAAAAGCTGAGATGGTTGTAATGCTGAAGAATAGTGCAAGCAATCTTTTCATCGGTAACATTTGAAACCGAAAGATAAGATTTCATCAAGAGATTAGGCTGGATATTAATCGGGATATTCATCAGAACCCATCACCCATAAAAAAGATTGAATGTCTATCATATCTTTTGGTTGCCATTCCATAGTGTCTACTCCAACCTGTTCTGCAAATGCGAGGTAATTCTGATAAGTTTCCCAGTTTGGTTTAGATGTGTATTGAAAATCGAATGCATATTTTTCGGCAGCGATCTTTGTTACTCTTGGCTTTAAAAAGATATGTTCAACCGGATTGGCAATAAAACCAAACACAGTCACTAAAGGCCATGTAAGTACTCTTGTTTGTTTCCTTGGAAGTGATGCAACAGCTTCTATCCAGTTTTCAAATCGTTTCTGCAGTTTGCCTGTTCCATAAACAAAGTTGAACAGACCTTCTGCAAATGTTTTAGCCCCATCTTCTGTTTTAATAGCATCTCGCAAAGCCATTTTTTCGAATGAGAACAAGAGATTTGTTTTTGATTCGATTCTTGCTGCACGATTAGCTATTTCGTTGTATTCACCGGCATCCAGTAAACGTTTAAATTCCTTTTTGTTAAGTACCTCTAACCACAATACATGTGCTTCCCATTTGTATCCTCTTTCCCAATCGTAATATTTCTGTGATTGAAAACCTTTCTTGAAGTAAAACAAAAATTTCTTCTTACAGCTGCTTCTTGCTTTTTCTACAGGATTGGATTTGGATAAAATGCCTGTTTTCATGCTGATGCTTTTATAAGCAGCATGAAATTATCAGGCCAAATGGATGCCTGCTGAGGTATGTGTTTCAGCACAAGAGTGCGACGCAAGAAAAGATCAAGATAATTGCAGCTGCTGGCTACATAAAAAAGCCCTGCATCTCTGCAAGGCTTTCAAAACTATTATTTTATTTATTCTGCATAATTCTCCATCGGCTCACAGGTACAGATCAGATTCCTGTCGCCATAAGTATTATTGATACGACCGATAGAAGGCCAGAATTTGTTATGCCTGATATATGATAATGGAAACGCTGCCTGTTGTCTTGTATAAGGTTTGTTCCAATCATCTGTTACCACTACAGATTGAGTATGTGGTGCATTCTTCATGGCATTATTGGCTTTGTCGCTTTTTCCTTCTTCAATCGCTTTTATCTCTTCATAAATGCTGATGAGTGCTTCACAGAAACGATCCAACTCAGCTTTATCTTCACTTTCTGTAGGCTCAATCATGATCGTTCCGGGAACAGGGAAGCTGAGTGTTGGTGCATGAAAACCATAATCCATTAATCGTTTGGCTACATCTTCTGCCTCAATGCCTGTTGTAGTTTTAAACGGACGAAGATCTACAATGAACTCGTGTGCACATACACCATGATTACCTGTATAAAGAATAGGATAGAACTTCTGCAATCTTGCCCTCATATAATTGGCATTCAGAATAGCATACTCGGTTGATTTTCTCAAACCTTCACTGCCTAACATTTTGATATATGCATAAGAGATCAGCAGGATAGAAGCCGAACCAAAAGGAGCTGCACTTACAGCACCAGCTCTGCCTGGTACCATTGGTTTTTCATCACCGGTAACATGTCCTGGTAAATATTGTGCAAGATGTTCAGCAACACAAATTGGCCCCATTCCAGGTCCACCACCACCATGCGGAATAGCAAATGTTTTATGAAGATTCAGGTGACAAACATCGGCACCAATTGTTGCGGGAGATGTTAATCCAACCTGTGCATTCATATTCGCTCCATCCATATAAACTTGTCCGCCATTCTGGTGAATGATCTCACAAACTTCTTTTATACCTTCTTCAAACACACCATGGGTTGATGGGTAAGTCACCATCAAACAAGAAAGATTTTCTTTATGCTGTTCTGCTTTTATTTTCAGGTCTTCGATATCAATATAACCTTCTGATGTGCTTTTTACAACGACTACTTTCATTCCTGCCATCACAGCAGAAGCAGGATTTGTTCCATGAGCACTCATTGGTATCAACACTACATTCTTGTGTGGATTGCCATTACCAATATGATAATTTCTTATCGCCAGCAATCCTGCATATTCACCTTGTGCTCCACTGTTTGGCTGTAAAGAACAAGCTGCAAAACCAGTGATCTTACAAAGGTCATTTGCCAGTTCCTGTATCATATAATGATAACCTTTGGCCTGGTCGTTCGGAACGAAAGGATGAATTTTAGCCCAATGAGCCCAACTTAAGGGAATCAATTCAGTTGCAGCGTTCAACTTCATTGTACAACTTCCAAGAGAGATCATCGAAGTATTAAGCGAAAGATCTTTGTTCTCCAATGATTTCATATAACGCATCATCTGTGTTTCGCTATGATGTGTATTGAATACAGGATGAGTTAAATATTCAGACGTCCTGGTAAGTTCTTTCGGAATGTGATCGAATGAATGATCTGCATCGAATGTTACTTCAGCAATGTCTTTGCTGGCTACTTCCTGGAAAATGCCAATGATATCTAATACATCGGCTTGTGTTGTGGTTTCATCAACAGCAATACTTACACGATCATTCTCTTGAAAATAACGGAAGTTAACTCCACGAGATTCTGCAATGGTTCTGATCTTTGCTGTATCAGCCACATCAACCACAATCGTATCAAAATAGTTTTTGTAGCGAATGTTGTAACCTGCTTCAGTTAATTCTGCTGCCAGTGTTCCGGCAAGTAATGAAACTCTTTTTGCAATATTTTTCAAACCTTCCGCACCATGATAGACAGTATACATCGCTGCCATATTTGCCAACAATGCCTGTGCGGTACAAATATTAGATGTAGCTTTTTCCCTCTTAATATGTTGCTCTCTGGTTTGCAAAGCCATTCTTAAAGCCCTGTTGTTTTGAGCATCTACACTCACGCCAATAATTCTTCCCGGAATGTTTCTTTTAAACTCGTCTTTGGTTGAGAAGAAAGCAGCATGTGGTCCACCATAACCCAAAGGCACACCAAATCTTTGTGCAGAACCAATGGCAACATCAGCACCTAATTCGCCTGGAGGAGTTAATAAGGTAAGTGCTAAAAGATCAGTTGCCATTACTACATAAGCACCCATTCCATGCATTCTTTCGATAAAGCCACGGTGATCATCTACAGAACCTTCATTGTTTGGATATTGAACGATGGCTCCGAAATAAGCTTCGTTAATCGGATCAGTTGCATAATCGCCAAACACCAGTTGAATACCTAAAGGTTCTGCCCTGGTGAAGAGCACATCTGTAGTTTGCGGAAATATATTTTTATCAACAAAGAAAAAAGGCTTCTCTGCTTTATCACCTTTGTTTACATGATGAAACAACATTGCCATTGCTTCCGCTGCAGCAGTTCCTTCATCCAGTAACGATGCATTGGCAATTGGCAAACCGGTTAGATCACTCACCATTGTTTGAAAGTTGAGCAAACTTTCCAAACGTCCCTGTGATATCTCAGCCTGGTAAGGAGTGTATTGTGTGTACCATCCCGGGTTTTCAAAAACATTACGCAATATCACAGAAGGAGTGATGGTATCGTAATAACCCTGGCCTATATATGTTTTATAAACTTTATTTTTCAGCGAGACTTCTTTCAGGTGGTTCAGGTATTCAAACTCACTCATAGGTGATCCTGTTTCCAAAGCATTTGCCAAACGAATAGACGAAGGGATCACCTTACTGATCAGCGAATCAATATTTTCTTCTCCCAATTCCTTCAGCATCTCTTTGGTTTCGGCTTCATCCGGACCAATATGTCTTGGAATAAATTCGTTACGTTGTTGTTCAAAAAGATTCATATTAGAAAGATTCATTGTTCATAATTCATAGTTGATAGTTCATGGCCAGACTATGAACTATTATCCATCAGCCATGAACTATCATAAAATTCGCGGCAAAGGTAATACTCCCAAAGGCACTAAATTCATAAAGAGTTTGTACTTTTCCACTATGCAAGCCCCTAACTGTCTTAATTGTGAACATCCTGTTTCACCACAGCAGAATTTCTGTTCGACCTGTGGACAGCAAACAGCTGCTCACCGATTATCATTGCATGATGTTAGTCATGATGCCCTCCATTATTTTACACATGCTGATAAAGGAATTTTCTCGTTGCTCTGGCAATTATTAAAGAAGCCTGGGGTCGTAGCCAGAGAATATGTGGCAGGAAAACGAAGAAAATACTTTCCACCCCTCAACTTTTTTCTGATCGTTGCAGCCATGTATGTTTTTATGCTCAATACTGTAGCGCCATCATCGAAAGAGCAGGTTATTCCGGTTGATGTAAAAGCTAAATATGAGAATATCAAAGATCCTGTAACAAAAGCTCAGGTAGGAGCAATTCTTGAGCGAAGAGTAAAATCTTCGCAATTCATAAGCAGGTACGCAAACTTTGTTGCTATGATTGCCACTCCTTTAATAGCTTTATTCTTATGGCTATTTTATAGAAAAGGTAGATACAATTACACTGAACACCTGGTGGCAAATATGTACTTTTCAGGTTTTACGGTATTGAGTTTTGCATTGGTCTTCGGACCTATAATGAGACTTCTGAACCTTGGTGGAGGCTTTAATGTAGTATTGTTGAGCTTTTTTGTTTTTGAAGTAGGGTACAGGTCTATCTCATATTATTATTTTATTCATAAGAAAACAACGGCATCAGCAGTAAAGGCTGTGTTAACTTCCATAGCGGTTATATTCATCTGGTTTATATTGGTTTTTGCAACCATTTATTTTTATGTAAGCAGCGGTTTTTGGGGTTTGCTTTCGTAACTATTTAACTTCTGAAATTCAGTCACAGCTCAGCATTAATATATCTTTGCCAATCTCCGGATATGCAACACAATTGGCAGAAAAAAGCCACAGAAAGTCAGAAGCAATACAAGCAATTGTTGCAAAAAGCTGATAAGAATAAGCTGTTGAAACAATTACCTCAGCTTCATGAAGAGGCTTTTGCAGAAGTGGATTGTTTAACGTGTGCTGCGTGTTGTAAGAATTATTCTCCCAGATTTAAAACGCCAGACATAAAAAGAATCAGTAAACACCTTAGGTTAAAAGAATCGGTTTTTATTGATACTTACTTAAACCTCGATTCTGATGGTGATTATGTGGTGAAACAATCTCCCTGTCCGTTTTTAGGTGGCGATAATTTCTGCAGCATTTATGATGTTCGTCCTTCTGATTGCAGCCGTTTTCCATACACCGATGAAGATGTGTTTTTTAAAAGGCAAAGCATCACGTTGAAGAATGCTACTTTTTGTCCGGCTGTATTTACGGTTTTGGAGAAGTTGAATAAGAGTTTATAATTCAATTACTCCTGTTGCATTTACAATCTACTGTACAAGTGAGTGACACAACGAAGCTCAATAGTAGCAATAGTGTTAAGTGCATAGTAATAAACCCTAAATTTGACACATGCTCAAACTGTTTACGATACTCTGGAACAGCTTTAAAATGGCTTTGGGTGAACTGAAGAATAACAAGCTCAGAACATTTTTGTCGTTGTTTGGAATTACCATTGGTATTTTCTGCATTATTGGTGTATTGGCTACCGTGGATAGTCTTGAACAGAAAGTACAAAGCGATATCAAAACACTTGGAAGTAACACTATTTACATTGATAAATGGGAATATGGTGGTGGTGATGGTGGAAGTTATCCGTGGTGGAAATATATAAACAGGCCTGCTCCAAAAAATAATGAAGTTGAATTTATAAAACAGCGTTCTTACCTGGCTGAATACGTTTCTCATTTTCTTGAATCGAATGCAACATTATCCTATAAAGATTTTGAACTATCAGGTGCAAGTGTTTTTGGCATCACAGAAGATTTTGATAAGATTCAATCGATAGATATTGTACAAGGAGGCCGTTATTTATCTGATGCTGATTTTAAAAGAGGTACTTCTGCTGCCGTAATCGGGTTTAAGGTTGCTGAAGATCTTATGGGAAATCCTGAAAGAGCTTTAGGGAAAGAGATATCAATGAACGGCAGACATATAACTGTAGTTGGTGTAATTGAAAAGCAGGGACAAAGTTTTGTAGGCGGATTTGATTATGATAATTGTGTAATTCTCGCTCATCGTTATTATGCGTCCATTTTTGGAACCAATCCACAAGGTTTCGGTGGTAGTAATTTTATAATGGTGAAAGCCAGGGAGAATGTTTCATCAACTGCTTTGGTAGAAGATCTGAGAGGAGTGATGCGTCAGATACGAAGATTAAGCCCAAGAGATGAAGATAATTTTGCGTTGAATGATATTAATTTCTTTAGTGAACAGGTAGGTTCTTTTTTTGGAATGGTAAACGTTGCTGGATGGGCTATTGCCGGACTTTCATTAATTGTTGGTGCCTTCGGTGTAGCAAATATTATGTTCGTTACTGTAAGAGAAAGAACAAGCCAGATCGGATTAAAAAAAGCGATTGGTGCAAAAAGAAATGTAATACTGACAGAGTTCTTAATTGAAAGTGCCTTTCTATGTATTATTGGTGGTTTAATAGGATTGTTGCTTGTTTGGATATTGGCAACAGCATTAAGCGCAGTAATGCCTTTCCAGATTTTTATCGCACCAAACATTATCATTCTTGCTTTTGTTCTTTGTGTGATATTGGGCATTATCTCAGGTATCATTCCTGCCTTTATCGCAGCTAAAATGAATCCTGTAAAGGCTATTCGTACTACTTAATTCAATCAACCTAATAATAATTACTTGGCAATCATTCTTGCAATAGAATCTTCCTGTGACGAAACATCTGCTGCTGTTTGTGTAGATGGTAATATATTATCGAATCATATCGCTAATCAGACAGTGCATGAAAAATTTGGTGGAGTTGTTCCGGAACTTGCCAGCAGGGCACACATGCAGAACATTGTTCCGGTTGTTGATGTGGCATTACAAACTGCAAATTGTAAATTGGAAAATATAGATGCCATAGCTTTTACACAAGCTCCGGGTTTAATTGGAAGTTTATTGGTAGGAGCACAATTTGCAAAATCGCTGTCTCTTGCATTAGATAAGCCACTTATAGCTGTGCATCACATGCAGGCTCATGTATTGGCTAATTTGATTGATGATCCAAAACCAACATTCCCATTTTTGTGTTTAACGGTTAGTGGAGGTCATACACAAATTGTACAAGCCAATTCTCCTTACGATCTTAAAGTGATAGGCGAAACGATTGATGATGCTGCCGGAGAAGCCTTTGATAAATCAGCTAAGCTATTAGGATTGCCTTATCCTGGTGGTCCATTGGTCGATAAGCATGCTCAATCAGGTGATCCTTCAAAATTCAAATTTGCAGAACCACAGATAGCTGATTTGAATTTTTCTTTCAGCGGATTGAAAACATCGATATTATATTTTTTGCAATCGAAGCAAAAAGAGGATCAACAGTTCATAGAGAAAAATATGAATGATCTGTGTGCATCTATTCAGTTTACGATCATCAACATCCTGATGAAGAAACTGAAGAAAGCTGTAAATCAGACTGGCATTACACATGTTTGTATTGCAGGTGGAGTGAGTGCTAACAGCGGATTAAGAAAAGCACTACAGGATTGGGGTGAAAAATATCAGTGGCAAACATTCATACCTAAATTTCAATATTGCACTGATAATGCAGCAATGATTGCCATTACTGCATATTATAAATATTTACAACAAGAATTCGTATCGCTTGATGCAAATCCATCAGCGAGATCTTCCTGGTAGATTAGTTTTTCGGTAATAGTATCATGAACTTTGTACCATCACCCGGAACGCTTTCTGCCTTGATAAATCCTTTATGATTATCTACTATCTTCTTGCAAATAGCTAATCCAATTCCTGAACCCTGGTAAGAATTTCCTTCCAGTCTTTGGAATATGCCAAAAATCTTATCGGCATATTTCTGTTCAAATCCAATTCCATTGTCTGCTACTTCTATAAAATGATAATCTTTTGGATTGATCTTAAATTCTTCAGCAAGATTTTTTGGAACAGCTTTGTCGCATATTTCAATCATTGGTACTTCATGATTAGTAAATTTCAAGGCGTTGCTGATTAGGTTTTGAAACAATTGGTGCATTTGCCCCGGAACAGCATATACTACTGGTAATTTATCAATTTGAATCTTTGCATTCTTTTCTTTGATAGTGATTTCAAGGTCATCCTTAATACGTTCGATAATTTCTTTAAGATTAGTTTTACTTAGAGCAACTTCAGTGTTTGATAACCGTGAAAGCGTTAGAATATCATCTACCAATGTTTGCATACGGTTAGAAGACTTGATCATTTTATCCAGGTAAGTGCTCTCACTTTTATCGAGCTTGCTAATGGCTTTATCTTTTAGCATATTACCAAAAGCCTGGATCTTTCTTAAAGGTTCTTTCAGATCATGAGACGCTACGGAAGCAAACTGCAATAGATCAAGATTTGATTTTTCAAGTTTACCTGTAGTAACTTTTAGTTCTTCATAACCTAGTGCCAACATGTCTACAGCTTTTTTCCGTTCAGTAATATCTGTGAAAGTTGTAACAAGCCCATCCATCATCTTCACACAAACTATATCATACCAACGGTCTTGCTTTTCATAAAAAAATTCGAGTTGAAGATTCTTTCCTGTTTCAACCACGTCAATATACTTTTGAAAGAAACTCCCAGACATTTCAGGAAATGCTTTTTTCAATCTTTTACCAAGTAATTCTCCCGGTTGCAGGTGCAACATTTCTTCTGCAGAACGGTTTACACTTATGTATTCAAAGTCGATAATATCATTGTTTTTGTCGCGGATCGTTTTTTTGGCCAGAATGCCACTTGTAGAACTGTTCAAGATAGCTTTGATAATGCTACCCAATGTCTTTATCTGCGAGATATCTATAAAGTTTACAACAACTCCATCAATTTTTTTATCCTGCCTGTAAAAAGGAGCAACCCTCATTAGATAAGTAGTACCTTCATTCATCATCACTTCTTCCTCTTCTCTATTACCACTTTTCATTACTGATCTAATTCTTTGAAGGAATTTATCATTTTTGAAATTAGTAGAAAGGTCAGTGATTGATCTTCCAATATCACTTTCAATAAGATTGATCTGCTTCTTTGCAAATGGAGTGAATTTTCTAACCACAAGATTTTTATCGATCAGTATTTGCCCTACCTCAGAATTATTGAAATAATTATTCAGATCATCATTCAGTTCTATCAGTTCTTTAATTTTCAACTGGTGTTCTACATTTACTGTATGTAATTCCTCGTTCAGCGATTGTAATTCTTCATTGGTACTTTGCAACTCTTCATTCGAGGAGATGATCTCTTCGTTGCTTGATTGTAATTCTTCATTTGCTGATTCTACTTCCTCAATTACAGCCTGCAGATTTTCTTTCGTATCCTTTAACTCCATTTCCAACTCTTCTAAACGTCTGCCGGTTAGTTCTTTCTTGCTTAATGCCGAACCTTTGGTAGATGGCCTAAGTTCTTGTTCAGCTTCACTGAGGATAATGAACAGGAATGGTTGCAGGTAGGTTTTCTGGTTGAGATAAGGTTTTATGATGATATTGATGCTTCGTACTTTCTTTCCGCTTTCTACCTTGATCTTCTTCTGTACAACTTTCTCATTGTCTTTAATAGCTTTTCTGATACCAGTACTTAATGCAATCGAAAGATCTGGTGGAACAAGTTTTAACAGGTTAAAATTGAAGTTGCCTTCCGGAAAACTGATGAAGTTTTTGAAGGCACCAACTGCCTGCTTAACTTCAAAATCTTTATCAATAAAAATTCCTGCAAACTGATACTCATCTAACAAAGTATCTTTAAAAATTTCAGCCAGGTGCGATAAAGCATTTTTTGCTTTCGGAGAAGGGAGATGCAGAAGACCTTTGTTAGCAGGATTCACAAAAGCCTCATATTCTCCTGCTTTTGTTTTACTGATGCATCGGTAAACTTTCCATTTTTTATCTACCTCCTTCATCACATCTTTCAGTATACCGATGTTTTCGCTATTACCTAAAAAGAGGTAAGCATCTTCATTCAATGCAAAGTGAAATTTTTGCAGAATGTTCTTCTGCAATGTAGGGTTCATGTAGATAAGCATGTTCCTGCAAGTCAGCAAATCTATCCGGCTGAATGGTGGATCTTTTGTAATATCATGCTTGGCAAAAACAACTGCTTTCCTTAATGAAGCTGAAACTTTGTAAGCACTTCCTTCTTTTACAAAAAAGCGTTTTACTCGTTCCTTGGAAATAGCCTTTAAAGATTCGGCAGAATATATTCCTTTCGAAGCAGTATCTATTACTTGCTGATCAATATCTGTAGCGAATATTTTTACACTAATATCATGTCTTTTGTGCAGATCAATGTATTCTTCAAACAACATTGCAAGTGAATAAGCCTCTTCTCCTGTACTTGATGCTACAACCCAAATCTTGATGGTATCACCTGTTTCTTTACCTGCAAAAAGTGAAGGAATGACTTCTGTTCGGATCACTTCAAATGCATCTTCATCTCGAAAGAACCTGGTTACATTTATCAAAAATTCTTTACATAACAGCTTTACCTCGTCAATATTATTTAAAAGATGAGCGTAATATTCAGAAAGGTTTTTTATTCCTTTCTCAGTCATTCTTTTGGCAAGTCTCCGATTGAGTGTAGGGCGTTTATAATGTGTAAAATCGTGTTGTGTTATCTTAAAAACTAGATCTAGAATATCTGAAATAACAGCTTCTTCCTGGTTGCTTAGTTGATTAAAGGATCGGATTAGTGGTGCTTCTTTTAAAAAATGTATCATTTCTTCTCCGATCAACTCCGGAGCAAGAATCATATCAACATAACCTGTTGCTATTGCACTATTAGGCATGCCATCAAATTCTGCGGTAGCCGGATCCTGAGCTATAATAGTTCCCCCATTGTTTTTTATTGCAGCAATTCCTTTTGATCCGTCACTTCCTGTTCCTGATAAAATAACACCAATAGCTTTGTCACCCTTATCTTTTGCCAACGATTCAAAAAAGGAATCAATTGTAGTATTGGGGTGATTATTTCTCACTTTATCATGCAGCCTCAGTTTCCCTTTTTCAACAGTGAGAATTTTTTTAGTGGGAATAAGGTAGATGCAATTGGCTTTTAGCGACATTCCGTTGCCTGCTTCTATTACTTGCATTGGAGTATGTTTCGAAAGTAATTCCACCATTAGGCTTTTATAGTCTGGCGAAAGATGTTGAATTACAACGAATGAAAAGCCAGTGTCTTGTGGAATATTGTCGAAAAATTCATTGATAGCTTCGAGGCCACCGGCAGAAGCACCAATTCCAACAACATATCCGCCAGATGCTGCAGCTTCATCAGCAGGATGTTTATTAGTTCTAGGCATATATTATGAATATACAAATATGGTTATATTTACTTTACTTAAACGGATTTATTTTTTTACATGAGCAAAGAAATTAAGATCGTCTTAATTGAAGACGATGTAGATGATGTAGAGTTGTTACAAGAAGCTTTAACTTCCAGAAACATACCATTCGTCATGAACGTTATTAAAGACGGAAGTGCCGCAATGAATTACTGTGAAGAAACATCTGACTTTCTTCCCGATATAATAGTAATGGACTTTAATCTTCCTCGTGTTCATGGAAGAGAAGTTATTGCCAAAATAAGATGTAACGATAAATTTTCCAATGTACCAATTTTAGTATTGAGTACTTCATCTGCAAAAGAAGATCTTGCTTATGCAAATGAAATAGGAGCTGATAAGTACTTAGTAAAGCCTGCGACTATTGAGGCAATACAGGAAACGGTAGATACTATTGTTACTATGGCAAAACGCAGAACCTTTTCTGCAACATAATTCCAAAATGGTATTATTTATGTAAGACTTGACGGCATTCGGTCGATTGATTGAGTATGTTGGGCAAGAGAATGCATTATGAGGTGAACCTTCATGTGATGGGATTATACCTGTAAGTGTTATTGCGTGCAATCAAAGCCTTTTTAGAGTAATTTGCCGGCCTAAAAAATTGTTTATGAGACCCTTACAGATGGTTGATCTGAAATCACAGTATCAGAAAATAAAATCGGAAGTTGATAAGGCTGTTATAGATGTATTTGAAAACACTGCATTTATAAATGGACCACAGGTTCAGGAGTTTTCAAAAAACCTGGAAAAATATCTCAATATAAAACATGTTATCCCATGTGCAAATGGTACTGATGCTTTGCAAATTGCTATGATGGCTCTGGGGTTACAGCCAGGTGATGAAGTGATCACTCCATCATTTACTTATATAGCAACAACAGAAGTAGTTGCTTTATTAAAACTAAAGCCTGTATTTGTTGAGGTCGATCCAAAAACATTTTGCATAGATCCGGAAAGCTTAAAAAAAGCCATTACTCCCAGAACAAAAGCGATTGTTCCTGTACATCTTTACGGTCATGTGGCAAAAATGGAAGAGATCATGAAGATCGCTGCCGAGCATAATTTATATGTTATAGAGGATGTAGCCCAGGCAATTGGTGCCGATTATACTTTCAATAATGGTACTACAAAGAAGGCTGGCACAATTGGTACAATCGGTTGCACTTCTTTTTTTCCGAGTAAAAACTTAGGTTGTTATGGAGATGGCGGAGCCATATTTACTGATGATGACGCATTAGCCAAGCGATTAAAAATGGTGGCTAATCATGGACAAGAAAAGAAGTACTATCATGAGGTTGTTGGCTGTAATTCAAGATTGGATACCGTTCAGGCTGCTGTGCTAAATATTAAATTAAAATATTTGGATGAATATATTTCAGCAAGAGTAAAAGCTGCAGATTTCTATGATAAGGCTTTTGCAAATCATCCAAAGATAACCACACCGTTTAGAGCAGAATATTGCACACATGTTTTTCATCAATATACACTAGTGTTGGATAATGTAAACAGGGATGGGTTACAGGAATATCTTTCTTCTAAAGGCATTCCATCAATGATATATTATCCTGTGCCGGGGCACAAACAAAAAATGTTTGAGTCATTCGATTTGCCGGCCCTTGATTTGCAAACGACTGACTGGCTTACAGAAAGAGTGATCTCATTACCGATTCATACAGAATTAGATGAGGAGCAGTTGAATTTTATAACATCATCAGTTTTAGAATACGTAAATAAATAAATAAAATTATTTCAGAATGAAATTAGCTGTTGTAGGAACAGGTTATGTTGGCTTAGTTACAGGTACTTGTTTTGCAGAAACCGGTAACTATGTTACATGTATTGATATTGATCAGAAGAAAGTAGAAAAGTTGTCATCAGGCCAGATTACTATTTTTGAACCTGGTCTTGAAAAACTTTTTGCCAGAAACCTGAAAGAAGAAAGACTAACATTTACAACAGACTTAGCTGAAGGTATTAAAGAAGCAGATGTAGTTTTCCTTGCTTTGCCTACACCTCCTGGTGAAGATGGATCTGCAGATCTTAGTTACATTCTGAATGTATCAAAAGATCTTGGAAATTTATTAACTGATTACAAAGTTATCATCGATAAGAGCACGGTTCCTGTAGGTACTGCTGAGAAAGTACGAGCAACAATTGCTCAAACGTACAAAGGAGAATTTGATGTTGTTTCTAATCCTGAATTTTTGAGAGAAGGGATGGCTGTAGAAGATTTTATGAAACCAGATAGAGTGGTTATTGGTACAACATCAGAGAGAGCTAAAAAGATGATGCTTGAGTTGTATGCACCTTTTGTTCGTCAGGGTAATCCTATCATCTTCATGGATGAAAAATCTGCTGAACTTACTAAGTATGCAGCTAATTCATTTCTTGCCACCAAAATATCTTTCATGAATGAGATAGCCCAGCTTTGTGAAAGATTGGGTGCTGATGTTGACATGGTAAGAAAAGGGATGGGTACAGATGAAAGAATCGGAAAGCGTTTTCTTTTCCCTGGTATTGGTTATGGTGGAAGTTGTTTCCCAAAAGATGTACAGGCACTTGCAAAATCTTCCTCTGAAGTGAATTACGATTTCAAAATATTAGAGGCAGTGATGGAAGTGAATAAAAAACAGAAGCAACACCTTATTCCAAAGATCAAAGAATACTATGGGGATCTAAGCGGGAAAAAGTTTGCAATGTGGGGGTTAGCTTTCAAGCCAAATACTGATGATATCAGGGAAGCTCCGGCTCTTGAAATGATTGAAGAGCTAACAAAACACGGAGCAAAGGTTTGTGCTTACGATCCTGAAGCAATGAATAACGTACGAAACCTGATTGGTCATAAAATCAGTTACTCTGCTGATCAATATTCAGCCTTAGATGATGCTGATGGACTAATCGTTGCTACGGAGTGGAATGAGTTCCGTACTCCTGATTTTGAAAAGATCGACAAGCTGTTAAAACAAAAAGCAATATTCGACGGCAGAAACGTATTTGATGTAGATCAGATTAAAGGAAAAGGTTTTCATTATGTAAGCATTGGCAGACCTTAATTAAATCATTATGTCAACTAAACGTGTATTAATAACTGGAGCTGCGGGTTTTTTAGGATCGCATTTATGTGATAGGTTTATTAATGAAGGTTATCATGTGATAGCTATGGATAATCTTGTAACTGGTGACCTAAGAAACATTGAACATCTTTTTCCTAATAAGAATTTTGAATTCTATTATCATGATGTTACAAAGTTCATTCATGTACCGGGAAAACTTGATTACATTTTGCATTTTGCATCTCCTGCAAGCCCGATTGATTATTTAAAAATTCCAATACAAACTTTAAAGGTTGGTGCCCTTGGAACACATAATTGCTTAGGCCTGGCAAAAGATAAAGGAGCAAGAATTCTTGTTGCGTCTACGAGTGAAGTATATGGAGATCCTGTAGTTCATCCACAAACAGAGGAATACTGGGGTAATGTAAATCCTGTGGGTCCAAGAGGTGTGTATGATGAAGCTAAACGATATATGGAAGCTATCACCATGGCATACCATACTTTTCATAATGTTGAAACAAGGATTGTAAGAATATTCAATACTTATGGACCAAGAATGAGATTGAATGATGGCAGAGCCTTACCTGCATTTATCGGCCAAGCATTAAGAGGTGAAGATCTTACATTATTTGGTGATGGAAGCCAGACAAGATCTTTCTGTTATGTTGATGATCTGATAGAAGGAATTTATCGCTTATTAATGAGTGATTACTCATCTCCGGTAAACATTGGAAACCCTGATGAAATATCATTAAAAGATTTTGCAGAAGAGGTGTTGAAACTTACAGGGTCAAAAGTAAAAATAGCATATCAGCCTTTACCTGCAGATGATCCTAAACAACGTAAGCCAGACATCACGAAAGCAAAAGAGCTACTGGGTTGGGAGCCAAAAGTGCATCGCAGTGAAGGTTTGAAAGTAACTTATGACTATTTTCGCGGCTTACCGGAAGAGGAGCTTTATAAACAACCAAAACAATTTAACAGTAGCAAATGATCTACGACTCATTAGTTAAGAAAGAAGCAAAAATTGCAATTATAGGATTAGGTTATGTAGGATTACCTATAGCCTTAGCATTTGGAAAAAAAGTGCCTGTCATTGGGTTTGATATCAGTAAAAGTAAGATCGAATCGTTGAAAAAAGGAATTGATCCTGCAAAAGAAATGACAAGTGAAGATTTTGCAGGAAGCGATATTATTTTTACAGATTCACAAGAAGAATTAAAGAAAGCAAACTTTTTTATAGTGGCTGTGCCAACTCCGGTTGATGAACATAATGTCCCAGATCTTCGTCCGGTAATTGGTGCTTCCGAATTACTTGGAAAGGTAGTAAAGAAAGGAGATTATATTGTGTTTGAATCTACCGTTTATCCCGGTTGTACTGAGGAAGATTGCTTACCAGTAATTGAAAGAATCAGTGGACTGAAAATGGGTACTGATTTTAAGATGGGATATTCTCCAGAAAGAATAAATCCCGGAGATAAGCAACATACTTTACAAAATACTATAAAGATTGTTTCAGGTTCGGATGCAGAAGCATTAGAGCAGGTGGCCAAGGTATATGAGTTGATCATTGAAGCCGGTGTTCACAGAGCAGCTTCAATGAAAGTAGCAGAAGCTGCAAAAGTGATTGAAAATACTCAAAGAGATTTAAACATTGCTTTGATGAATGAGCTATCAATCATCTTCGACCGCTTAGGTATTAATACATATGATGTACTGGAAGCAGCCGGAACAAAATGGAACTTCTTAAAATTCTCACCAGGTTTGGTGGGTGGTCACTGTATTGGGGTAGATCCATATTATCTTACATATAAAGCAGCGGAAGTTGGGTTTAACTCAAGAGTTATACTAGCTGGTCGTTATATTAACGATAACATGCCTAACTATCTTCACAAGAAAGTATTGCAACATGTCATCACACATAGCGATAATGTAAAGGATTCTAAAGTATTGGTGATGGGTGCAACATTTAAAGAAGATGTTGCCGATGTTAGGAATTCCAAAGTAGCCAATGTTGTAAATAACCTTCGTGCATATAATATTCCTGTAGATGTGGTTGATCCACATGCAGACTCAGCTGAACTTGAGCATGAATACGGTTTCGGACTTGCAAAAGAAATAGGTACTGGTTATGCAGCTGTAGTGTTAACTGTTCCTCATAAAGAATACATTCAGTTTGATGATGCTTATTTCGCATCAATTACTAAACCCGATGCATTGATAGCTGATCTGAAAGGTACTTATAGAGGAAAGATCAAATCACGTAATTATTTCTGTTTCTAACAGAATGCTTTCTTATTAATGTCCTGCACCCAAAATGCAGGACATTTTTCTTTTATCAAACATCGATTGTACTTTTAATTTATATGAAGCCGATCATAGCAGTTTCAGGTAAGAACGGACAATTGGGTTGGGAGTTAGAACAATTATCTCATCAGTATCCTAATTTTCAATTTGTTTTTTGCGACAGAGATCAATTAGATATTACTAATGAACAAAAGGTCAGTACATTCTTTACAAATAATAAACCCAATGTATTCATCAATTGTGCAGCTTACACAGCAGTCGATAAAGCTGAAACCGACCAGGAATCAGCATATAAGATCAATGCAGAAGCGGTTGGATTTCTTGCTCAGCAATGTAGGCTGTCAAACACCTTACTCATAACTTTTTCCACTGATTATGTTTTCGATGGAAATGGAACAAAGCCTTATGAGGAAATGAAGGATACACAGGCTTTAAATTATTATGGCTATACAAAAGAAGCAGGAGAGAAGATGGCATTGGAAAACTGGCTACAAACTATAATTATTCGAACATCCTGGGTTTATAGTGTTCATGGAAACAACTTTGTAAAAACGATGCTTCGTTTAATGAAGGAAAGAAAAGAGATCAATGTGGTAAGTGATCAGATAGGATCACCCACCTATGCAAAAGATCTGGCTGAGGCAACAATGACTGTCGTTGAAAAAGTGATTGCAGGAAATAAAAATTACGGCGTTTATCATTACAGTAATGAAGGTGTGATTTCATGGTATGATTTCGCTTCTGAGATTAGAAATATTGCAGGACTTGAGTGTAAAATAAATCCAGTTCCTTCTTCAGATTTTCCCACTCCTGCCAAAAGACCAAAGTATTCAGTTATGAGTAAGGATGGAATTATTGAAAATTTCGGTATTACATTAATCAATTGGAAGACTAGTCTTCAGCAATGCATTAAAGTCATAAATGAAAAAAGCAGCCATTAAGCTGCTTTTTTGTTGACCCATAAGGATTCGAACCTTAAATGACTGAACCAAAATCAGTAGTGTTACCGTTACACCATGGGTCAATCCTGTACCGCACTTTCGTGACGGGGTGCAAAAATAACGGCTCACTACGTTATGCCAAAATATTTTTTAGATTATCTGTAAACGACAGCCTACTTCTTCAGAATTTTTATTTCTACTCTTCTGTTGGTAGTTCTTTCTTCTTCAGTTTCTTCAAAAAGAATGATAGGGTATCTGTGACCAAAACCTTTATATGTCATTCGGTTTTTATCAATTCCTTTTGTTACAAGGTATTCATATACTGCTTTTGCCCTGTTATGAGAAAGAAAAGGCTCTCCGGTATCAATATCAAGTCCGTCTTGCGTTCCTTCCTGGCAGCAAATATGACCTTGTATCTCAATCTCAAGTGTTGGAACTGTTTGCATTACATACAATAATTCAGTAAGAGATGAATACGACTGAGGCAGAAATACATGCCTTCCACCATAAAAATTAATATTCTTTAAAATAATGTTATCGCCGGCTTTGGTAGTGGTATCTGTCACTTCATCAATCAATCGTTCTTTCACAGGGTTTCTTACAGGTGAGTTTGTTACAGGGGTTCCAGGTTTTGAGGGAATTTGATCTGGGGTTTCATCCATTACTATAGAATCGGTTGATGAAACTTCATAGTCTGTAATAATCACCACTCTTCGGTTTGCTTGTCTGGATACTACATCAAGTTGATTGATTACCGGTATTTCTTCTCCAAACCCTTTAACAATTTTAATTTTTTCCGGTTTGATGCCTTTACTAATAAAATAATCTCTAACAGCATTGGCTCTTTTAACCGAAAGTTGATCATTGTAGGCATTGCTCCCTAGTTGATCGGTATGTCCATAAATGATTGCACTATATAGATTCGGTTTCGATAATATTTTCTCAAGAATTTGCTTTGCATTGTTTGTTAAATCATGTCTGTCAAAATTGAAATAAACAATACTGCTATCCTGGGAATATCCGATCGTTGTTACAAACAAACAGAATATGAAAATGATTCTTCTTAGCATATAAATGTTTCAATTGAAAGAATAAAACTGCAATAGTAAGAGCATAAACAAACAGATTTTACATCGTTTTCAATGTTAAGATAGTTGCAAATTGCCAAACACATCAAAGCGGCAGTTTGGCACGATTTTGATTTTATCATTTTCAAACTTACTCTTATGCAACACATTAAAGTCTGTATCGACGAATGTACTCGCTGCATGATCATCTGCCAGGAAACTGCTGTTCATTGTTTAGAAAACGGATTAATTGATTGTGCTAAGTCTTTATTGAACTGTGCCGAGATCTGTGATATGTGTGCTACTTTCTGCTCCAAAAATTCATTTTTATCGGAGGAAATGATGGAAATTTGCCGCCAGTTTTGCGATGCATGCATCGAGGTTTGTAATAAATACGAGCAGGATAACGAAGCTGTTAAAATGTGTGCTATCGTTTGTCGTAGTTGTGCCAATGCATGTGAAGAAGCAGTAGCGATTGCAGCTTAATCTTTTTCAAAATAAGCAAGGCTTCCACCAACCCATTCTTTGTCTTTATTATATCGGACACCAACCATTTTTCCTTTGCTCAGCCTGGCAAGATTTCCTGCAGCAATAGGTCTTGCTTCACCATCTTTCCAGAAATAAAATATCCTGATCTCTACTTTCGCAGGAACATCAGGAGTTGGAATTACATCAGCATATTTTACTTTCCGCTGTAATATCCAGTTCTGCGGATCCTGTATCGCTGATATATCTTCCTTCTTTACATCAATTACCACACCTTGACCGGCAAAAGAAAATAAAGGCTTTAATACATAATTCTCCAGGTCTTCCGGTATATCTCTTTGCTCACTTAAGAATCTTGTTTTAGGAACATATGCATGACGGATATACGGCAGAGTGTATTTGCTGATCCGATAAAACCAATTTGGATGCGGTATCCACTTAACATCAAGGTCTTCAAAAAATATATTTCCTTTTTCCTGTATCTCTTTTGATTGTTGTTGAAGGTCATCAAAAATCACCCTGTTATATATTCGTTTGATGGATGTTTTTTTCCCATCTTTCAAATAGAATAGATTTTTTCCTTCCTTTATAAGTTCCGTTAAGCAAACAACTTCTATCCCTAAATATTCTTTGGTACAATAGAAATCGATCCTCGTTTTTTGTTCGTGTGGAAGAATTTCTAAAAGGATAACATGCTCAGGTTTTTCATCACCAATAATAATGTCTTTCAAAACCTGGATATAACTTTCCCTGTCAAATCCATCTAAATACATGCTGTAGTTTGATGGTATTTGAAAATGTTTTCTGGCAATATCATCCTGTAAAACCTGGTAACAGAATAAAGAAGGAAAGCCCTGCATTTCTATTAATTGTGGCTCCAGTTCACCTTGTTCATTCTCACAAACACCAAAATCAAATGCAATAAAATGTGATTGATCATTTTCATTCGGTACATTAATATCTGTGGGGATAGCTCTGGATGTAAGCGGTTTAAAATTGTACTGTGTGATCACATCAACAATACTTTCACAGGCGGAAAGTATTTTATGCTTAAAAGTTTTATCAACAAACACAGGTGTTTCAGCTACACGAAAGTCCAATGAATTTTTATGAACAGAACTTAGTTCATTAATATAAGCTTCATATTTTTCAGTTGAAAAATTATCATTGAATTCCTTTCTTATACCAGGCACCATAAACAGTAGTTATTGTTCTAAAGTAAGCAAAAAACAAAAGAGCCTGTAAAAGGCTCTTCAGTATCCGTAGAATTCTAATCTATTTTAATTTCTCTGAAAGTACTTTATGCAATTCTTCGCCCCTTAAATTCTTAGCAACGATCTTTCCATTTGGATCAAGTAAATAGTTTTGAGGAATGCTACTTACCTTGTAGATTTTTGCTGCTGCATTATTCCAATAAGCAAGGTCACTCACCTGTGTCCAGTTAAGATTATCGGCTTTTATAGCATCTATCCATTTTTGTTTGTCCTGGTCAAGTGAAACACCAAGTATTGTAAAATTTTTATCCTTGAAAGCATTGTATGCAGCTACCACATTTGGATTTTCTCTTCTGCATGGTCCACACCAACTTGCCCAAAAATCAATCAGCACATATTTCCCCTTGAAAGATGATAATGAAACGGGTTTTCCTTGTTCATCATTCTGTGTAAAATTTGGTGCAGAAGAACCAATTGATCCAAAACTATTAGCCTCAACCATTTCCCTGATAGCATTGCCGTACATATTGTTCGTTGCTTTGTCTGTTAAAAGCTCAAAACGTTGTTCAAGTATAGAGGGATCATTATTCAGCTGATTAGTGATATACAAGATAAAAGATGATACTGGTGAAGAGGGCTTTTCTTTTATAAATTGGTCTATCTGGCTTTGAATATCTGCTACTGTTTTATTTACAATAGCAACCAACGAATCTCTTTTTTTATTCTCTTGTGTTTGATTAGCTAACGTTACGTTAGTATTCAGCTTTTCTTTTAATGGATTAAATCTCTTTTGATACACAATATAATCTTGTGCTGCACCTGCACCACTTACAGTTAAAGCTTTGATGGCCGTAGCGTTTCCGGTGAGGTTAATATTATCATTACCTAAAAATATCTCATAAGATTCAGGATACCCTATAAAACTCAGTTGATGTACATCTTCACTTTCTACTTTACCGATCAGCTGAAATGTTCCGTTGGTAACATAGGTTTGTGAAATGGGATTTCCATTGCTTGAAGCAAGAAATACCATTGTACTATCTTTTAATCCTGTTATATTTCCTTTGATAGTAAAACCTTTGTCAGCCTGTGCTATTGTTGCAACAGGTAAAAGCAAAGCGAGGAGAATTCTTGTGATCATAATATTAAAATGACTTGCAATTTAAAATCTTTGGCGTTAAACAAACGTAAATTTAAGGTAGCCGGCTGAATTACTGCTATTTAGCTTCTGTTGTGTCAAATCGACAACGGAGATTCACCGAGGCCATAATTTAATAAATGCTTCGAGGTACTCACTTCAAGGTTCTTATCTTTAATCGACTGTTCTTAAACCAGCTTCCTTTATGACAAAACATTTTCATTCTTACCTGGCATTAGGAGATTCATATACAATTGGTGAGGCTGTTCCGGTGTACGATAATTTTCCATACCAGGCAGTACAATTATTGCGAAAGCAGGGATTTCATTTTCATGCACCGGAAATTGTAGCCAAAACAGGGTGGACAACCTTCGAATTAGCGGAACATCTGTTACACACCAATCTTAATGAGTATTATGATTTTGTAACATTATTGATCGGTGTAAACAATCAGTATCGTGGATTATCACTGGAAGAATATATTTCCGATTTTGAATTCTTGTTGAAGAAGGCTCTACACTTTGCATCCGGAAAACAGGAAAGGGTAGTGGTAGTATCTATTCCTGATTGGGGTACCACTCCATTTGCAGCAGACCGGGATTGTAATAAAATTGCATTGGAAATCGATCAGTTTAATAAAGCAAAGGAAGAATTGTGTAAGCAGTACGAAATAACTTTCATTGATATCACAACAGATCAGCGAAAAGACGATGATGAATCATTTATTGCTTCCGATAAATTACATCCTTCAGGAAAAGAATATGCAAAGTGGGCTGAGAAAGTGGTTGACAGATTTACAGAAGTGATGAAAGGATAATAAATATTGTTACTTATCGTTCTCCTTCAGCTTTTGTAAGATCATATTTTCAACTTCTTCGCTATCCCATTTATTTGCTATCCCTTCAATGTTCATCACCTGCTGCATGATCATTTCCTGTTTTGTTCCTCGCTGCAGTGCTTCAGAATAACGGATATGCGGACTAAAAGTTACCTGTGCATAAGCCGGAATCCATTTCTCGGGATGTTTATGGTGGAGTTTTGCCTCGATCTTTTTCTGCAATAAGAATTTTGGATCACCGACCCTGTCCCTCATTTCAATAAAATTGTTCAACGCAAGATCAGCAATAGCATCACCATCTGGCTTACGTAATAATTGAAATTCGTTTAAGATAGAAGTCCAATCTTCATTGTGTTTATCAATAAGTCCGTTTAACACCGAACAATCTTCAAATCCACAATTCATTCCCTGTCCGAAGAAAGGAACAATAGCATGTGCAGCATCACCAATCAATGCGAATTTATCTTCTCTTATCCATGGAAAGCATTTGACTGTGATAAGTGATGATGTTGGATTATTGAAGAAATCATCCTCTAAAGTTGGCATCAGTGGAACTGCATCAGCAATAGTATCTGCAAAGAATGATTTCACTTTCTCTTTGGTATCCAGAGATGCAAACGAAGGATCACCTTCAAAAGGAAAGAACAATGTGCATGTAAAACTTCCATCTGTATTCGGCAATGCAATCAACATATAATTTCCTCTTGGCCAGATATGCAAAGCATTTTTCTCCATCAGAAATTCTCCATTCGGTCCTGCTGGGATATTCAATTCTTTATAACCAAAATCAATATAGAATTGATGATATTCAAACCTGTCGTGCTGTAGCTGATGTTGCAATCTTGCTGCAGAATATGCACCATCAGCACCAAATAACAAATCAAAATTTGAGGTTTCACTTTCTTCCGAATGAGTGGATTCGAATGTGATCTCATTCTTCTTCCAATCTATCGTTGTACATTTTTCACTGAAGAAAATTTCTGCTCCATTTTCTTCAGCAATAGTCATTAGCACTTTATTCAATTCACCTCTTGAAACTGAATTAATGAATTGTCCTTCTTTTCCATAAGGCTGAAAAGCAGTTGTTCCATCAGCGTTATGAATATAGCGGCCATGCATTGGAATAGCGATCTTTCTGATCTCATCCATCACGCCAACTTCTTCCAAAGCTTTTATACCACGATCACTGAGTGCAAGATTAATAGAACGACCTGCAGCAATGTTTTCATTTCGCATATCGCCTCTACGTTCAAATACTTTCACTTTATATCCTCTTTTGCTGAGGTAAATTGAAAGTAGAGAACCAACCAAACCTGCACCAGTAATGATCACATCTTTTTTCATCAGCTTATTATTGATTGAATGATGCTGCCAAACTTCCAAACATCTTCAAATGAATTATATAAAGGAACAGGTGCAACTCGTATTACATTCGGTTCTCTCCAATCTGCAACAACACCTTGCTTAGTTAACTCACGGAAAACTTCTTTTCCTTTTGATTCCATTAGAATAGAAACCTGGCAGCCTCTTTCATCTTCATTGGAAGGGGTAATTACATTAATGATCTTTTTCTGCTGCCTTGCATTGATGTCGTTCAAAACAAAATGAAGAAATGCAGTTAACTTTTTTCTTTTGCTGTGTAATTTATCAATCCCTGCTTCTTCAAATATATCCAGCGAAGCTTTGTGTGCAGCCATAGAGAGAACAGGTGCATTACTCAATTGCCAGCCTTCAGCAGTTGGAATAGCATCAAAGCCTTTCTCCATTTTAAAACGGGTTTCTTTTGTATATCCCCACCATCCTGCAAATCGAGGTACGGTTTTATTTTTTGCATGTTTCTCATGAATATAAATTCCTGCAACACCACCAGGACCTGAATTGAGATATTTATATGAACACCAGCATGCAAAATCAACTTCCCAGTCATGCAACTTCAACTCTACATTACCTGCAGCGTGAGCCAGATCAAACCCTGCTATTATTCCAACCTCATGGGCTGTTTCGGTGATCTTTTTTATATCGAATAATTGCCCTGTATAAAAATTCACACCACCAAAAAGCACCAATGCAAGTTCATCTTTGTTTAGTATGATAGCATCAATAATATCTTCTGTTCTTAAAGTATGTTCACCTGGCCTCGGTTTGATTTCAATGATTGCATCTTTAGGATCAAAGCCATGATATCGAACCTGCGATTCCAATGCATATTGATCAGATGGAAAAGCTTTCTCCTCACAGATGATCTTGAATTTTTTAGTTGTTGGCCTGTAAAAACTTACTAATAATAAATGAAGATTTACTGTGAGTTGATTCATTACCACTACTTCATGCTCTTCACAACCAACTATTTTCGATAATGATGCAGGAAACATTTCATGATAATGTAACCACGGATGTTTTGCTGTAAAATGTCCTTCAACACCCATATTGGCCCAATCGTTTAGTTCCTGTTGAACATAAGCCTGTACATTTCTGGGTTGAAGGCCTAAAGAATTTCCGGTTAGATAAATGCAATTCTTTCCTTCATGTTGCGGGAAATAAAATTTTTCTTTGAATGACTTGAGTTCATCCTGTTCATCCAATTGCTGTGCAAAGCTGAGTATGTTTTCTACGTTCATGATTCATCAATTGTTGCGATTACTTTTAATTCTATTGCAATTGGGGTAGGTAAACTTTTTACTTCAACGGTAGTTCGACAAGCCTGTACGTCTTTGAAATAATCACCATAAATCTTATTGTAAAGTGGAAAATCATCTTTCATGTTCGTGAGGAAAACAGTTACATCAATAATATTGTTCCAATTACTTCCGCTGGCTTCTAAGACAGCTTTTACATTGGCAAAACATTGATGACATTCTGCTTCTATGTCGTACTTAAGTATATTGCCATTTTCATCTTGTTGCAAACCGGGTATAGTATTGTTTTTTGCACTTCTTGATCCGATACCTGATAAAAACAATAATTTTCCTGCTTTTCTGGCATGAGGATAAGCTCCTAAAGGCTTTGCTGCAAGATTTGTGTTGATCACATTACTCATGAGAAACGGAACGCAGATTTTTAAGATGATTATGATCGGTTATGATATCTGCGTTTATCTTAATCATCATAACGATCAGCGTTCAAAATTAAAACTGAACGCAAACATTCTTCGCTTCTGTAAAAAATCTTAATGCTTCCCAGCCACCTTCTCTTCCAACACCACTGTTCTTCATTCCTCCAAATGGAGTACGAAGGTCACGTAATAACCAGCAATTCACCCAGATAATTCCACTTTCCACTTTAGCCGCTATACGATTTGCTTTTGAAATATCTTGAGTCCAGATCGTTGCAGCCAATCCGTAGTCTGAAGTATTGGCAAGTTGCAGAGCTTCTTCTTCTTTTTTGAATGATTGCAATGTAACAACAGGCCCAAATATTTCTTCCATGTTTGTCTTGCAATTGCAACCCAATCCTTCGATAACTGTTGGCTGAATAAAATAGCCATTTGCACACCTGCCTTCCTGCTTAATTGCATTACCACCGATAAGAATTTTTCCACCTTCTCTTTTAGCGGTTTCGATACAGCCCATTACTTTATCAAAATGTATTTTACTTACTACCGCACCTTGTTTTGAACTTTCTTCCATTGGATCACCAACTGTAAGTTTCTTTACACGTTCAACAAACTCAGTCTTGAATTTTTCATAAATGCTTTCTTCAATCAATATTCTTGAACCGCATAAACATATTTGTCCCTGGTTGGCGAAAGATGATTGAAGTGTTGTGCTCATCATTTTTTCCCAGTCACAATCAGCAAAGATGATGTTAGGGTTTTTACCGCCTAACTCAAGTGAAAGCTTTTTAAATTTTGGAGCTGCTAATGATGCAATTCTTTCACCGGCTCTGGTACTTCCAGTAAATGAAATTGCCTTGATTGCAGGATGTGAAACAATTGCTTCGCCACAACTAGGTCCGGTACCATGAATGATATTTAAGACACCTGCAGGTAAACCAGCTTCTTTGCAAATGATACTTAACAAAAATGCAGTAACCGGAGTTACTTCTGATGGTTTTGCAATCACACAATTACCTGCTGCCAATGCCGGAGCAATTTTCCATGTAAAAAGATACAAAGGTAGATTCCATGGTGATATGCACCCAACAATACCTATCGGCTGACGAAGTGTATAATTCACAGCTTTATCTTCCATGTTATGGCTTTCTGTTGCAAAATGCATAATGCCTGTTGCAAAGAATCGAAAGTTGGATGATGCTCTTGGAATATCTACTTTCTTACTGAGCCAGAGTGGTTTACCATTATCCGTTGTTTCAGCAAGTGCAAGTACATCAAGGTTTTGATCAATGAGCTCAGCAATACGATTGAGTATTTTAAATCTTTCTTCCACAGGAGTAACACTCCATAATGGAAAAGCTTTCTTTGCTGCATTCACTGCAAACTCTACATCTTTTTCATTTGAATCAGGAACCTGGGTAAACACTTCTGCTGTTGCAGGATTTATTCCATCTATGAATTTTCCTGATAGTGGTGCTATTAGAAGACCATCAATGTAATTTTCTAAATGAAAAGGTATATTGAGTTTCATACTTAGTTAAATTGAACCTGTACGACCACCATCGACAGGAATACTTACACCGTTTACATACGATGCTGCCGGTGATGCCAGAAATGCAACAATATTTGCCAGTTCCTGTGGTTCAGCAAAACGTTTCATAGGTATTTCTTTCAGCATTTCTTTTTCTATTTCATCGACAGCAACATTTTTTTTGTTAGCGTTATTGCTGATGATCGTTTCCAATCGTTGTGTTTTAGTTGCACCCGGTAAAACATTATTGACTGTAATATTGAACTGTCCTAACTCATTTGCCATTGTTTTTGCCCATGAAGCCACAGCACCACGAATGGTATTTGATACACCAAGATTTGGCAGTGGCACTTTTACAGAAGTTGAAATGATATTAATTATTCTTCCGTAACCTTCTTTTTTCATGGAAGGAATTACCGCTTTTGTAAGAATATGATTACACAGTAAGTGACGGTTAAATGTATTGATAAACTCTTCTTCTTTAGCTTCTGTAATTGATCCTGAACCTGGTCCGCCAGAGTTGTTGATGAGAATATGAACGCTGTTATTCGAGACAAAAGTTTCGATGGCAGCTTTTACTGTTTCGGGTTGATCAAAATCTGCAACGAGATAACTGTGTTGTTGTTTGAATGACGTATCTAATTGTTGAACAGCTTCCTTCAATGCTATTTCATTTCTGGCCATCAATACACATGAAGCACCGAGTTTAGATAATTCCAGTGCAGAAGCAAAGCCGATTCCTTGTGTGCTTCCGCAAATAATAGCTATTCTGTTTCTGAGGGAAAGATCCATAGCCTCAAACCTAAGGAAAATTTATTGGATGTTATGGCTTGGTTGTTTGCAGATTATTGTGGTAAATTGCCGGATAATTTTCAGAAAGTACAAGTGAGTGACACAACGAAGTTTCATAGTAGCGCTAATGCTTGCCTAACCAAATAAAAATCCTGCTTTATGGCTGTAATTGCTCCTTTCAATTTAAAAAAATGGATCGATGATCATCGTGATTTATTGAAACCTCCTGTAGGAAATCAATGTGTGTACAAGGATGCTGAGAATTTTATTGTGATGGTTGTTGGTGGTCCGAATGCAAGAAAGGATTATCATTTCAATGAAACAGAAGAATTGTATTACCAGGTGGAAGGTGATATTGTTGTGAAAATTATAGACAATGGTGAGTTTAAAGATATACCGATTAAAGAGGGCGAAATGTTTTTACTGCCTCCGAAAACACCACATTCGCCACAACGTGGAGCCGGAACAGTTGGATTGGTGATAGAGAAGAAGAGAGAGACTGAAGAAGATGGCTTTATCTGGTTCTGTGAAAATTGTGGTAATAAATTATACGAGGAAACATTAGTCGTGAATGATATTGTGAAGCAATTACCGGAAGTAATGAATAAGTATTGGCAGGATATGATGCATCGCACCTGTGATAAATGCGGAACGGTGATGGAACCTCCAATCAAAAAATAATTCACGCAAAGACGCTAAGTTGGCAAAGAAGCAAAGCTTAGCGTCTTTTTATTTTCTTTGCTTCTTTGCGTGATATGAAAATTGATATTCACACTCACATAATGCCCGATAAAATGCCGAACTGGGTACAGAAGTTTGGCTATGGCGAGTTCATTCATCTCGAACACAGAAATTGCAAGGCTTGCATGATGAAAGGTGATAAACTGTTCAGGGAAGTAGAAGATAATTGCTTTAAAGAAGATGTCCGGTTGAAAGATATGGATGAGACTGATGTAACGATCCAGGTGCTATCTACCATTCCTGTGCTTTTTAATTACTGGGCAAAAGCTGAAGATGGCTTTGAAACATCGAAATTTTTCAACGATCATATTGCTGAATGTGTTGCCAGAGAACCCAAGCGATTTATTGGTATTGGAACAGTTCCGCTACAGGATATTGACCTGGCCATTAAAGAAATGGAAAGATGTGTGAAGGAACTGAAGATGCCAGGCTTAGAGATCGGTAGCAATATCAACGGAACGAATTTAAGCGATGCAGCATTTTTTCCATTCTATGAAGCTGCTGAAAAACTTGGATGTGCTTTGTTCATTCATCCATGGGAGATGATGGGCGAAAAAGATATGCAGAAATATTGGCTGCCATGGTTGGTTGGAATGCCGGCAGAAACTTCACGAGCTATTTGTTCGATGATCTTTAGTGGTGTGTTTGAAAGATTTCCAAAGTTGAGAGTAGCATTTGCACATGGTGGTGGTTCGTTTCCTTTTACCATTGGAAGAATACAGCATGGCTTTGATGTAAGACCTGACCTGGTAGCAGTAGATAATCCGATTAATCCAAGAGATTACATTGGTAAATTCTGGTTCGATAGCCTGGTGCATGATGAAGATGCATTGAATTATCTGATCAAATTAACAGGAGATGATAAGATTTGCCTCGGTAGTGATTATCCTTTTCCTTTAGGTGAACATCATCCCGGAAAGATGATTGAGCAGATGGAATTAACTGCAGGTCCCAAAGAAAAATTATTGTATAAAAATGCATTGGAGTGGCTGAATATAAAGTTGTAGATTCAGCTCGTTAATTAGTGTGTGTTATGACGAGAGAACAAAAATTTATACTGGAAGCAATAGAATTGTCCCGAACCGGAATGATGAATAATGATGGTGGACCTTTTGGATGCATTATTGTAAAAGGAGAGGAGATTGTTGGAAGAGGAAACAACAGGGTAACTTCAACAAACGATCCAACAGCTCACGCTGAAGTAGTTGCTATAAGGGATGCCTGCAAAAATCTGCAGACTTTTCAATTAGATGATTGTGAGATATACACTTCCTGCGAACCTTGTCCGATGTGTATGGGAGCAATTTATTGGGCAAGACCAAAGAAAGTCTTTTACGCCAATACAAGAGTGGATGCAGCCAATATTGGCTTCGATGATTCTTTAATTTATGATGAATTAGTTCTTCCAATCGATAAGCGAAAAATTGCCATTGAATGTATAGGCAGAGATGAAGCTATTAAAGTATTTGAAGATTGGAATAAGAAATCTGATAAGATAGAATATTAATTTTTCTCTTCAATTGGTGCTTTATCTGCAGCATTCTTTTCATAATAACGAATAACAGCATAACCTAAGATACACAAGCCCAACACAACAACTACAGCAATAACGATCCACCGGTTGTCTTTTAGTTTGCGTTTTTCTTTACGCTGTTTTTTTGCAGATACCTGCTTTTGTAGTTGCCAGTTCAGCTCATCTACATAATCGTCGATAGATTTTTTATTACGGATCTGTTCAAGTCCATCCATAGCATCACTGGCAAAGTCAGATGAAGCTATCTGCTTCTCCACTTCGTATTGTTCATCTTTAGAAAGATCACCCTGGATGTATTTCAACAGGTCATCATTCTTTGGATCTTCTTCTTCGTTCAATATGTCTTTAAGATCTGGCACTTGATTCTTTCATTTTTTTCTCAACAAGATTTTTCAAATTGCGTTTACCATTCTGAATATAACTTTTTACTTGTAAAGTAGTATAACCTGTTTCGTCAGCAATTTCCTGGTAACTTTTCTTTTGCAGGTAAAATAAAGTTACACACTGTTTCTGCTCTTCACCTAAATACTGCAGGCAGTCTTCCATTACGTTAAGCACTTTGTCTTTGTCTAGATGTTCCTGTTTTGGCTGCTCTTCAGTGGCTAGATGCACTTTCTCTATATCAACATTTACATGTTTATCTCTCAGCTTCATCAGGCAATGATTTTTTGCCACCATGTACAGCCAGCTTTTGAAATAAGAGACTTTATACTTATGTAATTCGGTTATTGATTTCAGGAAAATCTGTTGTACACAGTCTTTAGCTTCTTCTTCATTCTTCAAATATTTCATGCAAACACCCAGCAATAACAAAGTGTAACGCTGAAGCAAAATGCCCAGCCATTCATTGTTTGAATCTGCATAGAATTTCTCTAGCAGTTCCTGGTCGGTGATATCAGAATACCTGTCTTTATTCACTGCCTGTAAAATAAAGGATTTTTATTTGACCAGCTTTCAGTTCATTTATCAACACCTGTTGTGTCACTCACTTGTACGTTTAAAACTTTCTTCAGCTGTTGACATGATGCTGTTAGCTCAATTTCCTATAAAGAACTTCAAAGTAAAAAAGAAGCTATGGAAAGATGTTGTACAAGTGAGTGACACAAGGAACGATGCATAAAGAGATACAGCCAGAAACATTATTTCTTCAATGCATTCAGAAAAGTCCATTCCAATTCTATCAGCCAGCTATTGGTACTCATCCTGTGCATGTTTCCCAAGAGTTGATGACGATAGCCCACATTGATCTTTGCCTGACTTATCAATATCAATTGTATTGCAGGAGCAATATCTAACATGTACCGCTTCTGGTCCAATGATTTTTGTCCGAGCAACTCCAGGTATACATTAATGTTCGGTTGATTGTAATCGGTGTATTCTTTCGGAAAAATTAAATAACCTGCTGACAAAGAATAATTCAGTGCATCAAAAGGCTGATGGATAGTTGCACTATGGCTTGTATATGTTCCGGCATAACTGATGATTGATGCAGAACCGCTAATGGCAAGTTTATGCATCAACTGTGTTCCAATTACACCTAATTGAATTCCGCTGTTATCACCTTCCAATCCAAGCTCATCGTATTCTAATTCGTTTTTGTTGTAAGATGCTTCAGCAAAAGCTGCCAAACGAAAATGACGATACATTTCATCTTTGGAATAGAAGCGATACTTGCCATACAACCTTACGCTTTCAAATTCTGTTTTCTGCGAATACATGTTTGAGTAAGTTGCTGCAGCATGTATCATCAGGTTTTTGCTGATGCCAAACATCAACTCTGTATTATGCCTTTGCTCTGCTCTGTTGTAATATTTATTCTTGAGAAATTTCGCTGATTGTAAAATGCCTATAGAATTTGCAGGCATATTGCTTGCAGGTTCGGTAAACACATACAACTCTTGTGCATGCATTTGCATATAAAACAATAGGAGTGCTGCAGTCAGCAGTTTTTTCATTACTTCAGAAGATTCTTGATCAATCCGTCTAGTTTATCCATATCAGGATCGTAAGCAGCAAAGTTACCTTGTTTATCTAACAGGAAAGTAGTTGGCAAATACCTTATCTGCCAGGTATTGGCTACGTTCATTTCATCTAACACATGAATCCATGTAGTTTTATCTTCTTTAATAGCTCTCTTCCATGCTGTTTTGCTATCATCTGTAGAAATGCTGAATATTTCAAATCCCTGATCTTTGTATTTCTCATACAATTTTTTCAGGTGCTTATTAGCTCTGCGGCATGGTCCACACCAACTTGCCCAGAAATCGATCAACACTACTTTGCCTTTCAATGAGGATAGTCTCATGGTTTGTCCACTCGTATCTTTCAAAGCAATTTCAGGTGCTTTTCTAACTGATGCATTTTGCTGGGCGAGTAAAACTGTTGAAACAAATAAAGTAATAGCCAGCAGGAAAATATTCTTCATAGTTAATATTAGATCGTTACGTGGTAAACTCTTTCAGCAGCTTTGCCATCTTTGCAACATGATTCCATTTTACCTGTCTGGTAACATTTCATGCTGGTGAATTGTTTATACTTCTTGTGTTCTTTTTCAGTAGTAAAATTTTTATCTATCAGTGTAACAGATTTTTCTCCATTCAATATTTGCGGATTCACTTTTACAAAGTGTAATGTTTTTCCAGCCACTTTAATATGAGCATCATTCTGAATTTTATCCTGGCTGAAGTTTACATTCAACTGCAATTTTGCTACAGAGAAACCGGCATCTTTCACAGCTTTACTGAGAAGATCAGGATCAACTGCTACATCTTTTTTAAAGATGATCTTGTAAGATGAGTTCTTAATATTAGCCTCAATAGATTGAACAAAGGGCACTTTTTCAAGAGCTTTAAAGATGGCTTTTGAACACATAGAACAGGTAAGGCCACTTGCTGTAAGATTAGCCGAAGTAAAATTTGCCATCGAAGCAAAGGAGATCAAAAGGCCTGCTATTAAAAATATTCTTTTCATATGCTATTGTAGTTCTTCAAAAATAGTTCTTAGACTGATCATTACAGGTTACTGAACTGTGAAAACCTATTGTTTCTTTAACACCCTTTCAAACAGTTTAAACACACGTTTATATTCATCTGTCCAACTGCTAGGCTCTATAAAAGCATGATCTTCCATAGGGTAGACGGCTAATTCCCAGTTATCCTTACCAAGTTCTATCAATCTTTGTGAAAGTTCCACTACATCCTGGAAATGAACATTAACATCTACCATTCCATGCAACATCACCAAATGTCCTTTTAAACCTTCGGCAAAGTATAAAGGCGAGCTTTTTCTATAAGCAATACTATCAGTAAAAGGTTCGTTTAATATGTTAGAAGTATAACCATGATTGTAGTTTGACCAATCTGTAACAGATCGTAAAGCTGCACCGGCTGCAAATACTTCTGGTTCTGTAAACAAACCCATTAATGTGATAAAACCACCGTAAGAACCTCCATAGATCCCAACATTAGCCGGATTAACGCCATAATTCTTCACCAGCCAATTTACTCCATCCACATGATCGCTTAAGTCTTTACCGCCCATGTGTCTGTAAATGCCGGTTCTCCAGTCACGACCATAACCAGCACTGCCACGATAATCAATATCCAATACATAATAACCTTCATCAGCTAACATATTATTAAACATGTATTCCCTGAAATAACTGCTCCACCACTTATGTGCATTTTGCAAATAACCTGCACCATGTACAAACAGCACAGCTGGTTTATTTGGATGAGGATTGCTTGGCTTGTATAATCTTGCATGAACAATAGCACCATCTCTTGCCGTGAATGTTACCACTTCAGGATCTTTCCATGCATAAGATTTAAATTCTTCACTTTGTGCTTTGAATGTTATCTGTTCTGCTTTTCCACCAACTTTATTTTCCATTAAGTACAATTCTGTTGGTTTGTTAGAATAGGAATGGAGAATAGCTATTGTTTTTTCGTCAGGCGAAACCGTAACAAGATTAGCTCCTGTCATCGTAGTAATCTTCTCTTTCTTTCCATCAGCAACCGCCAAACGATAAAAATGTTTTTCACCAGGATGTACTTCGTTGGTAGTTATGAAAAAGTAATGCTTATTCTTTGACAATTGTGCATCCTGCACTTCGTAATTACCAGAAGTGAGTTGACGTTTCTTACTCGTAGTAACATCAACAACATACAAATGAGAATATCCTGTAGCCTCTGATTGATACCAGAAGGTATTTTCATCTATCCATCCTGAACCTCTAAAGTTGATGCCTGGTCCTTGAATCCATGCCTCGTCTCTTTGCCTGTCCAGCGGTTTTAGTTTTCCTGTTGTTTTATCAAATAACATCAGCCAGCGATCTTTATTATCATCCGATCTTACTTCTATAACAGCATTAGTTCCATTCGGTGACCATATAGGCCCAAAGAAAGTTACTATACGATTGGCATTTTTCTTTTGTTTCTCCGCTAACAGCTTCGGATAATCCTTTAAATAATCAGGCAAGTCTTTTATTCCAGGAATGTCATCAGCTTTCATTGTATAAATAGTATCTTTTTCTCTGTCGTACATAAAGAACTCACTCGACCCATCTGCTGCACCCACTTTTGGCCTTGTATTGATGTCTGTGGTAAAACCACTTTCTGTTACATAATCAGGAACAATAGCATTCTTAGTAGTCGTTGCTTTAAACAAACGATAGGAAACAAATCTTCCATCAGGACTAATTGAAAGTCCCTGCACTCTTTTATCTTCCAGCAGCACAGACCTTATCTCTTTCTCTTTTGTGTTATCCCTATATTCCTGGGCCTCTTCTCTTTTTTCTTTGCGTTGACGAAGTATTTCAAAATATTGAAGTTGGTCATTTAATAACCAACGTTCTTGTTGGGTGGTATCTTTTGATCTTGGCTTTGATTCTGATCTGAGATTAGTAAGTTGTTGTGTTTCTCCCGAAACAATATCCCATGCGTATAAATTATTGCTTCTGCTATACACCACCTTAGTATCGTTAAAAGAAAACTGTGGATTACTTTCTGTATCTAAGGTTTGTGTGATCCTTCTTGTTCTGGCAGGTTTTAATTGTGTAAGATAAATATCGCCATTACTGGAATATATATAAGCTGTTGAAGCTTTATTATAAACGGTGTTGTTGATAGTAGCAAGGTTTCGTTTTTGTGCAACCGTTGCCTTAAGGGGAATTTTATTATCGAGAGTAATGTAGTAAAGTGAATCACTGGTATACTTTTCAGGGTTCCAGGAAAAATATACTGTCTTTCCATCATTACTCCAGGAAATATTGGAAGGAGAGGAGCCTATCCATTTAGGATCTCTCATTATTTTTTCAACTGTTAATTTATCTAGCTTCTGGGCTGTTGCAACAAACGATGTGAACACAAGGAACAGTAGAGGAAATAAACGATGCATGTAACTTAGTTTAGAGGTTAAATATAAAGCTTAGGATTTGCGGGTAAAAATGAACTTTATGACAGACCAGATCTATCCTGAATTCGCTGTTCTTGATAACCAAAGAACGAATATTGTTGTTTTCGGTATATAAATTGAATGACTATCAATCAATAGGTCTAAAAATGATACTTCAATTAGAGCCCACTATTTTGGTAGAAACTCCTCTAGGCACAGGCCAGGCACTATTCGTTATTGATTATGGCATGCATCAGAATACCTGTTGGGTGGTGGCATTACAGAAAGATGGAGTGATCAAACATTTTGATTGTAATGATGTGATTCTTTCAACAAATTATACTTATGGAATGAATTTGAGAAAGAACACTTTCCGGAGTGAATCTTCAAATGAACAACATGATGAACCGGAATCTTAAATTCCAAGGATGTTTGAAACTAATTATGTTATCCCTTCTATTTATCTGGCCAATTTTACAGTTGTCATTTCCGGTTAGCCTAAAGTATGTTTCCCCTGTTAAGCAATGTTCTTCCGATGAAGTGATTGCGACGCAACAGACGATGCCACAAAGAGAAAAGCTGGTATCAGAAATATTTCTTACCTACTTTCCAGAACCTAACAGTTGTTAGCTTATTTTTGCTGCCAGAAAACTTAGAAACCCCATGCAATTTCAATTAAATGAAGAGCACCTGATGATTCAGAAGGCAGCAAGAGATTTTGCCCGTAATGAATGTTTGCCAGGTGTTATCGAAAGAGATGAACAACAAAAATTCCCTCGTGAACAAATAATGCAGCTTGCAGACCTTGGATTTATGGGTATGATGGTTGATCCAAAATACGGCGGTGCAGGTATGGATACAATAAGCTATGTGCTTGCAATGGAAGAGATTTCTAAGATCGATGCCAGTGTAAGTGTAGCTATGAGTGTGAACAATAGTCTAGTTTGTTGGGGTTTGGAAGCTTTTGGTAATGAAGAGCAAAAACAGAAATATCTTACACCACTTGCACAAGGCAAAAAGGATAATGAATTATATATCGGTGCTTTTTTATTAAGTGAACCAGAGGCTGGTAGTGATGCAACATCACAACGTACTACAGCTGAAGATATGGGTGATTATTACCTGTTGAATGGTACTAAAAACTGGATCACCAATGGATCATCAGCTTCTGTGTATTTAGTAATGGCACAGACCGATGTTTCAAAAGGTAGCAAAGGAATTAATTGTTTGATCGTTGAAAAAAACTGGCCCGGTGTAACTGTTGCAGCTAAAGAAAATAAACTGGGTATTCGTGGAAGTGATACTCACACTATTCTTTTTAATGATGTTAAAGTGCCGAAAGAAAACAGGATAGGTGCTGATGGATTCGGTTTTACTTTTGCTATGAAGACATTGGCAGGTGGAAGAATCGGCATTGCTTCTCAGGCTTTGGGTATTGCCAGTGGTGCTTATGAACTTGCATTGAAATATTCTAAAGAAAGAAAAGCCTTCGGTAAAGAGATATCTCAGCACCAGGCAATACAATTTAAGTTAGCTGACATGGCTACGAAGATCGAAGCTGCAAGGTTACTTTGCCTGAAAGCTGCATGGGAAAAAGATCAGAAAATAGATTATGCATTGAGTTCATCCATGGCAAAAGTGTATGCATCTGAAACAGCAATGTGGACTGCGATTGAAGCTGTGCAGATACATGGTGGATATGGTTTTGTAAAAGAATACCACGTAGAAAGATTGATGAGAGATGCCAAGATCACACAGATATATGAAGGCACCAGCGAGGTTCAGAGAATAGTCATCAGCAGAGCGATATTGAAATAATCCAACAATGTTTAATTAGATATTAAGAAGCCCTCATAGTTTACTATAAGGGCTTCTTAAATTATGACTTAGTCACTGACTTTTCTTCAACTTCTCGTCACTTGCATTTATTGTATTCAGATATGATGTTCCATAAAACTTCAGCTCTTTTCTCCCTGAAAACCGATACCTGTGCATAAAAATAGCCGTTCTCTTTATTCCTGATCTTGGTGGCTAAAACAGCACAGTCTTCCACCAACTTACTCATTTTATCTTCAAAATTGGGAACGAATTTAGAAGAGTTTGCTGCCCAAACACCATCACCTGTTTCAGAAGGAAATTGCATGTAATATTGAATGTCATATGTTTTGTTTGTAGTAGTTGTACCATTTCGGTTAGTAGATGTTGAGTTGTTCACTTCCATATTCTCATACAAATGAATCCTGGAATCCTGTGCTGTAAGCCGTTTCATAAATGAAAGATTCTTTCCGATAGATATTCCGCCTTTAATTTCTTTCAACTCATAATATTCACCTCTTATGTTATAGCCTTCAACGTCGTGCAGATTATATTTCTGGGCTTTCTTTTCACCAGGCAAAAACATCTTCACTTCACTACCTAAAATATTATTTGTATTCACTATCAGTTTTCCCTCTACTGTTCTGCCATTGGTAAGATGCAATGTGCCGGTTATATTTCTTAGGTTGTTGGGAGATTCGAAAGAAGAAGCTGACCTGCAGGCTGTAAGTAAAACACATGCAATTAAAGCAATGGATAAAAGCGATCTCATAAATCTTTGTTTTAGGGGATTGAAAATCTACTTTTGCAAAGTAAAAATAAAATGATGGCAGTGAATGAATCAGGCTACCAACAGATTGTTAAAGGATTGCAGGAAGCAAACATTACACTGGTTGCAGTGAGTAAGACAAAACCTGTGAGTGACATACAGGTATTACTTGAGTTAGGACAAAAAGATTTCGGTGAGAATTATGTGCAGGAGTTAGTAGAAAAACAATCGCAGATTACTGGCGATATAAATTGGCATTTCATTGGTCATTTGCAGACGAACAAAGTGAAGCAGATCATTTCTTTTGTTCATCTCATCCACGGCGTAGACAGTTTTAAATTGTTATTGGAAATAAATAAGCAAGCAACGAAGATAAACAGGGTAGTGGATTGCTTGTTACAGGTGCACATTGCAAAAGAAGAAACCAAGTTTGGTATGGATGAAGACGAAGTTAAAGCTGTGCTTGACCAGGTATCCTCTTTATCCCATGTAAAGATCAAAGGGTTAATGGGCATGGCTACTTTCTCTGATGATGAAAACATTATCAGGAAAGAATACAAATACCTCAAACAATTGTATGATACACTTGTGAATGAAAGAATCGAATGTACTTCCTTCAATATTTTATCAATGGGTATGAGTGGTGATTATAACATTGCTGTTGAAGAAGGCAGCAATATGGTTAGAATAGGTAGCCTCATATTTGGTGAGCGGAATTATGCCTGATGAATTAATTAATGGGTTAGTAAACAAACAGTATTCGATCAGGCATTATCTTTTGTCAACTAATATGATCAATGCCTTGTTAGAACAGCCATTTTAGTTCCGATAGCATACTTTCTACCCATAGGCACATAGCTAACATATTCCATATGGTCTGAAGTTCTCCATGTAAGTAATTGTTGGTGACGTCCGGCATAACGTTGTACCGTATCAACTCTAACCAATTCTGCATCTACCAAATCTGCTTGGATACTTTCTCTTGTGCTAAAACAACCTGTGAATGTTGCAGCTAGTGCAATAATTAAAAGCTTTTTCATTGTTCCCTGTTTTTAAGTTCCTATAAAGTTTTTCCTTCCTATTGCAAGTGCCTTTCTTCGGATAAAGCAGGGTAAATTCTCTTTCTGTTTAATGAAATGTCAAAGTCTGTTCCAGAAATTATTCTGAACCGTTATGTGTATAAAATGATAGGATTTAGCAGGCATTACCAAAGCAGAAAAGAGTCTTTACTGCTGGTTAATTCTTCAAGGGGCAAAAGCTAATTAGTTATTTATATTCTCCAAAAATCTTCCTTAGTTCATCAGCAATTTCACCTAAGGTGCAATTATGTTCTACTGCTGAAATTACATGAGGCATCAGGTTCGATCCCTCTTTTGCAGCATTACTAATATTAGCCAATTGTTCATCGGCTTTAGTGCTATTTCTCTTATCTCTGAGATTTCTTAGTCTTTCAGATTGAACATTTCTTATAGAATCATCTATTCTAAAAATAGGAGTGGTGTTTTGTTCGGTTACTTCAAACTTATTTACTCCTACAATAATCTTTTCTTTGCTTTCAATTCCTTTTTGATATTCATAAGCACTCCTGGCAATTTCATCTTGAATAAATCCTTGTTCAATAGCCGAAACGCTTCCACCCATAGCATCAATTTTTTCTATAAGCTTCCATGCTTCACTCTCAACTTCTGCAGTAAGATTTTCAATGAAGTAACTTCCAGCTAAGGGATCAACAGTATCTGTAACACCACTTTCAAAAGCTACGATCTGTTGTGTTCTTAATGCAATTCTTGCAGCCTCTTCAGTAGGTAAACTTAATGCTTCATCATAACCGTTGGTGTGTAATGATTGTGTTCCGCCAAGCACTGCTGCTAAAGTTTGAATCGTTACTCTTGAAATATTATTCTGCGGTTGTTGTGCTGTTAATGTACTTCCCCCGGTTTGTGTGTGAAAGCGGAGCATCATTGCTTTTTCATCAGTGGCACCAAGGTCTTTCATCATCTTAGCCCACATTCTTCTTGCAGCCCTGAATTTGGCTATTTCCTCAAACAGATTGTTATGTGCATTAAAGAAGAAAGAAAGCCGTTTACCAAAGACGTTTATATCTAATCCTTTTTCCAGTGCAGCCTGTACATAAGCTTTACCATTGCTTAATGTAAAAGCTACTTCCTGTACAGCAGTGCTTCCTGCTTCACGAATATGATAGCCAGATATAGAGATGGTGTTCCATTTGGGTAATTCTTTACTGCACCATTCAAAAATATCAGTGATGATTCTCATTGAAGGTTTTGGAGGATAGATATAAGTGCCTCTTGCAGCATACTCTTTCAATATATCATTCTGAATAGTGCCGGATATTTTTTTCAGATCGGCACCTTGTTGTTTTGCTAATGCAACATACAATGAAAGAAGAATGTATCCTGTTGCATTAATCGTCATTGAAGTGGAAACATCTTGCAGTTTAATTCCATCAAAAAGCCTTTGCATGTCTTCAATGCTGTCGATGGCAACACCGACTTTTCCTACTTCACCTTCAGCAAGAGCATGATCACTATCGTAGCCGATTTGTGTTGGCAGATCAAATGCAACACTCAAACCACTAACTCCCTGATTTAGTAAATAATGATATCGTTTGTTACTTTCTTCTGCAGTAGAAAAGCCTGCATACTGCCTCATTGTCCAGAGCTTGCCTCTGTACATATCAGGTTGTACTCCTCTTGTAAATGGAAATTCTCCCGGAAGTTCCGTAGAAGTAGTTACATCAGATGAGGTGTAAACTTTTTTTATTTCGATACCGCTATCGGTTAGTTTTTTATCCATGGTAATTGTGGCAAAATATTCAATAAATCAGAAAGATTTTAGATCAGTTTTTTTGCTTCGTAACTTAATACTTCACTCACTACCTCATGTAAAGTTCCTTTTCGGTCGTTCATTAAATATTGAAGCAGTTGTTTATTCAGATCAAGTCCGGAAGCATTCGGTGGAAGTATGTTTGCCAGTTGATTGATGGTGAGTAAATTTTGCTCTTTAAGATTCTTCACGGAATTCCATGCATCGGGTGATACAAATATCTGCTGCGATATGTTATAATCAAATTCTTCCCTAATGTTTTTCGTTAAGATCATCTGCATTTCCCTTGCACTTAGATCTGATTGTGCAACACGGCTGATGAGGTTTGGTAGTGCTATTCTATCTACCAAAACCACCAGTCTTTCGTAAGCCTGTAACTGAAGTTGCATATTGGCAGATCCATCAGTACTGGTGAACATTTTACGGTTCTTCATTTTCTTTTCCCAGGATAAATTAACTGCCACACCTCCTATAATCAAACCTGCTACAGCCACTAATATGTATATAATTATACTGTCCATCTACTAATTTTTGTAAAAATAAGGAAACAGGCAAGGGTATATTACTGTTAAAGAACTATTTGTATTGTAGGTTTTGTAAATCTTTTCCGTTTAACGAAATAAACGAAGGATTGGTGAAGTGTTTGGACTGCTAAATTTGTAATTGAAAAATCGAATTATGGAAACTACACAACAAATACCGGTGAGCTTTACAGAAAGTGCTATCGCCGAGATCAAAAGATTGATGGGTGAGGAGAGTTTTGATTTCAGTAAAAAACTTAGAATTGGAGTAAAAGGTGGAGGTTGCAGCGGTTTAAGTTATGTACTTGGGTTTGATGATCTGCAGGAAGGTGACGAACAATATGAAGTGGAAGGAATACCTGTTTTGCTAAATCCAAGCCACCAAATATATTTATATGGTATGAAGATAGATTGGCAGGGTGGATTAAACAGTCGTGGATTTACGTTTAATAATCCAAATGCAAGTACAACTTGTGGATGTGGAAGTTCATTTGCAGTTTAGCTGAATAAAGTACAGAAAGTACAAGAGTGCGACGCAACGAAGCTCATGGCAATAATTCAGCTGGTTACATAAAACTAAAGGCGATCAATTTGATCGCCTTTAGTTTTATAAGAATTTGCAAACTATCTTCTTTCTTCTTTCATTTTGCCCAATGGTTTATCTTTAGCAAAATCAAGCAGGATAGGAGCAGCCACGAAGATTGATGAATACGAACCAGTAACAACACCGATCAACATTGCAAAAGCAAAACCTCTTGTTACTTCTCCACCAAAGATGAAGAGAATAAGGATGGTTAAGAATACAGTTACTGATGTCATAATGGTACGAGCCAGTGTTTCATTGATCGCTTTGTTGATAAGCTGAGCTTTCGGCATTGTTGGATATAAACGGCCATCTTCACGAATACGGTCATACACGATAACAGTATCATTCATAGAAAAACCGATCACAGTTAATATCGCAGCAATAAAGTGCTGATCTATTTCCAGAGGAAAATCTACTACATGTCTTAGGAAACTAAATACTATCAAGGTTACCATTACGTCGTGCATCAAAGCGAAAATGGTTCCCATTGAATATCTCCAGTCACGGAAACGCAGGAATATATACAAGCAGATCACCAATACAGCAAGAATGGTAGCATAAGTGGCACCTCTCTTTAAATCATCAGAGATGGTAGGCAGCACCTTCTGTGAACTTTGCAGGTATTGAGTAGATTTGAAAGCATCGTAAGATACATTAGTCATCAACGGTTGCAAACCTTCATATAGTTTTATTAAAACAGCAGAATCAGTTGCAGTATTTGTTTCGTTGATTAAGTAAGCAGTTGTAATATTCAATTGACTGTTTGAGCCGATTGTTTTAATAACCGGACTTTCGCCAAAAGTTGTTTCCAGTTTTTCTCTTACCTGTTCAACATTCTGTGGTTTATCAAAACGAACGGTGTAACTACGTCCTCCTGCAAATTCAACACCCTGGTCAAATCCATTGAAGAAAGATGAAATACCCAACAACAGGATGATACCTGATATTACGTAAGCGATCTTCCTGTACTCAACAAATTTGTACTGGGCATGTCTGAAAATTCTTTTCGATAAAGAAGTAAAGTATTCAAAATGCCTGTTTTTCTTTGTATACCAATCTGTGATCATTCTCGATACCAGGATACCTGTGAAAAGCGATAATAACAAACCGATGATCTGAGTAGTGGCAAATCCTAATACCGGACCAAGGCCAAAGTAGAATAGGATTATAGCAGTTAGAAGTGATGTAATGTGACCATCTAATACAGGTGCTAATGAACGATGGTATCCGTCATGCACTGCTTTCTGGTAGCTCTTACCTCTCACCAATTCCTCTTTAATTCTTTCAAATATTACAACGTTTGTATCTACAGCCATACCAATAGTTAGTACAAGACCTGCAATACCTGCAGCAGTTAAAGTTGCATTCAAGGCACTTAAAATACCTATGGTAAAGAATACGTTTAAGGTTAATGCAATATTTGCAACCCATCCACCGGTATTATAGTAGATAAGCATTAGAGCGAAGATTACTCCGAAAGAGATGATGAATGATAACATACCACCTTCTACTGCTTCTTCACCAAGTGTTGGTCCTACAACCTGTTCCTGAACAATTCTTGCAGGAGCTGGAAGTTTACCAGACTTTAAAATACGGGCAAGATCCTGAGCTTCCTGCAAAGAATAACTTCCAGTAATCTCAGAAGAGCCATTAGGAATTTCTCCATTAACAAAAGGAGCACTGTACACAAAATTATCAAGTACAATGGCAATAGGTTTAGAAACTCCATTATTTGCTTCAGGAGCATTTCTCTTTGTCATAGCAGCCCAGATCCTGGTTCCAGCCTGGTCCATGGTCATCTTGATTGCCACACGACCTCTCTGGTCAAAATCTTGTGTTGCATCGCTCACTCTTTCACCTTCTAATTCAGCACCACCATTTGCTAAAGTTTTGATAGCATATAATTGCAGAATACCTTCATTTCTTGCTTCTTCACTTTCCACTTTTCCATACATGAATGTTAGGTTAGCAGGGAACTTGGCTTTAATAAAATCAAGGTTCAGGTAACTATTCAAAATAGAAGTGTCTCTCGACATCACATAACCCAATGCTGCAGGGAATACGGTTTGCCCTTTTTCATTTTGCTGTGGAGGTGCAAATTGAACAATACGACGAATAGGGAATGAATCTGCTGCTGATGCTCCTGCCGTTGTAGTTGTAGGTTTTCCACCAGCCAGGTCAGATATCTTGCCTGTTTTATTTGTATCGCCAGTCTGGTTTACTTTGGTTGTTGTAGTATCAACTTTAGGAGCTGCTGTATCTACAGAGGGCTTATTACCTCTTTGGTAATCAAATAATGCAGTTTCTGCACTCATCATAGCTGCATCAACATCACCAAGATTATATACTTCGAAGAACTGAAGATTTGCAGTCGATTGCAAGTATCTTCTTACTCTTTCAGGATCTTTCGCACCTGCTAATTCGATTGTGATAATGCTCTTCTGCTCATCTTTATTAATGTTAGGAGAAGCAACACCAAAACGGTCGATCCTTGTAGTTAAGATATCAAATGTATTGTTGAATGCAGTTGAAGCTTCATTTCTTAAATAAGCGATTACTGCATCATCTCCAGTATCAAACTTAATCTTGTTATTACTTCTTGCAGCAAAGAAAGGCGCAAGAGGTGTATTTGGATTAGCAGATTTAAACTGATCACGGAACAGTGTAATCAGATTAGCTCCACTATTTGCTTTTTGCTGAACGGCTTTCGATAGAGCTTCATTAAACGCAGGATCTTTTGTGTTGTTAGCAAGCGCTTTAATTAAACCATCAATACCAACTTCCATGGTTACACTTATACCACCCTGGAGATCTAAGCCAAGCATCAATTCTTTTTGCTTAGCTGTTTGATAAGTAGCTAAACCAAAATAGATCTTTTGATTTTTTGTGCTGTCAAGCAAACGTTGCACACGGCTTTGCTTGTAAGTGTCCAGTGTGTCCTGGTATAACTTCTGTAATTCAGGATTTCCAGGATATTTTACCTGGGCAGTAGGGTAGTTTGCTTTTACCCAAGCCTCAGCTTTATCCTCCATGTTACCTTCATGATTTCTAACGAACCATGTAAACGATAATTGGTAGAGACAAATTAAGATCAATGCAATGGCAAAAAATCGCACTAAGCCTTTCAGTTGCATACAAAACGGGGTTTAACAATTTTTAGAGGCGGCAAAGATAGGGGTTTGACAATACAAAAGCAGCTTCAAAATGCCTTAAGCATCAATGACTTTTATTATTCATTTTCAACTAATTATTGAACATCTATTAATTGAATATCAAAATACAGAACAAGGTTACTACCAATCACAGGAGGATGACCAGTACATCCATAAGCCATTGAAGATGGTATGATAAGTTTAATATGTCCACCTTTTTGAATGAGCGGAAGACCAACTTTCCAACCTTCAATAAAATCTGATAATTTATAACTTATAGGTGCAGCAGGTTGATCAAATATTGATCCGTCTAATCTTTTCCCCACATAAGAAATGGTCACGGTTGAAGTAAGGCCAGGTGTTGCTCCACTGCCATTCGAAATAATCTGATAATACATTCCTGAGCCATGTTTTACTGCATTGATTCCATTTGCTGCTGCAAAAGAAATGATTTGTTGTTCTTCTGATGATGGTGATACGTTTTTACATCCGTTATCGGCCTTGCAAGCTGTAAATACAATGGCAACAACAAGATAAAATATTCCAAACTTTTTCATTAATAAAATACGTTTGCTGTGAGACTATTATAAAGATTCTTCTGCTGCATTTGCAGCATTTTTTTGTTTTTGTTGAAGTTCGATGTATCGCTGTTCGTTCATATCCCATTTATGTTTCTTGGTGAATATGGCTATAAATCCTACAATAATGAAAATTGCAACGAGAAATATGTATGGGCTCGAATTTCCGTAAGCTGTCATGTGAGCTCTTTCATACCATCCTGTAGAAAAAATCGCAAGTATGCTAACACCAAACAACAAACCTATGGGTAAGCCAATTACAAGTTGCCTAAATGTTTTTTTCTCCTTTTCCCTGCTTGCCTTCCAGTATGCAATAAACCGTTCTTCATCATTTGTAAGCATCTACAAAAGTAATGATAGTATAATGCAAACTTGCGAGTGTACAATTTTTGTGGATGATTCATCGTATTTATGCTGATTATAATTTCTAACTTGCACAAAACAAACCTGAGTGAAAAAATTTGACTCGTTAATAGCCAACTATCTCTATACAAACAAACAAGTTGACCTGGAAGGAATTGGCAGCTTTTCACTTGATAACAACTTTGTATTGCCGCCAGAGGCTGAGAAATCAGCTTTCTTTCCATTGGAAGGCATTCACTTTACACATGATACAAAGCTTGAAACAAGTCCTGGTTTAATTGATTATATCATTCAGCAAACTGGTAGGATAAAAAGCCTGGTGGAGGCAGACTTTTCTTCTTATGTTTCTGAAGTAAGACAATTTGTAAATATCGGAAAGCCCTGGGCCATTGAAGGAATAGGTACTTTGCAAAAGAATAAAAACGGACGTTTTGAATTAATACCAGGTGAAGTAGTTGCTGAAAGAGTGAATATGCACTATACAGTAGAAGAGGAGGAAGATGATGAACCGGTGAAGCGCCGAAAATGGATGGTAGGATTTATTCTTTTAATTGCAATAATTGCTGTAGTGGCAGGTATTGGTTTTGGCATTTATGTACTTTTTATAAAAACACAACCAGGTAGTATTGCCGAACCTGAAATGCCAATGGTTTTAGACGAAGATACAACGACGATATTGCAGGATAGTGTTGTAAGAAGAGATACTATTACAGCAAAAATCAATGACACTGCTAATTACCGTGCAATATTCGAAGTAACAAGCCTTAGAAGCAGAGCCATTGTAAGAACAACCCAATTAAAACAATATGGTGTAAACGGGTTATATGATAGTTTTAGCAGAGATAATGTTATGTGGTATAGATTATTCATTTATAAAAATATTCTACCACAGGATACTACAAGAGTAAAGGATAGCCTTAGCCTTTACTTTGGGCGGAAAGTCCGGCTTCAAAAACTCAAGTAATTATTTATATACATACCTAAATGAAAACTAAGCATCAGTATTTATTGCTTTTTTACTGGGCGATATTATTTATAGATTGCTTTCTCATCTATTCACAGCATGAACAATACCGTGTGGCAACAAAAACTTTGTTGATGCCATTGTTATTGTTGTACTATCTGGCAAACTCATCTCGCAAACATCATTTACCTTCTAAAACACTTACAGCAACTGCATTGCTATTAGCCTGGGCTGGAGATGTTTCTCTTTTAATGCAGGGAGAAATGTTTTTTATTGTTGGATTAGTGCTTTTCCTGTTGATGCATTTGATATATATCATTTACTTCTGGAGAATTCAATCGTTATTTCCTGTAAGAGATGGTCTGTACTTTTTCCTTCCCCTATTTCTTGTAGTGGTATTTGATGTATTGGTGATGGTAAAGATCGTTCCTCAAGCTGGTGATCTTGGAATTCCGCTGATTGCTTATATGATAGTGATCTCTTTAATGTTTGTTATTGCCTTTAATATATTATCAAGTAAAAAAGCCAGGTCACTCGCTACTAATTTTTTTATACCTGGCGCAGCGATGTTTTTAGTTTCTGATGCAATTCTCGGACTGAACATGTTCATTTGGGAAGATCAAATGATAGGCATTGCTGTAATGCTGACTTATGGTTATGCCCAACACCTTATGGTGCATGGATTCATCAAACATATAAGAGGTAGAGTGTAAGAAAGTTCGAGTACGAGATACGAAGTAGGGATGAAAAGAACTATCCAAAATGAAAGAACCTCATCAATCGATGAGGTTCTTTACATATAGGAATTCGTGTAATTCGATCTAATCGTGTACTCTGTGATTAATAATCCATTCCACCCATTCCTGGCATTCCACCTGGCATTGCAGGAGCAGATTTAGGTTCTGGCTTATCAGCAACTACACACTCAGTAGTTAATAACATACCAGCGATAGAAGCTGCATTTTCCAAAGCTACTCTTGTAACTTTTGTAGGATCGATTACACCAGCTGCAAACAGGTTCTCATATACTTCTGTTCTTGCATTGAAACCGTAATCAGCTTTTCCTTCTTTGATCTTCTGAACTACGATAGAACCTTCGATACCGCTGTTTACAACGATCTGGCGAATTGGTTCTTCGATTGCTCTTTTTACGATCTGGATACCGGTAGTCTCATCTTCGTTGATGCCTTTCAAAGTTTCTAAAGCTTCAATAGAACGGATGTAAGCTACACCACCACCAGGAACAATTCCTTCTTCAACAGCAGCTCTTGTTGCATGTAAAGCATCATCAACCCTGTCTTTCTTTTCTTTCATCTCAACTTCAGTAGCAGCACCTACATACAATACTGCAACACCACCGCTGAGTTTTGCAAGACGCTCCTGCAATTTCTCACGGTCGTAATCAGAAGTTGTGCTTTCAACCTGAGCTTTTATTTGATTTACTCTTGCAGTGATCGCTTCTTTTTCACCTTTACCACCAACAATTGTAGTATTGTCTTTATCGATCGTTACAGTATCTGCAGTACCTAAGTAAGTAAGATCAGCATTCTCTAATTTAAAGCCTTGCTCTTCACTTACAACAATACCTTTTGTAAGGATGGCAATATCCTGCAACATTTCTTTTCTTCTGTCGCCAAATCCAGGTGCTTTTACAGCAGCAACTTTCAATGTGCCACGTAATTTATTTACTACCAATGTAGCCAATGCTTCACCTTCTAGGTCTTCAGCGATGATCAATAACGGACGACCACTCTGAGCAACTTTCTCCAGTATGTGAAGAATGTCTTTCATAGAAGAGATCTTCTTGTCATAGATCAAAATGTATGGATTCTGTAATTCAGCTTCCATTTTTTCGCTGTTGGTAACGAAATAAGGAGAGATATAACCTCTGTCAAACTGCATACCTTCAACAACCTCAACAGTTGTATCAGTACCTTTTGCTTCTTCAACCGTAATTACACCTTCTTTACCAACTTTCTGCATAGCTTCAGCTATCAGTTTACCAATGGTGTCATCGCTGTTAGCAGAGATAGTAGCAACCTGTTCAATCTTGCTGCTATCGTTTCCAACTTGTTGACTTTGGCTTCTGAGATTAGCAACAACTGCTGTAACAGCTTTGTCGATACCTCTTTTAAGATCCATTGGATTTGCACCGGCAGCTACGTTCTTTAAACCTTCGCTGATGATTGATTGAGCCAAAACAGTAGCGGTTGTAGTACCATCACCTGCAATATCTGCAGTTTTAGATGCTACTTCTTTTACCATTTGAGCACCCATGTTCTCAATAGCATCTTCCAGTTCTATTTCTTTAGCAACAGAAACACCATCTTTTGTTACAGAAGGTGCACCGAATTTCTTTTCAATAACTACGTTACGACCTTTTGGTCCAAGTGTAACTTTTACAGCGTTAGCAAGAGTGTCAACACCCTTTTTCATTTTATTCCTTGCTTCGATATCGAAGAAAAGTTGTTTAGCCATATTAAAATGTTTTGTGTTTTTAGTTTGGAGTTTTGTTTTGGTGAGACCAGCTTCAGCTTAGTTATTAAGCTTCCGTTGCGTCGCACTCTTCAGGTTTCAGTTCATTAATGAGCTGATTAAACAATAGCGAGAATATCACTTTCTCTCATGATCAGGTAATCACCACCTTCAACCTGGATTTCTGTTCCTGCGTATTTACCGTAAAGAACAGTATCTCCGGCTTTTACAGTTACAGGCTCATCTTTTTTGCCAGGGCCGGCAGCGATAACAGTTCCACGCTGAGGTTTTTCCTTTGCAGTATCAGGGATAATGATTCCGCCTGCAGTTTTTTCTTCGGCAGCGGCAGGTTTAACGATAACTCTGTCGTGTAAAGGAGTTACTTTCAGACTTTCAGCCATACGTTTGGTTTTTATTTGTTATTTGATAAATAAGTGAATTGACAGCCTACGGGTCATCAAGTTTTTTGCCACCGGTGTTTTTCTTGCAAAAATGGCAGCCTGAGCTTTTAACTTCACTAACCCCTGTCAGAAATGGCGGCAAAGATGCAGGAAGTTTGGCAAAGCCAGTGTCATTTTTTCATTATAGTAGCTCCATCCTTCAGTCTGGAGAATAAGAATGATAATGTATTTCAGGGCTTTAGTCGCTTAAATATTGTGGTTTGAAGAGATGCCATAAAACCTGAACGATGAAGTGATTGCGATCCTTCGACAGGTTCAGGACAGGCTACGCTTAAGCTCCCATGAATGACGAACTTTGAACTGAGCGTAGCAACAGACGATGCCATGAAAGTTAAAGCTGGTATCAATATAATTTCTAACTCCTATCTTCGCAGCCCTATAAAAAAGTTCTTTATTACATGATCAGCAGAAGAAATATCAGAGTTAAGGTGATGCAGCTATTATATGCTTTGGAGACGATGGAAGGTTCAAAGGCCGATCCTGTAAAAACACTTCGCCAGCAGTTAGATGCATCAAAGGAATTATTCGTTTACATTATTTACATTATCACAGAAATTGCCCGTTACGCCGAGAAAGATGCTGCTTTAAGAGCATCTAAAAACCTGCCTACTACAGCAGATCTCAATGTAAATATCAAACTGGCAGGCAATGAATTGATCTGGAAGATCATTGAAAACGAATCTTATAAGACTGCTGTTGAGGTTACAAAAGTTGATAAGATTGATAACGGCGACATGGTTCGCAAATTGTACCAGGAGTTGGTTGAAACGCCGGAATTTAAAACCTATGCAGCACTTCAGTTAAGAGAAAAGAGCAAAGAAAGAGAGATCGTAAAGTTTATCTTCAATAATATTATGTTACCGTCTGAATCTTTCATTAGCCAGGTGGAAGAACATTTTAATAACTGGGATGACGATGCTGAAATGATGGTTCAACTGGTGGCAAACTATCTTCAAAAGCCACATTCTTTCGACCTGAGAGATATGGTGCAGGAAGAGAAATGGAAGTTTGCAAAATCGCTGCTTCAAACCACACAGGAGAAAAGAAAATTTGTAGGGGAGATGATTAAACCAAAGCTTAAAAATTGGGATGCAGAAAGGATTGCATTGCTGGATATGATCATGATGAGAATGGGTATTTGCGAATTTCTTTATTTTGAAACGATCCCACCAAAGGTTACTATCAACGAGTATATTGATATCGCCAAGCAATATAGTACTGAGCAAAGTGGACAGTTCATAAATGGAGTATTAGATAATATTCATAAAGAACTCTTGGCTGCCGGAAAAATTAATAAGATAGACTTCAACAAGCAAAAAGCATAACTGTACATTTGCATTTTTATAAAAGGAAATGAGAAAACTTGCAATACTTATCAGCTTTGTAGCTTTCGTTGGTTGTGCCAGCGATGAATCTAGTGAGCAAACTTCAGATAAGAAACCATCGGAAGTTCCTGTGGTTTCTGATGCAAGTAATGAAGTGATGGATTCTACAAAGTTTACCACTGTTCAATGGTTGGATTCACTGGTTGATTTTGGGACAATCAATGATGGTGAGAAAGCGAACATCAATTTCCGTTTTAAAAACACCGGTGATAAACCTTTGATCGTTCAAAGTGTAGTGCCAGGTTGTGGTTGTACCGTTCCTGAATATACAAAAGAACCAATCAAGCCAGGGGGTGAAGGATTTATCAAAGCTGTATTCAACAGTGTTGGTCAGCCACCAACTGTTCATAAATCAATTAATGTTGCCATGAACACCAAAGGGCAACAGAATTATACACTTTCATTTATAGGTGAAGTAAAAAAATAAGCTAAACACAAAACAATAAACAATGGTTAATTCAATTTTCTTATTATTGGGAGCACCAGGTGGTGGTCAGCAAGGTGGCAGTTCGATGGTTTCATTTGTAATGATGGGTGCTATCATTCTTGTATTCTGGTTTTTTATGATTCGTCCGCAAGCAAAAAAAGCAAAAGAGCAGAAAAAGTTTATAGAAGCAATGGGTAAAGGAGATAAGATCGTAACGATTGCTGGTATTCATGGAACGATCAACAAAGTGAATGAAGATGGAACGATTAATCTTGAAGTAAGCCCAGGTAGTTATATCAAGATCGAGAAAACTGCTATCAGCCAGGAATGGACTGCAGCGATTAATAAAGCTACTGCAGTAAAAGCTTAAGAAGAAGTACGAGATACGAAGTACGATCTACGATATATAAATTCATCCCGGTTCAGTAAGAGCCGGGATTTTTTATTGTGACTATCAATTCTGAATTTTACTTTTAATGATGCTTAAGGTTGGATTAACAGGTGGAATTGGTAGTGGTAAAACAGTAGTTGCTAATATCTTTAAAGTGTTGGGCATTCCTGTGTTTGATGCTGATGCTGCAGCTAAAGAAATAATGGAGAAAGATGAATCGCTGATTAAACAGATAAAAAACGAATTTGGGGATGCATCTTATGATGGAGAAAAATTGAATAGAAAATACCTCGCTGATAAAGTATTCAATGACTCTTATCAATTGGATAAACTAAATGCAATTGTTCATCCTGCAGCAATACAAGCCGGAATTGACTGGGCAGAAAAGCAAACTTCACCTTACATTATTAAAGAAGCTGCATTGATGTTTGAAGCTGGTTCTGCTTTTAATCTGCAGTATGTGATAGGCGTTACGGCTCCAAAATCACTCAGAATAAAAAGAGTGATGGAGAGAAGTGGTTTAACAAGAGACGAAGTGCTTTCAAGAATGAACAGGCAGATCAGTGATGTGATAAAAATGCGGTTGTGTGATTTTGTTATTGTAAATGATGAACAACAGATGATTCTTCCACAAGTGTTGAAGATACATGAACAATTACTTGAAAAAGCCAAAGCTTATGCTGAATGATAAGGTGAACCTGTTACAAAAGTTTGATCTTTTCAATGAATACTGGACTCCTAAGATCGTTGGTGAATTAAACGGACAGCAGGTGAAGCTTGTGAAGTTCAAAGGTGAATTTGTATGGCATCATCATGAACAGGAGGATGAAATGTTTTACGTGGTGAAAGGAAGTTTTGAAATGCATTACCGGGAAAGAATTGATGTGATCAATGAAGGAGAATTCACCATTGTTCCAAGAATGACAGAACACAAACCTGTTGCGAATGAAGAAGTGTGGGTGATGTTATTTGAACCTGCTTCAACATTGAATACCGGTAACACCAAGAATGATCTAACAAAGAAAGAATTGAACATTTATGATAGCGAATACCCCCAAGCCTCCTTATTACGCTGTAATCTTTACTTCGTTACGAACAGAAGTTGATGATGATTATAGATTGATGGCAGAACAAATGTCTGATTTAGCTGCTCAGCAGCCTGGTTATTTAGGCCATGAATCTGCAAGAGATGGAGTCGGTATTACTGTTTCTTACTGGCAAAGTCTTGATGATATTAAAAACTGGAAACAGGTAACTGAACATATAGCTGCACAGCAAAAAGGAATTAAAGATTGGTATCGTAGTTACAAAACAAGGATATGTTTGGTTGAAAGAGATTATGGTTTTGAAAAAGTTAGAGAATGAAGCGTAGAATCAAGATTACTATTATATTCTTTATCCTAATAGGATTGGCTTATTACTTCTTTTTTGAAATAGCAGTTCCTTTTGTTGCACAAACTAACATTCCAATTAAATGGAATAATATACCATTAGGTCAGAACAGAATCGCAGTTCATGAATATTTGGGTAAACCCCGGATTGAATATTGGGATATTAAAGGTGATGAATGGACAAAGAAAGCAAAAAGAAATACGATCTTCCTAAACATCGGATATAATAATGATACTATTGCCACACGTTACAGAATCGGGTTCATTTATCGAAATTGGTTCGGTGAAAAATTGTATTACTTACGAAGAGATACTATTTAATCATCTTATAACACCATCTCTTCAACTTTCCTTCAAAGTCAAAGGGTGTAGTTGCTTTAGTGATATCTTTTATTTCTGTTGCATTGATCAATTCTTTCTCTAAAACAAATTTGGTAAAATTGGTGCTGAAATAAATAATTCCTCCTTGTGTGGTTGCAGCCAATACATCATTCAATAATTCAACATGGTCTCTTTGAATGTCGAGAATATCTTTCATTCTTTTGCTGTTGCTGAAAGTAGGAGGATCCATCACGACTAAATCGAAACTATTTGGCTTCAAAGTCTTCAGATATTGCTTTACATCAGCATGAATGAAATGATATTTATTGCTGTCTTTAAAACGATTGATGACCATATTATCTTCAGCCCATTTAAGATATGTCTTCGAAAGATCAACTGAAGTTACTGACGCTGCTTTTCCTGCAGCTGCATACACAGAGAACGATCCTGTATAACAAAACAAGTTCAACATTCTCTTTCCATCACATTCCTGTTGAACCATTTTTCTTGTAGTTCGATGATCAAGAAATAAACCTGTATCTAAATAGTCTGTGAGATTAACAAGAAACTTTAAATTGTTTTCTTCAACTGTAAAAAACTCTTCCTGCACATTCAGCTTTTCATACTGCTGACTACGATGATGCATTTTTTTTCGCTGTCGGTCGTAAATCTTATTAACAGGAATTGATAGCAATCTTGAAATAACTTCTTTACAGCTTTCCAGCCAGGCATTATGCTCTTCATCTTCCATTCCATGCCGACGAAGATATTCAGCTAAATAAATTTTGTCTTCGTAAAGTTCTATCGCAAATGGAAATTCAGGAAGATCATGATCATATACACGATAGCAGGAAACATTTTGTCGCCTTGCGAGTTTGCTTTTGTGTTTATACACTTTGAGCAAACGATTCTCGAACATCTGAAGTTTATCATTCATGGTGTCTCGCAGAAAATATGAGCATCTTCGATGCTAGTGTTTCTCGCTGAAATCGCAGAAGCCGCGGAAGGTGATTTCTTATTCTGCGTTTTCAGCGCTTTCTGCGAGAGATTATTTTAATTGCTCCAAAGCCTCTTTGATTTTCTTAAATCCTTTTTCAATATTGTCCATGCTATTTGCAAAAGACAACCTGATGCATTCAGGATTTCCAAAAGCTCTTCCGGTTACTGTAGAAACATGAGCAACGTTCAACAGATACATGCAAAGGTCATCTGCATTTTCTATCCTGTGTTCACCATTACTCTTACCAAAGAAAGCCGTCACTTTCGGAAAAACATAAAAAGCACCATCAGGTTCAAAACATTCCATTCCTTTAATGCCTTTCAATAGTTTCAACACTTTCTTTCTTCGCTTCTTAAATTCCTTCACCATTTTTTCAGTCGGATGCAGATCATGTTTAAAAGCTTCTATTGCTGCACGTTGAGTAACAGAATTTGTTCCACTGGTGAATTGTCCCTGTATCTTTTCACAGGCTTTGGTTATCTCTGCACTGGCTGCTAAATAACCCAAACGATAACCTGTCATTGCAAAACCTTTACTAAGACCATTGATGATAATAACCCTGTCTTTTATCTCGTCAAATTGTGCAATGCTTTCATGTTTGCCTACGTAGTTGATGTATTCGTAAATCTCATCAGCCATGATCAAAACCTGTGGATGTCTTTTAAAAACTTCCACTAATGCAGCTAATTCATCATGTGTGTAAACAGCTCCTGATGGATTGCATGGAGAAGAGAACATGAATAACTTTGTGGCAGGGTTAATCGCCTCTTCTAATTGTTGCGGTGTAATTTTAAAACCATTCGCTAACGTAGTTTCAACAAGATTTACTTTACCGTCTGCTAACTTCACTATTTCAGAATACGTAACCCAGAAAGGAGTAGGAATGATCACTTCATCACCTTCTTGAATCACTGCCATTACCAGGTTTGCAATACTTTGTTTGGCACCTGTTGAAACAAGAATGTTCTCGGGCTTATAATCAAGATTATTATCTCTTTTGAATTTATAGCAGATAGCTTCACGAAGATCAAGATAGCCGGCAACAGGAGTGTAGTGGCTCCAGTTATCTTTTATTGCATTGATTGCTGCCTTCTTAATGTGTTTTGGTGTATCAAAATCAGGTTCTCCCAAACTTAAATCAGTTATATCTAAACCTTTTGCTCTTAGTTCTCTACCCAATTTCGCCATCTTCAGTGTTTCAGGCTCATTGAATTTTTCCAATCGTGAAGATAAATTCATAGTGCAAGCTTTGATAAACGACAAATGTATAGAATTCAAAAGTCAAAAGTGAAAACAGGAATAAGAATGGGAACGCTGATGACGCAGATTGTTATATTATTTGATTTCAGCGTAAATCTTTTTAATCAGCTTCATCTGTGTTTCAATTGTAAAAGAGTGCGACGCAAGTAAAGTTTCATAGCATTCCTGGCTTCTGGTCAATAAAAAAATCCTACCGTTTCCGGCAGGACTTTTTCTCTATCCTTGCTTGCCCAAAAATTAATTATGTGTGATCACTTCAACTCCCAGGGCTTGTGTTGATCCAATTGCTGCACCAACAAATCCTTTGATGATGAATGTATAGATCTTACCAGCTTGTAAATTAATAACCGGAATTGTAGCCACAGCTGTTGATGTGCCAGCTATATTGACCTGCAAGTTTAAACCTGCGGCATTTACTTCAGTAAAAGCAGCAAGATTTGCATTGGTAGAAAAATCATTAAAACTCCTGTTACTGAAATTTGTTGCCGCAGCACCGTTGATCATTACATCAACACTGGATGCATTCGGACTTAAATGCAGTAAACGGATCTTTGCTTTACCTGCTGAAGGTGCAGTAAGATCGTCTCTTGTAAATGCAGCTCTTCTTTTGTGTGATGAATCAACAATGTACATTGTATAATTAGCATTCGCTTCTGTTACAAGTGTTCCATTAATGATTTCGTTGTTAGTGCCTGTCGCTTTTACCACAACATTTACATTACCTGTTGTAACAGCTTTGTAACCTGAATTGGATGGATAAGCAACATTCGATGCAATAACTGAACCATTCGCTGAAGCATCAATGTTACCTCCATTAGGTGATGCATTTACAACTAGCAAGTTGGCTTTTAATTCATCATCATTCTTTTCGCAGCTTACAAATGATACTGCAGCACACAACATAGTGCATAAGGCTAAGAAATTCTTTTTCATAGTGATTAGCATTTTATTCGATGTTGAACTCTTGGCAATGATTGTGCCATCACCGAATAAAACCAATACTACTCTTTGGTATAATCGAATTTGAAGTCTGAAAGATCGACTTTGCCGGACCTCTGTCGGGTGAGTTCGTGCTGATAAACAATTTGTCCGAGTAATTTCATGAACGGAAATCCTGTTTGTTCAAAATCGTATTTATCATCATTAAAAATGCCATCACTGTTACTGAGAATGGTAGCACTCAGCATAAATTCAATATTGTTTTTAAGGTCGATGATGTATGCAACATCAGTCAGGTAACCATAAGCCCAACCTGCTTTACTGAATATCCTGATGTTAGGATCGGAGAGAATTTTTGAGCCGAGGAACTTTCCATAATTATCCGGATATTCTGCAGTATCGTAAGAAGGATATTTGCTTTCTCTTGGATAGCTGCTCATCCATCTCAAAGCAAAAGATCTGTCTTCTTCAGAAATATTATACCGCTGTTCTTTTTTTACGGAAGATGGAAAAATAAAAGTTCGCAATTGCTGATGTAGATCCTGCAATGAAACATTATTTTTTAATGAAAAATCAAAAGGTTCGTACACCAATTTATTTCCACTGTAATATCCTTTACCAATTTTATTATTTGCAGCAGGAAAATTTGCTTTGCTGTATTGAGCCGGTTGTTCATATAAAATATTCCCTGCGGTATCATGAAAACTTATAGGATTCGTATGCCTGTTTTGTTCCTGGCTCAGAAATATTGCAAGGCGATGCCGGATAACGGAATTAGTATAACCTTTCTGTTTTAAGTTATTGTAGATATGTTCCTGGCCAAGAAATTCATACAATCGATTGAAAGCATCATTATCACTTACTAAAAAGATCTGTTTAATATAATGTGCAATGCTGGCTTTACTGTCTTGTGCCGATGGTTGAGTATAACTTACCTGCTGACCACTAAAACTGCTATCGGTGATCATTGTGGTAAACTTATCAATGCCTTTATCTCTTAATGCATTGATCTTTTCCAATGCAAGAAATGAAACAGGCATTTTTACCGTACTGGCAGGATAAAAATATCTGTCTGCATCAAAATTGAATGTGTAATCAGTAAAATGCGGATCACCTTTACCGTTCCTGTCAATTTTGGTGTAGATAACCTGTATATTCAATTCATCTTTGTTTTGAATGAACCGTTGCATGTCAGCGTTTGACTGCAATAATTCAACAAGCTTATTTTTATTTGGATCGGTAGAAGGTTCTATGGTTTGCATGGTTGATCTGCAGGCAATTGCAAGTACAAATACAGAAAGTAGTGTTAGTTTCATTGATAGAGTAAACCTAAGATTTTTTCTGAAATCTTTAGCCACTTAACAAGTTGCTGTGAAGTACATTTGCTTTCTATGCCACATGAAGCAATTTCGGTGTTTGATATGTTTAAGATAGGAGTGGGACCGTCCAGTTCTCATACTTTAGGTCCATGGAGAGCTGCTTTACGTTGCCTGGATACGATTCGTTCAAAGTCTTCACTGAGTGATGTTGCTTCTGTTACAATTTTATTATATGGATCACTGGCAAAAACCGGGAAAGGACATGGAACGGATATCGCTGTGATACTTGGTTTATGTGGTGCTGATCCTGTAACGATTGATGTGAATGCTATCACACCAAAGATCAATGGTATTACTACCACCAAAAGATTGAAGCTGGGTAATGAAGTGATCATTGAATTTGACCCACAAGTACATGTTCAGTTTTTATATAATGAAGTGTTGCCTTTTCATCCAAACGGATTATCGTTTCTTGTGACACTAAAAAACGGTGAAAGCTGGAGTGAAACTTTTTATTCTATCGGTGGCGGTTTTGTGGTGAAAGAAGGAGAGGAGAGAAACAGTAAAGATGAAGTACAACTTCCTTTTCCCATTGATACGAGTGATGAACTGTTGCATTGGTGCATGAAGACAGGCATGTGCATTAATGAAGTGGTGATGGAAAATGAATCTGCCTGGAGATCAGAAGAGGAAACCAGAAAAGGTGTTTTAAGAATATGGCATACCATGAGAGATTGTATTTATCGTGGTTGTCATACTAACGGCGAATTGCCTGGTGGATTGAATGTGAGACGAAGAGCATTTGATCTCAACAAAAAATTATTGAAAGGAAGAACTTATACCGATTACAATACCTGGCAATCTGCCATCAAACAAGGAGGAGAAAGCTTCCAGTATATTTTAGATTGGGTGAGTTGTTTTGCATTGGCTGTGAATGAAGAGAATGCTGCTTTTGGAAGAGTGGTGACTGCACCAACCAACGGAGCTGCAGGAGTTATTCCAGCTGTATTGCAGTATTACATCACATTCATGGATGCAAATGATGATGAAAAGATCATTCGGTTTTTATTAACTGCATCTGAGGTGGGAAGCATCTTTAAGAAAGGTGCAACTATATCTGCAGCTATGGGTGGATGCCAGGCTGAGATTGGTGTAAGCAGTGCAATGGCTGCTGCAGCATTGACCGAAAGCCAGGGTGGATCTCAACGACAAACGATGATGGCTGCTGAAATTGCAATGGAGCATCATCTTGGAATGACCTGTGATCCTATCGGTGGATTGGTTCAGGTTCCTTGTATTGAAAGAAATACAATGGGAGCGATCAAGGCAATTACTGCTTCTCAATTGGCTTTGCAAAGTTCACCGGATTATGCTAAGGTTTCACTTGATAAAGTGATCAAGACAATGTGGGATACCGCTCTTGATATGAACAGTAAGTACAAAGAAACTTCCGATGGTGGATTGGCTGTTCATATACCACTTAGTTTGAGTGAGTGTTAGTTGCTTAGCTGTATTGCAACTATTGAGCTTCGTTGTGTCAAATCGACGAAGGAGATTCACCGAAACAAAAATCAAAAAATAACAGATCTGAGGTACTCACTTCAGCGTTCAGAACTTTACTCACCAATCAATCATTTAACTATTATCTCATCAATAAACAAGTGAGATGGATTTCCGGCACTTTCATGCCATGAAGGAAGTTTACCGCCATTAACAACTTTCACTTTAATGAATCTTGCCTGAAGATTTACCGCTTTACCTAAGTTTTGTGTTTCAACATTTTCCATCTTCTGATCAACATCATTCTTCACTCTAGATGCTTCAGTATAATTAATGCCATCCGTACTGCTGTAAAAAATCACTTCAGTTGGATATAAGATCCAAGGACTAACATCCTGCAATACATGAACACCCAGGTAGGAAATTGGTTTTACTTTCTGGAGATCAATTACTGCATTGAGATCGGTATCGAAATAACTCTGCCATTCACCTGCTTTCCAGTTAGTAGTTCCAATAATTCCATCAATCAAAGCTTCTGACCCACCTGCTGTGTACATTGGATGTACGGTAGAATTTACTTTGATGCTAATGTCTCCCGGAATCCTGTAAAACCTTTGAGAAACGGTATGACTTTTTTGCCCTTCATAAATAGCATATGCAAATATCTCACATGATTGATCTATTGTGAAAGGAGCAGTATACTCTACTAAATCTGTTTGAGTTGAATCAGTTGTGATTTTGTAAAATATTTGGGCACCTTTATCGATAGTAGACAAGCTAATGTTGACTTGCGATCTGAATTTGTTTGATTCAATATTGAAGAAAGGAGCAGCAACAATTGCTTTTGATTCGATCTTAGAATTTGGACGATCAGCTTTTGATGTTCCCCATTTTGTTTCCGGATGTTTGGCAAGAATGAATTCAAAATTGCCACCTTTCATAATATCATCATGTGTGAAATATGATCTGCTATAATCAGATCCATTCATTTTTGTATTTAACACATGGTAAGCACCTGGAGATTTTCTTGTGCCTTTTATGATGAATTGCTTTCCGTTTTCCAGGTTGATCTTTACTTCATCAAACAAAGGTGTTCCTAACACATATTCACCACTTCCTGGTAAAACAGGATAGAAGCCCATAGCAGAAAAAATAAACCATGCACTCATCTGGCCACAATCTTCATTGCCGATCAATCCATCAGGTGTGTTCTTATAAAATTCATTGTTGATGTGATGAATAAATTCCTGTGTTTGCAATGGAGCACCAAGATAATTGAACAAATAAGCCATATGGTGACTAGGCTCATTACCCTGTGCATATTGTCCGATTAATCCGGTGATATCAGGTTGTTCTCTTCCTGTGGTTTTAGGAGAAGCCAGAAAAAGTTCAGTGAGTTTTACTCCAAAAGAAGTTTCACCGCCATGCATTTCAATCAATGTTTCAATGTCATGTGGCACAGCAAAGCTGTATTGCCATGAATTTCCTTCAGTATAAAAATTATTCACCTCATTTGCATCAAAAGGTGAATACCACATAGCCTGAAGCTTCCCTCTCATGTGTTTGGTAGAAGGATCAAAAACATTTTTATAATACTGAGCTCGTTGCATATAACGCTGATGCACTTCTTCATTGCCGATCATTTTTGCAAATTGAGCAATGCACCAATCATCATAAGCATATTCTAAAGTTTTAGAAACAGATTCATGTTCTTTGTCATTGCTGATGTATCCATATTTCTGGTAATGATCTAAACCAAAGCGATTACTTTCCGCATAAGCCGTCATCGCATCTAACAATTCTTTTTCATTCCCTTTGAATAAACCTTTTTGATAAGCATCAACGATCACCGGAACAGAATGATAGCCGATCATGCAGTACGTTTCATTACCTGCTAATTCCCAGACAGGTAACATACCTCCATTTCTATGTTGTTGCAGAAAGGTTTTGATCCAGTCATTCGTTCGTTTCTGGTCAAGAATCGTCATTAATGGATGATAAGCTCTGTAAGTATCCCACAATGAAAACACAGAATAGTTGGTGAAGTCTTTTGCTTCATGAATCTTATTATCAGTGCCTCTATATTTTTCATCAATATCCTGGAAAATATTGGGAACGATCATCGTATGATACATAGCTGTATAAAAACTCACCTGTTGATCATGTGTTCCACCTTTTATCTCAATTTTGCTTAGTTCTTTGTTCCATACAGTCTTGGCTTGTTGAACAAGGTGATCAAAATTCCAATTCTGTATTTCAGCTTCGAGATTTTGTTTTGCACCGTCAAGACTCACAGCAGAAATACCCACTTTAGCCATGATGATATTTTTGTCGGACGATTTGAATTTAATATGTACTTTGATATTTGTTCCTTCCTCTTTTGCTGAAGTATTAATTGAGCCGTTCTTGTTAATGATGAATTCTGATATTGGTTGCTCAAATACTATATGAAAATAGAAATGCTGGTTTGTTGCCCATGACTTACTTCTTCTGAATCCTCTTATTTCTGTGTCACTTATTTTTTCCACATAAGATTCTAACACTTCATCCCTGTGTTTTAAGTCAATTAAGATAGAAGGATCTTTTGCACCCGATGGAAATGCATATTGATGCATTCCACTTCTGTAAGATGTTGTCAATTGAGCCTTGATATTATGTTTATCAAGCAACACCTCATAATACCCCGGTGAAGCTTTTTCATTTTTATGTGAAAACGAAGAACGATAGTCTTTATTATCCCATTTCACATCACCTGTAAAGGGCATCATCAACAGGTCGCAATAATCGGGAATGCCGGTACCGCTTAGATGTGTGTGTGAAAAACCATAGATCACCGAATCGCTGTAATGATATCCACTGCTGCCATCCCAGTCTGCCATTCTGGTATCCGGACTTAACTGCATCATTCCAAAAGGCATGGTTGCACCAGGATAAGTATGACCATGACCACCGGTTCCGATAAATGGATTTACCAGCCTGGTGAAATCTTTTTGTGCTGATGAAAAAAAAGGTAATGCGAAGAGTAAGAGAAGTAATCTTTTCATATAGTTAGAGATCGGTAAGTGCTTATTAATTCAAAGCAGATCGTAAGGCCTTTACTTCTGCCGGATCAATTCCAGGGTTGGAAGTTTCATTGAATGATGGATGAATAAACTGCATTTGCGAAGCCGACTGGCCTTTTACTGATGAATGAAATTCTACTGCACCGGTTTTATCGGCTATCATCTTAATGTTTTCTTTTCTAACACCACTTCCGGGCATGATGATGATCCTGTCGTCAGCTTTTTTGATCAATTCAGCGATCATTTCAACACCTTCGGGTGCAGCTTTTTTCTGACCTGAAGTAAGTATTCTTTGACAGCCAATTTGAACCAGTTCTTCCATAGCCGTAAATGGTTCTTTGCACCTGTCGAATGCACGATGAAATGTTACTTCTAAAGGATAAGCCAATTCAATCAACTTTGCGGTTCTTGTTAAATCTATGTTTCCATCTTTAGTCAATAAACCAATCACTACACCTTCACAACCTGATTGTTTGGCTAATAAAACATCCTGTTTCATCAATTCAAATTCTTCATCAGTGTAAAGAAAGTCTCCTGCTCTGGGTCTTATTATCGGGAACAAAGCAACATCAAAAGCTTTGCGGCATTGTTTAATTAATCCGTAAGAAGGAGTGAGGCCTCCCTCAGACAAAGCGGAACACAATTCAATTCTATTAGCACCACCTTCTACAGCAGATCTGGTTGTTGTGAAATCTGTAGTTGCTATTTCAATTATATATTTCATCTATTTGGTTATGTATTCTCTGTTAACATAGCAAATATCGCATGAGCATATCTATTTCTTTTACTGACCTGGAGGTATTTTGGCTGAGATAATTATGGATCAACCTGATGCATTTTATGCAGATGGGCTTGCCTATGCTTAAGTGATGACTGTGATACGGCTAATCTATGGCCCAGATCAGGGTGTGTGATAAGCGATTACCGGATGCCTACCGGAGTTCGTACGGAGAAGCCGTACTATAGGTGCCCTATAGAACCCCTACAGGTGCTCTATAACTGCCCTATAGCAATAATTATTTATCTTTAGGAAAGCAAAACCTATTTTGATGTTTAGAAAGCCGATCTGTCCTGATCCTGATCTGTTTGTGTGGGTGCAAACCAGTGATGGTAAAGGTTACTGGAGAAGAAAAAGGGGAACAATCAAGCCTGCAAAGCTTAATGCGAGTTTACAAAGGAATGCATTGTTGTCGGGCATAATGAATGAAGCGGCCAGCCGGATAAAGGCTAAGCTGTATTCGTACCTTGACAAGCTGCAGACAGGCAGATTTTTTTCGGGGCTTTGTGGCAAACTGATAAAGGCATATAATGCAAGAGGAAGCCTGAACTATTCTTCACTTGCCGGATTGAATGTGCAGCCCAGACATCCATTGGAAAAACTGGTTCCGTTATGTATGGTAATACAAAGACCGGATATGGTGGAAGTGCAGATAGCAGTTGATGGAGGCAACCTGAAGATAAGAAGCCAACTTATAAGTCATTATTTTTTTGAGCTGATATTGTTAGAAGGTGATGCAGGGATTGAAAATGACCTGAACATTACTAGCGATATGTCAGCTGTATATGAAGCAGGAAAGACAGCACCGGACTGCATATTGAGGGTGAGGCCTGCAAAAGAGCCGTGGATGGTACTTTTGAAAGTGAGCTGCATTGAAACACCTACTGCCAATACCCTGGAGATGGCTGTTTCAGCGAGCAATTACGGGATGAAGGTGGTGAGGACAAGTTAGTTGCCCTGATGGGATGTGCAGATATGTTTGGGGGATGTTGATCTGACTGCTGCACCCTGATGCCGCAGCGTGCCTGGGTATTTTATAAGGTTAAGCTGATAGGAAGGATACTCTGAGGGGAAGGAAATAATGCAACTAATCAAAAAGTTGGTGGGTTAATTAACTAGCGGAGACTTTTCATTAAACTATGAGAATGACTATTTCATGGAATCAAAAGGATTAAGCGACGGTGGAGACAAGTTTAGAACTACTGGAATAAGGATCGGTGTTGGTGACTTTCACTTAAGAAAAAATTTATACTGGTGATCCTACAGCTCCAGATGGTACAAGACCTACGGATAAAACCGGAAGAGAAACATATAGTCATCCAGCTGCAGATAATTATAGAGCTGGTGTATTGTCCTTCGGTTATCGTAATTATAGTATTGGACTTAATAGCGAAATCATAAGGCATATATTTCAAAATGTAATTGCTCATGATGTCTTAAGGGGAAAAAAGATGCTTGGTTTAGAGTGAAGGACAAAAAAGTTCATCCATACTTTCTATATAAAACACCAACTCCGTATACACAATGGTAAAATCAATATTCTTTTTTCTGACATTGCTGCTAATCGGGTGCTCAATGAATAAATTATCTATAGGGCCAACACCATTACGCAACCGCATTCTTACCAATGGGTTTTATTATGAACCTCTTTTCTATCAAGATGGTAAATTATACGAAAAATCGAGAATTTGGTTTTTTTATGAAGACGGAACTGTATTTCATTTATGGGTTGATAATATAGAGAAGATTGGAATAGACTCAATATTTAAGCACGCCAGTCAACAGATCAATTCGATGCCCAATGCAGAACTAAAACAGGAACTTCATCATTGGGGCGTTGTAAAAATTGATAACAATTCAGCCTTTGTCTTACAAGGCTGGGCAGCTGGAAGCGGGAGGCCTATTATAACAAAAGGGGGGACAATACATACTGATTCTATCATTACTTTTGATTGGTCTCAAGGGGGCCACATAAATAAGGAAAAGACATTTTCTGCAACAAAGCTTACTTTTTATACTTATCGGGATAGACCTCATAAAGCAGATTTAACGCCGTATATTAAAGATTGAAAAGTATTGCAAAACTTCGCTCCCATTTAAAACATGGTAAGAATTAAAAAACGATTATTGTCTTTGTGTGTCTTAAGTTTGCTAATCACTTCATGCATGGCAGAGAAGTTCTCCTTCTTCGCAATGTCTCCCGCCACTGTTACTTGAAAAGTACCACACTGTTTCTGGGGACATTGCGGCATTCACAGAGTTACAGATGCAATAGAAGCTGTATCTTACTATCGTAATGTACTTGCATATCAATTTTTCATCTGCACATTCAAATCCGTTCGGGCTGACGATGTCAGGAATATCTTCTAAAGCTGCAAGTTTCGGTACACCAAATATCAAAATTGGTTATAATGGGAAGGAAAAGGAATTTTATGATGGTAGTGGGTTAGAGTGGTTGGATTATGGAGCAAGGATGTATGATGCGCAAATTGGGAGGTGGCATGTGGTAGATCCTCTTGCTGATCAAATGAGAAGATGGTCACCTTATAATTACGTCTTTAATAATCCAATAAGATTTATTGATCCGGATGGCATGGCGCCGGACCCAATATATGACGCCAAGGGAAACTTAATCGGTGACGACGGCAAAAAAGATAACCGCATCCACATCGTAATAAAGAATGAAGATGTAGTGAAAGTTCAAGCAGATACAAAAGCCAGTAAAACTTCTAACATTGATGGCGTAAGTAAGGTAACATTAAATGGGGGCAAGGCTACTGTTGAAGGAGTGGAAAAAAGTGTCAATGGAGAAAAAGCTGATACAAGCCCGGGAGCAGGTGATAAAGGATTACATGAAGAAGGAGGCCATACGACAAGAGATGAAAAAGGAAACGTAACTGCAACAGCTTGGACACCAGGTATCAAAAAAACCGGAACAAACAATGCCTCTATACCTGCTTTCAACGGGGTAGCCAAACCAGATGCAGCTGCATTAGCAGATTACTGGCATGTTCATACAGAGGGTACTGTTTACAGCACTGATGCGGATGGGAACTTTCTTGAAACACACGCAGCACCCTTGCCTTCACCCGGAGATAAGAAATACCATGAAAATCCAGCTAATGGCGTAAGTAGGGCTACAGCAATTCAGGTTGATACTTATGGCAAAACGCAAGTGAACTTTTACAATGGGGTCGGGGTGATTTTAAGCATGTCTTACGGAAATTTTTTAAAAATGAAGAAATAGAGACTATGCATTATTTATTAGAAACAAGAATGAGGACGAACATACTCACCTTTTTTGCCTTAGGCTTGCTGGGCTGTTCAGTTACAAGAGCACAAATGCAATTCAGCATGAAAGATTTTGAATCTACTACTTGGGCGTCAAGCAATCGCGATAGTTTTTTTTTCAAATCAGACACGGTTAAACTGATAAAAATTGGCGACAAATCTTCTTCAGCAAGCGAAAAAGATGCAGCGGGGTATTTTGGAAACCATGATTTTGTGACAATGGATTTTAAGCAGAACCATGAATTGCATTTATTTCTGACAAAGGTTGATCCATGGTCGATTGTGACAAAAGAAGGAAAGTACTTATGGTCATTTGACGAGAAAGATCGAGTGCTTAAGTTGTTTTATAATAACAAGCTTTTTGCTACCTTGGTGGTAGTGGATCAAAAAGAAGTAGAGTTGAAATCAAATTACGTTGACCGTTCGGCAAAAAAAACAATGGAAATTACATTGCATAAGGTTCGTTAGGATTTTAATAAATGGCTTTCCTTCTCCGCAGAGTTTGTCTCCAAGCTAAAGCAGCAAAGCCAGACAACTCTGCGGCATCAGGGTACGATAACTGAACAAATTTGCTATAGCAAAATAGCGTACCTTAAATCGTGAACTGTTGCAACTACATTGGTATGCATTCAAATCCGTTCGGGTTGACAATGGCGGGAATAAGTAGTAAGGCTGCAACATTTGGAACGCCGGATAATAAACTTGCGTATAATGGGAAGGAAAAACAAGATAAGGAGTTCTATGATGGTAGTGGGTTGGAGTGGCTGGATTATGGGGCGAGGATGTATGATGCACAGATTGGGAGGTGGCATGTAATAGATCCCCATTCAACAAGCTACACATTCTTATCTCCTTATACTTACGTATCAAATAATCCCTTATTGCTTGTCGACCCAGACGGAAAGGATTATACAGTTCATTTTATCACAAATGAAGATGGAAAATCTATTGTAGAAATTCGGGCTACTTATTATGTGAAGAGAGGTGATGAAGATTCAAAGTCTGCCGCAGATGCAGCGGTGAAATTTTGGAATGAACAGAGTGGGAAGTTTATGTTGAGTGTTGGTAAGAAAGAGCAGAAAAAGGAATATGACATTAACTTTAATCTAACAGTTTTGGAAGTAGAAAACCCAGAGGATGAAATGTACATGGACAAAACAGGTAATCCAAATTCTAAGAGTGAAAATGGCACTGGGAATATTTTTAAGGTTGTTGCAGACCATGAGATTCTTCCCTCTGGAAATGCATCAGGAGGTAATGATATCAAAGTAAAAAGAGCTTATAAAGATGATATGCAGGTTGGCGCACATGAAGTGGGCCATACACTTCAAATGGAACATCATCCAACGGGATTGGGAAATATAATGGAAGATGGGAGATCAGGTGGAATGAGTGTCGATAAAAGTAATGTTCAGGATACCATTAATACAGCAATTAAACATCCAGCATTGAGAAGACGTGTAATTGTCGGTAATCTTCCGATCAACGGAAAAGTAAAGCCAAAACAATGAAAATATTTCAACTCTTGGGATTATTAGCTTTAGTGGTTTCTTGCCAATCCAAGATGATTTGTAAAGAACCTGAAATGAACGTTAGCAAGGTAGATACTTCAACTAATTTTAAGATTTTTGGAAGGTATTGTATGGCTTATCAGGATAAATTTTCAAATTTTTCCGACAGTGTAATGTTCAAATTTGAAGTTTTCAACTTACTGAACGGCAAAAAGATTGAAAGAGGAGTACTTTGGCTTTACGGCAAAGACACCTTGAGCCATCATTTTATAGATGGAGTTGATTCCTTAAAAATTGCACCAGATTCTTATAGAATTGAGGCTTGGTCTTTAGGATTTGATGGCACTAAGACTAAAAGAATAAAGTTGAAGGAAAAAACGGAATACATAATGAGGTTCTATCTTGGTACAACACGAACAAGCTGAAAATCTTTCCTTCTCCGCAATGTCTCCTCTTCTGGCTTTGTGCTTAACAGGGGCATTGTGGTATTCACAGAGCTACAGATGCAATAGAAGCTGTATCTTACTATCGTAATGTACTTGCAAATCAATTTTTCATTTACACATTCATATCCGTTCGGATTGACAATGGCAGGAATATATTCAAGAGCTGCAAGCTTCGGAAGTCCTTCAAACAAACTTAAGTACAACGGTAAGGAAGAACAGAGACAAGAGTTCAGCGACGGTAGTGGGTTAGAGTGGCTGGACTATGGTGCAAGAATGTATGATGCACAAATAGGAAGGTTTTTCACTCAAGATAGATTTGCCGATAAATATCATTCACTTACTCCTTATCACTATGGAGCAAACAATCCAATCAGTATTATTGATATCAATGGCGATAGTATTTGGGTTGTTATAAAAACAAATATTACCGATGCCAACGGAAATCAAAGTATCCAGGAAGACCGTTACCATTATGGACAAGACAAGAATGGTACTCATGGCTTTTTAGATGCGAATGGGGCTATTTATTCAGGCTCAGAAGCTTTTGTAGGAGATGTAACCAAAGCGCTGGATAATATAAGAACAGGCGGTGATGTTGGCAAAGGGTTAGTGAATGACCTAATGAACTCCACTAACAGCACAGAAATTGTAAAGCGTTCATCAAATGCCGCTGATGAAGCAAAGGGAAGCTTTATAACATGGAACCCCACTGGAACAACAAGTGCTCCTGATACAAAAGGGTCAACAGCAAGACCAGCTTATATAGGTCTTGCTCACGAAATGGCACATGTTCGGGATGTATGGAATGGAACAATTAACAGGAATACCTGGCAAAATGTTACTGATGCAAATGGCAATACAGTTAAAATTAGAAATGCAGAAATATATGCCACTCATATAGAAAATCAAATAAGGTCAGAAAATAAACTACCTCTTAGAGCTTACTACGGCGTTGATGCAAGCGGAAGCGGTGACCCTAATACAAGATTACTAAGGGCAGGAACACAACAAAGCCTCTACTATAATGCTAACGGCACAACTAATTATAAGCCGTTGGGAAGAAAACAACCTGCTTTCACTTATTAAATGTAGTATATGAGATTAACAGTAGTAATCCTAATGGCATCTGTTCTTTATTCTTGCACGAGCACCGAGTTTATAAGCGCATCAAAGCAAATTGACAAGGACTGCAATGGCAACAATAAATGGAAAGGGAAATCTTTTCATGCTCTTAGAACACAGCTTTATAAGGAAGGTAAATTAGGTTTTCTTTCTTCAGGTTTTGATACTTTATACGTTTTAGAGAGCTATGATATAGAAAGCGGAAATTACATTGGCAGACTATGGAATGAAAAGGGCACGGTAAGTTATACCTATCATAATAATCACTTTTCTTTTGAGCAATCAAGCTTATTTACTGATTACACTATCCAGCTTGTTCAAAACTGGGATACTATCGGTATAAGAAGAGAAGAGAATATAAATGCTATTAACTTGCGGGAACGATATATCAATGCATCAAGAGTGATAAGCAGGAATAAAGAATTTGAAACCACTTGTATAAAGTTCAAAGATTTTTTTGATCCCAAAAGAGACAGATAACAACAAAGCCGCATCACTGCGGCTTTTGTATTTTACAGAGCTTGCAGCTTTGCCGATTTAATCAGCCCGTCAATAGTGTAAAGAATGTGTTCCCTGTCTTTATCAGGCAGAGCAGAAATATCATTGAGCCTTTTAAGCATGGCGGTACCTTTTAAAGTTTTTCCTTCTTCGCAATGTCTCCCGCCAATGATCTTAATTCTATTACACTGCTTAAAGGGGACATTGCGGCATCAAATAGTGATTCCACGAAATGGATATTTGTATATTTATGTGAGTAATACAAACGATACTTACCCGGTGTATTTTGATGATCTACATATGGAACATATAAGAAGTCTATTAGTGGAGGAGACACATTATTACCCGTTTGGGCTCCCGATGAACGGCATCTCTTCGAAAGCAGCATCCTTTGGAAATCCATCAAACAAGTTAAAGTACAATGGGAAGGAGGAGCAGCGAGAGGAGTTCTCTGATGGCTCTGGTTTAGAGTGGACAGACTATGGAGCGAGAATGTATGATAATCAATTAGGAAGGTGGTTTAATATCGATGCTAAAGCTGAGAAATTTGCCATGTTTAGTCCGTATAATTATACGTTGAATAATCCTCTTAAGTATATAGATCCTGACGGGAACGATATCGATATTGCGATTACTAAGCAGCAAAAAAATGGTCAAACTGAAATTAAAGCCACTGCTACTATTAACGTTACTATAGTTGATCCAAAAACAACATTTGGCGAAACAGGTAGAGCAGCATTAGCTCAAATGGGTAAGAATCTGGGAGGAACAATTTATACAACGACAAAAGATGCTAAGGGTAAAGAGATCACGACAGTAATGAATGTATCTGTTGAGATGAATATTACGATAGTAGATGATGTTAAGAAAGCAAAGGGTACAGATTACATTATTGCAATGGTTGATAATATTCCCGCTCAGAATACTTCCGAAGGCTATCTTGATCCTGTTGGTTTAGCATCAGGCGATGTTGCTGCTGTTGAACAAAGTGGAACAGGGAAATATAAGACAGAAATTGTTTTTCATGAACTCGGACATATACTGGGATTGGATCATACACCCAATACTTTTATGAATAAAAATGTAGAATCTGATCCCAAGAAAAGCCAGACTAACGTGACAAATGCTCAAAGAGCTCAGGCTTGGGATTGGATTAAAAATTTACCCGCTGGTAATAATAAAAACAAATGGGGGACACCGGCAGATAGCAAACAGGAGTTGAAGGATTTTTTAAATAGTTCAAATATCCAATAGAATGCGATATGTTTTTTTAAGCTTCTTAGTAGTGATTTTAGTTCAATGTAGAAACGATAGTAAAACATCACCAGTTGAAATCGGTATAGTAACAATTGAAGTTCCTCGTTCTTTTAAAGTTCTAAAGAGTAGTTCTATCGACAGCTACTCTTTAGATATTATCTCTCATGATAACAAAGACACTCTTTTTGTAGAATATGGTCAATTGGGTATAATAGATGATTTATTTACTCCAATGCCAGTGATTGTTGCTACGTCAGAAAAAGATTTACTATTGAAAAATTTTAATAAAGCTCCAACAAGTGAAGAGATAATTTTTTCTGACTTCCCAAAGGAAGATAGGGAACAAAATATTTTTGACTTACATTATTATATGTATGATACAATCCATACTATTATAGCTAAAATTATTCAGCCAAAAGCTATCGGGAAGGGAAAGACAGGGCTTTTTATTCCTAAGCTAAGAAATGGAAATGCTATTAGTATGTATGCTAATAATTTAGATAGCACTCAGCACAAACAAATGCTCGAAATATTTTATTCCCTAAAATACAAATAGCTTCTTTAATAGGAGAAATCTTCCTTTGTTTAGTATCTTCTCAATAGGGTCGATTGATAAGAATAGAATAGATTTTTTATTCTCTATCAATATCTGATCTTTTACCCTGCCAGTTTTTTCTTCATCTCCTGCGTAAACAAAAATGCATCTATCAGAGTTGAGAGAACTTTTTTATTTTCTTCGGTTAGTTCAGATATGCGGTTAAACTGGTTGATGAGTGTTTTATCGAGTATGTTCTCAGCAGCCAGGTCAGCGGTGGTGCCGTTCATTAAGTAATCGGTAGACACATCGAGGGCGTTGGCTATCTTCTTTAAAACATCAGCAGAGGGGCTTGCTTCATCCCGTTCATATCGTCCTATCTGAGAGTAGTGTACGTTAATCAGCTTACCAAGATCATTTTTGGTGAGCTTTTTTGCTTCCCTTGCTTCTGTTAGTCGTTGCCCGAAAGAAGACTTAGCCGGTTGTTTTTCCTTCTTCGCAATGTCTCCCGCCAATAATCTTAATTCTATTACACTGCTTAATGGGACATTGCGGCATCAAGGTACAAATCCGAGAACGTAAATAATAAAGCTGATGTATATTCATACTAATGAGTGTACGCAAGCAAATAGCAACTCCTGATGGTGTTGTAAGCTTCCCCAAAGTTCAGCCATTTAAAGTTTCCTTCTCCGCAGAGTGTCCTACCGCGATGCCTAAGGTATACAAATGCTCCAGGCACTCTGCGGCATCAGGGCACTGCATTCAAATCTACATCCGCCAGCTCAGTATAGCTCATCACCTTATAAATACCTTGCTCTCCTGTCACATAAAACTTCGCTGAACTATGCAAATAATCCTCTGGCAAAACCGCAAGCCTGGGTTCACATTTACAGGGATTCCAATGCATATAAGTAAGCTTTTGAATTACAAATTTTTCATTGCGGCATTCCTTCCAGTCAAACGATGGCTCAAATACTTCATGCTGCTTGTTCCGTTTGGAATCTGTTGCATTTACCCACAATTTCATCTGTTTCAATACATCTCTGTGTCTGGTATGCTGTAATCGCTTTATTATTTCATAGGCCATAAACCGCTTGCCATTACCAACAATAGTATTAATTGCTTTTCCCCTATTACCAAATGCAATTATTGCATGAACATGATCCGGCATTACTACATAACCAATTACATAATGCCCATCCTGTTGAAGATGATTAAACCAATTATAGATGATATCATAACCCTCTATCAGTTTAAATAAAGGCAGCCATCTTACGCAGGTAAACGTAATAAAATAAACACCATCAGGTTCAGGTATTGATCTTCTTACAGGCATTGCTATCAAGTTACACCAGTTAGGCTATTGCACAAAATCTCAGCTATACTGCTACTATACCGCAGAGTGCCTGTAAACATTTTATAAAATTTTTTATATTGAATCAAGGACACTCTGCGGAGAAGAAAGTGGATCACTGATATACAAAACTTACCTGCGGAAGATAAAGCTCATTTGTTAGCCCTCATGGATGCTTTCCTAAGAGACCACAAGCAAAAAAAGCTTATGCTCATTAAGCAACAAAAGCCACTCGATTGAGTAGCTTTGTGTCTTATTTTTTTTTGTAATAGTAGCCGATCCCTACATCATCTTCTTTCACATAAACAATCAAATAGTTTTCAAAGCAAAAAATAACTTTTCCTACTTCCTCATTATTTTTATAAATAGTTCGCCAATTTAAAGAGTATAAGCTGGTCTTGAACTCAACCCAATCACCAAACGAACTTTTTCTACTGTGCTTCCATTCATGCTTTCTGATATAATAACCACTGTTATAATATGCACAAACAGCCAATAAACAAAATAGTATAACCAGCATAACCTTATATCTTTTTTTTATCTTTCTCATCTTCTTTTCTTTTTTCTGCCAGGCTGATAATAAGGTTGCCCAATTTCATTATAAGCTGCCCCAACACCATTACGACTAATTCGCATTGGATTTGCTGCAACTGTTGCATAGTTGCCCGTTGCCCGTTCCCAAAGAGTAAAACTCCTTGCACCTACGAGGTAAGTTGGAGTACTGTGATTACCATCAGCAATTGCCGCTGTAGTTTGTCGAACATCAGTGTATGGTGAAGGATATGAAGAAGATGTTTGCCCCCATACAAATACATCTCGAAAATTACTCATTGCAGAAAGCTTGGTTGTAAATGAAGCTTTGGGTCCATCACCATCAGGGTCAGCTCCAGTATTACATCCATAAAAAGCAGCTTTTGTAGGTCCGTCCTTCGCCCAATTAAAATCAATCTTTGACCAGCCTTCTGGAGACACATGATATGTATCCTGTGCATATTTAGAAGTAGCCTTGCTACCCATCGGACCATCAAGCTTTCCAGAATGTGACCATAAGCCAAACTCTCTTGTTTCCCCATATTTTGGACTTAATTCCTTTACATCACTTTCTACTTTGTCTTCGAGAGTTCCTAAATCTTCAACCGAACTAATTCGATAAATATCTCCGTCTTTCATTTCACCAGAATTCAAAGCATCCAAAGCTCTTGTCAGTGCAGCATTAAAAAACATGCTGTTATCTTCTTTCTTATCAGACTTAACCCAATAATATAAATAAACATCTTCTCCGTTGGGATCAACAAATAAAATCGGACTATTCAAAGCGTAATTGTAAGGAGAGTAACTATTCCATTTATCAGCCATGGGATCAATTGCATGCCAACGTCCTATTTGTGGGTCTTGCATTCTGGAGCCAAAATCATACATCTCCAATCCAGAACCATCTGTAAACTCTTTTGATTGAAGTTCCTTATCACCAAACTTGTATTTATTTTCTGGTTCCCCGAAGCTTGCAGCCCTTGATGATATTCCCGCCATTGTCAACCCAAACGGATAATAATGCGATTGGCTGGAATTATTGTGTGTGGTGTATTGCAGGGGAAAAGTGTTTATATAAAACTATGCTTAAATTAACAAAAAATGAATGTTATGAGCTGAGATTCCAGGGTGTGGTGGCGGGGGATTGGATTAACAATTTCTGGTGAGCTTCCCGGACAGAGGTATTTAAGTAATCCTGTACTACTGCTACATATTTGAAGAACTCTTTACTGCCTGGTGCATGGCCGGAAATTCTTCTGACGAAAGTTTCTTCTACGCCCATTAACAACAAGGTTGTGATTGCAGTGCGACGCATAGTATGTGTACCTACATGATCGCAAAAACGATAGGTTTTACCCGTTTTTGTTTTAATTTCTACGGGGCTGCCTTTTTTGTTCCTGATCTTAGGCAGATAATTCGTGTAGCCTGCATATTCCATTAATGTTTTTAGCTGCAGATTAAGATTGGTTGAGGAAATGCGTGGCAGCACATACCTGCCTGCTTTTATTTTGTATTTCTCTATGAGTTGCATGCAATAAGGGGGTAAGGGTATTTTTACCAGTGCGGCTGTTTTTTTAGTATTAAGAATGATGGAACTTCCATTTTCTGAGGGTTGAATGTTTGTTTTTTTCAGTGCCATCAGGTCGGAAAAACGTAAGCCTACTGTAGCACCAAAAACGAAAATGTCTTTTGTACGCTGGAGGTGGGGCGGTAGTGAATGGTGAAATGGTTGATCAGTAATCAACCGTCGTAGCTGGTATGGTTCTAACACTACCGGCTGGATTTCTGCTGCGGGTACCCTGAACTGTTTATGATAGTCGCCCACCGGTAAAGTTTTTTCTGTTTTGAGATAATTAAAGAAAGTGCGAAGGACTTTTGCTACGGACCCGATATATTGATCGTAAAATTTTTTTTCATTGTAGAGAAATGATGAGAAATGCCTGAAAAATCTTTTCCAGTACAATTTTTCTGATTGTAGTTGCCTGAGTGAAGAGCGGTGTAATAATACTATGCGTAAAGTGAGTTGATATTTCTCTTCATATTGCCTGAGCAATTTGCATACGCACCGATATTGGCTAATGGAACCAATTTTTATCTTTTTGCCACTGATTGTTGTTCGTGTACCGGAAACTGAAACAGCGATAAATTTATCGAAGGCTGGAATCAAGAGGATCTGACGTGTGTTTTTTTTCATGTTGGGCAGTTTAGTTTTAAATAGTATTATACTTCGTCACAAGTTTTATTGAAAATAACATACAGGCCATTTCCTGTTTGCTATCTGTGTAAAATGGCAGCCATTATTAAACTGAATATTTTTTTCTTTCTCCGGCCTGAAGGCCGGAGCAATTAAGATTAGTAGCCTTGACATTTAATAGTATTGAGGGTAATGGCAAACGATAAATGCAACAGATGTGAAACGGAATAAGCAACATGAAGTTTTTGAGCCCTCATTTGACTGGAAGGAGAGCTTTAATGAGCGATATAATAATTCAGAAGTTAAACTATAGAATAGGACTTTTCAAGTAACAGTGGCGGGAGCTATTGCGAAGAAGGGGTATACATCAGCTTTAATATTTACGTTTTCAGCTTTTGTACCTTGATGCCGCAATGTCCCCTTAGGCAGTGTAATAGAATTAAAATCATTGGCGGGAGACATTGCGAAGAAGGGAGCTCGTTACCTTATAATGCCCCTGTTCTCCTGTTGAATAGAACTTGGCAGAAGAATGCACATAATCTTCAGGTGCTTTGCACACTTCTGCCTTACATGGATTATTGTGGATGTAATTTAACTTCTGAACAATAAAGTTATTAGTTCTGCATTCTTTCCAATCAAATGATGGCTCAAATACTCTATGCAATTTACCTTGCTTTATTTCTGTTGCAGATAGTAAAGCCTGTAATTTTGCCAACATATCAATGTGCTTAGCTTGCGCTAAGCGTTTTACTACTCATATGCCATAAACCGCTTCCCATTTGACACTGTTGTGTTGATGGGTTTACCATTGTTTCTGAATGCTATAACCACATGCAGGTGAGTAGGCATGATCACATATCCAATGATGTAGTGCCCATTGCTCTTCAGGTGATCAAACCATTTGTAAACAACTTCGTAGTTATTCCGAAATAACGGAAGCCACCGGGCACAGGTAAAGGTGATGAAGTACACACCATCAGGAGGAGCTATTTGCTTGCGTACACTCATTAGTATGAATATACATCAGCTTTATTATTTACGTTTTCAGCTTTTGTACCTTGATGCCGCAATGTCCCCTTAAGCAGTGTAATAGAATTTAAGATCACTGGCGGGAGACATTGCGAAGAAGGGATATACATCAGCTTTAGTATTTACGATTTTGCCTTTTGTACCTTGATGCCGCAATGTGCCCTTAAGCAGTGTAATAGAATTAAGATCGCTGGCGGGAGACATTGCGAAGAAGGGATATACATCAGCTTTAGTATTTACGTTTTCGGCTTTTGTACCTTGATGCCGCAATGTCCCCTTAAGCAGTGTAATAGAATTAAAATCATTGGCGGGAGACATTGCGAAGAAGGGATATACATCAGCTTTAGTATTTACGAGATTTCGGCTTTTGTACCTTGATGCCGCAATGTCCCCTTAAGCAGTGTAATAGAATTAAGATCACTGGTGGGTGACATTGCGAAGAAGGGAAGGTTACTCGGCTGAAAATCAGCTATTGTAAATGCTTTTTGCATGGTAGGTTTTCGCACCTTGTTTGTCCTGAACAGCATAAGTGAAACCTTTCTGTAAACCATAACCACCTACCTGACCTTTTTTATTTAGAGCAATAAATCCTACCTGTAATTCTTTTGCTTTATTGCCTCGAAGCTTAATCAATCTTTCAATTGTTTTTTTACAAGCCTGTTCAGGTGATAAACCATTTCTCATATACTCAACTACGGTATGAGAACCACAAATGCGAATGATCTCTTCACCAACTCCTGAGCAGGTTGCTGCTCCTATTTCATTATCTACATACAATCCGGCACCAATAATGGGTGAATCACCAACACGGCCTCTCATCTTAAAAGCCATTCCACTGGTTGAACATGCACCACTAAGATCACCATTTGCATCCATAGCGATCATGCCTATTGTGTCGTGATTGTTTTTCTGACCCGGATGTTCATTCTGTAAAATTTTAGGAATGGTCATCGGATCGTACTGTGAATCTTTCAACCATTCTTTCCATGCTTTTTCGGCTTCCGGACTTAAAATATTTTCAATGGTAAAGCCATTTTGTAAAGCAAATTGCAGCGCACCTTCACCTACCAATTGTACATGTGGTGTTTTCTCCATCACCAATCTTGCAAGTTTTATCGGATGTTTGATTCCTTCAACAAACATCACCGAACCACAATTTCCAAGTTCATCCATCAAACAAGCATCAAGTGTCACTTTACCATCCCTGTCTGGTAAACCTCCATAACCTACACTCTGGTCTTCAGGATCAGCTTCAGGAATCTGAACTCCTGCCTCTACAGCATCTATCGCTTTGGAACCTTTGCTCAATACATTCCAGGCTGCGGCATTTGCTTTTTTGTTCTGCTCCCACGTAGAAATTACGAGAGGCTTGTTTTTTACAGCAGCAGTTAATGAATTGGCTGATGAACTTTTATTGATCAATAAAGCAAGGCTCGATAAAAAAGAGGATTGTAGAAATTTACGCCTGTCGAACATTCATGTGCTATTTGCAGTAAAGTTTGGTTATTTCAGCTGATTAACAATGAATGAAATGGAAGGTGCAACCCAGAAACTTATCTTTGACTTAAACAATTCACTTGAAGCACCTTTCCGTTCTCAATAAATACTTTTTCAAATATAAATACCGGCTTGTCGCTGGTATATTTTTCATTCTTGCATCTAACTATTTCGCAGTATTGGCTCCACAGATCACAGGATATGTGGTAAACAAAGTGCAAAATCTTTTAAGTGGAGGTTCTGCCGTTGCACAGGATAAAGACCATGATGTTTTGGTGAATGTTTTTATCCGTTGGAGTGAAAATAATTTTGAAGGAAATTCATTGATTGCTCTTGCAAGCATTACCATTCTTGTGCTGGCTTTACTCAGTGGTTTGTTCATGTTCTTTATGCGGCAAACATTGATCGTAATGAGCCGGCTTATCGAATATGATCAGAAGAACGAGATATTCAAGCATTACCAGGAACTTGATACGAATTTTTATAAAACGCATAACACCGGTGATTTGATGAACCGCATTAGTGAAGATGTGAGCCGGGTTAGGATGTACACTGGTCCTGCAATCATGTATCTTGTAAATCTTGCTGTGCGAATTTCTCTATGCACTTATTTCATGGTGAGGAAAGACTGGCTGCTTACGATCTATGTATTAGCTCCTTTACCAATTCTTGCAATCATTATTTACTATGTGAATACGATCATTCACCAACGAAGCGAGAAGATACAGGCCCTGCTTTCTGATCTCACCACCAATGCTCAGCAATCCTATTCCGGCATCAGAGTGATCAAATCTTATGTACAGGAAAAAGCGATGTATGGTTTTTTTAATAAGAATAGTGAAGAATATAAAAAGAATGCTATTGGATTAGCTAAGATTGAATCCGTTTATTTTCCCAGCATGGCTTTGATGATTGGCCTGAGTACACTGATCACCGTTGGCATCGGTAGTTACCAGGCTTTAACTGATCCTGCTACTAAAGCCGGGTTGATAGTAGAGTTCATTATATATATCAACATGCTTACTTTTCCTGTTAGTGCAATTGGTTGGGTAGCCAGTATGATTCAAAGAGCTTCTGCTTCTCAGAAAAGGATCAATGAGTTTTTACATACAGTTCCAACTGTTGTAAATGAAACAGGAAAAACTGGGGTGAGCCTGAAAGGAACCATCAGGTTTAATAATGTTGATTTTACTTACGAGCATACCGGTATCCAGGCTTTAAAGAATTTTAATTTGGTTATCAATCCGGCAGAAAAGATTCTTATAGTCGGCAGAACCGGAAGTGGAAAGTCAACCATAGCACAACTGCTCCTTCGATTCTTTGATGCAACAAACGGATCAATAACGATCAACAATACTGATGTAAAGAATATTTCGCTTGGCAGACTTCGTGAACAGATCAGTTATGTGCCGCAGGATGTATTTCTTTTCAGCGATTCTGTGAAAGACAATATTGAGTTTGGCGTAACAGGCAATAACAATATCACTGCTGAACTGGCTGCATCGTATGCCAGTATTGATAAAGAGATAAAAGATTTTCCAAAGGGTTATGAAACTCTGATAGGAGAAAGGGGAGTTACCTTAAGTGGTGGTCAGAAGCAGAGAATATCAATAGCCAGAGCTTTAATGAAAGATAGTGATCTCATCATCTTCGACGATTGTCTAAGTGCTGTTGATGCAAAAACAGAACATGAGATAACTAAAAATCTTAATCAGTATCTCGGTGAGAAGACAGCTATTATCATTACGCATCGCATTATAACATCAATAAACTTCAACCAGGTTATTGTAATGAATGAGGGTGCTGTTTTAGAATATGGAACTCATTCTGAATTGCTGCAGAAGCAAGGCTATTATGCAGAACTTTTCCGAAAACAAATGGCAGGATTATCGGATGAAGAACTTAGCAAACTATAGGTTTGTTTTATTTTGTGAAAATTTTGGTAATTGTTAAAGAAACCTATATTTGCTTCTGCTTAAAAAACCAGATTAACCAAACCAAAACTCTATTAAAACAGTGGCGTACGACAATAACGACAAGAAAATGGAAAGCGTTTATAGCAAACGAATCAGGGCTGGAAAGAGAAGGACGTATTTTTTTGACGTAAGAGCTACTCGGGGTAATGATTATTATCTTACCATCACGGAGAGCAGGAAGCGTTTTGATGACAATGGATACGACAGGCACAAGATCTTTTTGTACAAAGAAGACTTCAACAAATTCATTAAGGCTCTTTCAGAAGCAGTGGACTATGTAAAAACTGACCTGATGCCTGATTTTGATTTCGATGCTTTCAACCATGAATACAGTGAAGATGGTGTAGAAGGTAGCGAAAACGGTTTCGAACCTGTGGCTGCTGAAGTAAAAGCAGAAAACAATTCAAATACAGAACAACCGGTTATTGCAGAAGTACCATCTACCAATAATAATCATTCTTCTAACGAAGAAGTAGATAAGTGGTAATTGTAATATGATTATGATATTAGCTCCTGGAAACAGGAGCTTTTCTTTTGAAGATCATCCAACTTCAACCAGTAAAAGTGTGCGATGCAAGGAACGATTCCATGAAAAACTGCGGCTGGTTTAATAAAACTTCCTTAAAAGCCTTGAATATTAACTGCTGAGCCTTACCTTTGCCGTCCTGAAAAAATCAGGACTATTTCCCGTAAGGCTCAACAAGTGTACTTCCTGTGAAGTACCGCCAGCAGGGTGTAATCGAAAGATTATTATAAAAATGCCAAAGGTAAAAACAAACTCCAGCGCTAAGAAGCGTTTTAAGGTGACCGGTACAGGAGAGATCACCTTTCAGAAAGCTTTTAAACGTCACATCTTAACAAAGAAATCAAACAAACGTAAAAGAGCAATGCGTAAAGACGGTGTTGTTAGCAGCGCCAACAAAGATTTCGTGATGCGTTTATTAAGAATGAAATAATAGCACTGACGTTTACGTCGGTGAGAAAATCAAAATTGATCAATCTCCTCCGGGAACAAAATAATTAGTTATGCCACGTTCAAAAAATGCTGTTGCTTCAAGAGCCAGAAGAAAAAGAGTACTGAAGGCAGCAAAAGGATTCTACGGTAAGCGTAAAAACGTTTATACAGTAGCTAAAAACATTGTTGAAAAAGGACAAACCTACAGCTACGTAGGCCGTAAATTAAAGAAAAGAGAATACCGCCAGCTTTGGATTGCACGTATTAATGCTGCATGTCGTGAGCAAGGTATGACCTATAGCCAGTTCATTAACGCATTAAACGTAAAAGGTATTGATCTTAACCGTAAGGTTTTAGCTGATATCGCTATGAACGAGCCTGAAAGCTTTACTGCTTTGGTAGCTTCAGTTAAGAAGTAAGCCCCTTAGAGACATTATATTGAAAAGTCCTGCATACCAGCAGGACTTTTTTATTGGAATAATTTGTAGCCCATATATTTTGCAATCAATTACTTTTGTTGTTCTTTACTAATCTCTTAAATCAAAGTTCTTAAATGAACAATACTTACACCGGTCTGGTGAAACAAACTTTCCACTTTCCGCAGGAAGGTTTTGATGTGAACGACGATGGATATCTTCAATACAATGGTTTAGATCTGAAAGCCCTGATAGATAAATATGGTACGCCAATGAAGCTTACTTATTTACCTAAGATTGGTATGCAGATTAATAAGGCTAAACAGATGTTTGCTGCTGCCATGAAGCGTCATAAGTATGAGGGGAAGTATCATTACTGCTATTGTACTAAAAGCTCTCATTTTTCATTTGTTGTTGAAGAGGCTTTGAAGCATGATATTCACCTGGAAACTTCTTATGCATACGACCTGGAAATCATCAATAAATTGTATGAGAAGAAAAAGATAAATAAAGACATCTTCATCGTTTGTAATGGATTTAAACAAAGAGGTTATACTTCAAGAATTGCAAAGCTTATTAATACTGGATTTAAAAATGTAGTTCCTGTTCTGGATAATCTTGCAGAATTACAGTCTTATAAAAGATCAGTAAAAGTTCCTTTCAAACTTGGAATCAGGGTAGCTGCTGAGGAAGAACCTACTTTTCCTTTTTATACATCAAGGCTTGGCATCAGGGCAAAAGATATTTTAGCGTTTTATGTTGATGAGATAGAAGGATATGAGGATAAGTTCCAGCTTAAGATGCTTCATATCTTTTTGAATAAAGGTATTAAGGATGATATTTATTACTGGAGTGAATTGAATAAGATCATTAACCTTTATTGCCAGTTAAAGAAGATATGTCCTGAGTTAGATTCAATCAATATCGGTGGTGGATTTCCTATCAAACACTCATTAGGTTTTGAATATGATTACCAGTTTATGATCAATGAGATTGTTGGTAACATAAAGAAGACATGCAAGAAAGCTAAAGTTCCGATGCCGAATATTTTCACTGAGTTCGGCAGCTTTACAGTAGGAGAGAGCATGGCTCATATTTATAGTGTAATTGGCGAGAAAAATCAGAACGATAGAGAGAGTTGGTACATGATCGATTCATCTTTCATTACTACTTTACCTGATACATGGGGTATTGGTGAGAAATTCCTGATGCTGCCAATCAACAAATGGGATAACGATTATCAACGTGTAGTATTGGGTGGAATTACCTGTGACAGTCATGATTATTATGATTCAGAAGAGCACATCAATGAAGTTTTTCTTCCAAAAACAAAACATGCTGATGTGAATGATCCGGATAATAAAGAACCATTGTATGTTGGTTTCTTTCATACAGGAGCTTACCAGGACCAGATCAGTGGATATGGTGGAATAAAACACTGTTTAATTCCTTCACCAAAACATATTATTGTTGAGAAAGATAAAAATGGAAAGCTGGTTGACTGGGTGTATGCAAAAGAACAATCAGCACAAAGTATGTTGAAGATTTTAGGGTATGTGAAATAGGAGATGAGGATGTCTGATCTATGATGTCTGATCCATGATGTCTGATGATCAGATATTTTATTCTTCATCAAATTCCTTTGCAATGGACTTTAATTGCTGAAGATAATTTCCGTATAATTTTCTTAGATACCACTTCGTAAAAAAGTAAACACCTGTACCGATGGCTAACATTGTTAGGGATATATACATAACAGAACTGGTATCCATTGGTTTCAATATTCTTTCAGGATCGTTATAACTAAGCCATAAAGACAATCCAAAGCAGAAAGGTAATAGCACAACAGTGAATTGCATATATCGTTTGATATATTGATCAATGATCGAAACGATAGACTCAATGTTATTTCTAATAGGGGTAACACTAAGGTTTGTTGTTTTTTTGAATAGGAACAGCAACACAATAATGAATACTAATCCAATAATTCCAAATAAGCCAAAATAGATATTATATATCCGGTTGTTTTCAAAAAATATCATATATGCACATACTGCAACAAAAAGTATCGAGATAATTATTTCCAGCTTGAGGCTTCTTTGTATTTTATGAACGATAGAAACAGTATCATTTTTTAGCATAGAAGCAATGTCAGCAGCAGAAACTACATGCTTTGGTAGTGCGTTAAAATCAATTTTTTTCAATTCATCCAGTTCCATTGTGTCAATTTATAGGATGATAATGTTTGTTTGTTTCTTCTTTCAATCTTGTCTTGATCCTGTTCATCTTTACTCCCACATTCGTTACCGTCATACCAAGTAGTTCAGCTATTTCTTTGTAACTATAATCTTCCAGGTAAAGCATCACCAAAGCTTTATCAATTTTTGATAGGGATGCAATAGCTTTATACATAGCCTGCACTTGTTCTTCTACGGGATTGAATTCTTCTCTGGATTCCGGAAAATCTTCTGTGTAAGTAGTTGCAACCTGTTTCTTTTCTTTTCTGAAAAAAGTAATGGCTGTGTTCAAAGCAACACGATATAGCCAGGTAGAAAATTGTGCATCACCCCTGAAGTTCTTAATAGATCTCCATGCCTGTAATGTGATCTCCTGGAAAAGATCTTCTTTGTCAGAAGCATTATCCATATAAACACTACATATTTTATGGATGATGTTCTGGTGTTTATTCAGCAGCTCAATAAAGTCTTTTTCGCTGAGCATTTTATTGCTTTACTGCAGTAACCTTATAGCCTTGTTTGCGAAGTAAATTTATCACTCCAATATTGCCGCCAAGATGTGCTGCACCTACAGCAAAAAAGCTGGGCTTTTCTTTCATCGCAGCTTCCATTACAGGTATCCAATTAGCATTACGTTTCTTCAACATTACTTCTTCATAATCTCCATAATCTTCGTCTTCAGAAGTCATCCTGATCATTTCCTGTATATCCTGCTTTTTATAAATCGCTACCATTTTATCAAATGATTGTTTGGCGCTATCAAGATTATACATCGTTTTTAAAAACATATCAGCCTGTACCTGGTAAGGAATAGAGTCCAGCACACCGATCTGTTCTTCTACTTTTTCCAATCCCAGGATATCCATGTCTTTCTCTTGTGCAAGTTTCATGAATTCTGTTTCCCAACCTTCAGGATTACAACCTAGCAAAGAAGGATAAATCATACTCATTAATAGAATTGGTTTAGCACGGCTCATCATATTTAACGGGAAACCTGTTTTTGATTGAAAGATGGCAGATACTGAATCAAAATCTTTAGCAGGCAACAATGTTTGCAAATCGTTTTCACCATTCATCATCATGCCCATCATCATCTTAGCCATGGTAGAAGGATCATCCATATCCAATTCAAGAAATAATTGTTTTGTGCTGTTAAAAGCTGTTAGCAGTTTAGGCGATATCTGAATGTCATCAGGACACATAATATGGATTGTTCCATACAGATAAGAAGTTTGTTTCAAATCTTTACCCTCAATTTTCCATAACAAAGATTTTTCTGTGGGAGATTGAGCTATTGAAAATAAAGTAGCAAGTAAATAAGGCACTGACAGAAGTAATTTTTTCATATAATGATTAGTCGTTACACGAGGCAAATTATTACAATAACATTAGAAATTAGTAGTCTGCTTTGCTATGTTATGTATATCCGATACACCATGTTGATCCAAAATATATCAATGTGTGCATATTAGCCTTAAAAGAATTTTAATTCATCAAGAAGTATCGCTGAAACATTCATAAAAATCGGTTGGCGAAAGACCAACCGATTGAAGAATCTATTTCTTTATTTGTTGCAACAACTCTTTCACGGCTGTATCCAATTGTTTATCTCCACTTACACCCAATGGATTTGTTACAGGAATATCAACTGGTCTTGGAGCCAGTTCCATGTTGTTTCCTTTTGTATCGGTGATCTTAATGAAGGGTAATCTTACTATCGTTCCGTCGAATAATGTAATGTTGGAAGTAAAGATGATCCATCCACCTGTAGGTTCACCCACGATTTTACCCAAGCCGAGTGCACGGTAACCTTCAGAAAAATCTTCTGCATCACTTAACGAATGTTGATTGGTGACGAGTATCGTTGGCCTGTCTAATGCTCTTTGTCCGAGTTGTACTCTTCCCGGAGCTTCTTCCAACCCTCTTACCTGCATGTTGAGATAACCTTTTCTGCTTAATACATCAATCGCATAAGCATTTACAAATCCGCCGTTATTGTTACGTACATCAACCACTACACCTTCTTTGTTTTGATTATAAGCATCAATGTCTAAATGTAGTTGATCAAGTGAACCCTGGCTCATATCAAACATGTGTACATAACCCAGCTTTCCATTACTGATCTTAGCTATATAATCACGGTTCTGTTGCACCCATTGTTTGTAGAGCAATCCTTTTTCGGTGTTGGTGTTCATCGGTTTTACAGCAACATCCATTGCACTATAACCAGCACCAGGGTTGATAGATAACATTACTCTTCTGTTCACTTTATTTTCCAGTAACTGGTCAATATTCACGTTTGCATTTATTTGTACACCATCTATGGAATGAATGAGATCACCGACTTTGATCTTACCTGTTAATGCAGCAGGACCGTTAGCAACTACCTCAGTTACTTTCAATGCACCGGATTGTTCATATAACTCACGGTCGAAACGCAAACCAAGTTTACCAATGTTTGATACGCTGTTTATATTGGAAGAAACACCTGTATGGCTTGCATTCAATTCACCCACCATAAGGTTCAGTATTCTTCTCATCTCATCAGGTGTTTGTGATCCTGCGATATAAGGCTGGTATTGTGACCTGATGGCTAACCAGTCAGCACCATGAAATTTATCATCATAAAATCCCTTGTATTCCATTTCCCAGGCCTGGTTGAACACTTCCATCTTACGTTCGTTGAAATCTGTGGTGAGTTCTGCAGTAACTGAAATGTTCTTTGATTGTTTGTTATCAATATTGATGGAGTTGATCCTACCATTTTCAATATAATACACTTCCTTACCATCGTTGCTCAATTGTACAAACGATTTAAATCCTGGAGTAGAAGTGAGTTGTTTTAATACAGCAGGTTCTTTTGATAATTCATCAAGTGAATACGAGTAGATGTTTGTTTGTCCTGCATTCTCGGCTACAACGATCAATGTGTTGCCGTCTTTGCTGATGTCGATGCTGATTACATCTGTACCCAATGGCAATAAGCTGAGCCTGTCTTGCACACCTTGGTATATGATCTCTTTTTTTGTTGTGGTTGATGTGAGTGAATCCACTGCAGGATCTGTTTTGGTTTTTGTTGTAGTAGCAGGATCGGAGAAAAGATCACGGAACTGGTCTTCACGAAATACAGGAATGCGAGGTTGCAGGTCAACTTTTGCTACGAAACCGTTTTCTGTACGTTGTTGTGTAACGAAGAGTATAGACATTCCATCTTTACCCCAAACCACATCACCACCGAATGTATTACCCAGAAAAGAGATCGGTTTTGATTCACCACCGGTAGCAGGAACAATATATACATTGCGTAATGCTTTTGCACCGAAAGCAGCATAGGCAATATGTTTTCCATCAGGTGACCATGCATAGTTTCCACCATTTGAAATAGGAGAGAAGCTGAGTGATGCTTTGGCAACTGATGTTTCTTTCTTAGAAGCAAGGTCCATCACTATCAATTCTTTTCCATTACGAATGAAAGCCAGTTTCTTTCCATCAGGTGATAATGATAAACTTCCTTCATCTGCTTTTGCTGTGGTGAGTTGTGTTTCTTTGCCGGTAATGAAATCGTATTGATAAATGGTTTCATGATCGTTACGATCAGATACATAGATAACACTATTGCTGTTCTTTGTCCATACCGGATAACCTTCCATGCCAATGGTGTTGGTAATTCTTGTTGCATCACCACCATCCTTGGTTCCTGCAACAAACAGTTCTCCCTGTGCAACGAAAGCTACTTTTTTATTATCCGGAGATATAGCTAAATCTGAAAAGCCCTGGTTGAGCTTTAGCAGTTCAGTGGTAGCAGATGCAGCAGCACCCTTCAAAGTAATGTTGAGGGGTTTGGCTTCATTGGTGGTGAGATCCATTTTCCAGATGCCAAAGTCACGTTCAAACAGCATGTGTTTTCCATCTTTTGATAAAGAAGGAAATAACACTCTTCCATTTTTGAAATTGGTTATTTGTTTTGCTGTACCGTTTATTGGATGCATCCAGATATTGTCTTCATTGTTTCGGTCAGAAACATAATACAAGGTTTTCCCATCAGCACTCCACATTGGCCAGAGTTGTTTGGCACCACGTTGTGTGAGTTGTGTGTATTTATTTGTTTGCTGATCTAGCAGCCAGATCTCAGATTCATCGAGATGGCTTTTACCGTTTCTCCACCATTGTGCAGCACCAACACCTCTTGCCACCAGTGCCAGGGTTTTATTATCAGGTGAAGGAGCAGCGAAAAATTCTGCTACATACCGTTGTTCACTCACCAGCATTGGTGTTCCGCCTGTTGATTTAATGCGATACACATCACGCATGCCGGCAATGTCTTTACCTGTAGAAGTGAAGTAGATGTATTTGCCATCGGCTGACCAGTTATTGATCTCGTCGTTGGCATCATCGTAAGTAAGACGAGTTAGTTTACCTGAAGCGATATCAAGAATATAGATATCACCATTACCAGAACGTGTTGAATGGAAAGCCAGTTGTTTTCCATCGGGAGAATACAATGGTCGTGTTTCCATGGAAGGATTAGAGACGAGTAACCTTGCTTCGCCACCATTGGAAGTGACCGTCCAGATGTCTCCACCGGAAACGAAAGCTATTTCGTTTGTTGTGGGAGAAAAGGAAGCATCATGGAAATAAGGTTTTGACGTTTGAGCGTTGGTGTTGCTGATGCAGATAGAGATTGCTGCAAGCAGTAGTAGGTTGAGTGATTTCATAGGTGAAATATATGAAGAGAAATGGTTGTAACGCAAAGGTTTATTTATATACTGAGGTTTGTAGCTGATGTATGGAGGATGGAGAGTTGGATGTGTAACATTTGAAAACGCAAAGAACGCAAAGGGATCTTTCACAGGTGAAAGATTAGAGCGTTGGTGTTGCTGATGCAGATAGAAAATGCTGTAAGCAGTAGTAAGTTGAGTGATTCATACAGGAAATATAAGAATAGAAATGATTTATGCGATAATTCTACAGGATAAGCGGCTCTGGTTTGTATAAACTGTTACGCTCACAGCTTTCAATCTTTTAAACATGAACATTTTTTTTACTCAGTTATAAACTTTATGAGCATTCTCGATGTTACACTAAAAAAACTTATGAAAAATATGATAGCAAAAATGATGAGTCTTGCAACGGTTGCTTTATTATTTGCAAGCTGCGACAAAGACGATGATGTTGTTATGGCCAAAGCCAAAGTTATGGTGGTACATGCTTCTCCAAATGCACCGAATGTTGATGTAAGGGTGAATAACAGTGTGGCTTTAACCAATGTGCCTTACCCCAACAATAGTGCATATACTGAAGTAAACAGTGGTACAACAAATTTGAAAGTATCACCTGCAGGAACAACTACATATGTTATTGATACCAATGTAAACCTGGAAGCCAATAAGAATTATTCTGTGTTTGCGATTGATTCTGTGAATAAAATAAAGGCTGCTGTTATGGTAGACGATCTTACAGCACCTGCTGCAGGTAAAGCACATGTGAGATTTTTACACCTGAGCCCCAATGCACCTGCAGTTGATATTGCTTTGAGTGGTGGAGGGGTGTTGTTTGGCAATAGAATGTTTAATGACCAGGCTGTCAATGCTACATTCACAGCCTTTACACCGGTAAATGCAGGAACAGTTAATCTTGAAGTAAGACTTGCAGGTACTTCGACAGTTGTTTTGCCTTTACCCGGAATTAGTTTACAGGCAGGGAAGATATATACCGTTTTTGCAAAAGGATTTGTGGGTGGAACCGGAACCCAGGCTTTAGGTGCCCAGATCATAATGAACAATTAACGTGCATAGTTCAAAAAAGAAAACAGTCCTGTTAAAGCAGGACTGTTTTTATTGATCATTGTTCTGATTTTATTTTTCCTGCGGATAATACTTGCTGTTGATCACCAAGTTCTTTTCTCCATCCATATCCCAGATAGCGATCACACTTTTTTCCACTTTACCATCAGGAAATTTCATGGTTAGGGTATTACCGCTGATGTCATACGTGCCTTTGTTCGATTTTGTTGATTCACCAGTCACATCTGGTGTAGTAACTGTACCATAATTACTGGAAGTGAATGTTCCATCTTTGCTGAAGACGAGTGTGCTGGTGGCAGCAACATTTGGCAATACAACTGAAGATGAATATTGACCTTCGATACGGTAATTCTTAGGCATTCCTGTTTGTACCGTGGTAATACCACCGTCAATGATAGAATACTTGCCTGCTTTTTTTTCCAGGCTCCATGATGCTGTTGAACCATCACTCCAGGTAATAGCAAGTTTATTGCCCTGTACTTTGTATGTGCCGGTGTTTTTAGGATTGTCTTTTTTTTCTTTTGTCCAATCAACCGGGTTTACACCATGTTTCGGGTTCTTGACGATCTTTCCGCTTTTATCCATGTAAATCCATGAGATGTCTAAAGAAGTACCGTACATACCTGTCCACATATATGTTCTCAGGTAAAGATCACCGGTAACTTTTGGTTGCATTTGGTCACTTTCTGCAGCGGCAGATACTTGTTCAGATCCGTTGCAGGCAAATAATAAAGCCAATGCTGTTAGAGATAGCAATCGTTTCATAGAGTAGTTTTTGTGATTACTAAGATAAGGAACATGAAATAAGAAATAAGGAATGAGAAATAAGGAATGAGAAATAAGGAATGAGAAATGAGGAATGAGAAATGAGGAATGAGAAATGAGGAATGAGAAATGAGGAATGAGAAATGAGGGATGAGAAATGAGGAATGAGAAATAAGGAACGAGAAATAAGGAATGAGAAATGAGGAATGAGAAATGAGGAATGAGAAATAAGGAATTAGAAAGAAGTAATGAGAAATAAGGAATGAGAAATAAGGAATAAGAAATAAGGAATGAGAAAGAAGGGAATGAGAAAGGAGAAAGAAGGGGAAGAAAGGTGGAGACGTTCGGTTTATCTGATCCATAATGGACAGAACGTACAAGTGAGTGACACAAGAGGTGATGACATGAAAAACGACTGCCGGTTAATATCGAACAAGGAACATGGAATGGTGAATCTTGAACCTAGCTTATTGTCGAATTATCAAATTGGCTGATTACATTTGCAACCTATGACAACAGAGCATTTAAAAACTATAAGGGACCGTGTTATTGTCCTGAGGAGGTTTCTTTGACTACGATAACAGATCAGTTAAAGTAGAGAACGACAGACAACTTTCACTTTCGCCGGGCTTTTGGGATGATAATGTACGAGCTACGGGCATCATGAAGGAAATTAAGGTTAATGAGTACTGGATTAAACTCTATAAGCAGGTAGATACTGCTGTGGAGGATTTTGCTGTGCTGTTCGATTTCTTTAAAAGTGGTGATGCCACCGAAGAAGAAGCGAAAGAAGCTTATGAAAATGCATTGAAAGAAATTGAAGATGCAGAATTCAAGAGCACACTTAACCAGCCTGAGGATGAATTACCGGCAATACTTCAGATCAATTCAGGTGCAGGAGGAACAGAAAGCCAGGATTGGGCTCAAATGCTTTATCGCATGTATAAAATGTATGGCGATAAACAGGGCTGGAAAGTTACTGAAGTTGATTTTCAGGAAGGTGATGGTGCCGGAATTAAAACAGCCACTTTACAGTTTGAAGGTGATTTTGCTTATGGCTTTTTAAAAGCTGAAAGTGGAGTGCATCGACTGGTTCGCATCTCTCCGTTTGATAGTAATGCACGACGACACACATCGTTTGCGTCGGTATTTGTTTATCCCTTGGTGGATGATACTATTGAGATCGATATTAATCCAAGTGATATAGAAATGGCAACTTCCAGAAGTGGTGGAGCAGGTGGACAAAACGTAAACAAGGTGGAGACGAAAGTGATGCTAACGCATATTCCTTCAGGTATCGTGGTGGTGTGCCAGACAGAAAGATCTCAGCTTGGTAATAAGGAAAAAGCAATGCAGATGTTGAAAAGCCGTTTGTATGAGATTGAATTGCAGAAAAGAGAGGCTGCAAAAAATGCTGTGAATGCCAATAAGAAAAAGATAGAGTGGGGAAGCCAGATAAGAAGTTATGTTTTCCATCCGTATAAGATGATCAAAGACCACAGAACAGATTATGAAGTTGGAAATATCGGACCTGTAATGGACGGTGAACTGGATGGATTTATAAAAGCTTATTTGATGAGTGAGAAGGATGATTCGAGTAATTAATAAAAAGGTTGACAACCTTCCGAAGGATGCCAGTAATTAATCAATAAGGTTGACAACCTTCCGAAGGTTGTCAACCTTTATAAATATCGTTCTTCGAGAATTTGTTTGTGATGGATCATGTGGCCGTAAATAATAAATGCAATAGCGTTTACTGTTACAGGCTGATCACTTGCTGTTCCTCTTTGTGATAATTGTTCTTCATCGAAAGTGCTGAGTAAAATATCCGTTGCTTTTCTTACGGCAACAAACTCATCTTTCAAAGATTGCAAACTTCTATTAGATGCTTTTGATGCAGGAGTGTAGCTGTTCTCATCAAAACCGGGTAAAGGCGTTTGATCTTTCCTTGCAATTCTCAATGCACGGTAACTGAATATTCTTTCTGCATCAATTATGTGCAGCAACAATTCTTTTACTGTCCATTTATCTTCTGCATACTTATGATCTGCTTTTTCTTCAGGTAAAAAAGTATAAAAATCCAGCAAGGATTGATTGTAAGCAGTCATCAGTTCTTCAACCGAAGCACCTTTCACTTTCCCTACATATGTTTCGTAATAAGCAGCGTAATCGTTTGGTTGTGGTCTAGGCATTAATCTACTTTTTTATTCTGAAAAGTTGATTTTGGTAATTGTTCTTCTTTCTTTTTCTTATTAGTTGTTTCAGGCTTTAATGAATCGGCATACTTCACAGCCTCATAAGCATTCACTATACCAGCTGTTGCTGAAAGGTCAGATAAAAATACCTGTTCCTTCTTTTCGCCGGGTCTGTTTACTAAGGTATTGTCAGACTTCCAGACAGTTTTCTCAATCGCTTCTTTTACTTGTTTTGCTGTAAGATTAGGATAGTGTGACCAGATCAATGCTGCAATACCTGATACTACCGGTGCAGCCATACTGGTTCCCTGGTTGTTACCATATTTATCACCACCAGGTAAGGTTGAATATATCTTTACACCAGGAGCAAATACATCAACTGTTTTATTGCCATAGTTACTGAAGTCTGCAATCTGATCGCCTTTTATAGAAGGATCACTACTTGCACCAACGGTAATAAAATTGGGTGCTTTTGTGGTTGTTCCAAAAAAATATGGTGAAGGGAATGAAGGTTCTTTTTCAAGATCTCTTCCATCATTACCGGCAGCATGCACTAATAAAACACCTTTTGATTCTGCATATTTTACCGCATCATCCACCCATTTCTTTTCAGGTGAATAACCTTTACCGAAACTCATGTTTATGATCTTAGCACCATTATCAACTGCATAACGAATAGCAAGAGCAATGTCTTTATCATACTCATCACCGTTAGGCACTGTTCTCAGCATCATTATACGAACATTATCAGCCACACCATCAGCACCAATACCATTTCGCATGGCTCCAATAATTCCGGCTACGTGTGTACCATGTACAGGACCACCACCCATTACATTGCTGTTGCCGTAAAACCTGTCATTAAAATCGTTGTAATCATCACCGATCACTTCCTTTCTAAGGTCTGCAGGTGGATTATCTTTTGCAGTGAATGCAGTTCTTTTCTGATCAACATATTCTTCCAGTTCAGTAAGAATATACTTATTGGTAGAAGTGCTTTCGAAGTTGAACATCTTCATATAAGTAAGAAAACCTGACTTTGCTTGTTTTGCTAAGGGAGTAACAGGTTGGTACTTTTCCAGCTCGTCGATGGTATATTCATCTTTCTTCATGTCTTCACGAACCATCTTATCGTATTTCTGCATAGAACTTAAAGCCATGTCAATAAAAGCTACGTTCAATTGTTCTTCCGGATCAGGAGTGATCTCTTTAGCTGCTCTCTTCCACATTTCATAAATGAATTTTTCATCTTCAGAAAGTGTATTCACATCAATATTCTTTCCTTCAAACTTTTCTTTATACTGATGATAAACCCTTGCCATTTCAGATGATGCTTTAGTTACCATATCACCATTTGCATTGCCTAAGAAATTCCATCCATACACATCATCAGCATAGCCATTACCATCATCATCTTTACCATTACCGGGTATTTCTTTTGGATTACGCCAAAGAATTGGTTTCAGGTCTTCATGGGCTGTATCAATACCAGAGTCCAATACAGCAACGATGATAGGTTGTGATTTCTTTCCTTTTAGAAATTCGAAGGCTTTGTTTAAGCTAATGCCACGGTATCCATCTTTTTCAGCATCCAGCAAATGCCATCCTTTCGGAGTTTCCTGTGCGAAAGATGCGATGAATAAAAATAATCCACTCAGCAATCCTAATCCTCTAATTTTCATAGTGTATGATATCTTATTCTTACAAATATGCATAATGGAAAGGAGATATATGCTTAACAAAAGCCTTTTTAGGAATTCTTTTTTATGAGTGGTGATATGTAGATGATGCTTCGCTATAAGACTATGAAAGCTCAAACAAAATGTTTAGTTTAGACTAATTACAATCCTCCTTATGGCTCAGAAATATGTTTTTATTACAAGGTGGCAAATTAAAGCACCGGTAGAAGATGTATGGAATGCCATTTATAATTCACTCGAATGGCCACAATGGTGGAAAGGAGTGAGGGAAGCCAAATCTATTGCAGAAGGAGATGCAAGAGGTATTAATGGTATAAGAGAATATACATGGCAAAGTGTGTTGCCTTATAAATTGAGATTTACTTCTAAACTGATGGAACGTGAAGACTACAAACGTTTGTCTGGAATTGCATACGGTGAATTGGAAGGAGAGGGAACCTGGCATTTCTTTGAAAAAGATGGCATCACTTACCTTCAATACGATTGGCGAGTGACCACTAAAAAGAAGTGGATGAATACACTTTCTTTTATAATGAAACCCTTGTTCAAATACAATCATGATATTGTAATGAAATGGGGCGCCAAAGGTCTTGCAAAGAAGCTTGATGCAGAATTGATCTCTTACAAATAACTATTCAGCTATTCGCTTCTTCAGCTTAACGGTACCGTTTGTTTGTAAAGTGCTGGTGAGGCTTATTTCATGACGTTTTTTTCCATCATGAACGATGAGTACTGCCGTATTCGGTGGAATGATTCCAAGATTCTCAGCAAACATGCTCAGCTCATTTACTGATCTGTGTTCATCTAAATTGATGTTGAAGATGAGACCACGTTTAGTAAGCTCAAGTTTGTTCGCAAGAAGATGATTGTTGTAAAATATACTTACCGAATCTCTGTCAATCTCGCCATTGTCTATTAATTCAATGCTGATGTTGTTATTATCCACTTCAATAACACCCATCTCAATATTTTTACGTTGTGGGAATTGTTTTTCTGCCGTTGATTGTTCTTTGAAAGCAACAGGCATTACCGGAATAGATGCATCCAGCTTTTTCTCTCCAATTATGCCTAAATCTTTTTCTTCAACAATCACTTCATCTTTTTGTTTGCCATCATCTTTAGAAAAATTCAGATTCATCAATATGTCAGGACAAGTCAAAGAATAAAAATCTGTACTGCTAAATTTACCTTTCAATGAAGACCCAGCTTTTGAAACCAGCAATGTAAAATCGCCATTCATGCTGCATTCAACTCCATTTACAGCAGATGATCTGTAATATGTTACAGGTGTGGTTTGAATATGAAGCTTTCTTGTTTTGCTATCATACTTACCAGAAATTTTATTAGGGAAATAGCCATTTTTAAAATAGTAATTGAACTCACCAGATATCATTGCACCTTTTTGAATAAGGATCATTTCAATAAGGTAATTATTATTGGCCCCATCTATATTGGCATTGCCTACTCCATACCATTTACCTGTAACTGTTTGAGCATTGGCAGCAGTAAACAGCAGTATTGCTATAAGAGAAGAAAAAAGGCTTTTCATACAATGAAATTTAGTGGATGTTTGCTTTAACCAATAATCATGCTAATTCTACTGAAAGGTAGTGGCAGATGTAGCTCTGGCAAAGTAAGGTGGAAAACAAGAAATGCTAATTTGCGGTTATTCACATTTAATATGAGCCTATTTCAAATATCTTTTTATCTCTCTATCAGTATCCCGAGCCTTTATAGATTCTCTTTTGTCGTACAGTTTTTTTCCTTTGCCTAATCCGACCTCGATTTTTACGAGGCTTTTATCTGTAAAAAAAACTTTTAGCGGAACGATTGTCAGCCCTTTTTCCTTTAAAGCAGCCTGCAGTTTATTGAGTTCTCTTTTGGTAAGCAGTAGTTTTCTATCGTGTACAGCAATATGGTTATTCACCGTTCCATGAGAATATTCTGCGATATACATACCTCTCAGCCAAAGTTCACCTTTATCAAACAGGCAAAAGGCATCATTGAAGCTTACTTTTCCTTCACGGATAGATTTGACTTCGGTTCCGAGCAAAACAATACCAGCCACATATTTATTTTCTATGTGGTAATGAAAATACGCCTGCCTGTTACTGATTTCCTTTGCTGCCATTGGGCGGCAAAAATAGAGTTTAATTATTCCTGAACATGATTAATTGCTAACTTGAAAAGCTAAAACCTGCCTCTATGAAACAATTGCTATTGCTTATTACAACTTTATTGTGTACCACTATCTGCTTTGCACAAAAACCTACTAAAGCAGATGTAACAAAATCCATGAAAGCTGATTGGGAAAAATCCGGAGAAGGCTATGGGCCGAAAGAAACTATTACGATCAATGATATTAAATTCGGAAAATCAGAAAAAGCAACGCTTAAGCATCAATATGAAGGTGTACCAAAAGGTGCTTTGATAACACATGCCAAAATTGATTTCACTCATACAAAATACTATACTGATCAAACGCAAAATGTAAGAAGATTAATGACTGCCTGGATTTATAAAGATCAGTTTGGAGAATGGCAGGTAATGAATGTGTTTACTAAGTATATCGAATAAAAAATCCCGCTAAGCGGGATTTTAGTTTCTAAATAATCTTATTACCTGTGCCAATTTATCTTTCAGATCTTTCCTGTTCACTATAAAATCAAGAAAGCCGTGTTCCAGTAAAAACTCACTTCTCTGGAAGCCTGGTGGAAGATCTTTTTTGATGGTTTCTTTAATTACTCTTGGTCCGGCAAAGCCAATCAATGCTCCGGGTTCCGCAATATTCAGATCACCTAACATACCGAAACTTGCTGAAATACCACCAAATGTTGGATCTGTTAATAAAGAGATGTAAGGAAGTTTAGCATCGCTCAACTGAGATAATTTACCACTCGTCTTTGCCAACTGCATTAAGCTGAAAGCAGATTCCATCATCCTGGCTCCACCACTTTTAGAAATAACCAGGAATGGAAGTTTATGTTCAATGCAGTAATCAACTGCACGGCTGAATTTTTCGCCCATTACACTTCCTAACGAGCCACCAATAAACTCAAAATCCATGCAGGCACAAACCAATCCTTCACCATTGGCTTTACCAACAGCCACTCTCATTGAGTCTTTCAGATCTGTTTTAGAATGAATCTCTTCAAGTCTTTTTTTATAAGGTTTTAGATCGGTGAAGCCTAGAAAATCCTTGCTCTGGATGTTTTCAAAAAGTGGTTCGTATTCGTTGTTGTCGAATATCACTTCATAATATTCATCACTACCGATACGATGATGATAATTGCACTTAGGACAAACGAATAATGCCTCTCTAAGGTCTGTAGAGGTGGCTATATGATTACATTCAGGGCATTTGGTCCAAAGCCCTTCAGGCGTTTCTTTTTTATCAGCAGTAGAAGTGGTGATTCCCTTTCTAAGACGTTTATACCATTTTGGCTTCACCTCTTCACCTGTTTTACTGTCTTCACCTGACAGGTTTGATTCTATATCCTCGGTCTGGTCTTTCTTCATTAGTTGGGTTTTGCAATACGGCGAATTGAAGATATACAAAAAAAGCCGCAAGCTGCAAGCTTCACGCTGATAGCCTGTAGCGTGAAGCTTGTTGCTTGAAGTAAAAAATTATGCAATGGTTATAGACTCGTCTAAATAAACATCCTGGGTGGTATTCAGTAGCTTGATTCCTTCAGCCAGAGGTTTCTGGAATGCTTTACGACCAAGGATCAATCCCATACCACCGGCTCTTTTGTTCACTACAGCAGTGTAAACAGCTTCCTGCAGATCGCTTTCACCCTTACTTTCTCCACCAGAATTGATCAATCCAACTCTACCATTGTAACAGTTGAGTAATTGATAACGGCAAAGATCAATCGGATGTTCTGTAGTTAACTGATCGTACACCAGCTTATGTGTTTTACCATGTTTGGTAGCATTGTAACCACCATTATTAGTTGGAAGTTTTTGTTTAATAATATCAGCTTGTAGGGTGACACCCAAATGATTAGCCTGTCCAGTCATGTCAGCAGAAGTATGATAATCCACACCATCAACCTTAAATGAATTATTTCTCAGGTAGCACCAGAGAATCGTCATCATTCCTAATTCATGAGCATATTCGAAAGCTTCAGCGACTTCTTTTAATTGTCTTGCACTTTCTGCACTACCCCAATAAATTGTTGCACCAACACCAACAGCACCCATATTCCAAGCTGATTTTACCGTACCGAACATGGTCTGGTCGAATTTATTCGGCATGCTCAAAAATTCATTGTGATTTATCTTAACGATGAAAGGTATTTTATGAGCATACTTGCGGCTTAAAATTCCTAATACACCATAAGTAGAAGCAACACCATTGCAACCACCTTCCATGGCTAATTTAATAATGTTCTCGGGATCAAAATATATAGGATTTGGGGCAAATGCACTACCACCACTGTGTTCAATTCCCTGGTCAACCGGAAAAATAGAGCAGTAGCCGGTACCTGCAAGTCTTCCATGATTCAACAGCTGATCCATACTACGCAAAACCTGGTTATTACGGTTGCTGTACGTCCAGATCTTGTCCATGTGATCTGCTGAAGGAAGATGTAACTGGCTCTTGTCTACTGTTTTTGACTGATAACTGAGTAATGATTCGGCTTTGTCGCCAAGCAGTTGCAGAATTTGTTGATTTGCCATGTATAGTTATTTTTTGGAGACGAACACCGGTAACACAGATTATACTTCGTTGTGTCACTCACTTGTACGTCCTGTAAAAAGTTCGGCAAATATAGGAAGTGGAACGCTGATGACACAGATGATTATGATCAACACAGATTTTTATTTTCTAAGCGAGAATCATAATTATCGGCGTAATCTGCGTTTCAATATCAATCACTGTCTTTCCCGAGATTCTTTTGTATTAGTCTAAGACTTTTCTTCAAAGAGTTTCTGAGTGTTTGCTTTACAATATCACCCATGCTTTTGCACCGAAGCATTGAGTTAGTTTTAAAGTGTTCTGCCAGGTCATGTTTTAAACGATCAATTTTTTCAGTGGTAGATAATACATCATTGCTCATTATGTTCAATAGTTCCAGCACACGGTATCTTGAGGAGGCAATTCTTAACGCCATTAATGTTCTTTCTTCTGCCTGGTATTGTTCAATACTTTCTTTATTAAGATGCTTTAAAGTAAGATCAACAAAAGGGAGATTTTCTTTAAAGAATTGTGGCAGGTAAAGGCTTTTCCTACCTTCATAAGATTGCTGGTCAAAATCAATTGCCCTCATGCGGTATTGGTAATCTTCAATGTCAGGAGAAACAGTTACTACATAGTTATAACTTCTCATGTCACCCAGTAATCGTACAAAACATCTTTCATTGAACTTCACGAACTCTTTGGCTAATCTTATTTTATTTGTTTCGGGTAACTCCAAATGTTTGTGAACAAAAACATCACCCGGTATTCCTACAATATGCTCTTCAACCAAGGTGTCAGGACCAGTTAAATAACTCAATCGGTTAGGAGAGAGGAGGTGTTCTAATTCTAATCCATATACTCTTGATGCATCTTCTTTTTTAATGTAATAATGGTCATAATTATCATTAAAACGATTTACAATTCTTATCCTGAACGGATTTGAATTGCCGAAAGTGCAATAATCAATTCTCGCTACATCCAAATGACTTGTATATGAAAAATCGCCTTCCGTTTTTATAATAGCATAAAGCTGAATAAGCCCTTCACGAAGTTTTTCCCAATCCCTCATGTCGTACAATGTCTTTTCCCAAAGAGTGTCTTTTCCTTCTTTATCTTTCAGCGGAATGGAATAAGTGAAACTGAGCAAATCTTTATATGTAACCGGAAGATGTACTTCACGACCATAATTCTTCAGATACGTTTTAAGTTCTTCCCTTACGGGGAAAAAAGGTTTTTTCTTCGAGGGTTTATCCAATACCGGTTCTTGCATTTACTAAAGATAAATGTTGTGACATAACAATCAGCCGCTTTTGGCTTTGCATTTGTAGGTTAACTGATAAACAATGTTATGGCAAGTAATGAAACTAAAAAGAACAATAATAGTGATGCAAGTGTAAAGCCAGATCCGGAAACGCTTCATACTACAGATCCACAAAAAGAAATGAAGGGACCTATATCTTCTTTTATGAATGGAGTGAAAGAGGAAGTTGATGAAGAAGGGAGAAAAATAAATCCTGATGAGGAAAATAGTGGGAGCACAAAAAGTTGAGATTATTAGCAGTACAACCTGGTAATTAAAGAGGCTGCTTTCATAGCAGCCTCTTTAGATTTTGAATACATATTAATTCATTCCACCAGCAGCTACAACATTACCACCACCTGGGGCAATAACATTACCACTACCTGGAGCTATAACATTTCCTGCAGCGGGACCAATAAGTCCGCTAGCTTCATTCGCTACCTGGCTACCAACCTTAGCAAATTCAAGATAAGATGAGGAAGAACCAACAGTATTAGAGCCTGAGGTTTTAGCTGCATTCGGGTTTTTTCTTTTCCAGTCTTCATGACAGGCAGCTAAAATCATATGAGACATAACAGGTTGAGATTTCCAGAAATTAAGCTCACCAGAATTTGGTTCACGACCGAATACTGTTTTGTAAGAATTTTTTATAACGTTTACATAATCGCTACTGCTTTTTTTCAACCATGCGAGGTGATTGTTCATCCACTCAGCATAGGTCATATTTTGATTCATATTGGTTGATATTTCACTTTCTGTTGGATTACGTCCGTATGAATTTTTAAAAGCTTTAATGATCATTGTTCTTTTGCTTGCTTTATCACCAGCAAGATACTGTCTGTGATTTTCTACTAACTGAGAGACAGTCAAATTACCCTGGCCTTTCCAATAATTAAGTTCTCCGGTATTCGGTTTCCGGCCCATAGCAATCATATAGGCTACTGTAATTCTTTCTGTTTTTACATCCTGTGACTGAGCAGTAACTGAAACCATCGTTACTAATAATACTGCAATAAGTAGTTTGTACATTTTCATAAGCATTTCCGTTTTTGTTTAGGAGAGCGAAATTAAGTGACAAAGGATATTATTTAAATACCAAGAAGTACGTATAAACTATATAAAGAATTTATATAATCTATGATATTGTCAGGAATAGTTTTTGAAAAAAAAGGCCAGGCTTTACAAAAAGCCCGGCTCACCCTAAACCTAAACATCTATGATTAGTTACAAACTGCCTGCAATTTGCAAAACAGTTATTAAGGCTTATTTAGAACAGGATTAGAACCAAATTAGAATTCAAATTGTAACTTGACTATCGAATCGCTCTGTCCACTTTCTTTAACAGCAACCTATCCTTTACCTTTGCTGGCTTTCTATAGAGATGATGCCATGAAGTTATACCCTGAATCTGCTGCCGTTCAACTTGAATTTGATAAAGTAAAAGCTTTGTTGGTAGCCTTTTGCAGAACAGAATATGCAAAGGAAAAATCTGCCGGGCTTCGTATACACACCAAGAAAGATTTCATCGATCTCGAAATTAACCAGGCCAATGAGTTTAAACTTTTGCTGGAACAATCTGTTTATTTTCCATCTGATTTTACATTAAACATCAGCAGAGATATTAAGCTTCTGGGTATTCCCGGAGCAACTTTGGGTGGCGATCAGTTTTTGCAGATCAGAAAACTAGCTGAAAATATCGCCGCTGTTTTTCGTTGGTTCGATGCTGACCGAAGATCTGCTTATCCGTTTCTAAGTAAAGTAATTGCCGGAACATATTATGAGAAGATGATCATACAAATGATCGACGAGGTATTAGATGAAAGCGGAACGGTAAAAGACAATGCATCTGATGATCTTGAACGTATTCGCATGAGTCTTTACCGCAAAAGAAATGAACTGCGGAGAATGTTTGAGAAGGTGGTAGCCAAACTTGCCAAAAGCGGATATACGGCAGATATCGAAGAAAGTTTCAGCAATGGCAGAAGAGTAGTAGCTGTATTCTCTGAATATAAAAGGCAGGTAAAAGGAATTTTGCATGGCGAAAGTGATAGCCGTCGTACTGCATTTATTGAACCGGAAGAAACAATAGAACTGAATAACGAAGTTTTCTCCTTAGAAAGTGATGAAGCAAAAGAAGTGCAGCGAATATTGCGAGAACTTACTGGCAAACTTTCGGTATATGCAAGCCTGTTACAAACTTATCTTGAAGTGATAGGTGAGTTTGATTTTATCAGGGCAAAAGGAAGACTTGCTGTTGACATGCATGGTAATCTTCCTAATATATACGATAAGGCAATAGTTGATCTGCAGAATGCTTATCATCCTTTATTATATCTCTATAATAAAAAATCAGGCAAACAAACTATTCCTGTTACGTTGAAATTGGATGATAAGGGAAGAATTCTTGTGATCAGCGGACCAAATGCAGGTGGTAAAACAGTCACCATGAAAACAGTTGGTCTCAACCAGATGATGATGCAAAGTGGTTTATTGGTTCCTGTTCATCCTAATTCACAAATGGGCATCTTTAAACAATTATTCATCCATATTGGCGATACCCAGAGCATAGAATTTGAGTTGAGTACATATTCTTCTCATCTGTTGCACATGAAATATTTTATTGAAACTGCTAATGGTAAAACCATGTTCTTTATTGATGAGTTAGGAAGTGGTAGTGATCCTAACCTTGGTGGTTCGTTTGCTGAAGTAATAATGGAAGAATTAAATCGCAAGCATGCATACGGTATTGTTACCACGCACTATTTGAATCTGAAAGTAATGGCTAACCATACACCCGGAATTTTAAATGGTGCTATGCAGTTTGATGAGAAGAGCCTGATGCCTATGTACAAACTGAATGTAGGCAAGCCCGGAAGCTCATACACATTTTCTATTGCAGAAAGAATCGGCCTGCCCCAACATTTAATTAATCGTGCAAGAAAGTTAGTAGATGAAGATCATTTTAAATTAGATAAGCTCTTAAACAGAACCGAGCAGGATCTTCAAAAACTTGGAAAAGAAAAAGTTGATCTACAAAAGCTGTTGAAAGAAAATGAAAGGCTTAAGAAAGAGATGGAAGTGGTAATGGACAAAGAACGTCACCGGCAACAAGTTGAGGTTTTGAAACAACAAAACCGTATAACTGAAGAGAGAATAGCATATTTAAAAGACATGGAACGAAAGTTGCGTCAGGTGGTTCTTGATTATCGAAAGACTGAAGATAAAAACCAGGTGATAAAGCATTTGCATGATCTCTTGTTCAAGAAAAAAGAGACAGTAGTAGTAAACAAACTGGAGAAGAAGGTAAATGCAAAATACAAAGAGTTGAATAAAGACATACAAGTTGGTTCGCTGGTAAAGCTTAAAAAGAATTACCAGGTTGGTGAAGTAAAGGAGATCAGGGGTAAAAGAGCTATTGTACAAATTGGGGTGATACCGATGAATGTGGATATTGCTGACCTTGTTGTGGTAGAAAAGAAAACAGATGAATAAGCTGGCAGCAATAGGTAAAAGGCCATCCCAAAAAGACTTTTGACCGTATTTATCATTTTTTGTATTCCGATGGTTGTTTATATTTGGCTCTATCCGATATTGAATCAGAGACAGCACAGCTAACCTTAAAGTGATATCACAACTTTCTTTATATAATATTCTTGAGGCATTCCTTGCAGGAACTTCAGATAGTTTTCTGATATTAGATCAGGATAAAAACGTTATCATCTTTAATGATAACTTCAATGAATTTATTAGCAGAGCCACAGGAAAATATCTTATTAAGGCACTTCCGTTTCATTCATTTATTGATGATACTCCATCACTTTCATTTCTAGCTGCAACAACTGACAAGGCATACGAAGATGGATTAACCAATAAATTCAGTTTTTCTCTTGAGTGCACTTCAAAAAGATGGTACGATATTGAATTTCATCCTTTAAAAAAAGATGGAATTGTAACAGGTGTAGGAATCGGATTATTTGAAACTACTCACAAAAAAGAAGCAGAAGAAGCGGTTAAGAAAAGTGAAGCTTTATTCAAAGCATTGGTTCAGAACTCAACAGACATTTTTATTCTTACAGATGCCACTTATCGTGTTACTTATGTAAGTGACGCTTTCAGAAAAATACTAGGACGTGATCCTGAAAGTCTTGTTGGAACAGTTGGTTTTGGTATCATTCATCCTGATGATCTTGAATTTGTAGCAGCATGGCTCGCCAAGATCATTGAAAAGCCTTCGGAGATATCTACTATAGAGTTTAGGGTAAAAAATAATGTGGGTAACTGGTTGTATTTCGAAGCATCAGCACAAAATCTGTTACATGATCAACAGGTTGGCTCACTTGTATTTAATATGAGAGATATAAATGCAAGTAAGATAGCAGATATGGCTTTGATTAATGCAGAACAGCGTTTAACAATGCTGCTGAATAATACCAAAGAGTCATTTGTACTATTAAATGACCGTTTTATCGTTAAGGCTTATAATAAAGCAGCACAGGAACACTCTCCTTTTTTTGTAAGTAAAGAATTGCAATCAGGTGTATCCTTACTTGAATTGGTTGATCCTTCGGAGAAAGAACATTGCCGTATATTTTTGGAAAAAGCAATGTACCAGAAAGAGAGTGAAAGGGACACTGAAATGACGGATAAAGAAGGGAATGTTCATATCTATCATCATACATATCGGCCTATAGTAATTAGCAATGAACGACACTTATTCGTTACATCCACGAATGTTACAGAAAACCGTAAAGCTGAATTACTGTTAAAAGAAAATGAAGAAAAATTTAAGACTATCATCGAATATTCTTTCGATGCGATAATTATAATTGATGAAGTTGGAATCATCAAATATGCATCACCATCTATCCATCGTTTATTAGGTTTTGAAGCTGAGGAATTATTAGGAAAAAATGGTTTCGATTTTATTTATCATGAAGATGTTGCTTCTGTTCAACAAAAATTAGCTGCTATTGTTGCAAATCAGGAAGAGAGTTTTGCAGATTATCGTTCGCTTACAAAAGAAGGTAGTCTTAAATGGTTAGAGGCAAAAGGTAAAAACATGTTAGGCAATAAGCATGTTAATGGTATACTTGTTAGTCTTAGAGATATTTCTGAGCGGAAAAAAATGTTGGAAGATCAAACCTTGCTTACTAACGAGTTGTTGCGATATAATAAAGATTTGCAGCAATTCTCATTCATCACCTCACACAATTTACGAGCACCTGTTGCGAATCTAATTAGTTTACTTACTTTATATAATCACAATAACCCTGCAGATCCTTTCAATGCTGAAGTAATTGACAAAGTAAATGAGAGTACAAATAAACTCAATGATACTTTGAATGATCTCATCAATGTATTAGTTGTTCGAGATAAACCTAACGCTGACCTTGAATACATCAGCTTTTCAGAAGTAGCCAAGCAGGTAGAAAAAGATGTAGCATCGTTATTAGATGATATAAATGGAAAGATCAGATATGATTTCTCAGCAGCCCAATGTTTGAAATACAATAGGGTTCACCTCGAAAGCATCTTTCTAAACCTCATTTCTAACGCAATTAAATATGCTTCACCTGAACGTTCTTTACAAATAAACATCCGTTCAGAAAAAGTTCCTGGTGGTATAAACGTTTATTTCGCTGATAACGGTATTGGTATAGACCTGGAAAGATATGGCGACAGAATGTTTGGCTTATACCAACGTTTCAATGCTTCCAAAGAAGGTAAGGGGTTGGGTTTGTATATGATCAGATCCCAAATCACTGCTTCAGGTGGTAATATTTCAGTAGAAAGTAAGCCGGGAAAAGGAGCAACCTTCATCGTTAATTTCAGAGATTAATCTTTTTGTCGTTCACATCTATACATTTCTTGTGAAAGAAGTTTCCCTTATGCATTAGGTACATTATTTGTTGATACATAGATCATTCACTCAACATTCTACAACTTACCAATGCCTGAACGTATTAAGAAACTGCTTGTCGCCAACAGGGGAGAGATCGCTATTCGTATTCTCAGAGCCTGTACAGAACTGGATATTCGCACTGTTGCTGTTTTTACTTTTGAAGATCGTTATTCACTCCACCGTTATAAAGCTGATGAAGCTTACCAGATAGGTGATGAAACAGATCCTTTAAAGCCTTACCTGAATATTGAGGAAATAATACACATTGCCAAAAGTTGTGGAGCAGATGCAATTCATCCAGGCTATGGTTTTCTTTCAGAGAATCCGGTGTTAGCAAAAGCCTGTGCCGATAATGGAATCATCTTCATTGGACCTTCACCTGAAGTGATGAAACAATTGGGTGATAAAGTGCTGGCGAAACAAAAAGCTGAACAGTGCAATGTTCCATTGATCCGTAGCAGTGAAAAACAATTGACTGATGCTACCATTGCAAGATCAGAAGCAAACAAGATCGGCTTTCCGGTGATGTTGAAATCTGCTGCAGGTGGTGGTGGAAGAGGAATGAGAGTTATTAAAAGTGAAGATGAATTACAGAAAAGTTTTGATGAAGCTAAACGGGAAGCAAAAAATGCTTTCGGTGATGATACTGTTTTCCTTGAAAAGTTTATTGAAGAACCTAAGCATATAGAGGTACAAATCGTTGGTGACCACCATGGAAATGTTGTTCATCTTTTTGAAAGAGATTGCTCATTACAAAGACGTTTTCAGAAGATCGTTGAAGTCGCTCCTTCGATGAATCTTCCACAGACAGCGAAAGATCAGGTGTATGAATATGCTGTAAGAATTTGTAAAGAAGTTGGATATAATAATGTAGGTACTGTTGAGTTCTTAGTTGATAAGAGAGGCAATGTTTATTTTATTGAGGTGAATCCAAGAATACAGGTTGAGCATACCGTAACAGAAATGATCACCGGTATTGACCTGGTAAAAACACAGATACATATTGCTGAAGGATATCCTTTGGATAGTCCTGAGATCAACATAAAACAAAATGAGATCAGGCAGAATGGTTTTGCTATTCAGTGCAGAATCACAACAGAAGATCCGGAGAATAATTTTATGCCCGATTTTGGAACAGTGCTGGCTTATAGAAGTGCAGAAGGTTTCGGAATAAGATTAGATGAGGGCAGTGTGTACAACGGAGTCAAAATATCTCCTTTCTTCGATTCGTTATTAGTAAAGGTTACAGCTCATTCAACCAATATAAAAGATGCAGCAAAAAAACTGAACAGGGCTTTGCAGGAGTTCAGGATACGTGGTGTGAAAACAAACATGCGTTTCTTGCTAAACATCATCAACCATCCTGAGTTCATTGCAGGAAATGCTACAGTAAATTTCCTGCAGAATCATCCTGAGCTGTTCACATTTAAACCGCTAAAAGATCGTGGCACTAAAATTCTGAAATACCTCGCTGAAGTTTCTGTTAATGGCCATCCTGATGTTGCAAAACCTGATCTTACAAAATGTTTTGAGAAAGCGATCGTTCCAACGTATGATGACAACAAACCGATTCCTAAAGGCACAAAGCAGTTATTAACTGAATTGGGTGCAGAAGGTTTTGCTGATTGGTTGAAGCAGGAAAAAAAGATTCATTATACTGATACAACATTTCGTGATGCACATCAATCCTTATTAGCAACAAGGCTTCGTTCGTATGATATGTTGAAAGTAGCCAGTGCATTTGCTCAATCATTTCCGCAAACATTCAGCATGGAAGTTTGGGGTGGAGCTACTTTCGATGTCTGCATGAGATTCTTGTACGAAGATCCGTGGAAACGGTTGCAGTTATTACGAGAAGCTATTCCAAACATTCTTTTGCAAATGCTTTTGCGTGGGGCAAATGCTGTAGGTTATAAAAGCTATCCAGATAATCTTGTTGAAGAATTTGTTGTAAAGAGTTGGGAGCATGGTGTTGATATCTTCAGAATTTTCGATTCGCTCAACTGGATGCCGAATATGGAGAAAAGCATTGAAGCTGTAAGAAATAAAACAGGTGGTATCGCTGAAGTAGCTATGTGTTATACAGGAGATATCCAGGATGCTTCCAGAACAAAATATACTTTACAATACTACAAGCAATTCGCAAAAGATATTGAGAGTGCAGGTGCTCATATTCTTGCGATAAAAGATATGAGTGGACTGTTGAAACCCTGGGCAGCTTATGAACTGGTGAGTGAACTGAAGCAGACAGTGAACATACCTATTCATTTGCATACACATGATACATCTTCACTTCAATCTGCCACTTATTTAAAAGCCATTGAGGCCGGTGTTGATGTAGTGGATTGTGCTATCGGTGCTTTATCAGGCTTAACATCTCAGCCAAACTTCAATGCAATTGTTGAGATGATGAAGTTTCACGAGAGAGAGAATTCTTACGATATTGAAGAACTGAACAGGCATTCCACTTATTGGGAAACGGTGAGAGAATATTATTATCCGTTTGAAAGTGATCTTAGAGCAAGTAGTGCAGAAGTTTTCTATCATGAAATTCCGGGTGGACAATATTCGAATCTTAAACCGCAGGCAACAGGTCTTGGTTTAGGAGATAAAATGGAAGAAATAAAAAAGGCATACAAGGATGTGAACGAAATGTTTGGTGATATTGTAAAAGTAACTCCAAGTTCAAAAGTGGTGGGAGATATGGCTTTGTTCATGGTATCAAACAATCTTACCAAAGAAGATATTTATACCAGAGGTGAATCATTAGCGTTTCCTGAATCTGTTCAATCGTTATTCAAAGGTGAGATCGGTCAGCCTGTTGGGGGATTTGATCCAAATTTGCAAAAGATCATATTAAAAGATATCAAACCTTTTACCGAGAGGCCAAATGAACATTTAGCGCCAATTGATTTTGAGAAAGAGTTCAAGTTATTAAAGCAAAAGTTTGATGAGCATGTGAAGTACACTGATCTGCTTTCATATTTATTATATCCAAAAGTGTTCGAAGAATATTATCATAAGAAGCTTGCTTATGGTGCAGTTAGAAAAATTCCAACACCACAATTCTTTTATGGCTTAAAACAAAATGAAGAAGCAATCATTGAGATTGATAAAGGAAAAACAATACTTGTTCGTTTATTGACAATTGGTGAACCAGATGAAGATGGTAAGCGAAAAGTGTTTATGAGGCTGAATGGGCAAACCAGGATCATAGAGATACTTGATAAGAAGATAGAAGTTCATTCCAATGAACATAAGAAAGCTGAAAAGGGTAAATCAGAACATATTGCTGCGCCATTGCAGGGAAAAATATCTCAGTTCTTTGTGAAAGAAGGTGAGCAGGTGAAAACAAATGCACCTTTATTTACACTGGAAGCAATGAAGATGGAGAGCACCATTACTGCATTAAAAGCAGGAACAGTAAAACAGATCATTTTGCCTGCAGGAACATTGGTGAAAGCAGAAGATTTGGTGATGGTGGTGGAGTGAGATCAAATAAAAGACTATTTGATCCAGAGAAAATAAATCATTGTCCAAATGCCAAAAAACACAAAGCTTATATAAACTGTATTTAAATGTTGTTTAATATCTTTTTTAATAAGTACTCTATATAAAAGCCATACGATAAAAACGATCAAAAAACCAATAGGCATAAACAATCTCATGTCATTAATTTTACTGAAGACTAAAAAATATTCATTTAAAGATAAAAATAAATAGTATGGGATATATAGATATTGGAATTTGGTAATGGAATAGCAGGCAATTATATTTGCAGAGATCTGAAAATTGAATGTTAGATTGTTCAAAAGGTTTGAGTGTCTATTAACATTCGGACAATTAAACTCTAAACATTCGAACGCTAATTGCCCAGGTGGCGAAATTGGTAGACGCACTGTGTTCAGGTCGCAGCGTCCGCAAGGATGTGATGGTTCGAATCCATTCCTGGGCACCCGAAAAAATGGCGATCTATTTTTGATCGCCATTTTTTTCAGCAGCCGGATTTTTATGCCGGCCTAATTTTTAATCTCATCAAATATCTTATATGAGAAAAATTTTTCAGTGGACATATATATCACCTTTTATTGCATGGATATTCTTTTTGCTCGCACCGATAGGTACGGGTTTTTTAATAAATGTGGCGGCGATTTTTGTTCTAATGATCGGAGTACTATCGGCAGTACATCATGCTGAAGTAGTAGCTCATAAAGTAGGAGAACCTTATGGTACTATCATTCTTGCTATTGCAGTAACCTTACTCGAAGCCTCGATCATTGTATCATTGATGTTAACAGGTGGAGTTGGAGCTGATACTTATGCAAGAGATACATTGTTCGCTGCTGTAATGCTTATTCTTAATGGAATTCTGGGTATAAGCATGTTAATCGGGGCACTAAAATATAAAGAACAGGTTTTTGAAACCAAGAGTGTTACTATTGCATTGGTAAGTCTTGTTTCGATTCTTGTTCTCACTCTTGTACTACCAAATTATACTACCAGTGTAGCAGGTCCATCTTATAGTCTCCCACAACTTATTGCTGTCGGTGCGTGTTGTGCTGTGATATATTCATCATTTTTATTTACCCAAACTGTCAGGCATCGAAAATATTTTTTAACAGCCGTTACAGGTGAAGAAAAAGCTGTTTCTAAAAAAGAAGCAATACTGAGTTTGTTTCTACTATTAGCATGTTTGGGTGTGGTTGTGTTTCTTGCAAAAAAGTTGTCTCCTGTGATTGAGGAAGGTGTATTAGCAGCGGGATTACCTACTACTTTAATTGGGGTGGCCATAGCTGCTGTTATTTTATTGCCTGAAGGTATTGCTGCAATTAGGGCAGCCAGGCGAAATCAATATCAAACAAGCATAAACTTAGCGTTAGGTTCAGCTCTTGCAAGTATAGGCCTTAGTATTCCCACCGTAGTGATCATTTGTTCATTACTTGATTTGCCTTTAGTGCTTGGTATTGATAAGAAGTCAATGATTCTGTTGGGGCTTTCGGTATTTACTGTAATGCTTTCACTGAATAAAGGAAGAACGAATGGATTGTATGCTATGGTGCTGTTAGTGAATCTTATTATGTACATCTTCATTATAATCTATAAGTAAAAAGATCCTGTTTTTCAGGATCTCTTTACGAATGAGATTAATTTATGTCTTTTCCTTCCTCTAATTTTTTTATAGCACCTTCAACCTGTACTTTGCTGGGACCATTGGGTACTAATGGTAAAGCTAGCTTTGCATATTTTAGTGCATTTGCATAATCTGCATTACCCGAATAGCCTCTTACCAAACCAAATACTGTAGTAAATTGATTAGGATATTTTTCATGATTCGATTTAAATACTTCCAACGCTTCTTTCTTTTTACCGGAAGCAAGTAATTGTCTTGCATATCCATGCACTTCATTCATGTTGGCTAAGGGAAGATATCTCTTCATAATAGCTTCAGCTTCTTTTCCTCTGCCAAGCTTTTCCAATACCTGTGCTTTTGTGCTCCATGCCTGGAATTGAGTATTGCCGCCAAATGTTGATGAGGTAGCTGAATCAGCCCATAACAATGCTTCTTGCAGATTCGTGTTATTCTGAACTGCATAAGCTGCAGCTTCATTCCATGCATCCCATCGAAATCCTTTTCTTGTTTGTAATTCTTGTCTATATGATTCTATCTGTGCTTTTACAAGGTTTACTTCAACTTTAAAAGGTATTATTATCTTTTCCCATAATAAAGCAATGGTTGCACTATTATCTGTTTGATCAATAAATTCATACTTCAACCACTCAACGGACCTGTCAGCAGGCTTTGCTTTTACTTTCACTCTTAATGCATCTTCCGATTCATTATAATAATAACTTCCCCAAGCTCCGCTATTCTTTGAAAAAATAATGGTAGGTTCAGCAGCATCCCAGGCTATAAAGAATCCATATTTACCAGCAGCTAATGGCTTGCCTTCTATTATTACATCAGTAGAAAATTCTATGGTTGTATTTTCATTAGCTCCGGCTCTCCAGGGTGCTGCTTTACTGCTCCCAAATCCCTGGTCAACAAAACCTGTGTGTACCAATTGTCCCCATATCTTTCCTTCTCTACCCTTTACAGCAGGACGATCGTAATTGATAATAACTTTTGTGAGGCCGATCTGTTCACCTACCGTCGCTTTTTTGTTTCCTCCGGAAGGGGCAGTCGTTAGTTGTGCATGGCTGTAAATATTGATTGCCATAAATGCACAGAGCAGTAGTCTTTTCATGTAAAACTGTTTTGTAAAAAGCAAACTACAATCAATACCTGACTAACGGAAGAAGAAATGGATGAGCGGAAAGTTTATACGCTGTTACTTCAACTGCCTCTTGTACAGCTGTATCACATTCTGATAACCCATATAAATAGCATCACAAACCAAAGCATGACCGATAGATACTTCATCTAAATGCGGAATATGTTGCTTTAAGAATTTAAGATTGTGTAGGTCGAGATCATGGCCTGCATTTAATCCAATGCCAAGCTCTTTTGCTCTGTTCGAAGCAATAACATAAGGTTCTATAGCAGACTGTTTATTTCCATCAGCAAATTGCCTGGCATAAGCTTCAGTATATAATTCAATTCTGTCAGTACCTGTTTTGGCAGCACCATCAACCATCGAAATATCAGGATCAACAAAAATTGAAACACGAATACCTGCAGACTTGAATACTGCTATAATTTCTTTTAAATAGTCTTTATGGTCTATCGTATTCCATCCATGATCACTTGTAAGCTGGTCTAATGAATCAGGAACCAAAGTAACCTGGTGTGGCTTAACTTCCAATACAAGATCAACGAATTTTTGTTCCCTGGGATTTCCTTCTATATTGAATTCGGTAGTGATTATTTTACTGATGGCTCTTACATCATCGTAACGAATGTGACGTTCATCCGGTCTTGGATGAACCGTTACTCCGTCAGCACCAAATATTTGTGCATCAATAGCTGCTTTTACAACATCCGGATTATTTCCTCCACGACTGTTTCTTAGCGTAGCAAATTTATTGATGTTTACCGATAGCTTTGTTGAGTGATCCATGTTTCAAAAGTAACTTCAATCTGTTAATCATGGACAGTTTTTCAAGTGTACTGATTACTTATTTGTTGATTGTTATCATCTGGCTCCTGGTAGCAGTTTTTACTATTATATCTATCGTTAAACGAAAAGATATGGTTACACCAAAGAAGATATTCTGGTGTATAATAGTAGTGATAGCGCCCCTGATTGGATTAGTAATTTACCTCCTATATAGTTATTACCAGGAAAAGAAAGTTTGATGGATTGCATCTGCAATCACATGCTTTCACTTAACCATTTTAGCAAGCTGAAATTAAGTCCATAATGTAAGTATGAGGCTGGCGATGATCAATCCAATCACATGATATAACCCATCAATTAAATACACAGTGATTGGTTTTTTTAGGTAAAGGAAAGTCATTGCAATGCTTGTAAAACTGAACCCAAAACCTAAAAATGCTCCCCATTTAATTGCATGTTCAGCATCAGTAACATAACCTATTTTAAGAACGATTGAAAGTGCAATACATATAGCCACTAATACGACAAAAGAGGTAATCATAATACCGGCAGTACCCTTTTTCAAGTTTGGATCACTTGTATTAACATTGTGACCACGAACCCATGCCTTAGAAAATAAAGCGCCATACCATATAGCGCCTAAAGCAAAATAGGCAACTGCTGCAACAAGAATTTGAAGCCATGGAAGATTTGATAATGTTTCCTGGAACATACAATTAGTTTTGGTTGCTACAAGATAAAACTAATATGCTGATATAAAAATGCCTGCATTTATCGTGTGGATAACCTGATGAATAAGCAGGTTGAATGATTGACTGCACAGAATTTTATAAGTTAGCGTATGGTGAAGTTTACAGCTTTAATAAAACAATTTGCCACACAGGGAGAAAAAACAGGATGGACTTACATAGATATTCCTGCTGAAGTTGCATTGAAATTGAAGCCAGGTAATAAAAAATCATTTCGAGTAAAGGGCAAACTGGATGATCATGTTATACGATCAGTTGCTCTAATGCCTATGGGTGGCGGTGATTTCATTATGGCGTTAAATGCTGAAATGCGTAAGGCTATTGGTAAACGAAAAGGTGCAACCTTAAAAGTAGTTTTAGAAGAAGATGTTGAGTTACTTCAACCATCTGCATCGTTACTTGAGTGTCTTTCTGACGAACCTGAGGCAAAACAGTTTTTTGAGAGTCTTAGTTATGGCCATAAGAACTACTTCAGCAAATGGATTGAAAGTGCTAAAACAGAACCTACTAAAACAAAAAGAATTGCCCAGGCAGTAGATGCACTGAGCAAACAACTAGATTTTGGAACGATGCTGAGAAGTCTTAAAGGCAAGGTCTGATCCATTAATGTAAATACTTAACCGGCTTCATTTCGTTTTATTATTTTAGCTTTTGATAAATCTAAACTGCATGAGAAAATTTCTGCCTGTATTAAGCTTTTTATTCTTGATGATTCCTGCTATCGCTCAGAATAAAAAACCGATCACCCATGAAGAATTATGGTTGATGAAAAGAGTAGGTGCACCAGAAGTAAGTCCAGACGGTAAATGGGTAGTATTTAATGTAACGGAGCCGAGTTATACTGAGGCTGAGACAGTGAATGATCTGTGGATAGCATCAACAGATGGAAGTGTTGCACCAAGAAAATTAACCAGTGGTAAAAGTGCCGAAGGTGGATATAAATGGAGTCCCGACGGAAAATATATTGCTTTCTCTGCTAAGAGGGAAGGTGATGATGCAGGGCAGATCTATTTATTGAATGTAAAAGAAGGTGGAGAGGCACAACGATTCACCAGTATTTCTACCGGAGCAGGTTCACCAAGATGGAGCCCTGATGGAAAAATGATCTTATTTAATACAAGTGCATTTCCCGGAACTTTTTCTGATTCTGCCAACAAGAAAGTTGCCGATGAAAGAAAGAAGATAAAATATAAAGCGAGGGTTTACACTCAATATCCAATTCGTAATTGGGATAGGTGGCTGGATGATAAACAACCACATATTTATGTGCAACCAATAGGTTCAGATAAAGCAAAGAATCTATTAACTGATGTAAACATTGCAAAACAAGAAGGTTTTTTTCTTGGGAGCTCAACCTGGAGTGCTGATAGCAAGTCTGTAATTTTTGTTGCAACTACCGAAGCAGGAACATCTGCCTACCAGGAAACTATTTCAAACCTGTACAGTGTTTCGGTAAATGGAGGAGATGCAAAACAGTTAACAAATGATGGTGATTCTTATGGTAGCCCTAAGGTAAGTCCCGATGGTAAATACCTGTTTGCAACAAGCAGTGTCAGCCGGAATAATAAAGTGTATAACCTTGATTACTTAACAAGGTTTGATTGGCCATCTATGCAGAACAAAACAATTCTTGCAAAGCAAATGGACCGGCCGATTAACAGTTACTCTATAGTTGCTAATACCATATTTTTTGCCAGCGAAAGCCAAGGAAGAGATATGATCTATAATATACCTGTAATGGGTGGAACGCCACAGCTAATCACAAAAGGTGGTATCGGATCTTACAGCAGTTTTAGTACATCTGATAATGGTAATGCGATACTGGCATCATTTGAGAGCAGTACCATGCCTGCTGAGGTTGTAAGAATAAATGCTAATGGAACTCATAACCTCATCAGTAATTTTAATACTGAGAAGTTGAAAACTCTTGATCTTAACCCGGTAGAAGAGATATGGACAACCAGTAGTCGTGGTAAAAAGATACATAGCTGGATTGTAAAACCTGCTGGATTTGATGCAAATAAAAAATATCCATTATTTGTTGTGATACATGGTGGTCCAGCAAGTGCATGGAAAGACAACTGGGGATATCGTTGGAACTATCATTTACTCGCAGCACCAGGTTATGTTTTGATATTGACTGATTATACAGGTTCAACAGGTTATGGAGAAAAGTTTGCACAAGACATTCAGTTCGATCCTTTTAAAGGCCCCGCTGATGAAGTAAATGAGGCTGCTGCCGATGCTATCAAACGTTTCAGCTTTATTGATGCTACAAAACAAGCTGCAGGTGGTGCCAGTTATGGAGGTCATCTGAGTAATTGGTTACAAGGAACAACAACACATTACAAAGCCTTGATCAGTCATGCAGGTTTGGTTAACAGCGAAGCACAATGGGGAACAAGTGATGTAATGTACGGCAGGGAAATGATGGCTGGCGGACCACCCTGGGAACAGACTAAAACATGGATAGAACAAAACCCCATAAGACTGGCAAAGAATTTTAAAACTCCTGTATTGGTAACGGTAGGAGAACAGGATTATAGAGTACCATTGAATAATTCTTTGGAGTATTGGGCAGCATTAAAGCGAATGAAAGTTCCCAGCAAGCTAATCGTTTTCCCGGAAGAAAATCACTGGATATTAAGGGCTGAAAATAGTAAGTTCTTTTATCAACAGGTGCATCAGTGGCTGGCAACTTATCTGAAGTAATAGAAAATAATTTTTATTAAAAGAGGTTCATATAAAGTGAACCTCTTTTTCTTTGCCGTAATTTAAGATACGTATGCAACAGGAAATCATTAAAGCATTTGAAGAAAGATATAAAAGAAAACCTCAATTGTACTTTTCACCAGGCCGTATCAATTTAATTGGTGAACATATCGATTATAATGATGGTTATGTGCTACCTGCAGCAATAGATAGCGGTGTCTGGTTTGCTGTTGCACCAAACAATACAGATGTCATCAACTGTTATAGTTGGGATATGAAAGAATCACTTTCAGTATCATGCCACGAGGTTAAACCACAGAACAGTTGGAAAAATTATATACTGGGTGTTATTCATGTGATGCTGGAAAACAAACTCAACATAAAAGGTATTGATGTGGTTTTTGGAGGAAATCTTCCTGTAGGAGCAGGGCTTTCTTCTTCTGCTGCAGTGGAATGTGGACTTGCTTTTGCGTTAAATGATATTTTTCAATTAAAGAAGTCCAGGAAAGAACTTGCTTTGATCGCTCAGCGAGCTGAACATTTATATCCTGGTGTGAAATGTGGCATCATGGACCAATATGCAAGCCTGATGGGTTTGAAAGATAACATCATCATGCTTGATTGCAGATCAATAGAACATCAATACATTCCATTTAACTTGAAAGATCACACACTTGTATTGATCAACACCAAAGTACAACATTCATTGGCAAGTGGTGAGTATAATATCAGGAGAAATCAATGTGCTGAAGGATTGAGTATCCTAAAAACAAAAGAACCTTCCATTCAAACATTTCGTGATGCTACACCAGATCAGCTTGAAACATATTCCGATATTATGGATGAAGTTCTATTCAGACGATGCAGATATGTAATAGGAGAGATTGAAAGAACAAGACAGGCTTCGGATTATCTTACAAATGATGAAATTGAAAACTTTGGCCGATTAATGTATGCTACGCACAAAGGATTAAGTGAAGATTATGAAGTTAGTTGTATTGAGCTTGATTTTCTGGTTGAGCAAGCCAAACAAAATGGCATTACAGGTTCAAGAGTAATGGGTGGAGGTTTTGGAGGCTGTACTATAAACCTTGTCCGAAAGGATATGTTAGATGAAGTTATTCCAAAGATCACAGCTGCATATAGAGCTCAATTTAATATTGATGCTGATGTGCTTGAAGTGAAAGTGAGTGATGGAGTACACAGGATCAACTGATTCTTTTTCTTTAGTTTTATTACTTACATGAAACATTTCCTAGCAAAGCTTACTTCACTGGTTAGACTGCTGAAAGATTCATTATCAGAGTTTATGAAGAATGATCCTTTGCGAATGGCAGGAGCAACTGCATTTTTCACCACTTTTGCTTTGCCGCCCATTCTTGTTATCATTATTCAATCGCTGAAATATATTATTGGGCCTGATGCGATTCGCTCAAGATTATTCATTAAACTTTCAGAAGTATTAGGGCAAGAAGCTGTAATGCAAATTGTTGATGTATTAAAGGCTTTCCGAAGAATGGCAGCTAACTGGTGGATAACAATAGGAGGATTTATATTTCTGTTATTCGTTGCCACAACTTTATTTCGGGTGATAAAAAATTCCATCAATCAACTTTGGAAAATAAGACCTGTCGGTAGAACCAGTGCAAGAGGAACATTGCTTTCCCGCTTCAAAGCAATTGTTGTGATATTGGTTGCCGGTGTTTTGTTAGTGATTGGTTTACTCGCAGAAAGTGCACAGGTATTTATTGGTAAATATCTAACTGAAATATCCCCGGTTTTTTCGATCTATTTTAATTCCTTTCTCAGCAGCGTGTTTTCCATTCTTATTACTACTTGCTGGTTTTCCATCGTATTCCGCTATTTGCCAGATGGTAGGCCAAGATGGAAAATAGCCATGATCGGAGGATTGCTCACCAGTTTATTATTTATGCTGGGTCGTATCATTTTACACTGGATGCTCAGCTACAGCAATATCAATAATTTCTACGGAGCATCAGCATCAATAGTTTTATTATTGTTATTCGTATTTTATTCCGCTTTGATCTTATACTTCGGAGCAACCTTCACTAAAATATGGGCAATGCATCAGCAACAACCAATTATTCCATTACCTGGTTTTATGCAATACAAATTGGTTGAGATAAAAGATGATGAGGAATTGTAGAACTTATTGCCGCAAATATTTTTTACTTTCTTCAGCCAATCACAGATGAGAAATCATAAATACCTGCCACTATTGAGTTACAGCACGACCAATGTGTATTAAAATCATAATACCATTACGCTAAATCGTTTGGCACTTTTTTTTCTATTGTAAGGTATAGCTTTCCCGAATTTTTCTAAGCCTAATGATACAAAACAGAACAATACTTTACGTTGACGATGATCCGGATGACACTGAACTATTCTCTGAAGTAGTAAAAGAACGTCATCCTGAATATACAGTTAACGCTGCCAATAATGGATTTGAAGCTATTAAGCAATTGCATAAAGCAAAATCAAATCATGCTTTGCCATGCCTGATTGTTATGGATATCAATATGCCAATCTTTAATGGTAAAGATGCCATGTTGCAGATAAAGAGAGATAGCCAGTTTAAAAGTATTCCGATAGTAATGTTCACCACTTCACCAAAACAGCCGGATGATTCGATCTTTGTTGAACATGGTGTAGATATTATTCAAAAACCGGCCAGCTACGATATGCTAAAGTTAGTAGTAGAAAATTTGTTGAGCCGTTGTGCTACAAATGCACCATTTAGTTTTTAAGAAATCCAAAATCAACTACACGTCTTACATATTTTCCATCTTGTAACACCCATGTTACCTCGTAGCTTCCACCAGCTTCACGTTTCAACATGTATATGTAAACCTTTTTTCCATCAGCCGAAAGAAAAACATTATTGATGTATTTCTGTACACCATTCTCATTATAGCTGAATATAGGGTTGTACAAGTCAGCATAAGCTTCTGCAGGAATGGTAACTGTATCTGCACCGAATAAAACAGTTATTGAGGCAATAGTTGTTTTAGGAATCGTTCCGTAATCACCATAAAAAGGTTTACCATTAATCTTCGTCAGGTATTTTTTTCCTGTTTCAGTATTGGTATAATAGCCAAGTTTATATTTTGTAGCATCGAAAAATCCGCTTTTGATCTTCACCGTAATGCCATTTCCTTCAAATGCAATTGAGTCATTTCCGATAGCCTTCAATTCCAATTTTCTCAATGGGTGTTTGCCAGCACTTTCATCAAGGCCTGCCATGGCAAAACTGGCAATATCAGCTCTCACAGATTTATCCTGGATCTTTGTAAAACTCTCTCGTTTATTTCGCACATCAGGAAAAGCCGGATCCTGTGCCATGCAAAAACTACTCATCAATAAAAAAAAGGGGAACAAAATTCTGTGCATATTTCAAAATTGGTGGAACAACGTAAAACTAAAAATTAAAATCATCTGACTTGAAGCATTAGAGCAATTCTATTGTTAATAATTTATGGAACAGGGTATAGAATAACAATGAAGCTTCGTTGTGTCACTCACTTGTACGTTCGTATCAATATGGAGCAGTCATATTTGTCATGATGAAAAAAATATTCTTGCACCACTTTTGATACATTTAACATATGTCTGACTGGAAAAAACATTTTACAAAGTATATATCTCTCATCGACGATAAGTTTGATGATCTGGTGTTGAGTTTCAGGAAAAGATTAGGCAGTTTCAAACCTTTACAGATTGTTCCATATAGAAGTTATGGAACGGCCAGACGTGTATATGTAAAAGGAAGAGTATTGGAAGATAAAAGAATTGCTGCTGCAGAAGACAAAGACACTATCCTCAACAATCTTGTGAACATGTACAAGCGATTTGAAAGTGATGAAGTGCCAGGTGCTGTATTAAAAGCAACGATTGGCAATGAAGTGCATGAAGTTACAACTGACAATGAGGGATATTTTGTTTTGGACATTCATCCCAAAGAGCCGATCATAGAAGAATCGTTATGGCATAAGATATCATTGGAATTATTGGATGCACCTATTCCGCATGAAAAAGGAATTGAAGCTCATGCAGAAGTAATGATACCACCACCTGATGCAGAATATGGCATCATTAGCGATATTGATGATACGATTGTTAAAACAGGTGCCACCGATCTTCTGGCTATGAGCAGAGCCACATTTCTGCACAATGCCAGAACAAGACTTCCATTTGCAGGTGTATCAGAATTCTATCGCTCATTGCAATTGGGGAGAAACGGAAAAAGAAATAATCCTTTTTTTTATGTGAGCAGTAGTCCCTGGAATTTATACGATCTGCTGAAAGACTTTCTAGACCTGAATAATATTCCTGAAGGACCGTTATTGTTAAGAGATTTTGGTGTACACAAAGAATCTGTTACCGGCGGAAGCCACATGAGCCATAAGTTCAAAGAGATTGAACAGATCATGAATGCTTATCCGCATTTGAATTTTGTATTGGTAGGAGATAGTGGTCAGCAAGATCCTGTTATCTACCAGGAAGTCGTTGCCAAATTTCCAGACAGGGTGTTGGCTATTTATATCCGTGATGTACAATTAGCTGCGAGAGAAAAAATTGCCCTTGATATCTCTAAATCACTCGAAGAGCATAAAGTTGAAATGGTGATTGTAGATAATACTGTTGAAGCTGCAGAACATGCAGCAAAAACAGGATTAATTTATACAGAGGCCATTCCTGCTATTGAAGACGAGAAAGAAGAAGACAAAGGAGAGAAGCCAGGGAAAGAAGAGGCTAGTGTGGTGTGAGATAACTGTTTCCGATTGACGTAACTCTAAAGTCATGAAGTAGAACTAAGTGAAACAACAAAAGCTAATTAGTTATTCCTCAGCTTGCTACATAATAGTTCTTCATTAACATCTGTTGCGGTAACTTCGACTACTAATTTCCTTGCTATGAAATGGATCGCTGTTCTCTTTATTTTATTTACTGTTCAATCTTATGGTCAATGTAAAACTTTTGTACTTACTGCCAAAGGTGATACATTGAATTGTACAGATGTTAATGGTAAAAGGCAAGGTAAATGGGTGGTGAAAGTTCCGGCACTTAGAACAGAACCTGAGTATGAAGAAGAAGGTGAATATGTTGACGGATTGAAAGAAGGAGTGTGGCGTCAATATTCAAAGATGGGTGATTTGAAAGCTGTTGAAGGTTACCGTTGGGGAATGAAAGATGGTGCATCGCAATATTTTAATTTGACTGCAGGATTGATAAGAGAAGAAAGTTGGAAAGCAGTGAATCCTGCTGACCCTTATGATACGGTTGATGTGGAAGATGTAAATAATCCCGGCAAGTTCACGAAGGTTCGGGTGAAGTTAGATGGCAAAGCTTTGAAACATGGCATCTGGAGATTTTATGATAATTATTCCGGTGCTTTGGTAAAGAGCGAAAAATATTATATGGGTAAACTGGAAGACCCTAACCAGAAACCAAACTTTGGTGCATTGACCGAAGAAACTACAGCCAGTACAAATAATAATTCAACATCTGATTCTACCAAGCCTGCAACTAAAGTAAAGCCTAAAGAAGTTATGGAGTTTGAAAAGAAAAATGCAGGTAAGAAAAAAGTGAAGGTTCGTGATGGAAGAACAGGAGGTTGATGTTAGTCTTCGACCTTAGTGAATTTTCCATCCCAGCTTACCGATTTAAGTGTGATGGTATAAAAAATATCTTTTCCTTCAATACGATTGATCTTAACAGTTACTTCGTCTCCTGTTGTTAAGGGGAATGCCGGAAGGTTTACTTTTCTAATCGTTATCATATACTCACAATCGTTCAGCCAGTCAATACGAGATACAATTGTGTGTTTTCCCTTGTTATGAAATTCTGTAAGCGAAGAATCTTTTATTACTACGATGATCTCTTCCTCGTCTGACATGTATTTGAACTTTCCCTGGTGCATGATCTTACAATCAGTAGAATCTTTAGTAGCAAAAGAATTGAAGGAGATACAAGCAAATGCAAGTAGCAAGATCAGTCGGAAGGGGTACATGCCTGAAATTTGACTAAAAGTACTATTTATTTTTAGAGAACCATTCCCTGAAAAACAGGAGCTGATATTTCACGGCATTAGCCCAGTATTTCCAGTCGTGGGCACCTGGTCTTTCTATATAATCGTGTGGAATTTTTAGTTTGATCATTTTTTCATGTGCAGCTTTACTCATCGTAAAAATAAAATCGTTGATGCCACAATCAATGATCATTGCTATAGAGTCTTTGCGATCGTATTTATCGAGTAATGATTGAACACTCCAATCAACATAATATTTTCGATTGCCTGTTGTATCACCAAGTCTTTTTGGTACATCATATCCTTTTGTAATAAGACTTACATCAAGAGCACCACTCATGCTGCCACAAGCACCAAATGTTTCAGGATTACGAAGTGTAAGAAACATTGCACCATGGCCACCCATGCTTAGACCTGTGATGGCTCTGCCTTTACGATTCTTTATTGTTTTATAATTTGCATCGATATAAGCAGGTAGTTCCGTTGCTGTAAAAGTTTCATACCTGAAAGACGAATCAACAGGACTGTCGAAATACCAACTACTATAAGCTGCATCAGGACAAACAATGATCATCTGGTGTACGTTTGCCAAAGAATCAATAAAAGGAACTCTTTTTATCCAATTACTATAATCACCACTATAGCCATGTAACAAGTAAACAACAGGAAAATTGGTTTTTGCTTTTTTATATTTTTTAGGAGTGATGACAACGCATTTTACATTTTTGTTCATGCTGTTGCTGAAAACCTGGATGGTATCAACTTTGGCAAAAGAGAAGGTAGTAAATAAGGTTGCTATAACTGCAATGAATATTTTCATAAATCGGTTACGTTAACTGAAGTAATATTTTCAGTTTATTGTTTAGTTCCAAAAGTTCGGTGGAGGAGAGTGTGCCTAATAAACCTTTTGCCAGTGATCTGTCTAACGTTGCAATTTTGCTAGTTCGAATTAGAGAATTTTTTCGAAGTGCATTGGTGTTATTAGCTAATAGAAAAACATCCGTAGATTCTTGCCATGTGGTTTGTGTTGTAATAAAGCTGACTGTTATATCAAAACTGGATTCGGCAAGTATTACTGCAGGTCTTAATTTACTGCCACTCAAATCTGTAAAGGGAAATGTAATCAATACAATGTCACCTTTAGCCATTATAAATTTTTTTAAGATCTGCTATTGAATAAATCTCTTCATCTTCCGCTAAGAAATTAAAAGCAGTACTTTCTGAAGCTAATTGCTGAATTCCATGGATTAATTTTTCCTCCTCATAACGTTTACTGAGAAAGTCGGCAAAATCAGAGATCTCTTCAGCCTTTTCTTCTGGTAGCCGATTAATTGCATTTATTGTTCGTTCTATGATAGCTTGTCTGGTCACAACCTTAGATTTAAGTAATTCAAATATAAACTTTTTAAATGATCGATATCTGAGCTTTAAATTGAATTACCTGTTAAACATATCCACCAATTGCTTTAGTTTATCTTCTGTTGACTTGTTTATTTGACCCGGTTTTAATCTCCAGGCCCAGTTGTTTTCCGCTGAAGCCGGAATATTCATTCTTGCCGTTTCATCAAGGTTCAGTACATCTTGTAAAGGAAGAATAACTGTTTTAGCGATTGATGCATAAGCCATTCTTGCAAGTGTCCAATGAACTTCTTCTTCTGAGATTTCCTTTCCTGCATATTCGTTCAACAAACGACGAGTAGTATCATCAGCATCTTTGTACCAGCCCCTAGTTGTATTATTGTCATGCGTACCTGTATAAACAATAAAGTTCTTAGAGTGATTATGCGGAATATGAACTGAGCGTGGTAGATCATTTCCAAAAGCAAACTGTAATACTTTCATTCCAGGTAATGCAAATTCATCTCTTAAAGCAAAAACAGTATCATCTACATCACCCAGATCTTCTGCAATAAATGGAAGTTGACCAAGTTCATTCTTGATTGTATTAAAGAAATCAGCACCAGGACCTTGTTTCCATTCTCCATTCTTTGCTGTTGATTCTCCTGCAGGAACTTCCCAATATGCTGAAAAGGCACGGAAATGATCTATTCGAATAAGATCAAATAATTCTTTGTTCCGTTTTATTCTGCTGATCCACCAATCATAATTTCTATCCTTTAAAATATCCCATTTAAAAACCGGCATACCCCAAAGCTGTCCATCAGCACTAAAAGCATCTGGCGGTACACCTGCAATACCTATAGCAATTCCATTTTCATTTATGGCAAATATTTCTCTATTACTCCAAACATCAGACGAATCATAACTCACATAAATAGGAAGATCACCTATGAGTGAAATATTTCTTTCATTGCAATACACTTTTAGATCTTTCCATTGTTTATTGAAAATGTATTGCAGCCATTTTATCCTATACAACTCATCTTTGTTATCTTCTTGTAATAATTTCAGGGCTTTCGTATCTCTTAATTTGTATTCATCTTTCCATTGAAACCAGGGTTTGCCTTCATTTAATTGCTTCAGTAAGATGAATAAAGCAAAATCATCAAGCCAGTAAGATTCCTTCTCACAAAAATCTTCATACGCTCTACGATCATCTTGTTTGAGGAATGACCAATAGGCTTTGTTAAGTAGTTCTTCTTTTGTTTTTTCTACCGTGGAGTAATCAACTTTTCCGTCGTTAGGCAAATGATATTTAATAAGTTCTTTCTGATCAATCAACCCTTCTTTCGCTAAAAGATCAGCACTGATCAAAAGTGTATTACCAGCCATACCGGAAATAGCACTGTAAGGTGAATGACCTTGTCCACCTTCTGTTGGATTCAATGGAAGTAATTGCCAGTATTTTTGTTTGCTTCGATAGAGAAAATCTGCAAAGTTCTTCGCTTCAGTACCTATATCACCAATACCAAAAGGTGATGGGAGAGAACTGATATGCAACAATATTCCGGCACTTCGTTCTTTCTCGGCCTGCTTTCCTTTCCAGATAAGAAATGGCATTTTTGTAAATGCTTCCTGTATTCTTATTTCGCCTTTATATTTTTCTTCTGTTTGTGTGAAGATATCATCCCATTCAGCATCAACTTCAGTAGGTAAAATTATCCTGGTGTCTTTCCAATCTATCGCTGCAGGATCTGAACTTTGATTGTTGCAAATTGATGCTGTATGAAGTGGTACAGCAACGATGTAAATATTCTTTCTGAATTTTCTGGCAAAAGCAATGATATTGTCTTTGTAAGCACCTTCTGTTTGTAATGATATATATTCACCCTGGCTAAATAATTCAGGATACAGTTTTCTTAATTGAAATAATTCTTTGGTTAACCAGAGTTTGATCTTACCTGAATACTTTTCTTTCCAAAGAACATTGAATTGCTCTCCATCTTTTGGCAATATATCCACTTCATCAAGCCATGTTGATCTTTGCTGGTAATCAACCGGTCTTCTGTTATCAGGATCAACAAAACTCAGGTCCCAACCTTCGCATCCCTGGTAAACATCTGGTACACCTGGACAAGTAAATTTTAATATTAACTGTGATAAAGAATTGATGATACCATAATCAACTATCTGTTGTTGGAATTGCTTAAAGCTTTTCCAGAAAGCTGAATCTTTATTAAGCAGTTTACTGATAAAATTTTTTACAGCAGTTTCATATTCTTCATTGGGTTCAGTCCAGTTGGAATGAATTTTTGCTTCTCGTAATGCTTTCTGCAAATATTCATTGATTCGACTTTCAAAATCTTCGTCTGATTCTCCCGGGAAAGGATATGAACCAAGGAGAGTTTGATAAATGAAATATTCATCATTGGCATCAACTATACCTTTTATATCTGAGTTGAATTGTTGCCATTCTTTTATTTTTTCAAACCATGTTTCAGGGATGTCTGACAACACGTTCAACCTGGCTCGTACATCTTCACCTCTTTTTGTATCATGTGTTGAGGTGGCATTGAGTGAAAAAGGCCATTGCTGTTGTCTTTCAATCATTGCATTATTGAAATCGTTTATTGATATTCCAAATGATGATGGTTGATCACCTACTTCATTGTGTGCAATAAAACGATTGTAAGTGTACATCAAAGTGTCTTCTACACCTTTGGCCATCAACGGACCAGTGAATTGCATGCAACGCTGGTAAAAATGAGTTGCACGTTTCTTTGTTTCAGAATCACTATGATGTGGTGAATTCAGTATTGCTTGTTCCAACAGATTGATGGCCCTCTTCAGATCACTGTTTTGTGCTCTGATCTTGTCAAAAATTTTTTGAACTTGTCCAGCTTCTTCATCGTTTAGCGGAAGCTGATTTCCATAATATCGATACACAGGACATTGGATAAGAAATTCTGCGATAGCCTCTTTCAATTCATCCTGGCGAAAGCTGGCAAAATCTTTTTTATTTACAATGTTTGAAGATTTGAATAATCGATACAAATTATCCAATTCACCCTGCATGTGGTTGTAAAGGATCTGTGATTTCTTCTCCTGTACCTGTAATTCCAATGGTTTAAGATCACCTGTTAAATGTTGATAGAACTCAGTAAAACTTTGTTTTGAATCTTTTTTTGTAAAAAGATTGTTCACCAGTGCAAGAAAATCATACCCTGTATTTCCCTGTGCATTCCAGTTGGCAGGAAGGTTTTCTTTCGGCTGCAAAATTTTCTCTACTGTAATATGAGTTTCTTCTCCTGAAAGTTGACGAAGATCATCTAGGTATTTTGTTGGATCGTATAAACCATCTATATGATCTATACGTAAACCGGTTAATATTCCATCATCAACTAATGATTTGATGACCTTATGATAATCTTCAAAAACCTCTTCGTCATGTATATTTAAACAAATAAGGCTGTTGATCGTGAAAAATCTACGGTAGTTGATCTTGCTATCTGTTTCCTTCCATGAACATAAGCGATAATGTTGTTGTTCTATAATTTCAGAAATATTATCATTCTCGTTTGTTGATTTGTTGATAGGGTAGTAGCTGTCATAATATCGAATTACTTTCTTTCCATCTATAGTATCAATCTTCAGTTCATCGTTTGCTATAGCATCATTAATTGAAGCACCGAGAAATGGGATCATGATCTTTTCATTCCAATCAATATCGAAAAACTTAGCGTATCTCGATTCCTTTCCATTCTCTAATACATCCATCAGCCATTCATTTTTTGAATGAAAGCCCATATGGTTTGGAACGATATCCTGCAACCAACCGATTCCATCATTTCTTAAATCATTGCTGATGTTTCTTAATTGATCTATCGTTCCAATTTCAGGATTTATTTTGTGAGGATTCAATCCATCATATCCGTGTGTACTTCCAGGAACTGCTTCGAAAACCGGCGAAGCATACAATGTTCCGATGCCTAATTTTTTCAGGTAAGGAAGTATCTCTTTTAATTGGTCGAAATTGAACTCTTTATGAAACTGTATTCTGTATGTAGCAACCGGATTCAACATAGTGCATGATTGAACAATTTCTAAGCCATGGAAATTTATTTGGGCTTACGTAGTACAACGATAGAACGACTTTCAACTTTAATAGATTCTCTTGCGTTAAAAGTTTCTACATCATCATTTATTATGGCAGTATTAGTGTCGATAACCTTTATCCAGTTCATTCCATATTTTCTTGATGGAAGTTTAAATTCCAAAGGTTCATGGTGTGCATTGAAGATGATGTAAAAACTGTCATCTATGATCTGTTCTCCTTTCGGGCCAACAGATTTTATTCCATGTCCATTTAAGAAAACTGCCATCGATTTTGCAAAATCCTGGTTCCAATGTTCTTCACTCATTTCGCTACCATCAGGTTGAAACCAACCAATATCTTCCACACCAATACCTTTAATGGGCTGACCTTTGAACCATCCTCTTTTCCTAAACACAGGATGCTTTCTTCTGAAATGAATGAGTTGCTTTGTGAAGTTGATTAATTCCTGGTCTGCTTTATTCCAGTCGATCCATGATATTTCATTATCCTGGCAATAAGCATTGTTATTTCCGCCTTGCGTTCTGCTTAATTCATCACCGGCAACTAGCATTGGAACACCTTGTGAAAGAAATAATGTTACGAGGAAATTTCTTTTTTGTTTTTGACGAAGTTGATTTATTGCTTTATCATCTGTTTCTCCTTCTGCACCACAGTTCCATGATCTGTTGTGTGTTTCGCCGTCGTTGTTATTTTCTCCGTTAGCATCATTGTGTTTCTCATTGTAAGAAACAAGATCATTCAATGTAAAGCCATCATGGGCAGTAACAAAGTTGATGCTTGCTGTAGGTAAACGATAATCGTTTTTATAAAGATCAGAGCTGCCGGTAAACCGTTCTGCAAATTCTGCTAACATACTATCTGCACCTCTCCAGTAATCTCTTATGCAGTCACGATACTTTCCATTCCATTCAGCCCAGCCCGGTGGAAATTTTCCAACCTGGTAACCACCTTCACCAATATCCCATGGTTCTGCAATTAATTTAGCTTGTGATATGATTGGATCCTGGTGAATGATATCGAAGAAGGAACCAAGTCTGTCTACTTCATGTAATTCTCTTGCAAGTGTTGCAGCAAGATCGAATCTGAATCCATCAACATGCATTTCAGTTATCCAGTACCTAAGACTATCCATTATTAGTTTTAATACACTTGGCATTTGTGCGTTTAGTGTATTACCAGTACCAGTGTAGTCGTTGTAATATCTTTTATCTTCTGTTAAGCGATAATAGGATGCATTATCAATTCCACGGAAAGATAATGTAGGGCCAAGATGATTTCCTTCAGCAGTATGATTGTACACAACATCGAGAATTACTTCAATTCCTGCTTTATGTAATTCCTTCACCATGGCTTTGAATTCGTTAACTTGTCCACCCATAAAGCCAGAACTGGAATACTTTACTTCCGGAGCAAAAAAGCCGATAGTATTATATCCCCAATAATTGGTTAGACCTTTATCGGTTAAAACCTTATCCATAATAAAATGATGAACAGGCATCAGCTCAATGGCGGTAATACCGAGATCTTTCAGATATTTGATTGAAACCGGATGAGCAATTGCTGCATAAGTTCCTCTTATGTTCTCAGGAATGTCAGGATGCATTTGGGTGAATCCTCTTACATGGGTTTCATAGATAACTGTTTTGTAATAAGGAATGCGAAGTTGTCTGTCTCCTTCCCAGTTAAAACGATCATCAATTACAACAGCTTTTGGAATAAATGGAGCACTGTCTTCTTCACTAAAACTTAAGTCTTCATCCGGATGTCCCATTTCATAGCCAAACAATGAATTGTTCCAATCAACTCTTCCTGCAATTGCTTTTGCATAAGGATCGATCAATAATTTGTTTGGATTAAAGCGATGACCATTTTCAGGTTCATAAGGGCCATAAACTCTATAGCCATAAAGCTGACCAGGTTTTAATCCCGGAATATAAACATGCCAAACCTGGTGCGTAACTTCTTTTACTTTTATTCTTTCAATTTCAGTTTTGCCTAAAGGTGCATCAAAGAGACAAAGATCAACTCCTGTTGCATTTTCTGCATATAATGCGAAATTGACACCATTACCATCCCAGGTTGCACCTAAAGGAATCGGACTGCCGGGGTATATTGTAGTATTCATTCAATGTTTTATTAATCAATCGTAATTGTGTTAATCAATTTCTTTACCAAGTACAATAACAGATCTAGATGGAATTTTTACCTGTTCTCCTGCCTGTAACATTGTGGGGAAATCAGTTTCTTTCGGAGAACTGTTTTCAGCCTGCCAATGGGATTCTGCAGAGTCTAGTAATTTCTTCCAAGAACCATTATTACCCGGAAGAAAATACATGATATTTTCATAGGAGATATTGAATAAAGCCAGTAATTCTTTTTTTCCTGATTCATCTTTTCGGTGAAGGATAAAACCATCCTGCTGCAATACTTCGGTTCTTACACAGTCTTTGCTGAAGTTTTTTAAAGCTTCATGTGATCTTCTCAAAGTAATAAGCTCTTTATGCCATTCAAGCAACATCTTGTGTTTTTCTTCACCCCTTATTTTCCATTGCAGTTTCGATTTATTGAAGATATCTTCCGATTGTGGATCAGGAAAATCTTGTCCAGGCTTTACATACTGTTTAAATTCTTCCTTCCTTCCTTCCTGAACTGCTTTGATGAGTTCTTTATCTGAATGATTGATGAAATAATAAAAAGGAGATTCATCACCATATTCTTCACCCATAAAAAGCATGGGAACATAAGGTGATAACAATAGCATTGCTGCAGCTATTTTTGATCCATCACTATCAATCAGTGAACACAATCTTGCACCATCAATCCTGTTTCCTGACTGATCATGATTATTGATAAAAGCGACAAACTTATTGCCGGGAATACATGCAGATGATTTACCAAACTTTCGTTTCCGGAATGTAACATGCTCACCTGAATGAACAAATCCCTCACAATATGCTTTTGAAAGTTGCTGGATTGTTCCAAAATCGAAATACCTATCTTTTCCTTCTCTATCCAGCAGTACATAAGCTGCATGGTGAAAATCATCCAGCCATTGTGCAGTAAAGCCGAAACCATTACTCTCGACAGGTTGAATTACTCTTGGAGCATTCAGATCACTTTCTGCAATAGTATAATAGCAACGTTTATTCTTCTTTTCTAACTCCTTAATTTTTTCATGAACAAGTTCCCAGAAATGAACAGCACCGAAATCATAGATGGCATGTATGGCATCAAACCTTAATCCATCTATGTGAAAATTTTCCATCCAATAAATTGCATTATCAGAATAAAATTCTCTCACACCATCACTCCATTCACCATCAAAATTTATTGCCTTGCCCCAGGGTGTTTTATAATGCTCGGTGAAATATGGAGCAAACTGTTCAATATAATTTCCTTCAGGACCCTGGTGATTGTAAACAACATCAAGAAAAACTGCAATACCTTTTTGATGACAGGCATCAACCAGTTTTTTTAACCCTCCAGGGCCACCATAAGAATTTTGTACGGCATAAGGATACACACCATCATAGCCCCAGTTTCTGTTACCAGGAAATTGTGCAACAGGCATTATTTCAATTGCATTGATACCAATTTCCGTTAGCAGATCAAGTTTCTCAATAGCAGATTCAAATGTTCCCTGCTCTGTGAATGTTCCGATATGAAGTTCGTATAAGATCAGATCTTCAAATGCAGGTACTTTCCAATTATTATCATTCCATTGATATGATCTATGATCCACTACTTCTGAAACACCGTGAACACCTTCAGGTTGATATTGAGAAGCAGGATCAGGTAAACCTTTTTCTGCATTATCAATGATGTATAAATATTTTGTACCGGCAGGTGTTTCTACTTCTGCAGAAAAATAACCTTGCTCATCTTTTTTCATTTCAACTTTTTGTGCTTCCGGTGCAATGATGTGCAACATCACTTTATTTTTTTCCGGTGCCCAAACTGAGAACCTGCATTTATTATTGCCAAGATAAACTGCTCCGTTCAGCATATATTATTTCTCTAGTTTTATAATGATACCTTCATCTCCACTCAGGTAAATCTTATTTTCGATCTTTTCCCCTTCCAATTCAGGGATAGTGGCTAAAACAACTGATCCCTTTATTTCAAGATGTTTCGGTGTGAAATAGCAAGGCCTATGACTCAAATTAAGTACCACTAAAAATTTATTTTCACCTTCTGCTTCTCTTATGAATGATATTATTTGTGGATCTGCATGAACAGGAATGTAATTTCCTACTTTCAGCGAAGGTTCTTTTTGCCTGAACTCAATCAGTTTTTTATAAAATGAAAGCATTGAATGCTCATCGTATTTCTGTGCTTCCACATTTATTCGCCTATAACTTTTATCAATTCTAAGCCATGGTTTTGCCGCAGTGAACCCTGCATTCAAACTATTGTCCCATTGCATTGGAGTTCTGGAAGGATCACGACTAAGGTTTTTATCAGGCATATTCAATCCCTGTGGATCCTGCACTTCTTCAAAAGGAATGGGAACATCTGTCATTCCAATTTCATCACCATAATAAATAGTTGGTGTACCTCTGAGAGTGAGTAATAACATTGCAGCTACTCTTGCCTGCATAATTCCAACCCTGCTGGTTATTCTTGGCTGATCGTGATTACCTAACACCCAATTAGGCCAACCCTGATTTGGTAATGAACCTTCATACTGATCAATGGCAGCACCAATTTCTCTTGCATTCCATGGAAGTGATAGCAATTGGAAATTGAAGGGAAGATGTGCTCCATTATTATCTGTTCCGTAATAAGTAACCAGTTTATGTATGGGTAAATAGATCTCACCGATCATCATTCGTTCTTCATAGGAATCTAAAAGTTTCCGCATTTTATGAACGATGTCATGTACTTCCGGTTGATCAGTTGAATAATAAGGAAGCAGTTGTTCATAAGTTGCCATGTGTGATTGATAATCCGGATTGGGAGGATTGTCTCTTAACTGTTCATCCTTTATCATGTGCCACATTACATCAACTCTAAATCCATCAACACCTTTATCTAACCAGAATTTCAAAACATTCAACATTGCTTTTTGAACTTCCGGATTACGCCAATTAAGATCTGGTTGTTCTTTTAAAAAAGCATGATAATAATATTGCTGTGTTGTTTCATCAAATTCCCATGCTGTTCCTCCAAAAACACTTAACCAGTTATTGGGTTCAGAGCCATCTTCTTTTGGATCTTTCCAGATATACCAATTTCTCTTGGGATTATCTTTCGATGATTTAGATTCTAAAAACCAGGGATGTTTATCAGAAGTATGATTGGGAACAAAATCAAGTATGAGCTTCATGTTTCGATTGTGTACTTCTGTCAACAATCGATCAAAATCTTCCATAGTGCCGAAGAGAGAATGAATGCTACAATAATCTGAGATATCGTAACCATAATCGGCCATAGGAGATGGGTAGATAGGAGATATCCATATGCAATTCACACCAAGCCATTGCAGGTGATCTAATCTTTGAATAATGCCGGCAATATCTCCAATGCCATCACCGTTGCTATCCTGGAAACTCCGGGGGTATATTTGGTAGATAACACCTTCCTGCCACCAGAGATGTTTAGTGTTTTTTGTCATTTTGCAAAAGCTTTAGCTGAGTTTGGCATATAGGTTTGCCATCAACGCTAAGTGTATGCAAAAATCAAACCTGTGAGAGCCGACAAAAATTACAGTAAGTAAAAAGGCTGGAAGGGGTAAGATATTTAGAACTTAATCCATCTCTTCCTTCACATCTTCAGGAATGGTCAAGATCACTTTATCTATACGATGACCGTCCATATCAACGATCTCAAACTTTAAACCTTTCCATTGCATTGTATCTCCGGCAGTAGGAATTCTTTGTATCTCGTGTAGTATAAAACCAGCGACTGTATCAAAATCTCTTTCTCCTTCATTCATCCACTCAGTCTTATTCATTTTTCTTAATAGATCGTAGAAAGGAAGCTGCCCGTCTACCAGGAAAGAACCATCTTCTCTTTCAATTAAGGTATAATCATCGTCACCGGTTTCAGGAGTGTCTCCAACAATTGCTTCGAGAATATCAAAAAAAGTAATCATTCCTTCAACACTACCATATTCATCAACAATAAAACAATAATGTGCTTTGGTTGTTTTAAAAAACTCGAGTACCTGGTAGGCCGAATTGTTTTCCGGAACATATTGAGCAGGCCTCATTATCTCACAGATCTTTTTCTTTGGATCACTTATGTACATATCCTTGATGGAAACTATACCTTTTATGTCATCAATTTTTCCATCACAAACGGGATAAACAGTATGCAGATCTTCTGAAACAATTTTTTTAGCTTCAGAAACAGTTGAGTTAATATCCAGCCAAACAATATCACTTCTATGCGTCATTAATGAAGTGATATTTCTATCACCTAAATGAAAAACTCTTTCAATAATTTCCTGTTCCGCTTCTTCAATAGCACCATGTTCTGTTCCTTCACTGATGATGGCTTTGATCTCTTCTTCGGTAACCTGGTTATCGGTGCTTTGCAGGTTAAAAAGTTTACTGAGTAGGGTAGTAGATTTTGTAAGTAACCAGATAAAGGGATAGGTGATCAACGAAACGAATTTCATTGGTTTTGATACCAGCTTGGCAATCTTCTCAGGCTTAGCTAAACCAATTCGCTTCGGTAATAATTCACCGAGTACCAATGAAAAATAAGTAACAGCAATAACAACAATAGTGGTAGCAAGTCCATTACTATATTGTTCAAGCGATGGATATTGTTGTAGCCAAAGTGCAAGATCACCTGTGATTTTTTGCCCGGAAAAAATACCCGTTAAAATTCCAATAAGCGTAATACCTATCTGAACAGTGGAAAGAAATGTATCTGGGTGATTGGCTAACTCAAGTGCTTCTTTTGCTTTTGTATCTCCTTTTGCTGCCTGTGATTCCAATCTTGCTTTACGTGCAGAAACCAAAGCTATCTCGGCCATAGAGAACAAACCGTTGATCAAAATCAGGCCGATGATTATAAATATCTCAGTCATAAATGATATGCAAACATAATGAATACAAATATTATGCTACCAGCTATTTGCATCTATTAAACTTCGTTGTGTCACTCACTTGTACGATAGATACTTTACTGAGCATTGGATTACATTTCCAAACCCGTTTCGGAGATCATTGAATTTTCCTGGTAAGATTCGTAGTCTGTATTTACATTCCAAAGATCATAACCGGCATTCTCTGTAATATTTTCAGCGGCAAGAATGCCCATTAATATTGAATGATCCTGGTTATTGTACTTGAAAGCTCCGTATCGTCCAATGCAAGTAAGATTATCTACCGTTTTTAAATAATCAACAATAGGAGCAAGAGCATCTTTATAACCTTTATGATAAACCGGGTAGCAACGAGGAATTTTATAGATAAAACTATCTAATACTTTATGATCTTGTAATAATCCTGTTTTCTTTATCTCTTTTGTTGCAAGAGCAGTGATCTTCTCATCAGGTGCAGTCCAAATATCATCATCATTGTAACACCAATATTCTAAAACAAGGATGGTGTTATTGCTATCGCCATATAAATCAGGAACCCAATTACGGAAATTTGTAATTCTTCCCATTTGTACTGAGGGTTCTTGTACATACAACCAATTGTCAGGAAATAAGTGTGAACCTTCAATATGCAGGTAAACCAAAATAGTGTTTCTGAATGTTAGTTTGGAAGCTGCCTCTTTTACATCAACCGGAGCTGTGGTAAGTTGTTTTACCATTAAAGTTAATGGCATGGAGGAAATCACTTCATCATATTGATAAAATTTTCCGTCAGTTGTAAAAACTCCATTCACTTCACCTTGTTCATTCTGTGCGACTGACTGTACAGGAGTATTTAGAAATATATTAGACCCGTTTTTTAGAATGGCCTGCTCCATCTTATGATAGACCATGCCTGTACCTTTTATTGGGTATGCAAACTTTGATACAAGCGTATTATGTTTATTCTTTTTTCGTGTAAAAGCATGTTTCACTGCTTCGCTGAGAGAGAATTTTTTTATACGCTGTGCGGCAAAATCTGCATCAAGATCACTACAAGGAATGCCCCAAAGTTTTTCACTGTAGCTCTTAAAAAAAATATCGAACAACCTTTTGCCAAATCTGCTTGTTACCCAATACTCAAATGAATTATCGTTATGAGGAGGAGAGACCCTTGTGCTGAAATAACTCTGCATTGAACGAAGTACCTCAACTGCACCTAATTTTCTTAATGCATCAGTAGCCTTCAATGGATATTGGAAAAATTTTCCTTTATAATAAATTCGGGTGAGCCTGTTGACTAACTTATACTCTTTGCCAACAACTTCAAGCCATAGTTCATTGATACGTTTATCCTGGCTGAAAAATCTATGCGGACCAAGATCAACATGTTGTCCCCAAAGTTCTATGGTCTTGCACATGCCACCCACTTCAGCAGAAGCTTCATAAACATCAACCTTGATTCCTTTCTTTGATAAACAATATGCAGCAGTTAATCCGGCAGGACCAGCTCCAATAACTGCAATTCTTTTTTCACCGCTCATAAAGCGATAAAAATACAGGAATGTGATTAAGCCGGGAAATTATTGAGGTGTCATTTCTTTTTGTACAGGCTCTTGTTGTGAAAGATCATCAAGTTTTATTCTTTCCGGAAGTGTAATTGTAAAGGTAGAGCCTTCGTTCAATGCACTTTCTGCAGTAATGAAACCATTATGTTTTTCAATGATCTTTTTACAGATGGATAGTCCAATACCAGTACCTTCAAAATCATGATAACTATGTAAGCGTTTGAATACTACAAATATTTCTTTTGCATATTTCGGGTCGAAACCAATGCCATTATCTTTAAAATATATCTGGTAGTAATGATCGTTTGGCGATTTTCGATTAACACCAAATACTTGTGAACTTGAAGTTCTTTTTCCAAAAATGTTTATTTCAGGATCAACTCCTTCCCGGCTAAACTTTAGAGAATTACTGATGAGGTTCTGAAATACTTGTCTCATCTGGCTTGGAATAGCCCAAATGGTTGGTAAATCGTCGATAGTTACCCTGGCTTTCTTTTTTTGAATTTCCATCTCAACATCTGAAAGCACATCTTTTAATACCTGGTTGAGATTGGTTTTCTCAAAGCCATAATTATCGTTTGTATAACGGGAGAATTTCAACAGATCATTGATCAGTTGATGCATTCGTTCAGATGATTTAACGATCTTATCAAGATATGAACCTGCTTCACTGCCAAGTGCATCCTTGTAACCTTGCTCCAATTTATCGCTAAATATGAGGATCTTTCTCAGAGGTTCCTGCAGATCATGTGAAGCTACATACGCAAACCTGTCAAGTTCTTCAATAGTATTCTTTAGGTGTTCATTATTTTCTAATAATTGAAAGTTGAGTTTCTTGATTTTCTGTTCAGAAATTTTTCTGTCTTCAACTTCTTTCTGAAGATTTCTATTAACCGAGATCAGTTTTCTTTCCTGCATCATCAGCTGATAGTTTTTGCGATACAATTCAGCAAACACACTCACTTTATACCGCAAAAGATCCGGATCAATAGGTTTATAGATGTAATCAACACCACCCATTTTATAACCTTCATAAGCCTGCTCCTCACCATAATGATGAGCTGTAATAAAGATTATTGGAATGTGCTTCAGCTTTTCTCTTTCATAAATAAGCGTTGCAGTTTCAAAGCCATTCATTTCAGGCATCTGAACGTCCATAAGAATGAGGCTGAAATCCCATTCACTCAATAGTATCTTAAGTGCAGCTCTACCAGAAAGTGCTTTTACTATTTTATAACCATCTCTTTCAAGAATAGATTCAAGGGAGAATAAATTATCCTCCCTGTCATCTACTACAAGAATCTTAACTATCGAATTATCTGCGGCGTTATTAAACTCCATTCAATCTTATTTGTACAACCAAACTCTCATCAACGATAACAGCTGATCCATTTTTACAGGCTTAGTAATATAATCTGATGCTCCGGCTTCGATACATTTCTCTCTATCACCTTTCATCGCTTTCGCTGTAACTGCAATGATAGGAAGATTACTGTTCTTATGTTCTCTTCTGATCTTACCGGTAGTTTCATAACCATCCATCTCAGGCATCATGATGTCCATTAACACAATATCAATATTATCATTTTCACCCAAAATATTGATTGCTTCTTGTCCACTTTCTGCAGTGATAGCTTTAATGTTATGTCTTTCGAATGCAGTGGTAAGAGCGAAAAGATTTCTTACATCATCATCCACTACCAGCACAGTTTTATTCGCCAGCACATCTTCTCTTGATCTCAGATCTTCAATGATCTTTCTCTTAGCAGGTTGAAGATCTTTATGACAGAGGTGAAGATGAAGAACGGTTTCTTCGAGTAGCAATTCCAATGAGTTCACACTCTTCAACAATATCCTGTTTGCATACTGTTTTAATTGAGTTTTTTCTTTCGGAGCAAAATCTTTAGCTGAATAGATGAGCACCGGTGTCATTGCTAATTTCTTTACGTTGTTGATCTCTGTAAGGAATTCCATACCTCCAATATCTGGCAGCATGTAATCAACAATGATACAATCGTAAGAATTCTTTTGCAATAACTCTAATCCTTCTTTACCGGTTGATGCAATCTCAATATCCACCTGGTCAGGATTATCAAGCACTTTAGCGATCTGTGATGAATCCAATTCATTGTCTTCGATCAATAAAAGTTTCTTAGGCTTGCGGCTGTGATAATCTACGATGTCATCAAACAATACAGAAAGGGCTTCGTTTTTCAATGGCTTCAGGTGGAAACTTCTTGCACCACGCTGCATTGCCAATAACCTGTTTTCTTCACCGGAAATCAGGTGAACAGGAATATGACGAAGATTCACATCATTTTTGAAGAGATCAAGAATCTTCCAACCACTTGCATCCGGAAGTTTTACATCCAATGTAATTGCAATTGGGTTGAACTTATTTGTGAGATCGAATACTTCACCAAAATGGGTAGCTACAACGATCTTAAGATCCATCTCATGGGCTTTTTCTACCATGATCTTTCCAAACCTTACATCGTCTTCAACAACAAGCACTACTTTATCACCACTGTAGATCATGTTTCTATCATCACCAACTTCATTGATGATCTCATTGATAGCATCCAGGTCTCTTTCCGGTAGTTTTACAGTAGGAACTGATGATATAGATGAATTATCAGAATCCAGTTTATATTCAGTAACAGTTAAGCTGCTCTGTTTTTCTCTCTTAACATTGTTTGGATTATAGTCGATAGGGAGGAAGAGCGTGAATGAACTTCCTCTTCCTGGTTCACTTTCGAGTTCAATAGAACCACCCAATAGATCTGCAAGACCTCTTGAGATAGAAAGACCAAGACCAGTACCTCCGTATTTTCTTGAAGTAGAACCCTCAGCTTGCTGGAAGGCTTCGAAGATGATGTTTTGTTTGTCTTTTGAAATACCAATACCTGTATCCTTTATCTCGAATGCAACCACTTTACTTGCTTTTTCAAGACTGGTATATAATCCTCTCCAGTTTTTATTGGCTTCGTATATCTTGAGTTTAACCTCACCTTTTTCTGTGAACTTAAATGCATTCGATAAAAGGTTCTTCAGGATCTGATTCAAACGCTGAATATCTGTTTCAAGACTATCTGGAAGATTCTTATCCATCTCAATACTGAACTTCAAATTCTTATTCTCAGAAACGTGTTTGAAGGTAGTTTCAACAAACGCAGTGATCTCGTTGAATCGAACATTGATGAAGTCAGTAGAGATATAACCAGATTCGATCTTAGACAAGTCGAGAATATCATTAATCAGTTGGATCAGGTCATCACCACAAGAGTGAATTGTTTTCGCATACCTGATCTGCTTTTCGGTAAGATTACCTTCATGGTTCTCATACAACTGCTGAGCAAGGATAAGAAGCGAGTTCAACGGAGTACGCAACTCATGCGACATGTTTGCAAGAAACTCTGATTTGTACTTCGAAGTGAGCTGTAACTGCTCTGCTTTTTCTTCGAGTGAACGACGAGCTTCTTCCACCTCTTTGTTCTTCGCTTCTACCTCTTCTTTTTGCTTAACAAGAAGATGCGCTTTATCCTGTAACTCTTCGTTGGTTCTTCTTAACTCATCTGTCAATGATTGAGATTGTTCAAGAAGTTCTTCTGTTCTTGAGTTGGTTTCGATCGTGTTCAATACGATACCAATTGATTCGGTTAACTGGCTTAAGAAGTCTAAGTGAGTGTCAGAGAACTGACCGAAAGAAGCCAATTCAATTACCGCTTTGATATCAGTTTCAAATAATACCGGTAGAACGATAACTGAAACCGGAGCTGCTTCTCCTAAACCGGAACCGATCTTTATGTATTCTTTCGGAACGTTTGTAAGAAGAATTCTTTCTTTTTCGAGAGCACACTGTCCAACAAGACCTTGCCCTACTGCAAATTCTCTTGAAACATTTAGCTCTTCGCTATATGCATAAGCTGAGAATAGTTTCAGCTTTTTGTCTTCAATATTTTCATCCTGCTCAAGAATGTAGAACATACCTTGTTGAGCGTTTACAACCTGGGCAAGTTCTGAAAGGATACGTTTTGTTACCGTAGAAAGATCTTTCTGACCCTGCAACATCTGTGTAAACTTCGCAAGGTTTGATTTCAGCCAGTCTTGTTCCTGGTTACGTAATGTTGTTTCTTTCAGGTTAGCAATCATCTGGTTGATGGTATCTTTCAATTCCTCAACCTCACCTTTCGCTTCCACACGAATCATCTGTGTAAGATCACCTTTCGTTACCGCCGAAGCCACTTCAGAGATGGCACGTACCTGAGTGGTAAGGTTCTCCGCAAGCTGGTTTACGTTTTCTGTAAGGTTCTTCCAGATACCGGATGCACCAGGTACAGAAGCCTGGCCACCTAATCTACCTTCAACACCCACCTCACGAGCCACAGTAGTTACCTGGTCGGCGAATGTTGCAAGTGTATCGATCATCTCGTTGATGGTTTCAGTTAATTGAGCTACCTCACCACGAGAAACGATTGAAAGTTTTTGTTTCAGATTACCAGTTGCAACGGCCGTCACAACTTTCGCAATTCCCCTTACCTGGTTAGTAAGGTTAGAGGCCATCATGTTTACTGAGTCGGTCAAATCTTTCCATGTACCGGCCACACCTTGCACTTCAGCCTGACCACCAAGCTTACCTTCTGTTCCTACCTCACGGGCAACCCTTGTTACCTCGAAAGCGAAGGAGTTCAGCTGATCCACCATCGTATTGATCGTATTCTTAAGATCAAGGATCTCACCTTTAACGTCAATCGTTACTTTTTTACTTAAATCACCTGAAGCCACTGCTTTTGTTACTTCAGCGATGTTACGAACCTGAGCTGTAAGGTTACCGGTCATCTGGTTAACAGAGTCAGTCAAATCTTTCCATGTACCTGCAACACCTGGTACGAAGGCCTGACCACCCAATTTACCATCGGTACCTACCTCTCGAGCCACCCTTGTTACCTCAGATGCGAAGGCACGAAGCTGATCCACCATCGTGTTAAGGGTTTCTTTCAGCTGAAGGATCTCACCACGTACGTCAACCGTAATTTTCTTACTCATGTCTCCATTAGCCACGGCAATCGCAACTTCAGCGATGTTACGTACCTGACCGGTAAGGTTGGATGCCATCTGGTTTACAGAGTCCGTCAAATCTTTCCATGTACCACCAACTCCAGGTACGTGAGCCTGACCACCAAGTTTTCCTTCTGTACCAACTTCACGGGCAACCCTCGTTACCTCAGAAGCGAAGGCACGAAGCTGTTCCACCATCGTATTAATCGTGTTTTTCAACTCGAGGATCTCACCTTTAACGTCCACCTCGATCTTTCTAGATAGGTCACCGTTAGCAACGGCTGTCGTTACCTCTGCGATATTCCTTACCTGTCCGGTAAGGTTAGAGGCCATTTTATTTACTGAGTCTGTTAAGTCTTTCCATAATCCTTCCACACCAGGTACGTCGGCTTGTCCACCAAGTTTACCTTCAGAACCCACCTCCCGAGCCACACGGAATACCTCTGAACCGAAAGAGTTCAGCTGATCCACCATCGTGTTGATCGTATTCTTTAATTCGAGGATCTCACCACGTACGTCCACCGTAATTTTTCTGGATAGGTCACCTTTTGCTACCGCTGTCGTTACCTCGGCAATGTTACGTACCTGGGCTGTAAGGTTACCTGCCATCTGGTTTACCGAGTCGGTCAAATCTTTCCATGTACCACCAACATCCTGCACTTTCGCCTGACCACCAAGTTTACCTTCTGTACCTACCTCAAGAGCCACCCTTGTTACCTCAGATGCGAATGAGTTCAGCTGATCCACCATCGTATTGATCGTATTCTTCAACTCAAGGATCTCACCTTGTACGTTTACGGTGATTTTTTTGGAGAGGTCACCATTTGCTACCGCTGTTGTTACTTCAGCAATATTACGTACCTGGGCTGTAAGGTTACCAGCCATATTATTTACTGAGTCTGTCAAATCTTTCCATGTACCACCCACACCCTGTACTTTCGCCTGACCACCAAGCTTTCCTTCGGTACCTACCTCAAGAGCCACACGAGTTACCTCAGAAGCGAATGAGTTAAGCTGATCCACCATGGTGTTGATCGTATTCTTCAAGTCAAGGATCTCACCTTTAACGTCCACCGTGATCTTTCTTGAAAGGTCACCTTTTGCTACCGCTGTTGTTACGTCGGCAATGTTACGTACCTGTGCTGTAAGATTACCTGCCATCTGGTTTACAGAGTCGGTCAAATCCTTCCATACACCACCAACGCCTTTTACCGTAGCCTGACCACCTAATTTACCCTCCGTACCCACTTCACGAGCCACACGGGTTACCTCAGCAGAGAAGGAGTTAAGCTGATCCACCATCGTATTAATGGTATTCTTCAACTCCTGGATCTCACCTTTTACATCCACAGTGATTTTTCTTGATAAATCACCTCTTGCTACCGCTGTTGTTACTTCAGCAATATTACGTACCTGGCCAGTAAGGTTAGATGCCATCTGGTTTACAGAATCTGTCAGGTCTTTCCAGGTTCCTGCAACACCTTGTACCTCAGCCTGACCACCAAGTTTACCTTCGGTACCCACCTCACGAGCAACACGGGTTACTTCGGAAGAGAAGGAGTTAAGCTGATCCACCATGGTATTGATGGTATTTTTAAGGTCAAGGATCTCACCCTGAACATCCACTGTAATTTTTTTCGATAAGTTTCCGTTAGCAACGGCTGTTGTTACTTCAGCGATATTACGTACCTGGGCTGTAAGGTTACCAGCCATCTGGTTTACGGAGTCTGTAAGATCTTTCCATACACCTGCTACACCCTTTACACGAGCCTGGCCACCCAGTTTACCTTCTGTACCTACCTCTCGGGCTACCCTTGTAACCTCCATGGAAAAGAGGTTCAACTGCTTCACCATGTCGTTCACTTCTTGTGCGATTCTTTTGAACTCACCCTGCAGAACGTGATCACCAATTTGTAATGGCATTTCCTGGCTAAGATTACCTTTTGCTACTGAGCCAATTACGTGTGCTATTTCAATTGTTGGATGAACCAGATCGGAGATAAGCCCGTTAATCGCATCAACACCAGAACTCCAGGCACCACGAGCATGTCTTGGAAGTTCAATCCGGTGAGTAAGATTTCCTTTTTTTCCGATTGTATTACCAGCAGTGGTAAGTTCGGTCATAAGGATCTCATTCATGGTGATGATATCATTTAATGTATCACAAATTTTACCGTCAAAACCCACCAGATCGACAGGCATACGAACGGAAAAATTTCCATTTTTTACTTCTGAAAGAACTTTCAATAATTCTTTTAAGTCTAAAGTGCTTTCACCGTTTCTGCTGGTAGGTGAGAGTGAATCCCCATTTTGGGGAAAATCTGGGATAGTTTTTTCCATTGGTGCAAGTGATTTTGCTATTTCTGGTGAAATAGGTGTTGGAACGGCTTTCACTGTTCCGTCTGTTTTACCACGTTTTGTTGCCATTATGAGGTATTATAAGTTTTTTTTGAATTGGGGTTTTTCGTAAGACAAGAGGTAATTCTTCAAATAGTGTGCTAAGAGTGTAGAAAATTATATACTGAGAATTCTACAAGTTATTCCGCAATAAATTTTCATTCCAATTCAAAACAATATCTTCGAATAACATAAATCCAATTGAAATTGAATTCCATTCAACACATTGAGAATAATCATCTTATATTACTTGCTGAAGATGATATTGATGATCAGGAAATGTTGATAGAAGCTATCAAACAAAAAGATGATTCTATAAAATTCCTGGTGGCGAATACCGGAAGTAAAGCCTTGAAATTATTGAACAACATAGCGGAATCAACAACTACTCCCTCACTTATTTTATTGGATTATAACCTTCCGGAGATAAGTGGAGCAGAAATATTACTGAAGATAAAAGACATTGAAAAGTATAAGGATGTGGTGAAAGTAGTTTGGAGTACGTCTAATTCACCGGTTTACCAGAAAAAATGTATGGAGTTGGGAGCTTTTTCTTATATCGTCAAGCCCAATGGGATAGAAGAAATAAGGAGTATTGCGAAGACAATTATTGAACTCCTAAAAAATAGGTAGTTTACTTATAAGCTAATATTGGTTGCTTTTTAAAAAGGAATGCCATAAGATAGCCAATTACGCAGCCTAAAATTGCTCCGCCAATTACATCAAATGGGTAATGTACTCCAACATAAACCTGACCATAGCAAATCGTTGCAGCCCACACAAAAAACCAAAGACCTGCTTTTTTAAATACATCCTTCATGGTTAAGTAAATAAACATAGCCACACCAAAATGATTGGTGGCATGGGAGGATGTAAAACTTCCACTTTGAGGACAGTACAAAATCCTGAAATCAACTATACCCATCAATGATTCTTCCCTGCAAGGCCTTATTCGTCCAACGAACTCTTTTATAAATGAACTGCTGATCTGATCACAAATTCCTGCCGTCAATCCTAACATTAGCATCCAGGGAATAGATTTCCAGCCAAAATTCATCACCATAAAAAGAAACAGGAATAAATACAAAGGAAGCCAGGTATCAGAATGTCTCCAGAAAGGAAATATCGAGTCAAAAAATGAATTCGACCATTCACTATTTATCTTAATAAATAACCACCTGTCAAATTCCAGCAGCTTATCAAACAAACCATCTTTCAGCAAGAGAGTATTTAACATATTAAAGATTCCTTAGCAAGGGGTTAGCGACAATAAAACCTTTTTTCAATTGATTACCTTTGCCAACCCCATGCAAAAATTGAAAGTGCCAAGATACATACAATGGATTAGCCTCACAGGCTTAATTTTCCTTTTTATAATGACGGTGTTAAGGTTAACGCTTACGTGGCTTTTTCCGGTACCGGTTGAGAGTTTTAAGGAACTGGTTCCTTCATTTGTTTTAGGTCTTAGATATGATCTTAGGATCATTTCAATAGTAGCTTTGATACTTTTTCTCATCGGCAGTATCAAGTTTCTTCATCCGCTGAATAAGAAAGCCGGGAGAACTGTTGCATTAACGCTATGGCTCATCTTCATATTGGTACTTGTACTTTTTTATTTGGTTGATTTTACTAATTATGCTTATCTCTCACAACGGATGAATGCAAGCCTGCTGAATTACGTTGAAGATGCAGGCATATCCATGAAGATGATGTGGCAGAGTTACCCTGTGCTTTGGATGATACTTGGTATTATAGTCAGCACAGCATTGTTCATCTGGATAACCAATGCTACTTACAATTATATATTATCTAAGCCAATCGTTTCAACCAGAACAAGCAAATGGGGTTGGGGAATTGTTTTCTTTTTATTATTAGCTGTTGGAATTTTCGGCAGGGTAGGACAGTACCCATTAAGATGGAGTGACGCTTACAATTTACGGAGTGATTATGCTGCCAATCTTGCTATGAATCCGTTTCAGTCTTTCTTCAGTTCATTAAAATTCCGCCATACTTCTTTTGATGAGCAGAAAGTAAAAGAAAGTTATGGATGGATGAGCAAGTATCTCGCTGTAGATACTACTGTTGATACTAATACTTTAAACTTTAATAGAAATTTTGAAGGCACAGCAAATGTTGATGCACCACAGAATGTAGTATTGGTTATATGTGAATCGTTCAGTGCGTATAAAAGTTCGATGTATGGAAATCCATTGAACACTACTCCATATTTTGCTTCATTGGTAAAACAAGGATTGTTTTATGAGAGATGTTTCACACCTCATTATGGAACTGCACGAGGTGTTTGGGCTACCATAACAGGTATTCCTGATGTTTCGTTAACCAAAACAGCAAGCCGTAATCCTGCTGCAGTTGATCAACGAACGATTATCAACGATTTTAAAAATCACGATAAATTATATTTCATCGGCGGAAGTACAAGTTGGGCTAACATTCAGGGTTTACTGGTGAATAATATTGAAGGAGTGAAGCTGTATGAGGAAGACGATTTTAAAGCTGAGAAGATTGATGTCTGGGGCATCAGCGATAAAGAACTTTTTCTTGAAACAAATGAAGTGCTTGCCAAACAACAAAAGCCATTCTTTGCTGTAATTCAAACTGCAGGCAATCATCGTCCATACACCATTCCGGAAAAAGATCTTGATGAATTTAAAGTTCAAAAAGTTCCGCAGGATTCTTTGAATAAATATGGTTTTGCTTCAGCAGATGAGTACAATGCATTTCGTTATGCTGATTATGCGATGAAGAAATTTATGGAGGCTGCATCCAAAGAGAAGTATTTTAAAAATACACTGTTTGTTTTTGTAGGAGATCATGGAATAAGAGGTGATGCAGGCACTATGTTTCCAAAAGCATGGACCAATGAGGGACTAACCAACATGCATGTGCCGCTGCTATTTTATTATCCAAAAAACCTTCACCCACAAACTTCTAAGTTACCGGCATCGCAGGTTGATGTATTACCCACTATTGCAGCCATCTGTGGTATTCCATATTCCAATTCAAGCCTTGGTAAAAGTCTTTTATCAGCCAACGAGAGGAAATATGCATTTATAATGGATCCGGATATAAAACAGATCGGTGTCGTTGATAGTTTATACTATTATAATTATAAGTTGAATACCGGCCAGGAATCTATCACTTCACTCACCAATAACGAACCGGTGAAAGCCGATAGAACAATGTTGAACCAATACAAATCCATCACTACTGCTTTTTATGAAACATCAAGATATTTATTGCTGAATAATAAAAAGAAGAAATAATGCTGATCAGGCTAAGAGTTCCGAAGACGATTCAATGGGTGGTGAAGTTATTCTTCATCATGCTGCTGGTGTTTACATTATTCAGGTTATCAACGTTCATTGCATTTCGTCCTGAGGAAGTTTCTTTCTTTGAAGCCTTACCCTCTTTTTCATTAGGGTTAGCTTTCGATATTCGCTGGATATGTTTCTTATTACTACCAATTGTTTTATTGAGTTATATACCAACTTTTTCACCTTACAGTTCTGAACGTGCAAGAAAAATCTGGACCAGTTATCTTGCTGCAGCAACATTCATCATCATATTTTTCTTTGGAGCAGACTATGGCCATTTTGCTTATGTAAGTACAAGGCTCAATGCCAGTGCTTTGAATTTTTATGAAGATGCCAAGATATCGATGGAGATGCTTTGGGAATCTTATCCCATTTTCTGGATCGTTATTGCATTGATCATCGTAGGATATGTGTTCTATACGATGTACAACAGAACTCACCAACGTGTGGAGAAAGTAAACAGTCAGGCTGAAATCAATTATCGGAGAAACTGGTACCTGATGGCAACATTGTGTATGGCTCTCGGTATTTACGGAAGCTTTTCTTTCACTCCATTAAAAAGAGATGATGCTTTTGCATTGAAAGATAATTTCAAAGCCTATTTAGCATTAAATCCATTACAAAATTTCTTCACCACTCTTCGTTTTCGTACACCGGAAGTAAAAGATCTGAAAGCAAAAGATTATTATCCTGTGATGAAGGATTTTCTTCAACTGGATTCATTGAATGTCGATGGTTACAGAAGATCATTATATCCTGGCAGTGGTTCATTAGAAAGTAAACCAAATATTGTATTGGTGATCTGTGAATCATTCAGCATGTATAAAAGTTCGATGAGTGGAAATCCGCTAGATGCCAGTCCTTATTTTGAACAAATATCTAAGGAAGGCATCTTCTTCGAAAGATGTTTTACCCCACATTTTTCTACCGCAAGAGGAATGTTTGCAACGCTAACAGGTATTCCTGATGTGCAAAGATCCAAGTTCTCTACACGCAATATTGAATCACTTGATCAGCATACCATCATCAATAACTTTGAAGAATATAGCAAATATTATTTCATTGGTGGAAGCAGTGAATTCAACAATTACAGAGGCCTTGTAAAGAATATTAAGGGACTTAACATTTATGAAGAGGGTAGTTTCAAATCGCCTAAAGTAAATGTTTGGGGCATTAGTGATAAAGATCTTTTCACAGAAGCTAATACAGTTTTATCAAAACAGGATAAACCATTTTTTGCAGTAATTCAAACTGCAGGAAATCATCGTCCTTACACCATTCCTGAAAATGAAAAAGACTTTCAGATCAAAGAAGTACCGCAGGATACTTTGTTGAAATATGGTTTCTTATCTAATGATGAATACAATGCATTTCGTTATGCCGATCATTCATTTCAACATTTTATTGATTTAGCTAAGAAGCAGGAATATTTTCATAACACCATTTTTGTTTTTGTAGGTGATCATGGAATTGCCGGCAATGCAAGAGCTATATATCCTGATGTGTGGACAGATCAACGTTTGAGTGATGAACATGTGCCGTTACTTTTCTATGCACCATCTTTATTACTTCCGCAACACAGAAAAGAAGTTGTATCACAGATCGATGTGCTGCCAACTATTGCTGGTTTAGTGCATCAACGTTATACCAATACCACACTTGGAAGAGACTTATTGAATCCTGCAAAAAGAAATAATGCAGCGTTTGTTATTTATCATGATGAAGAAAAGATCGGATGGATCACTGATTCTTTTTATTACATGAAAAGTCTTCGCTTTGATGAAGAGATGATCTATCCGTTGAACTCCAATAAGTCAACATGGAGTAAAGATGAAGAGAAATTGATGAAACAAAGATCATCGATAATGTCTTCTGCATTTTATGAAACGGCCAAATGGATGCTTGTCAATAACAAGAAACGTTAGTATGTTTATTGAATGGAAGAAGCGATAGCGATTTACAGGAAGAATGCTTATGATACACCGGTAGAAGTTCGGTTGCTGATCTACCAGGAAGCTATCCAGATGTATGATGTGCAGACCTCAGTTTACATTGCTTCTTTACCATTTAAACAACTCAGCCATTTTACACATCAACATGATGAAGTAACCATTCATTTTAAGAACAGTGATGATGTAAAACTGATCCTGGAAGATGATCATCCGTTGTTGCCCGAGATTCGCAAAGCAGAAAAGAAAAGATGGCTGAAGCCTGGCGGAAAAGTTGTTTTACTAACGCTAGCCGTTATTGCTACCGTTATTTTCTTCAATTATCTTTTTAGTTCAATTGTAGCCGACATTGGTTTAAAACTAATATCTCCAAAATACGAAGCACAGTTAGGTGACCAGATGTTTCAATCTGCAGTATCACCAACTGCCATTGATGGAAAACGAACTGCAATGGTTCAGTCATTTGCTAATAAATTAAAACTGAGTGATACTTATGATATAAGAGTTCATGTATTGAAGTCGGAAGAGATTAATGCTTTTGCGGTTCCTGGTGGACATATCGTTATTTATTCAGGTTTGATTGATAAAATGCAGGACTATGATGAGTTGGTGGCTTTGTTAGGACATGAAGTAACACACATCAATGAACGACATACTACACGATCAATCTTAAAAGAACTTTCATCTAAGTTATTCCTGATCTTCTTCATGGATGTGTCACAGGTAGGAGCGATACTTTTATTGAATGCAGATAAATTAAGAGGATTATCTTATTCCCGTAGCCTTGAAATTGAAGCGGACGAAAAAGGACTTGCCCTTATGCGAAAGAATGGTGTTAATGCAAATGGTATGGTGAAGTTGTTTGAAAGACTGAAAGCTGCAGATACATTATCAACACCAACCATTTTAAATACTCATCCTTTAACGGATAAAAGGATCCGGTACACGAAAGAAAATATCGAGGATAATAAACAAACAAATGTAATAGTTGATCCTGTATTGCAACAACTGTGGATTAATATCAAAACGAATAAATTTCCGGGAGAAGATCAGATTCCTGAGTGATCACTGATGCTATCTTTTCATCAGTACAAGTGAGTGACACAACAAAAGCCTCATAGCAATTCTTTTGCCTGCCAACCATTATTTAAAGAAAACATCGTAAGCAAAACGCAGAATCGTTAAGCAAATGATGAACAGGAAGAACAACCGAATAAATTTATTGCCTTTTAAAATAGCGAGCCTTGCACCGAAAGCTCCACCAACAGCATTACAGATAGCCATTGGAATGGCAATTTTGAAAATGATCGTTCCTTTTAGCAGGAAGAAACATATTGATCCGAAATTAGTAGCAAGGTTAACGAACTTGGCATTTGCTGAAGCTTTCAGAAAATCATAGCCCAGTAAACTGATGAAAGCGATCATAAAAAAACTACCTGCCCCAGGACCAATAAATCCATCATAAAAACCAATGATGAAACTGATGAAAATAACATAGATCCATTCCTGTTTTTTTGAATGTGCTTTATGCGTATGAATGCCGAATTTCTTATTGCTGTATGTATAAATAGCAACTGCTATTAACACAAAGAGCAGAAATGGTTTCATGAAGCTATTGCTCACCATGGAAAGCAAATTGCTTCCTGAAAAAGCAGCGATGAAAGCAATAGCAGCCATCACCATCAGCTGCGAATAATTGATCTGCACTTTCCTGGCATATTGTGTTGCAGCAATGGCTGTTCCGCTGAATGCAGGAATTTTCAAAGTGCCTATTACAGTAGCAACAGGATATTGCGGTAATAAAACCAAACCCATTGGAACCTGTATCAATCCACCACCACCTGCAATGGCATCAACAAATCCGGCAGCAAAAGCAACAAGGCAAAGCAATATAAGATCGAACAACTCCACTTCCATTACCTTGCTTTTTTCAGGTTTACGATTATTAATCCGACAATGATAAGTAATCCACTGATAAGATGAATGAAAGTGATTTCCTCATTCAACAACCACACTGCTTCAAGGCTGCTGAATAAAGGAATGAGGTTTCCAAACAAAGCTGTTCTTGCAGCACCGAGTTTTGCAATAGCTGAGTTCCATAATAAAAAAGCGATCACTGAAGTGCCTAATCCAAGATAGATCACGGTGAGGAACAGATTAGTTGTCCATTCGATTGCCGGAGATTGACTTATTTCCCAAAAGTAAAAAGGTAGTAATAATGCTGAGCCAATAAAGAATGTAGTGAATAGAAATACGATTGGGCTGATGGTTGATGGTTTCTTTCTTACCAGCACATTGTATCCTGCAAAAAATATAGCAGCACCCAACACCCAAAGATCCCCTGTAGTAAAATGAAAGTTGAGCAGTCTTTCAAAACTTCCTCTCACTACCAAGTAAATAATACCGGCCAGCATCACCAGCATTCCGGCAATTCTAACAACAGATATTCTTTCTCTTAGAAACCATGCGGCCAGGAATACTGCAAAAATGGGAGAGGAACAGGTTCCAATCAATGCCATATTGATAGCGGAAGTTGTATGTGCTGCTATGTATAAAAACGTATTGAAGATAGTTACACCGAACAGTGATGTCCAGAAGAAATAAGCTTTATGTTGACTAACATTATTTCTTTCTTGAAGGAAGGGCTTTATAGCAAATGGCAGTAGTATGATTGTTGCAATTGACCATCGGAAAAAGGCCAGCGATATGGGTGGAATTTCATTGATCACTGCTCTTGCCACAATAAAATTCCCTGACCAGATGATGCAGGCCAGGATGGCAAAGCTGATACCGAGGTAGGTTTTATTTTGAGTGATCAAAGGAAGAAGGAATAAGAAATGAGAAATAACAAATAAGGAATGAGAAAGTTTGATCCTGTTTCACTTTTGTATTTCTCATTACTCATTTCTGATTTCTCATTAATAGTGAGCAAAATCTGTTTCGTAATTCCCTTTGATCCTTTCCATTGGTGGATTGAAATAACCAAACTTCAGATTCGGAAACTCTTCCCTGATCAATTCCTGCATCTGCTTTACACCCATGCATTCTCCTGTATCTGTTACACCAATCTGTCCCAGATACCAATCAGGATCAATATTAAAATTCCGCCATTGAATCATACAAAGATCAGTATCAATGATCAGCTTTCTAAGTGCTTCATATTCTTCCACACTATCGGTCATACCGGGAAAAACAAAATAGTTGATGCTCGTCCATCCACCGAAGCTTCTTACCACTTTCAGGCTTTCAATTATGTCTTCAAACTGGTAATTATTCGGCCTATAATAAGGTGTGTAGATATGTTTTCTTGCAGAGTTAGTACTCACTCTCATGCTATCCAATCCTGCTTCACATAATGCTTTCACTGATCTTGGATTAGAACCGTTCGTATTGATGTTGATGCTTCCTCTCTTTGTGTGCTTGCGTATTTCCTTGATCGATTCTGCTATCACATCCCACATCAGCAATGGTTCACCTTCACATCCCTGGCCAAAACTCACCAGGGGATAAGGAGCATTCATCAAATGTGGAACAGTAAATTCAACGATCTCTTCAACAGTAGGTTTAAAGTTCAACCTGTCTTGTGTAGAAACGATCGTTTCATCTTCGGGTTGAAAAGATATGCAGCCAATACAATTGGCATTACATGCAGCTGAAGTTGGTACCGGACATTCCCATCTTTCTAAAAAGAAATTTCTTGCCGCAGGACAGGTATAGGTCATACAGCAATTCTCTGCAAGATGTTTTACCAATCGGTTATGTGAATAAGCCTGTAATAATCTTTCAACGCCATGCTGAATTTTATCATTATCGTATCCTGCACATTCCTGCCTGATATCCTGTTCTATTCTTACAGCCGTAACATAAAACTCACCACCATGCCATCCTGCAGCAGTATAACAGAATAAAGGAAGGGTAGGAGCATCAGGTAATGTTTCGTAGGCTGACATAAAAAGTCCGGTATGAGCCGGTGGAATAAAAGCAGCTACAGCCCAGCCTTTTTCACACAAACGCATTTCACCGGTGTTTACATCGATGCCGATTCCTCTTCTGCCGGGTAATTCATACAAATTACCACCTTCAGGAAGTTTGATCCACTGATCCTGTTCTATTGGAAAAGCATCCCAGCCAGAACGACCAACAGCATAAAGCGAATCATCTTCAAAGATGTTTCCCTGTCCATCAGAATATAAAAGATATGGTGAGTGTGATAACATATATAAAAAGTCAAAAAAAGTAAAAACTCAAAAGCTAAACAGCCAGCATATCAGTTTGGTTCTTGTATAAATATTGCCTGCAGAAAGTGTTGAATTCATTCTCCATAGAAGAATCAGTTTCAGATTCTATTTCTTTCTGATAAACCTTATTGTTTCTTAAGTCAACTGTAAGAAGACCATCTTTCATTATAACATTTGATACCTCGTTCCATTCGTATGATCTTTTTGGAAAACTGTTGAATGTAATACCTTCTGCATCAAAACCAACTTCATCTTTGAATTTCAGGAAACGTTCAAAAATTATCATGATCACAAAACCTAAAGCAAACCAGATACTTTTCATGAAAATAAGAAAGCCCAATAATGCAACATAGAGAGCAACCTTGTAGCTTTCACCTGAAATTCTTGTGTAAATCCAGGAAGCAATTATCCCTACGATAAATACTACACCGATCAACTTACCTGAATTATCTAAAGGCTCCTTCATTAAAGTATAACTCATTACCAGGATGGCAATTAGTAAACTAAACTGAGTAATGAGATTTATTGCAGCAAAATTCTTCGTTTGCTTAAATGTAACAATATAGTCGTACGTCTTTGCTGCCATTAGCTGTTTGCTTTCACTAACAAATTACACATTCTGAATAATAATCTTGCACCAACATTTGCATTCCAGTCAGTATCGCCTAATCCAATTTCCACAAGATCAAATCCTATCAATTGTTTACCGCTGGCAACAAGTTTTTTGAATAGATACATCACCTGCTCTGTTTCAAATCCACCTGCTACCGGTGTTCCTGTACCTGGACAAAGTTTCGGATCCAATCCATCTATATCAAAGCTGATATGAACTTTCTGTGGCAGCTTACTAATGATCTCGTCAACAATATTCCTCCAGCTTTCACCCTCATACATTCTTTCCTTAATATCCTGGTCGTAGAAAGCCGATACTCTTTCGCTGTTCTCTTTAGTAAAGTTGAATTCACCTTCAGAAAAATCCCTGATACCCACCTGTACGATCTTCTTCAATTCCGGAATTTCATTCAACGCATTATACATGATGGAAGCATGAGAATATTTAAACCCTTCATAACCTTCCCTGAAATCATGATGGGCATCTATCTGCAGAATTCCAAACTCACCATGTTTTTCAGCTTGTGCTTTAAAATAACCGAGTGGAGTACTGTGATCTCCACCAAGCAATGCAACCAATTTATCTTTTTCTAAAAGCTCTTTCGTTTGCTGATATACCCATTCATTCATGAACCTGCTGCCCTCATTAATATCTTTCAGGCTTTTGCACATGAACTTGTTAACTTCAACTTCCTCGCCTCTGGAAATATAATCAATGTACAGTTCAGCTTCCTTTCTCAGGTAATCACTTTTCAGTAACACTTTCTTATCAACATTCCTCATGTAAAAGCCTTGCTTCCATCCATCGATCATATCCGGATCAAAAAGATCTACCTGCAAACTGGCTTTAAAAACCTGTTCTGCAGCTCTTGCTGTACCTGCACCATAGCTAACAGTAACTTCCCAGGGAACAGGCAGAATTACAAGCTTTGCATCGTCTTCGGTAAAAGGTAATCCGAAGATGTTATTATTGGGATTTCCTACTGAGTTGGGGTCAAAATTCGAGAGATCGGTTGTCATAAAATTGCTAAAGGGCTGCAAGTTACAGCAAAGGCATTATCGGTAATATTAATTATGAATTTATTGCATGATAGAACACGGATTACACGGATGGTACTGATAATCACGAATTATAAATTTAATAGAACACGCATAACACGGATAGAACTGATTAAAACGGATTATAATGCGAAAAGAACCTGTCAGGTTTGTTGATGTACTAACAATAGGTCAGCATCAGCAGTAATGCTTATCATCTTAACCTGACAGGTTGTGGTTCCTCTCTCATGCTCTGAACGATACCCGTCGCAGTATGTGAGAGATAGTAGTCTCCTGATGTTGGAGATGGTAGGGTTGGAGTTTTAGTAGAAAGAACCTGTCAGGTTTGTTGATGTACTAACAATAGGTCAGCATCAGCAGTAATGCTTATCATCTTAACCTGACAGGTTGTGGTTCCTCTGATGTTGGAGCTGGGTGTCTTTGCATGTGCAGGTGGTAGGGTTGGAGTTTTAGTGAAAAGGAACCTGTCAGGTTTGTTGATGTACTAACAATAGGTCAGCATCAGCAGTAATGCTTATCATCTTAACCTGACAGGTTGTGGTTCCTGAACACAGATAACACGGATAGAACTGATTATCACGGATAAGGTAAAAGCTATTACTTATTTATCTGCGGACATCCGTTCAATCAGCGTCATCCGTGTTCCCATCATCTCTGCCGAAGGCAGGGCATTTATCTGTGGTCATCCATCAAATCCGTGTCATCCGTGTCCCATCCAATCCTTCAAATTCAGCTTACCGTAACTGCACCGGTATAAATACTGCTGGCAATATCCTTTCCATCTTCCGAGATAAAGCCAATGTAAGTATGCACTTGCTCACCACTAAAACTACTGGCATTAATCGTTTCTGTAGCTGCACTGCGTAATGCACTGCCAGTAGTAAAGATTGCCATATTGTGTGCAGCACAATACACTACCAATATTGCTTTATCTGTTGCCTTAGCTTTACCAACACCGGTGTTGTCTGTCCAGTCATACTTAATACCACCTGCCGCTGCAGCAGTAGCAGTAGGTGCCAGCACATTTGGCAGATCTCCACGGCTAACCAGTACATCAGCATAACTAATGCTGTAAGTAGGGTAGCTGCCTGTAATGGCATTTTTCAGGTTGTAAGAAACGGCATTGTTATAGCCCGTCATCTTAATAGCATAATTTCTAAAGCTCACCATTAGCAAGCCCATCATGCACCTGAGAAAACTGATCATTAAAGCAAACTTTGCCTGTTGTTCTAACTGTGCCTGGCTAAAGTTGCCAGTTCTGCGTGCAGGCTGGCTACGCATATAATCTATGCCTTTCCAGCTACCACCAATAACGGTACCTACCGTACCGGAGAATCCACCAAGGATTCCTTTGGAAATTCTTCCCATAATCAAGGGTTTTTTAATGTTTGTAAAATTGGTTTAGTGTTGCAGTGGTTGACTAGTATTACTGCATCCACCCCAAACTTAATAAGCTAAAGCAGGGTTTAGAAATAGCTGTCATTCTTCGTCGGTATTTGTCAGTATTAGTCTGTATTTGTCTATCATTATTCAACAAAAAACAGGGTCAGCTATTAATGACTTTCTTTTACAACTCAGCGATAAACCATGCACAAACATGGAAGATCATAACCATTTCTTCGGGACGTGTTCGGGATTTCTTTTACTCTTCTTCGGGAATTCCCGAAGATGTTCCGAACAAGACCTGAACAAGAGGCGAAGAAGAAGTAACCCTGGGTAAACAGTGTAGTAGTTAAGCTGCTGACAAATAGCGACAGCCGGCGACACCTATTGTACATTTCAAAATATGTTTTTAAGTTTATGTTCCAACCAAAACAAACCCGTATATGCAAACACCCTACAACCACCATGTACAGGCACTAAACAGTTTTCGTAAACTGCCTTCGCCCGATGCTATTACTGATGTGTTAACACAAGATGCCTGGTTAGACGACCAGAACATACAGCAGTTGTTACCGGTATGTAAACGAACCATACAACGCTGGAGAAAGAAAGGCATTTTACCTTATGTAAAAATTGGCGGAAAAATATTTTACCGCAAGAGTATTGTTGCCGAATTGCTTTGCAGGCACCAGGAAATGAAGAGGGAACAAGAGAAGTGATGATTAAAGAAGCAACAGCTATTTTAAGCTTGAAAGCCTATGAGCTATTCTTTTTAATAGTTTTGAGAATTTGTATTACTGCAACGGTAATATGATTTTAATAATACTAATTAGTTGGATTACAATACTAATAAGTAACGCTTAATAGCGTAAATTAGCGTGTTAGGCACAATGCTATGAACGACATCAAACTTTCGGCGGACGTAAAAGAATATCTCGACAAACCCACAACTGCTGCCTTTTTAAGCGCAGCAAGACAGTTTGTAACTCTCTTAGAAACTGCGGACATTAAGAAGGAAGAGTTTTATAGAAAATCTCATGGAGCTTTAGCTGAACTTTATTTAACTGGACATAACCTTGAACAAGTTGACCTAAAATATTCTGGGCCTGACAGCGATTTTGACAATGACAAGTTTTTTGACAACAAAGACGCTGGACATATTTCTCAACTCGAAAAAGATGCATTCTATTGGGAAGTATTTGATCCTAATTATGAAAAAGAAGAGGAACCAACACAAGGATGGCTTGTTGACGATTTCACTGACATTTATCGACACTTAAAAATTGAGTTGACAAAGATTGAGGCAATCGGGACAGACGAAGCAACCGAAGATGCATTTTGGCAGTTGAGGTTTGGTTTTTATCATCATTGGGGTAACCATTGCATTAATGCACTAAGAGCTTTACATTATTTATGGTATGACGGGAAGGTTGCTATGTGACAGAAAGCACTGTGCCTAACATGGAGTTTTCTGCTACGCTGGCTGAAGAATATAAACTGATCGACATATCGCTACTCAGCTGCAAACCGGGCTAGAACAAAGCCGAGCAACAGAATATACCATCAACTGCGTTAACTTTACTCAGCTTCGGTTCGGGCTGAAGAATCACGGAATATCAGCACAGCAGAAAGCCCTGAACGTTACCTGCAACCCGTGACGACCGTGCAAACATTAAACTGACGACAAGAAATGAACAGACATAAATTCATATTACAAATTCTGCTTGGACTGTTTTTGACTTCTCTTGCAGACAACAGCTTTGCAATGTGTTCTTCATCGGGCATTAGTGTGTTTCCTCGCACCCAGACAATTTTCTCTAACCCGATATTTATTATTGAAGGTTATTCATCATCACAATCAGTTATTAGACACTTAAACAATGGTAATGCGATTTACTTAACATCAGGGGACGACACCATTCCTCTAACAGTTCTGAAAACACTTGTAGGACAGTTTGACCTTACCCAAGCCATACTTAAACCTTCCTCAAATTTAATTACAGGCAAACATTACAAATTAAACATTGACAGCTTAGACGAATATGAAAAAGCAGACTTTGAAAGAGATAATATCAGTTGGACAGTATCAGATATTGCTGATAACCAAAAACCAATTTGGAACAATCCACCGAGCTACAATTCAAAAAGAATGATATTTTACGGATGCGGACCTGCGGTATTCGTAAACTTTTGTGCCTCCATTTCGGACAACTCACCTGTGGTTGTTTATGCTAAAGTCAAAAATTTAAAAACTAATTCAAGTAGTGATTATTATCTCTTTCCTGACTCTTGTTCATTTCAACTTGGACACGGAATGTGTTCAGGTGAATTTGACTTTGAAGAAGGACAAGAGTATGAAGCAACATTTTCACTTATGGATGCAAGTGGAAATATTTCACCTGAAACACAGCCGATAAAATTTATTAGCCCGACAGAAAAGGACGAAAGCAAACATGATGACAAAGAACCAGAGTGCGACTGTGCGACACAAAAACCTACTGAACAAAAGACAGCTATTTGGATAGTAATTTCATTAGCTGTAGTTGGATTAATTGTGTTATTGGCATTTAAGAAAAGGTCAAAATGAAAGCAACACTTTTAGCCGACAATATAAAATTAACAAATCGTCTTGGACAAGCCGACTGCAAACTTGACACGACACCACTTCAGACGGACAATCGGGTAGCAGGTAACAGCGGTTTGGCAAAAGTGGCGGTTCAGTGCTCCGCAGACAGTTTTGTGGTTAGTCAAAGTTTAGTTCTCCGCATCAACATTTGTGGTAAAAAACGCCACCTTCGCCAAGCCGCAAAACGTTGTACGCAATGACATGACACAAAGAAACTTCCAATATTATTTATTTTTACTTGTCTTTTTCTTGGCCTTACAGCAAGCTAAAGCTCAGCATTCGCAAGGAGTGCTTGTGGACAGCTCAAATTTTAGTGTGACTTATCAGTGCTCCAAAATAAGTTTTGACCCGACCATTTCGAACAGAAGATTTTGGGTAACTATTTTCGCTCAAGACTCTCTATTAACTACATTTATTAAACAATATTGGCATCTAAGCTGTTTTGACGTAAACGTCTTAGAAGTGGTAAAATCCGGTCCTCTAACATATCAGTTTATGACTATACTGACGTCTGTAGAGTATCGAGAAGATTCTACTGGTTTTGCACGACGTCCAAACTTCTATCAAGTGACGTTCGGCAAATCACTTAGTGGGACAAATTTCCTTTTGAGTGTGTCTGCTGGTAGAACCAAAGGAAATGTAACCCGACGAGAGTTTTAATTCCACTTCCAAATGGTTGACTGCGTACAACAGTTATATTGCCAAAATCGGGGCTGACAATAGTAAACATGAGCATTTGTTATGTCTAGTCCTGAAATAGGTTGATTAAAAAATCAGCCAAAATGATTTCAAAAGACCAGATCATTCAGGAGTATTTAACCACAGGAACAGGTTTTCGTGACCTTGCCAGTAAGTATGGAATTAGCCGAACGACTATTTGTAAATGGGTTGCCATTCACCAGGGAATTCATAATTTGCCTCCTACTGAAAACCAGAACCGATACTCCAGAAGCAGTATGAATTCTTCTCCTGAAAAAACAGACAGTAATGATGCTACAGTTAAAGAATTGAAGCAACAAATTGCAGCTTTACAAAACCAATTGAAGTGGGAAAAGCTTCGCTCAGAGGCTTTAGACACGATGATCAATATTGCAGAAAAGCAGCTGGATATTTCGATCAGAAAAAAGCCTGGTGCCCAACAGTAAAAGAATTGAAGCAAAAGTATAGTCGTGTTTCTGTAACAGGGCTATGCAAACTGTTGGGCTATTCGCCACAGGCTTTTTATAAGCACCAGCATTTGGTTATGCGAAGCAAAACAAATGAGCAATTCATCTTAGAGCAGATTGACCTGATAAGAAAACATCAGCCGAGGTGTGGTGGAAGAAAACTATTCATCATGCTGCAGCCATTCTTTTTACAACACAACATCTGCATAGGAAGAGATAAATTCTTTGAGTTGCTGAAACGAAACAAGTTGCTGGTAAGAAGAACGAAACGTAATGTGTACACCACTATGAGTAAACATCATTATTATCGCTATCCCAACCTGGTAAAGGATTTTACACCATTGAAAGCACATGAGATGTGGGTGGCCGATATAACTTACATTCCACTGAAAAGCAGGTTCGCTTACCTGTACCTCATAACAGATGCTTATTCAAGAAAGATTGTTGGCTTTCATGTTAGTGATGATATGAAGGTGTCCTCAGCTGTGGTAGCCTTAAAGAAAGCACTGGCTCAAAAGCCAGCTGAAACAATTGTTATCCATCACAGCGATCGTGGCATTCAGTACTGCAGCACCGACTATGTTGAGTTACTTAAAAAGCATAATGCACACATCAGTATGACTGAAAGCGGAGATCCATTAGAGAATCCTATTGCAGAAAGAGTGAATGGTATTTTAAAAACAGAGTTGCTGCACAACACTTATCCTGATGTCGATGCTGCCTCTACTCACATTAGCAGGTGTGTAACTATTTACAACTACAGAAGAAGACACAGCTCTCTTAACTGGCAGATACCTGATGATGTACACCGACAGCGGGGACCGCAAATAAAAAGATGGAAGAACTATTACTGGACCGCAAAAAGAAAGGAGGCAAGTATGAATGAACCCTGACAAGCCTACGCACAAAAACATTTGCTTTAGCTATGAAAGGCTACACAAATGTTTTTGCCAACACACAATTATACAACCTTATTCAGGATGTTTTATCTTAGTCAACCAATAACAGGATTAATTAACCAAAACAATCAACTTTTTTCAGGACGGGTCAGTTCGCTTTTCAGCAGCAGTTCCGGCGTGACCGAACGCAGTTGAACGGAAGAATATATTTGTACTTTGGTTTTTCAATCGGCTTCTGTTGCCAAGCGGACGAACATAATATACCGGCACAGCAGCAAGCCGTTAACCGTTATGCCTCATTATAAAGACCGACAACAAATGACATCAACGATAAAATTTTTTCTTTTAATTCTTATTGGACTTTTAGGACATCTGGAAAATGCCTATTCACAGACTGACACAACAAAAAACAATGTTTTTGGTGGCTTCTTAATAATGCCAATTGAGTTTCCAGTTATTGACACGAAAGAAATTAATCAACAATTGACTGCAAACGGCTTTCCTCCTGCAAACTATTCGACAGCAAATATTGGTATCGGTTTTCAACTTTACACAAACAGATTTATTACAACATTTTCATTCAACAAGACAACAAAAAAAGACGACAATGATACATATTTAACCGAGGTTGAATATCGTTCGACTTCTTTCAATGTGGGTTACTCTTTGACAAAGAGCCAATGGTTTTCCGTTTATCCATACGTTGGTTTTAAAGGTTCAGGACTTAATTACCTATACAGAGAAAAAGTACCTAACCCGACAACATTAGGAAACTATTTGCAGACCAATCTTAATTACAAAGAAGTTACAAATTCAAGAGCGCATCTTGACTTGGGAATTGGAATATCACATCAATGGTTTTACTTAGTGAATTTTAGATTTGGATATTTAGTGCCACTTGAAAAAGTTAGGTGGAACATTGACAACAACCAAACGACATTAACAAATTCACCAAACGTAAATTACAACTACTATTTCACCTTGACACTTGGACTTGGCAACATTGCAAGTGACAATGATTTAAGACGACAATACAAGAGACGATGAAAAGAATAACGAGGCATAACACGGGTTTTGCATCAGGCGGGGTGACGTGCAAACTTGGAGCTTTGTGCTTCTATTCAAGTTCAGTGCAGGTTGACAGTTTTGTGCTCCGAAACCCGCCCGAACGCAAAGCCCGAAACCGTTGCCTGCAATGCGAGCACAAATTTTAAAAAGTGCTTCTTCGGGAGCAAATTAAAATCTATGAAATACAAAACTCTTTCCTTGGTACTTTTGATTTTCTTAAATCTCTCTTGTAAAAAAATTGTTAGTTTGACCGGTCCTGTTCAATTTGAAGGAAAAGTGACAGATAAAGTGACAGGGCAACCAATCCCGAATATGAACGTTCAACTTGTTCCATATAAAGCTTACTATTTTAGTGGGATTTGGAGTGAGGAGGAATATAATAACTTTCGCTATGTATTGCCTGTCACGACTGATACAAATGGACGTTATTCAATAGCCTATGAAGCAGATGGTGGACAGAGTTCTTTTGCCGTTTTTGTAAACCCTGATTACCGAGTGAATAATAGGCTTTATGTCCCCGCATCTAACGTGGATAGATACAAACATCCGTATAAACTTGGAAATCATACGGTAGATTTTGAGTGCTTCAGAAGCGCAATAGTAAAAGTGAACCTAATTAATATACCACCCTTTGATACAGCTAATATAAGTATAAGCGGTTGGTACGACATGATGGAACTGAACAGGATTAATAGAGATACAACAGTTTATATGGTTATCAAGGGAAACCCTTCTGATAAAAACTATATAGACTTTTTTAAAAATCGAAACGTCAAAGAAACACAATTAGTCAATGCTAATAATTGGGACACTGTAGCTATAAACTATAATTATTAGTTCAGACATCATGAGAGGCAGCACTGCAGGCAACATGCGTATTTGTGCAAGTGTGGCTGAATGTTGACAACTTCGGCTGCAGTTCCTTATTCGGCTTCGGTTTCGGCTGAATGTTACCAATTTAGCTTTTGTATGTTAATCATCAACAGCAGTATCTTTAGCAGGCATTTGTTCGGGCTGAATGGTTCCATGAATACCACACCTGCACAAATACGTCCAACGTTGTACGCAATCTATGGCACTTACCTCATGAAGTATATAATTTACATCTTTCTCTTCATTCTACTGTCTTGTACAAACAGTGAGAGCCGTTATATATACAATGGTGTGACTGTGAGCAGAGTGGATAAAGACGGTGAGGTACGGTTTTATTACGGCGACATAAATGACGAGAACGCAAAACATCCATCTGTAAAGGTTGAATACAGTGGCTTTAACAGCGGCGTAGATGGTTTTTTGTTATTTAAATCAGACAAAGTGGTTGAAGTAATTAATTATGGTGGTGGTTATTTCACTCAGAGCAAGGATGCGGGAAAGCAGATTACAATAAAAGACTATGATAATCATGAGCTAGACTCCTTGATAAATCAGAAGCCTGCCAACAGGATGAACCTTATAAGAATATCCGATGTAAGAAAACTGGAAGAACAGCGCAACCGAGAACACCGGACAGGTGTGCAAGTAGTATATGATTAGACCCGATGCGTACAACAGCGGTGGCAGTTGCACAACTTCCCTTTCTAAAAATCAAAAAGCTTTCAACTAATTTTTTGATGCGGATATTCTAAAGAACTGTTTTTGCGGTATAGTGTTGCAGAGGAGATACTGTAGCTAAAAAATG